>CAWIVA010000041.1:0-47274 GCA_963839225.1 uncultured Acidobacteriaceae bacterium
GCCAAGCAGCTAGCGGCTGGATAGCGGGAATATACAATGCGAAATGCGTATGATCTCTGCTTTTTGTTCAGAGGCGATTGCAGGTCGCGCCGTTTTTTGGTAAACTTACTTCATAAAGGTGCCGTTGTATGAGATAAGCCTCTCGGCGCATTTCACAAAACACACCGCTCCACTTTTCACACAAAACGGTTCTTACTTCACAAAAGGCCCTCACTGAACGGTGAGGGCCAACACTTTCGAGACCACACCTAACCCGCACGGTACGAATCATTATTCACTAAAGCCAGAGAACAGAACCGTCAAACTGCCTTCGGACATTTTCACCCATCAACAGATCCTCTCACTGGTGTGCATGATTTTGATGCATTATTCGTCGCTATTGCTGAGAAGACCTTTGAAGGGAAAGATGCATGGTATTTCACTCAACCTAAATTTGAGAACCGATATCGGAATAAGCCACCTAAAGTTCGCAATTATCTCCAGTACACTTTCGTCCGACTCAACGAGCTAGAGCAAAGAGAACCGGGGAATTATTTCATAGAGAGCGCAGACGGGAATTGGATTTGCTTCAATTCGGGTTTGCAGGATAAACACTGATCGGATCTTTTTTGCGTTTTTGAACGATACGCTGGCGCAAGCATAGTCCCTGTTTCTGATTGGGTTTACAAAGGAACAGAAACCGCAAGATCCCCGGTTTTCCGACTGGATTTCGGCATGAGACTTCCTAAGCTAGCTTGGTATTCGACCGACAGTCGAGATTATGTTTTCAATACAGATTACACACTGGACACAGATATCTTTGAGCACATGTTTGACAGAGCAAAAGAGCGCTCTGGATTCCCAACCGACGCGACAGACGAATCTGTCAGGAACTATCTTCGCGGCGCGATCGAGAATCGAATTCCTAAGATTCGGCGGAATTACAAGACCGCAATCCCAATCGATTTTATCGCTGAAGGGAGGATGCAGCTACTCTTACCGTTCCACTCTTCGAATGGAACCGACATTTCATGTTTCTTGGTCGAACGCGACGACACCAATCGATGTTATTCAATCAAGACGATCCTGGATATGGATCAGGCATATTTCAACGCACGGTTGATAACTCGACCCGACAAGGAGTGGCTTAATCCGTAAGAGACCGCTCACTCCTATAGTGGCTAAATCACCCGAAAGAATCTCGCCGGGGGCGGTCCCACGCCCGTCCTGGCTGCCCTCGCAAGTGCCCGAACTGGATGGCCTGCGCGGCCTTGCGGTTCTGGGCGTGCTCTTCGACCACTCCCACCCGCGCCTTGAAGGCACATGGATCTACTACGGCTCGCTATGGGGATGGGCAGGGGTCATTCTCTTCTGTCCTCTCCGGCTTTCTGATCACGTCGATTCTCATTCAATCGAAAGGCAAGCCCCACTACTTCCGCAACTTCTATGGGCGCAGGGCGCTGCGCATCTGGCCTGTGTATCTGGTGGTGCTCCTGGTTTGCTATGCGCTCTCCGGCTGGTTCATCGGGCCGAATCCGTGGGATGCCGTCAAAGGTGGTCCCTGGTTGGCTTACTTCCTGTTTGTGCAGAATCTCTTTCACCTGAATCTGCCTCCGGCCATCGGACCCACCTGGTCGCTGGCGATCGAACAGCAGTATTACCTGCTCTGGGCGCCCATGGTTTTTTTTCTGCGCAAACCGTGGATGCTGGCGACCATCCTGATCGCCGCATTGCTCAGTTCGCCGCTGCTGCGCCACGCGGATTTCCACTGGATGACGCCGACCCATACGCTCATCCATCTGGACGGGATCGCTTTGGGCAGTCTGTTGGCGCTGGGACTCTACGCCCTCCCGATCGCTCGCCGTGCGTGGCTATGGATTGGCCTCATCGCGGCGGTCCTGGGCTTCTTGGCCGCCGCGACCATCGCCGGCGGAACCGCCTACCTCGATTCCGCGCTGGCCACCTGTTTTGCGGGCGCCGTCCTTGCCTCGATTGCCTCGACCGGGGCCAAGAACCCCATCAACGCAGTGCTGCGCCGGGGACCCCTCTCCTTCTATGGCCGCATCAGCTACGGCCTTTACATGACCCACATCATGGTCTTCATCTTTTTTGGCTGGTTTGACATATGGATGGACCGCTACGGCAGGGCGGGCAACTGGGCAATCATCGCGGTTCGGCTGGTCGCCACTACCGCCGTAGCCAGCGCGCTCTGGTACGGCTTCGAATCGAAGATCCTTAAGCTCAAGCGGTATTTCTGACCGGACAATCTCATTCAAACCGTCAGGTTGTTTTGAAAGACCGCGGCTTCAGCCGTGCCAATTGCCGGGGCTTTTTTCGCCGGCTTTAGAGGCTGGGGAAAACGCCTTCTGGAAGGCAAGAAGCGTCAGGGTACTACTTTTAGTCGTGCCGTAAGTAGATTTAAAATCAACATGAGCTAAAGCCCAGAAGCTTTATGGTTGTCCACGGCACGACTAAAGTCGTGCTTTCAAGACCTGACCTACACAACGGTCAGCTAAAGTCGTGCCCTTTCAAAACCTGACCTTTGCAACGGCCAGCTAAACTCATGCCCTTTCAAGCCGCAATGCCGCAGCCAAGATCAACGCGGCCAGCGGCCCACGATCACGAAGAGCGCCAGCAGAAAGAGCGTAACCGTCGGCGCGCCCGGCTCCTCACGGCGCAGGTAAAGACGCAATTTACTCGATTACGGAGTGGATGTTATTTGCTCAGAGATATTTTGAATCATTCGTGCCCATGGAAGAGTCGATTCAAATTGGTATTAAGCTCTCGGGAACCCATGAAAGAATACTTATTTCTGATGATTCGTTGGTTGGCTTATTTAACCAATATAAGGCCGGAATAGACTTTATTGATATCGGGGAAGTCGCTTTAGTTTCGGAAATCCGCACTGATGCACTTGCAATTGCTCGCAGATTGATCAGAAGACTCTTTGAAATGTTCAATTGGAACAACCCCTCAGAGGAAGTGTTGCAAGGGTGGCAACAAAGACTACAGAGTGGTCGGGTCTAAAAGCCACCTTGGTGCCCTGAAAGATTCTAGTTCGGCAATCTCGACATTAATGCACTTAAAGCGCGCACACTTTACCCAATCTTCTTATCCCACCCCTCCAGCGTTTTCTTCAGCTCGAGCATGAAGCGGCAGGCGTCGGCGCCGTCGATGGTGCGGTGATCGAAGCCCAGGGTGAAGTGCTGCATGGAGCGAATGGCGATGGTATCGTTGCCCTCCGCGTCGGTCAGCACCACGGCTTCCTTTTTTAGGCCGCTGATGGCCAGGATGGCTGACTCCGGCTGGTTGATGATGGGTGTGCTGAACTCGTCGCCGAAGACGCCGGAGTTAGTCAGCGTGAAGGTGGACCCGGAGGCCTCCTCGGGCTTCAGCTTCTTGGTGCGCGCGCGCTCGGCCAGATCGGCGATGGTGCGCGCCAGGCCGAGAAAGCTGAGCGCCTCAGCCTCTTTGACCACCGGCACAATCAGTCCCCACTCGAGAGCCACGGCAATGCCAAGGTTGATGTTCCGGTGATAGTGGATTGCGCCGTCTACCAGCGATGCGTTGACGATGGGGTGCTTGCGCAGAGCCTCCACAACAGCTGCGGCGATAAACGGCATAAAGGTGAGCTTGACGCCGTTCGCATGCTCGAAGCCGGCCTTCTCGCGCTCGCGAATCTTCACGATGCGCGTCATATCGATCTTGTAGACGGTGTGAACATGGGGGCTGATTCTCATGCTCTCGACCATGCGCTCGGCGATAATCGCGCGCATTCTGCTGAGCGGCACCACCTGCCCGGTCAGCGCGGAGGCTGCCGGCGGAGCAGATCCGGTGGCCGAAGAAGCAGCGGCGCTCACCGCTCCGTGTTCGCTCAGATGCCGCATCACATCTTCCTTCGAAATGCGGCCATCCGCGCCTGTTCCCGCGACCAGACTCAGGTCGAGATTGTTCTCCGCGGCAATCTTCCGCACCAGCGGCGAGGAGCGAACCACCACCTGCGGTGGGGCCAACTGCGCCTTTGTCGCGGCCACCTGCGGTGGGGCCAATGGCGCCTGCGGCGCGCGCGTGGCTACTTTGGGCGACGGAGTCCCGCTAGCAGCAGGAGTGGAACGCGTTGCCTGCGCTGGCTCGGCGTTTTTCGCCGCTCCGGCAACCGCCTCGCCTTGCTCGGTCACTACGGCGACCACCGTATTGACCTCGACCGTTTCGCCTTCGGGCACCTTGATCTCGCTCAGCACGCCCGCCACCGGCGAAGGAATCTCCGCATCCACCTTATCGGTGGAGATCTCAAAGAGCGGCTCGTCCTTTTCCACCCGGTCGCCGGCCTTCTTGAGCCATTTGGTCAGCGTGCCCTCAAAGATCGACTCGCCCATCTGCGGCATAATGATGTCGGTTGGCATCGATTCCTCTCCCCGCTTACGTACGGGCTAGAGCCCATACCTTTCAACTAACAGCCCGTAGCTCCCGGTCCTGCCGGATTATAAACCGCTTGCGTGCTCACGCCCGAATCGAATTACTCTCTTTGTGCATGAGCCGGGTGCCCATCCTTGCGACGTTTTTTGGCGCAAGGGTGGGGAACCACGAAAGCTCACGCCCGAGTCGGGCGGCTCTCGTTGTGCGCGAGCCTCTCTACCTCGGCCGGAACTCGCATCGGCGTATCTTCTGCTGGAAATTCGGGCACGGCTACGGCAGTCGCCTCGGCTTGAGTTCGCAGCTCTTCAAGACTCTCCAACGCCAGCACCTGCTCGCCAAAAACCAGTCCGAACTGCCGCGCCGCCTCGTGCGCAATGGCCTCCAGCGAGGGCAATTCACCTGGCCGGTCATGACCGCGATCCCGCTCGCAATCCATCTCACGTTCCAAACTGGTCACCGCGTGATCAGGAATGCCGCATGGAACTATTAACTGAAAATCGCGCAGATCTGTGGTGACGTTGAAGGCAAACCCGTGCGTCGTAATCCCCCGCGCCACATGAATACCGATCGCGCCGATCTTCCGCTCCAACGCGCCAGTTCCGATCTGACCGCGCAGGTTCTCCCCGGTCGGCATACTGATCCCTGATCCCTGACCCCTGACCCCTGTATTTCCCCCGCACCAGACCCCGGTAAGCCCGGCAATCCTTCCCGCCTGCACTCCAAATCCGCCGCAAAGCCGGATCAGTGCTTCTTCCATCCCGCGCACAAAATCCACCGGACCCATTCGCCCGCCACTCTCGGTGTGCAGGCTGCGCAGGTCGAAGATCGGGTAGCCCACCAGTTGCCCAAGGCCGTGATAAGTGACGTCGCCTCCGCGGTTGATCTCATGCACGGTGACGCCTCGCGCGGCGAGCAGTTCTTCCGAGGCCAACACATTGGCGCGGTCGGCGTTGCGGCCCAGCGTGAGCACCGGCGGATGCTCCAGCAGCAGCAGCACATTTTCGACGCGACCTTCGAAGCGCAGCCCGGCGATCTCCGCCTGGAGCCGCAGCCCCTCTTCGTAGCCCATTCGCCCGAGATAGAGGTACCGGATCATCGCTAGCTTGATTGTAGCCAGCCGCCCTGCGCCTTTTTCGCGTCAGCCTTCACTCCTCCAGCCGCGCCGCGAAGAGCCTTTCAAAGACGATGCGATGCTCCCAGGCCACCAGCAGCCATAAAAGCGTCGCAAAGGCGCCCATCCCAATGCCGCTCGGGTTCATCAGCAGATGAAAGGTGAGAATGTTGAAGAGCACGGGCCCCAGCAGCGTCAGCCCCAGCCCCACAAACCGGTTCACCAAAAACAGAATCGCCGATACTGACCATCATCGCGCCCACCACATAGAAGTAATGCGACGCAAACAGAGCGCCCATAAACTGCCCGGCCAGCCCCGCCGGCATCGGTCCCATGGGAATGAAATTAAAAAATATATTGCAGCCGAAGACCAGAAACATCAGTCCCAGCAGATAGCGCGCGATCATGGTAACAATCTTCATTGAGTTCTCCTTGAATTGAGTTGATTCGGGGATATTTTCATGAGCCGGTCCACGGCTCCGCGGAGGGGGAAATCTCTCTACGCAGACAAATGGATGGTTACGCAATGCCTTTCGATTCAAATGATTTACCTGCCGATTTATGAAGTTAGCGGTAAACTGGTAGTAGATTGAAGGAAATTGCGCCATGAGACCGTCAGAGGTATTGCCGCAGCATCGGGAGACGATCCGCCAGCTTGTGCTCCAGGCCGGGATGGCGAACCCGCGCGTCTTCGGCTCGGTGCTGCATGGGGAAGATCGAGGAAGGCAGCGACCTCGATCTGCTGGTGGACCCAGCGCCCCGCGCCAGCCTGCTGGCAATGGAGCGGCTGCAGGCTCAACTGGCCGCCGTGACAGGAGTCAAAATCGATTTGCGCACTGCCGAGGAACTTCATCCTCGCTTTCGTGGCAAAGTGCTCGCCGAGGCTGCCTCGCTGTGAATAAGGAAGACCTCACTGCGAAGGACTTTATCGGCCACATGCTGGAGGCCGCAGAGCGCGTTCTTCAATACACCAATGGTCTGAGCCGCGAGGAGTTCTTCGCCAACTCTTTGGTCCAGGACGCTGTCATTCGCAATATCGAGATCATCGGCGAAGCCGCCAACAATCTGCTTGAAATTGGCCCCGATATTGCGGCCAGGTATCCGTCGATTCCCTTCGCGCAGATATACGGCATGAGGAATCGTGTCGCGCATGGCTATTTCTCCGTGAGTCTTCCGATGATCTGGGATTCCGTACAAATTGACATTCCGGAGCTGCGACAGCAAGTCAAGAAGGTGCTCGGAGAACTGCAAGCCGATGCCTGAGCTTTGACGTGTGAGAGATAGAAATGGATGAGCACAAGCGGCAATCAAAAATCGAAGATTCAGAATTACTAAGGCCTAAGGGACTTCTATATCACTACACCACCCTTGACGGATTTCTCGGCATCCTTGATTCCGACAATCTTCGCGCAACTCATATTAGATACATGAATGACTCGAAGGAGTTCGTTGACGCACTTGAATACCTGAGCGCTTTTATAGATGAGTTCAAAGTCGATATACGCACAAATCTCAGACAATTCTTGGACTGGGTCATGCCAACGTTCAATGGGTGGGGAGGAGCTTACATCGTTTCGTTCTCGGATGACGATGCACAAGCAGCGCCAGTAAACGCGTGCTCCGGAGATAGGCTCAGTCAATGGAAGGCATATTCAAGCGCTGGCAGGGGCATTAGCTTAGGGTTTGATGCTCTCGCAATCGACAAAAGTGGGTGTGGCCAAGCATGGATCCTTAATGAAGGCGTCGCATTTCTGCGACAATGCAGTTACAATTTTGAAGATAAGGAGGCAGAATTTAGACGAACTGGCAAGGGAATGGCGCAGGTATCAGAAAAAGAACTTGATGAGTTTGCATCTGCAATAACCTGGAAATTCGAACTTAATGTAATGGAATTGATGTCGAAGGGGGCCAGTCTAGACGCCCTTGGCCCAACCGCGGTATCAACTTGGAAACATAGAACGGCACTGATTGCGGCCTTCGTAGTTAACGCCACGCTCTTCAAAAATAAGGCCTTTTTTGAAGAGAAGGAATGGCGTATAGTTATGCTTCCTTCCATCTTCCCAGAGGACCGGAAAAGAGATGGCTCTAAACTTCCAGTTAGATTTCGATGTGGCACCATGGGCATCACGCCATATACTGAGTTTCCTCTGGGGCTTAGAACGCCCGAGTCGCCCCTTCGAAAAATAGTCGTTGGACCAACACCTCACATGGAGCAAGCTTTAAACGCGATCAAGATGCTTCTTGAAGATAGGGGTGTTCGACTCAAGAGCAAAGACTTCACCGATGGCGTCGAGGTCGTTCCCTCTCAAATCCCATATCGCAACTGGTAAAACCGATTTCGCGGTACACTAGAGGCTGGCAGGAGGACCGGGCGGTCGCTGCCGGAGGTTCCGCCACGGCGGATCGCCGGGGGAGGAAAGTCCGAACTCCGCAGGGCAGTGTGCCGGATAACGTCCGGGACGTGGGCTTCAAGGCTCGCGGACGGCCAGTGCCACAGAAAAGATACCGCCTCGGCTACCCCTCTCTAGGGAGGGCGACCCTGGAAACGCAATACCCGAGTTGGCCCGCCACGGCGGGTAGGCTCGCCGTTGCGGAAACTCCAGCGCCGGGGTAAGGGTGAAATGGTGCGGTAAGAGCGCACCGCTCCGGCGGTAACGACGGAGGCAGGGTAAACCCCACACGGAGCAAGACCAAATAGGGAGGGAAGCGTCTGCATCGAGCCATGCAGCGCTGCGCATCGGCCCGACGCGCCCAGGCGGCTCGAAGCTTTCGCCGAAACCTCCGGGTAGGTCGCTGATGAGCGTCCGCGGCAACGCGGCGCCTAGAGGAATGACCGCACACGACAGAATTCGGCTTACAGGTCCTTTTGCCGAATGTTTTTCTCGATAAAACGACAGCCCCGGCGGGAAAACTTCCCGGCCGGGGCTGACCATTTTCCACGTGCACTCCTCCGTGCGCTACCATCAATCCATGCTGCGAGTGAAACTGCTGGAACCTGGAGCCGAGCTGCCGGTAGTGGCGCATCCGGGCGAAGATCTTGGCTACGACCTTTTTGCATTGCAAGCCGTGACGCTGGCTCCCCGAGCCACGGTAAAAGTGCGTACCGGCATCGCCGTCGAGGCCCGGCATCCGCAGACCGGCGCGCCGCTCGGCCTGCTGGTCCGTGATCGCTCCTCCATGGCATCGCGAGGAATCGCCACTACAGCCGGCGTTATCGATGCCGGTTACCGCGGCGAGATTCTGGTGCTGATGACCAACCTGGGCGAGGTTGCCGTCGAGTTGAAGGCCGGCGAAAAAATTGCCCAGATGATTCCGGTTCCTGTTCTCACAGGTCAAGTCCAGGAGGTAGAAACACTGGAAGTGTCGGCGCGCGCAGAAAAGGGCTTTGGCAGTTCCGGACGCTGATTTGCGGCGATTGTCTTCTCGACTGAGCGCACTTCCCCAGCGAAGTTTTTTTCGGAGGGAGCAGGGGCCTTCAGGCTCCTGACAATACGATTATGTCGGGAGGGCTTCAGCCCCGGGTTCTCATTTCTTCCTCCAAATTTGGCAAAGACGCGGGAAACTGCGATAGGCCGTATCCGGGGCTGAAGTCCGCTTCTTCGTCTCCAATCCATTCTGGGGTCTGAAGACCCCTGCTCCCTCCGGCGGGAACCCTTCGTCGCAACTTCGCGTATTCGATAAGACAGAGCCGCCAAGGCTGCTTCCGCTGCCGCACACCCGTCAGAATCCTGATGAGGCCGTGCGTGGTCGACAAGGAGCAGAGGAGATTTCGTACACTGGTATCATCGGGCAGGAACCGTTTAGCGCGCCCTTATTCGCGGGCAACACCCGCGCCAGGGTGCGGAAAGACATTGCCGGTTCCGCGAACGAAAGCAGGGCCATGCGGTTCAATGAGGCCTTCAAACTCGCGCTGCAGTCGCTGTGGGCAAACAAGCTGCGCACCATCCTGACGCTCATCGGCGTGGTGATGGGCGTGGCCTCGGTCATCATGGTCATTACACTAGTCAACGGCGCCGACAAGTATGTGAGTACCAAGCTTACCGGCTATGGCGCAGATATCTTTACGGTGCCCGGGGAGTCAAGCGTGATCTTCAATCTCGAAGACTACATGCGCTTTCAGAAGCGCAAGATCATCCGCATGGAAGACTACCAGGCGCTGCGGGACAGCTGCACCGAGTGCAGCGATGTGGGCGCCGCGATTTTTGGCAACGGCAATGTCGTTTACAATCGGCAATCCATCAAAGGCGCCGACCTGCACGGTTACACATGGAATATGCCGGCGCTGCATAACATCAACATCGCCCTGGGCCGGGGCTTCACCCCCGCCGACGTGGACCGCGCCACGCACAATGCAATCGTCGGTTACGACATTGTGGACAATCTGATGGGCAACGAAGATCCTGTGGGCAAGGAAATTAGCGTGGACGGCGTGCCCTACATCGTGATCGGAGTCGGCGAGCGGCAGGGAAAGACACTGGGCCGGTCGCAGGATAACTGGGTAATCGTTCCCATCACCACATATCAGCAAACCTACGGCGCCAATGATTCGGTGAAGATCTATGCCCGTCCTAACGGGGGCGCAGAAGTGATGGAGCGCGCCAAGGACGAGGTGCGCGTGCTGATGCGCATACGCCGTCACGATGCCCCCGGCGCGGACGACGACTTCACAATGGAGACCAACGACACCTTTCTCGATCTCTGGAAACAGATCAGCGCGCTCTTCACCTGGGTGGTGCTGGGCATTGCCTCCATCTCCCTGGTGGTGGGGGGCATTGTAATCATGAACATCATGCTGGTCTCAGTCACCGAGCGAACCCGCGAGATCGGCATTCGCAAGGCCCTCGGCGCCCGGCAACGCGATGTGCTGCTGCAATTCCTCATCGAAAGCGCAACCATGGCACTGGTAGGGGGAGCCATTGGCGTGTTGTGCGGAGTCTGCGTGGCCAAGCTGATAACGGTCATTCTCGGTTTCCCCACCAATGTGCAGTTATGGAGCGTACTCCTGGGACTGACTCTGGCCGGCTCGGTCGGCGTCTTTTTCGGCGTTTACCCCGCCAGCAAGGCCGCCAAGCTGGATCCGATTGCGGCGCTGAGGGCGGAGCTGTGAGAAGAAGCTGTCAGGTGTCAGTTGTCAGTTATCAGTAAGAAGGAGCAATAATTCATGGCGCAATCATTTCGAGATTTACAGGTTTGGCAGAGATCCATTCAGTTATCTGTTGCGACATATTGCCTGACCAAAGGCTTCCCGCGCGAAGAACTATATGGATTAACAAGTCAAATCAGGCGTGCGGCAGTCTCGGTGCCAAGCAATATTGCAGAGGGACAGGGGAGAATGAGCATCGGCGAATTCCGTCAGTTTCTACGAGTCGCCCGTGGCTCCAACTTCGAACTGCAAACACAACTCGAAATCGCGCGCGCACTTGAAATCGGTAATCCCAAACTCATCGATGAGACAGAGCGTCTCTCTCACGAAGTTGGAAAAATGATTCACGCTCTTCTGCAATCGATGAAAGATTAGGCATGAAAGAACTGACAACTGATCACTGACAACTGACGACTAGGGTGCTTTTATGGTTCACGGTCAAACTCGCGAATCTGTCAAGATGGCCTTCGATACGCTAAGGGCAAATAAGCTGCGTTCGGGATTGACCATTTTGGGTATCGTCATCGGAGTCTCCACGGTCATCGCCATCTCCTCCATCATCAGCGGCCTTAATAATCGCATCGCCGACTTTGCCAATTCGATGGGTACAAACACCATCTGGGTCTTCCATCTTCCCTTCGCAAAAATCCAATTCACCCCCGAGCAGTTGAACCGGAAAAAGCTTACGATCGGCGACGTGGTGGCGCTGCGCGAGTTGCCGCATGTGCTGGCCGTCGATGGCTCGATTAACCACGCGAACGCAGCCTTTCACGTGGGCGACGTGGACGTGAAGTATCAGGGCAAAAAAGTGGCCGGGACAGTTCTGGACGGCTCAACCGCGGAGTTGGCTGACGTCATGGACCTGGTCTTCGTCGAAGGCCGCTTCTTTACCGACGATGAAGACCAGCGCGCCGCGCATGTCTGCGTCCTGGGTCACGACACTTGGGAAGATCTCTTCGGCAACGAGTCGGCGATTGGCAAGGAGGTAAGCGTCGAAAGCAGCCTTTACACCGTGATTGGCGTGCTCGACTATCAGAAGCAGCCTTTTGGCAGCGGCAAGAATCCCGACGACAATCAGGTCTATTTCCCCATGAGCACATTTCATTATCTGCATCCCGAGGATCAGGATCTTATCATCAGCGTGAAGTACGACGACCAGAAAAACAAGGCGCTGGTCGAGGACGAGGTTCGCGAGCTGCTCCGCATCCGGCGCAAGGTGAAGGTGGAGGCGGACGATAACTTTGAAATGTTCGGGCCCGATTCGCTGCTGAAACTCTGGGGAGACATCACCTTCTACCTGCGCATGTTCATGATCGCCATCTCCAGCGTCGGCCTGATGGTGGGCGGCGTGGGGGTGATGAACATCATGCTGGTTTCGGTTACCGAGCGCACCCGCGAGATCGGCATCCGCAAGGCTCTCGGCGCCACCAAGCGAACTATCCTCACCCAGTTCACCACCGAGGCGATCACACTGTGCGCCCTGGGCGGGGTGATCGGCGTTCTCGCCGGGGCCGTGATCACCTGGATCGTCTACCTTCTGCCCATCCGCCTTCCGGCCACCCTTTCCACGGTGTGGGTTCTCATCGGCTTCGGCGTTTCCTGCGCGATCGGCCTGCTCTTCGGAATTTATCCGGCCTGGAAAGCCGCTAACCTGGATCCGATTGAGGCGCTGCGGTATGAGTAACAGGGATCAGGGTTCAGGGATCAGGGATCAGACGACTAAGACATCACTACCTTCTTGCTACAGCTATAAGAGCTGCTATGGGCTTTTCTGATCCCTGATCCCTGAACCCTGATCCCTGTCGTTTACACTTACTCCCAGCGATGCCTCACTTATTAGCCCAATCCGTGGAGATTCTCACCACGGTCCTGACTGTCGCCGGCATGGGCTACTATCTGGCCGCGATGGTTGCCGCACGCATTTTTTTGGCGGGGCGCAGTGCAAGGCCCGCGCACTTTGCTCCCGGCGTCAGTATCCTCAAATCTCTCAGAGGGCTCGATCCCGGCATGATCGACGCCTTCCGCAGCCATTGCCGCCAATCTTATTCGGGCGAGTTCGAGCTGCTCTTTGGAGTAAGCTCACTCTCCGATCCGGCAGTCTCCGCCGTCGAGCAGCTCAGGCAGGAGTTTCCCGATAGATTCATTCAACTCATCGACTGCCCCTCCCGCCTGGGAACCAACGGCAAGGTCAGCACGCTGGTCCAGCTCGCAAGTTACGCGCACCACAAATATCTGCTCATCAATGATTCCGATATCACCGTATCGCCCCACTACCTGGAGCGGGTGATGGCCTGCTTCAGCCCAACTTCAGGCGGGCCCGCCGTCGACGGTAAAGCGCAAAAACAGGTTGGTTTGGTTACCGCGCTTTACCGCGGTCGTGCGCACGGCACGCTGCCCTCGCGGCTTGAGGCGCTGGGAATCGCCAGCGATTTTCTGGCGGGCGTATTGCTCTCCAAAATGATTGAGGGCGGCCTGCATTACGGCCTTGGCTCAACGCTGGCTGTGAGCCGCGAGGCGCTCGATACGATCGGCGGACTCGAGCCGCTGGTGGATCATCTGGCCGATGACTATGAGCTGGGCGCGCGCGTGGGACGGGGCGGCTACCGCGTGGCGCTCAGCACCGAAGTGGTTGAGACTTCAATTCCCGCTTACTCCTGGAGCGGCTACCTCGATCACCAGTTGCGCTGGGCCCGCACCGTTCGCGACGCGCGGCCCTGGGGCTACGCCGGGCTCATCTTTACGCATGGACTCGGCTGGGCGCTGCTCAATGTGCTGGCCAGCGGGCTCAGCCCCCTGAGCCTGTGGCTGCTGGGATTGAGTTTCTTCCTGCGCCTTACTCTGGCCATGATGGTCGGCGCTGAAGTGCTCGCCGATCACCAGGTACTTCCAGATTTATGGCTGCTGCCATTTCGCGATTTCGTAGCCATGGGCGTCTGGGTAGCCGGATTCGCAGGCAATATCATTGTCTGGCGCGGCGAGCGCTTCCTGCTCAAAGACGGAAGGCTGCATAAGGCTGGAAGCTAAGCTCGGTTGTTTTGAAAGGGCACGGATTTATCCGTGCCGAAGAACGAACAAATTGGATCGCGGCTTTAGCCGCGAAGGAAATGCAAATTATTGAAAATGCGTCCACTCGGGGCTAAAGTCCTACTATCCATTTTGGATATTTGGCGGCACGGATAAATCCGTGCCCTTTCAAAGCCGGCGAGCATGTCACCGGTTTTTGTCGCCGTGTGGGATTGTTGAATACTCTACACGAAGCCTCTAATCTCCCTTATTTCCCGCTGCCGGCTCCTTTTGGCTGATGGCCTCGTAGTCGATCGATAGGAGGCCGCCGAGTTCCTTGAAATTCTTCTCCCACAGCGGCTGGTCGGCTTTGTCCGCGGTAATCTGCGCATAATTTGAGGTACGCAAAATCTCGTACCAGATATTCTGCGCCTGCCATAGGTTCAGCTCGAAGGGCATCTCCACCAGGATGCGGGCCAATGCCAACGCCCGCTCCAGCATCTCCAGCGATCCCGAGGACATTTGCAGATCGACCATGGCGCGTTTCATGCGCAGATCGGCGATGTAGGAGAGCGTCGCCGTCTCCAGCGGCACCTCGTCTGCCTTGGCCAGAGAGAGGAACGACCGCAATTGCGCTTCGTCGATGGAGTCGGACTCCAGCGCCCGTCGCAATCCCGCATTCACGGCAAAGCCCGCGGCCAGGGTGAGCGCAGGAGGCTTGGGCAGCCCGGCTGAGAAGAGATAGTGCAGCAGGCTGGCGTGGTCTTCATAAATGCCGGTCAGCGAATTCTCAATGTCT
This sequence comes from uncultured Acidobacteriaceae bacterium, assembly GCA_963839225.1. GTDB lineage: Bacteria > Acidobacteriota > Terriglobia > Terriglobales > Acidobacteriaceae > Telmatobacter. The sequence continues at coordinate 14,452 of CAWIVA010000041.1, forward strand.
TCAGAGCGTCGAGGTGAGGATCAGCTGACGATGCGCCGCTGCTCATCGGTAAAGAGCGAGGTCAGCGAATAATCCACATGGCCGTAGTAGCGGTCGAGCAGGCGAATCACCTCGGGGAAGTCGGCGCGCTGCACCTGCTCCGCGGCCTCTTGCGGCAAAGGCTTCAAAGTCCGCTGCGTCGGCTTCGTCGTACGCTTTTACGGCGGCGGTAATATTCTGATCGCCGAAGTGCAGAACCGCAAAGCGAGAAGCTCTGTTGCTGGCCGGTGATGGCGCTGGCAATCATGCGCGCGGCCCAGCGCCAGCCGTCCCCGTCCGGAGGTATAAATCTCGTAGGAGATGCGGCGGACGCGATAGCAGAACAAGTCAGTCTCCTCGGTAAACGAGGAGAAGATGCTGCTGATGGCGTAGTGAGCGGCCACTTGTTCCAGGCTCAGTTCCATGGTGGCCACGCGGCTTTGTAAATGTCGGCGCCGTTGCCTGCGCTGGGCACGTTGGAGTGAGCTTCCGCCATCCGCGCCAGGAATGCAGGCTCCAGCCCTTCGGCCTGCCGGCCAAAGAGTCCTCGCGCCAGTTGCAGCACGCGTGCGGCATAGGCGATCACCTGCACCGTCTCAATGCCTGAAATGTCGTCGAAGAACCAGCCGCAACTGGTGTACATAAGCTGCGCGTGGCGCTGCATCTCCATCAGCTCCAGCGCCCGCACTCGTTCCTCTTCTGTCAGAGCGTGGTTCTGATGCTCGCTGAAGAAGCGCTCCAGCGCCTCCGTGCCCGCGATCGAGTATGAGGTCCGATATAACCGTTGCGCGCGGCCCACACGTCTTTGAAAAGCTTGCCGCCCTCCTGCTCCGTTAGGGGAACAAGAGCATCCCGCAGCTCGTCCAGAGCCTGCCGAAGGGGCGTGCGCCACAGCTGGTTCCATCCCGGCTTGCCTCCGTTACAGCCGCAATTCGATCGCCAGCGTTCCACACCGTGCTCGCAACTCCATGAGGTGTTCTCCACGACCTCAGCTTCGTACTCCGGCGGAAACTGTTCCAGATAACGGCCATAATTGGTCAGCTTTACCGTCTTATCTTGTTCCAGCAGGTGCAACGCATAGGCCAGCGCCATCTCGCCGTACTTGTGGTGGTGGCCGTAGGATTCGCCGTCGGTGGCCACGTGGACCAACTGCGGCTGCGTGCCGTCTGTGAATCCGCTTTTGAGCCGCGCGGCCAGATTTTCGCCCAGGTTCAGCAGCCCCTCAAATGCAATCGCTCGCGAGATCGGGCCGTTATAAAAAAAGACGGCAATCGAGACTCCGGACTCGAAGCGCACCAGGTAGGGCCGCGAGGTATCCACGGTTGCGTTGGCGGTATCCATCCACTCCGCGTCTTCTTGCAGCGGGCGGATGCGTAGGCATTGATGCGGCGCCAGCACTGTGAACTTGATGCCGTGTGCGGCGAGCAGTTCCAGCGATTCAGTGTCCGCCGCCGTCTCCGCCAGCCACATTCCCTCCGGCGGTGCACCGTAGTGGTACTCGTAATCGGCAATGCCCCAACGGATCTGCGTGATACGGTCGCGCGTGCAGGCCAGCGGCATAATCACGTGGTTATAAACTTGCGCCATCGCTGAGCTGTGACCGCCATAGCTCTTCCGGCTGCGGCCCTCGCCGTCAAGGATCATGCGATAGGTTCGCGGCGCGTTCTCCTTCAGCCAGTTCAACAGAGTGGGCCCAAAGTTGAAGCTTATGCGCGCGTAGTTGTTCACGATGCGCTGGATCTGATTTTTATCGTTCACGATTCGCGCGGCGCCGTTAGGTGCGTAACACTCCGCGCAGACGCGCTCGTTCCAGTCGTGATATGGAGCGGCCGAGTCCTGGATCTCCACCGCCTCCAGCCACGGATTCTCTCGCGGCGGCTGATAAAAGTGACCATGAATGCAGATAAATCGCTTGCTTGGGGGCATGAAAAAATCAGCTCCGGTTTTTCAGATTTCAGCTTCTGGCTAAGATCCCTGTTTGGAACTCTTCAGAAATGCGCTCCTCCATCCCGAGCCACACCTGTTCATAACTCTAAGTAACCGAACGAGCCAATAGGATAGGTGCCGGGAGCCAGTGCAAGATTCAGCTTTTTGTTGGATGCATGGGCTGGAAGCTGCGCTTAATTATTTTAAGCTCGACCGCCCTGAGGGCGCGCGGCCTTTGGCAAGATCGCAGGCCCGCCACAAGTACCAACTGGCCACGGAGCGGAATGGCGCCCATCGTTTTCCCCTTTTGAAAAGCACCTCCGGCTTGGGCAGATCGGCAGCTTCGAGAGGCCTGGTCTTCGGCACGCGCTGAAATGTAAGCGCAAATCCCTTGCGCACACCGTAGTCTGTCGCCGGCAACACATCCGGCCGCCCCAGGCGGAAGATAAGCAGCATCTCCACCGTCCACGGCCCAATGCCGCGCACCTCGCACAGCCGCTCCACAATCTCCGCGTCCGGCAATTTTTTAATCGCCGCATGCGTCGGCACCGTCCCGTCCAGCGTCTTCGCCGCTAGGTCCTTCAACGCCTTGATCTTGTTTCCTGAAACCCCGCAGGCCCGCAGCCGTTCATCCGGAGTATCGAGCAGCAGTTGCGGAGCGGGATCGCCGCCATAGTACTCCCGCACCCGCCGATGGATAGTCGCCGCTGCCTTGCCGTGTAACTGCTGGTAGAGGATCGACTCCAGCAGCGACTCGAACGGCGAAGGCGCAGCATCGAGCCGCAGCGTAAACTCGCCGGCCCGGTCGATCAGCTCACCCAGTTTTGGATCGCTGGCCTTTAAATGCGCGATTGCCTCGGCGGGGTCGAAGGGAAGTTTGCGGCGTTTGCCGTCATGAATCATATGCAGGAGTTTATCGCATCGGCTGAGGCCGTCGATGCGATGCTGCAAGATGTATCAGTTTCTGAATTGACGAGCAATTTAAAAATTAGGGTTGGAAGGATACAAGGGCGTTTATCGTTCCCAATCCTCAATTTGGCATTCACACCACGCTGGATGAGTGAATTGGCCTGTGCGCAACGTAATGGAGTAAACTATTGAATCTGTAGAGATTGAGGACCAAAGATGAGGATTGACCATCTCCTAATCAAGAACTACTGCTGCTTCGAGTCTTTCGAGTTGAATCTAAATCCGCAGTTCAACCTTTTGGTCGGCGAGAACGCATCGGGCAAGACATCCCTTCTCGATGCCATACACATTGCGGCTGGCAGTTGGCTTCTGGGGGTCGACGTTCCGAGGAGGGCCCCAGCAATTGAGGATGGGGACGTCAGACTCTTAGCTTTCAGGCAAAACAATCGCAAGTACACGTTCGAAAAGCAGTACCCGGTCAGTATCCGAGCCGCAGGGCAGATTATGGGAGCACCACTAGGCTGGATGCGGGAGAAGGTCTCAGACCGAAGCACTACGAGGTATGGCGATGCCGAAGCAATCTTGGATATTGGAAGGAACACCGTCGCATCCTTACGTTCAGGCGAAGATGTCGTTCTTCCCCTGATCTCTTCTTACGGAACGGAGAGACTCTGGATTGAACCCGACCGCGTCCGAAGGAAAGAGACAGCAAGCAGTAATTGGAACAGCGAGCGGCCGACCCGACTTCTTGGTTATCGCAACATCCAATTTCTCATTCACGAGGAAGCGCTTTTCGACTGGCTAGCCAAGGAAACGTTCGCGGGTCTTCAAGAGGGATCGACATCGCCAGCACTTCGAGTGGTCACGCAGGCAATCGTTGGCTGCATCGACGACGCTGAAGATCTCTACTACGACATTCGGCGCGAGGATGTGGTCGTTACCTTTAAACATCACGGGACGCATCCCTTCAGCCACCTCAGCGATGGTCAGCGCGCAATGCTAACACTCGTCGGAGACATTGCGAGGAAAGCAATACAGCTCAATCCTGATTTGAACGAGAAAGTTCTCGTAGAGACGCCGGGGATTGTGACCGTCGACGAATTAGACCTGCACTTGCATCCGAAATGGCAAAGACGCGTCATTCAAGACCTAAAGAGAACTTTTCCGAAGATCCAATTCATCGCCACGACGCACTCGCCACAGCTCATCGGGGAAGCCGAGCCCATGGAGATTATTCGCCTGGAAGGCCAAGCACCGCAAAGCGCCGCACAGTCTTTTGGAATGGACTCGAATTGGATCCTGACTCATGTCATGAGCGCAGATATTCGAGATGAAGAGGTCGAGCGCAAATTCGAGAAAGTCGAGCAGTTGATCTCCAATCTCAAACTCGACGAAGCGAAGGCTGTCGTCAACCAGATTCGCCAAGAGATACGCGGCAATCATCCAGAACTAGTCCGTCTTTCCGCCCGGATCGACCGGCTTGCGGGGAAGGCAAAATGAAGCGAATCATTAAGGGGCTTGAGCCAATTGCTCTTCGCAAGTGGAAAGTCGACAACGAAACTGTGCAGGAGAATTTGACCTATGGCGCACTTCACGGTACAGAGACTCGCGCAATTAGGCGGCAAATGCTGCTGGAGCAAGGATATCTCTGTGCATACTCAATGCAGCGGATACAAACCGTTGAAGACTGCCACATCGAGCATTTGGTCCCACAAACTCAAGATCCCGATAGTGATCTCGATTATGACAACATGCTGGCCTGCTTTCCTGGGATGAAACCACCGCCGGAGTGGAATCCCAAATTCCCTTACGGGGCGCATCAGAAGGGTGGCACACGCATCAATGATGCCAACTTCGTTTCACCACTTAGCGTGGATGTAGAGAGCAGATTTCAGTACACCGTAGATGGCTCAGTTCATGCCTCCGCGGCTGATACTGCGGCTTTGAGTTCAATCGAGATCCTAAGGCTGGATCATTCTATCCTTTGTGAACTTAGAAAGGCGGCGATTGAAGAGCGAGTACTCGACGCATCGCTTTCTGCAGAAGAAGCGAATGAGCTTGCAACTAGGATTTCTTCCCCTGATTCCAGTGGAATGCTTCCCGAGTTCTGTTTGGCAATTGCCCAGGCAAGCGACTGGTATGCGAAAGCACTGCAAGCGCGGTCCAAGACGTAGCTGTCGATAGTGAAATTAAGGCAGGACCCGCGGCTCAAGACCATCGAGTCTGGCGCGCGGCCCCGATCCCTTGGCCCATTCCAAACCACAATGAGGGTGCCCACGGTCCCTCGCTATTGGGGACCGTGGATGGGAGGTCCCAATCCTCTCCCTAGATCACTCCCCTGAAGTCGGGTTATGGGGCATTTTTTGTGCTCCCGAGAGCAGACAATCCTCTAGCAGACCCATCCCCCCGCGCGCATAGCTCTGCAATCATGCCTTACAGTGATACACTTCCAGCGATTCTATTTAATAAGGAAATCACCCCATGAAACGCCGCGACTTTATAACGACCACCTCCGCCGCCGGAGCCGGCCTGCTGCTCCGCTCTCCGTTTAGCCTCCAGGCCCAACAGCCCCAGCCCCAGGCCGACCCTGCCGTGAAGCGCGTACTGGTCATGTTCAAGTGCCACTTCGACGCGGGCTTTATCGATACGCAATATAACGTCATCCACAAAAGATACTTCGAACAGTTTTTCCCTCAGGCGATCGAGATTTCCCGCGCTGCCAACGCCGCGGGCAAGCGTCGCTATGTGTGGACCACCGGCTCATGGCTGCTCTATGAATACCTCGAACAGGCCTCGCCCGGCGACCGCAAAGCCATGGAGCAGGCCATCGCCCGCCGCGATATCGCCTGGCACGCTTTGCCATTCACCTGGCAGACCGAATTTCTGAGCCAATCGATGATTGAGGGCAGCCTGGCGCTTTCGCAGTCGCTAGACAAGCGCTTCGGAATGGTCACTACCGGCGCCAAAATGACGGATGTTCCCGGGCACACGCGCGGCATTGTTCCGCCGCTGGCCAAACACGGCGTCAACCTGCTCGAAATCGGCGTGAACGGCGGTTGCACTGCCGCCGAGCTGCCGCCGCTCTTCTTGTGGAAGGACCCCTCCGGCGCAAGCCTGCCCGTGATGTATCACTGGGATTACAGCGGAGTTGCCCGCGTTCCCGGCTCCGATCTGGCGCTCGCCACCCGCGTGCGTGGGGACAACAGCGGCCCACACACACCGGAAGAAATCGCCGCCATCCACGCCGAGCTCGCCGCGCGGTTCCCCAACGCGGAGATCACCGGATGCAGCCTCTCCGATATGGCCAACGCGCTCCAGCCTTATCGCGCCCAGCTCCCCGTTGTGACCCAGGAAATCGGCGATACCTGGATTTACGGTTGCTCCAGCGACCCGCGGAAGGTGGCCCGCTATCGCGAAGTCTCCCGCATGCGCGATGCCTGGATTGCCGAGGGCAAGTTTCAAATTGGAGATTCAACCGACCTGGCCCTGCTCCGCAATCTTCTGCTTGAGGCCGAGCACACCTGGGGCACCGACACCAAAACCTGGATCGACTTTGAAAATTACAAGCCCGCCGATCTGGCCCGCATGCTCGATGCCAAGGGCTACAAGGTGATGGAGTTCAGCTGGGAAGAGAAGCGCAAAGATCTCTACGACGCCGTTGGCACGCTGCCCGCCAATCTCCGCAGCCAGGCCCTGCAGGCCCTCCAAAACCTTACTCCAGACCCGGACGATCTGGAACTTTCGCCCTCGGCCGTCGCGCAGCCTGCCGGAAAACCCATCGAAACCGCTCATTACATTTTGCAACTGGACGCGCAAACCGGCGCCATCATCCGCCTGCAGAACAAGAAAACCGGTCGTGAATGGGCAAGCAAGATCAACCCTATCGCTCTGTTTACCTACCAGACCTTCTCGCAAAAGGACTATCACAACTTTATTGAAAGCTATAGGACGACGACAGAAGATTGGATTTTCAGAGATTTGGGCAAGCCGAATATTGAAAAGTACGGTGCTGTGCGCCAGGATTGGCATCCCTCGTTGGCCGAAGTTCATGTGGAAGAAACAGCCGAAGCCCATCGAATCGTCGCTCGCCTTGAAATCAGGGATGAAGAGGCCTTCCAATCCGGCCGCGCCAGCTTCCCGCGCCAGATATTCCTCGAGTTACTGCTGCCCAAAGCCGAGCCGATAATTTATCTCAACTTATCCTGCTTTGAGAAGCCCGCAACCCGTCTGCCGGAGGCCCTCTGGCTAACCTTCAATCCCATCGCCGAAGACCAGAAGGGCTGGACGCTCGATAAATCCGGCGAGCAAATCTCGCCCTTCGACGTTGCAGTCTCAGGTGGCCGGCATATGCACAGCCTGGCGAAGGGATTCGAATATCGGCAGGCAGGGCATCTCTTTGCAGTGGAAACCCTCGACGCTCCCGTGGTAGCACTGGGCGAAAGAACTACGCTGCTTTTCTCCAACACGCAGCCGGATCTGAGTGCCGGGATCCACTCCAGCCTTTTCAATAACACCTGGGGAACCAACTACATCATGTGGTACGCCGAAGATATGCGCTTCCGATACATCTTGAGGGCCTGAAAAGCTGCGATCCGGAAACGGTTAGAAGTCACCGTTTCCGCGTTTCATCTTGAACCCGCCGGAGAAGACTGTGTTTCTTTCCATGTCCCGCGCGCGCCCCTCCCTTGTAACATCAAGAGCAGAGTCGAACGAGGAGCGAGAAGCGCCATGAAGATGCGGCCGGGAACACAAACGGGTTTTCTGCTTTGCGGCAAGGAGTGGATTGACGGCGAAGCGCTGGAAGTGCGCTCTCCCTGGGATCAGGGGCTGGTAGGCCGGGTTACCGTGGCCACCCGCGCCGATGCCCGCCAGGCCGTGCACCACGCCACAGCCAGCCTGCGCCGTACACGCGCCCTGCCCCGCTGGAAGCGCCGCGAGATTCTCGAGGATGTAGCCGCCGCGCTCATCGAGCAAAAAGAGCGCTTCGCGCAGTTGATCGTCGCCGAGGCGGGCAAGCCCATCCGGTTGGCGCGCACCGAAGTCGATCGCGCCGTGCTCACGTTCAAAACCGCTGCCGAAGAGGCCGCGCGGCTGGGCGGCGAAAGCCTTCCCCTTGATCTGACTGAAGGAAACGAGGGCCGCTGGGGGCTCGTTCAGCGTTTTCCCGTCGGTCCGGTTCTGGCAATCACTCCCTTTAATTTTCCATTGAATTTAGTGGCTCACAAGGTGGCGCCCGCCATGGCCGCCGGTTGCCCCGTGATTCTGAAGCCCGCCCCGCAGACCCCCTTTACCGCACTGGCGCTGGGCGAGGTGATCCTCAAGGCCGGATGGCCCGACGAGGCCCTGGCCGTACTCACCCTGGGCAATGCCGATACCGCATGGCTGGCGGAAAAGGAAGACAGCATCAAGCTGATCAGCTTTACCGGCTCCGCCAAAGTTGGCTGGGAACTGAAAGCCCGCTCCGGACGAAAGCGGATGGTTCTCGAACTGGGCGGCAATGCCGCTCTCATCGTCCACGGCGACTGGCACGATCTGGACGGGGCGGCCGCGCGCACCACCCACGCGGCTTTTGCGTACTCGGGCCAATCCTGCATCAGCGTGCAGCGCGTCTTTGTCCAACGCGGCATCTTTCAATCTTATTTGTGGAAGGTGGTCGAGCTCGCGGCCAGGCTGGTTGCGGGCAGCCCTTCCGATGAAGCCACCGAGATTGGCCCGCTCATCCGCCTCAGTGAAGCAGAGCGCGTGGAGGCCTGGATCAAGGAGGCCGTCGCGGGCGGCGCAAAGCTGGTAGCGGGCGGCGAGCGGTGCGGCTCTGCGATTACCCCCGCAATCCTCTCCGGAACCAAGCCGGGCATGAAGGTGCGCGACGAAGAAGTCTTCGGCCCGGTTGTGGTCATTGAGCCCTACGACGACTTCGAGGAGGCGCTGGCCGACGTGAATCACTCGAAATACGGCTTGCAGGCAGGCTTGCTCACTCGCGATGCAGGCCGCATCCTTACCGCCTATCGCGAACTCGAGGTCGGCTCGCTCATCGTGGGCGATGCTCCCAGTTGGCGGCTCGATCCCATGCCCTTTGGCGGCGTAAAAGAATCGGGCCTGGGCCGCGAAGGCATCCGGTCAGCGATCGAAGAGATGACCGAGCCGCGCATGCTGGTGATGGCCGGGCTGAGTTAGCGAATTCCGAAGCCGGCGTCTTCCTACTTAGCCAGCATATCCAGCATGGCTTTCGTGTCAGCGGCATGAGGGCCGTCGGGAGCGAGGGCAAGATATTTTTCAAGCGCTTCTCGGGTCTCTGCTGTGGCCACGACTTTGCCGTTGGCTATAGGTGCATCGGCAAAGAGATCCGACCCCAGGACAAACCAGGCATTGGCCATCGTGGGGTCCGCCTGCACACACTTGCGGCAGGCCGCCGCGGAGTTATGCGTATTGCCAATGTTATAGAGCACGGCGCAGACATTGAAGTAAGCCGGCCCTTATTGGTCGCCAACTCGGCCGACAGGTTATAGGATTCGATTGCCTCTGAATTTCGTTTGAGCTTCAGCAGTGCATTGCCTTTGCCAATGTAGATCTGCGACAGGCCGTCTTTCCAGCTGGCCATCGCCTTGTCGTCCGCGGGTTTTTCCTTTTCCGCCGGCGGCCAGGGCCACGTCATAAGTCGCCAGTGCGGCGTCCGACGCGCCGGAGTAAAGCTGCGCATTCCCCAGTACTTCAGGTTCAGGGACGTTGCTTTTTGCGCTACAAGTTGCTGTGCAGTGGCGATTGCGCCCGCCCAATCCTTTGCTAACATGGCCTGGTTATATTGAGCTGTAAGTGGATCGGGGTTCTGACCGCCCGTACCGCTGGACGTTTGCGGTTCAGCCGGTACAAGGATAAGCAGCGGGAACAGAACCGCCGCAAGAATTGAAATGGGCCTGCGCATCAGGAGTCTCCGATCATCGCCTGCACCTTGATTGCTGGCAACACACTAAACCCGAATCGAGCGGAGGGCAAGCCAATTCAGCACGGATTCTTTTCTGAGGGGTAAGATTGCGGCCTGAGCCGGATGCGCACCTCCATCGCCGCGTGGTGGTGACTGAGCATCGCCGCTGCCTGAATGATAGGCTCCTCGGCGCAAGCTGCGCACGCTTTTGATGATTACACTATCCGCTCATGACTGCGCAGGCAATGACGTGTGAGGGAAAAAACCTCGGCAGATAAGTCAGCGATTGTCCCTTACTTGGCTTTGGCTCTCTGTGCGGCCCACCGCTTGCGTTGCGCATCGGCAATCCGCTTGCGCGTTTCGGGGCTCAGCGTGCGCCCCTTCCTCGATTTGCGGCGCTTCTTTCTGGTTGTAGGCTCAGTTCCTACCGTTGCGACCAGTCCTGCGCTCGCCAGCAGTGAGCGTGCCTGCTTCAGCGTTGCGATCTCCGCGTCGATTTGTGCGAGAATTGAATCAATAGCCATAACTGAAGCATAACTCATAATTCAGGTTTTGCACAGTTAGATGGACACATTTTGTCAAGTCAGAGAAAACTATCTTGAGCAACTCATTCCGGCTTGCCCACGGTCCCATCCTTATAAGCCTTCTGCAGAGTGGAAAAGGCCATTTTCTTCTGCCCCTGATCGGAGATAAGTCCCTTGCGATTGTACTCATCCTGGATGCCCGCCAATACTCTGTTAGGCGAACGAAAATCCATCAGTATCCACGGACTCATTCCTCTAAGTTGTGGAATCCGATTAAGCATTCCTAATTGATGGCTATAGAGATTGGCCTGGTATTCCTCTGTCCAGCGCGTGTCCTCGCTGGCATGCAGCCCGGCCTTGGCGCCTCCGCCAAACTCGCTCACGATCAGCGGTTTCTTGAATTCAATGCGCCAGTCGGTTACGTCGGCGGTCTCCGGGCGCCCGTCATACCAGCCGATGTACTCGTTGAACCCGATCACATCCAATGCCTTGCCCAGCGGATCGTCCACGATCCTGGTGTTGCCTTCCGCCCGCACCAGCAACGCCGCAGTGATCAGACGCGAGGAGTCAAGCTCACGCGCTCGGCCGGCCAGGGCGGTGATGAATTTTGTCCGTGTTTCATTGTTTGGAGTTTCGTTCGCCATCGACCACAAAATAATTGCGGCGTGATTGCGCGAGGTTCCGATCTCTTCGTATAGCTGGTGTTCGGCTTCAGCAAGCACCTTAGGCTTGTCGAACTCCAGCGCCCAGTAAACAGGAATCTCCGACCACACCAGCAATCCCATGCGGTCAGCCGCGCGCAGCATTGTCTCATCGTGGGGATAGTGCGCCAGCCGTACAAAATTACAACCCAGTTCTTTTGCCCAACTAAGCAGCGTCTCTGCGTCTTTGTCGGTGTAAGCGCGTCCGCCGCGGTAGGGCGCCTCCGCATGGATGGAGATGCCACGCAGAAAAATCGGCTTGCCATTTAGCAGAATCTCCGTGCCGCGCGTCTCGATGGTGCGAAAGCCGATAAGGTCTTCGATGACGTCTTGTCCTGCGCTGATTCGGACCTTATAAAGCTTGGGCGTCTCCGGCGACCAGCGCTGCAATCCATCCACCTTCATATGGAAGAAGAACCAGCCGATCTTGTCAGACTCCGCTATCGTTCTTGCTTTTAACTCGGGAATCTCTACATCTACATTGATGCCGGGCCGGTCAATGCCGAACCTGTCGTCCGTTACATGCACCCAGCCCTCAATTACTGAACCCTCGCCCCGGCTCAGGTGCACGTCATACTGATCGATGAAAGCCTCGGGGACCTCAATCAACGAAACTTCGCGCGTCAGTCCGCCATAATTCCACCAGTCGGTTTGCAGACCGGGAACGCCGTCTTCGTGGCGTGTATTATCCACCGCCGCGACCACAAAGTTTCCGCCCGCGTGAACAGCCGATGTTATCTCGGAGTTGAAGCTCGTGAATCCGCCCTCATGTTCGCAGACCTTCTGCCCGTTGACCCAAAACCAGGAGTGGTAATTGGCCGCACCTATGTGAAGAAAAGTGCGGGTATGTTGCTTGGGCTGGTAACTGAAATCCCTCTCGTACCAGACAGGACCCTCGTAATAGAGGAGCGACTCCCGCTGCGTATTCCAGTCTCCCGGCACCTTCAGCGTGGGCGCTTTTGAGAAGTCGTACTCAGTGGGAAAGTTATCGCCTGGCTGAGTTTTCCGATTAAGAAACCACCCGTTCGCCCTTTCTTCGTGATGAGAGCTAAATAACCCTGAAAAGTAAGGATCGACGATAGATGCCCAGTCGCCATCAAGCGAGATGGCCGGCCGCCGGTCCGCTCCAGTCATCACAATAGGAGCGTTCACTGTTGCAGGTGCAGCCCAACCAAAATGGGAGTAGATAAGTGCCGCACCGATAACGGCCAGAGCTCTCCGTGCTGGCCTAAGTGCGTTCAAGTGTGCGAATGGACGCCTTACCGGTGGCACGTGGAAACTATTTGCCCGGACGTCAGCCATTGCCGCATCTTATCGTCCGATGGGCAGGCCTGTACAATCCTTCAGTTCATTGAGATATCTGCATATACACAAAGGGGACAGACCTTATGGCCTGTCCCTTTTGTGGCGTGAAACGTTTTAGCCTGTCGTAACCGCCTACGTTCCCAGGTACTCCACGTGCACATAAGTGCCCAGCCGCACGTTATAGGCCAGGTACCAGCCGTCGTGGTCCGGATCGGGATAAATCACAATGTCGTCAGAGTCCCACAGCCAGCCATCGCAGAAGGCGATGTCAGCCGCCGCAACGTCCCAGTACCATCCGTTGAACCAGAAGCGGGCCGGCCCTCCGCCGCCCAGATGCCACACGTGATCGCGGCCGAAACCCCCGGTAAAACGGCCGTGCGCAAAGGGATGGTCCATATGATAATTCGCGTCGTCTCGCCCCGTGTCGTGACCAATCCAGGTCTTGCCATCCACGTGCGGAACATTCGGATGACCTGCCTTATCGCTGTAATTACGATTGGGCTCGGGGGCGTGCGGCGTGCCTGTGAACGCCTTTGGCCCATGCGCCGGAATCGACGGATGCGCTCCTCCGCCCGCTCCCTTATGCTGGGCATATGCCGGAACGGCAAGAACGAGCAATGCGGCCAAAGCTAACTGAATGGATTTCATCTTATCCTCCTGATGCCCATAGGGACCGCAGGCATTCACTGCTGCTTTTGTCACCCTGGAGGGTCATCATCAATTACTTTAGCTCTAACCCGGCGCTTTCACGCAAGTTGCTTAAGATTAATTTCTAGAGCGGATACAGAGTCGATGTACCCATGAGTGCGAGTGTGAATGAGCCAGCTTCGGCACACTCACACTTCAACAACATTCAACCGGGTGCAACAAATCTGGTTTAGCCCTAAGTCATAGCTCCGGGCAAGAGGGACCGCCAATCGGTGCCTGGGAATCTTCTAAACTCCCACAGTTACCGGGTGACGCCGCCAGGCATACAGCGGGAATTGGTTGGCCAGCTCCGCCACCTCTCCGCGAATCTTATCGAGCGCCGCATCATCGCTCCGCACCTCAAGCGCCTTCGCAATCCATGCGCCGATCTGCCGCATCTCCGGCTCCTTCATGCCTCGGGTGGTGAGTGCCGGCGTGCCCACGCGAATGCCCGACGGCTTGAGCGGGGGATTGGTGTCGTACGGAATCGAATTCTTGTTCACGGTAATGCCGGCCTTGCCCAACGCTAACTCGGCCTCAGAGCCCAGGATGCCCTTCTGGAATGTGTCGACAAGCATTAAATGATTGTCCGTTCCTCCGGAGACGATGCGGAATCCAGCCTCTTGCAAAGCTGCCGCAAGCACCTTCGCGTTGGCCACAACCTGCGCCGCATAAGTCTTGAACTCCGGCCGCAACGCTTCGCCCAGCGCAACTGCCTTGGCAGCCACGATGTGCATCAGCGGGCCGCCCTGCTGGCCGGGAAAGACCGCCTTATCCACGGCAACCGCCAGATCTTTTCCGCAAAGGATCAAACCCGCGCGCGGCCCGCGCAGCGTTTTGTGGGTGGTGGTGGTAGTAATATGCGCGTGAGGCACGGGCGAAGGGTGCACGCCGCCGGCTACCAGTCCGGCAATATGCGCCATATCGAAGATGTAAACCGCGCCCACCTTGTCGGCAATCTGCCGCATGCGGGCAAAGTCCCACAGCCGTGGGTAGGCGCTGCCTCCGCCGATAATCGCCTTGGGCTTCTCCCGCACAGCGATCGCCTCCAGCTCGTCGTAGTCGATCAGCTCGGTATCCCGCCGTACCTGGTAAAAAGTGGGACGATAGAGCTTTCCGCTGAAGCTCAACCGATGCCCGTGAGTCAGGTGGCCGCCGTGCGCCAGATCCAGGCCCAGAATTGTGTCGCCCGCCTGCAAGACCGCCGCATAGGCTGAGGCATTGGCCTGCGAGCCGGAGTGCGGTTGCACGTTCACATGCTCGCCGCCGAAGATCTGCAAAGCTCGTTCGCGCGCCAGATTCTCCACGATGTCGGCATATTCGCAGCCGCCGTAGTAGCGCCGGCCAGGGTAACCCTCGGCATACTTATTCGTAAAAACGGAGCCTGCAGCTTCAAGCACCGCCTCAGAGACGAAGTTTTCGCTGGCAATCATCTCCAGCCCCTCGTGCTGGCGGAGGGTTTCCTGGTCAAGAGCAGCGGCTATAACGGGGTCGGCCTGGGCGAGCGGCAGAGACATGCGGTCGGTCATAGGTAGATTTTAGCCCTTTATTGGCTCGGCCGATAGACCGCAATAATTCCCGCAACTGCCGGTTCGTTTCGGAAATTTCTGGTTGACCTTGGTCTCCACTGCTGGCCTGGAACGCAGATAACTCGGTAAACTGATGCCAGGTTCAATTTCGGATCGATGGGTGAGGTTTCCATGAGAACGCACTGGGTGCGATTCACGCTGTTTATGCTTTTCACATCGGCTTTGACCCCAGGGTTTTCGCAGACTCTACACATCCAATACCCCGGCATTGACGCAGCTCTGCTTGCCAGGGCAAATTCCGGCGATGCCGCATCGCAAATACTGGTAGGCGACAGCTACAAAACCGGCCGGGTTGTGGAGAAGAATTACATTCAGGCCGCCGCATGGTACCGCAAGGCCGGCGACCAGGGCCGAACCGATGCCCTGATCCGCCTGGCTGTGCTCTACCGCGACGGAGCCGAGGGTTTCCCGCGCGATATGGACCGGGCCGCGGCCTGGTATCGAAAAGCGGCTGAGCTGGGAGATGCGGACGCACAGGCTACGCTCGGCGTTCTTTATTCCATGGGCCAGGGCGTGCCTCACAGCGATGCCGATGCCTACTAC
Organism: uncultured Acidobacteriaceae bacterium; assembly: GCA_963839225.1. Classification (GTDB taxonomy): domain Bacteria; phylum Acidobacteriota; class Terriglobia; order Terriglobales; family Acidobacteriaceae; genus Telmatobacter. The sequence goes on from CAWIVA010000041.1 coordinate 29,573, forward strand.
TGGTTTTACCTCGCTGCCAGGACAAAGGGGCCAAGTCAGGAGAAATACGCTGCAAGCCGCCAGATGATGGGCGCCAGAATCACCGCCGTGGAACAGGAAGATGCCGAGAAGCGCGCAAACTCATGGATCGACGCGCATCCGCCAAAGAAGGCTAGCGACTAATTGTCTGCTCGGCAACCGCGATCACCTGGCCGCTGTGCTTGTCGGCAAGAAATGCAACCAGGCGCAGGGGTACAGAATTTGCCGGCGAATTGTTTTTATTTGAGCCGGGGAGTTTCAGCGTGATCGAACGGCCATCGGCGAATCCCGCGTCCATCTTTTTGAGAACCCGCGTTACGGCTACGTGATGCAGGGTTCGGCCTGCATTCTCTCCGCTGGTTACAACGGTATGAGTTTCGTCTTCGGCGAGTGCCGCTACGAGCATTGCGCGGGGAGCCGCCGCGGAATGCACCGCGAAGTGAACCTCACTTCCCGACAACTGGACGTTAGCGATAGTAAGTTCCTGCTTGGGAATCAAGGCAGCCTTAGCAACGGCGCGAGTGAGCGCCTTCTCGTTGGCGCCTAGAAACTGGGCTGTGCCATCCACGACCACCTGCGGCGTAGAAGGAGAGCCCAGGCCGAAGTGGTCAGCATAATCCTGCTGACGGTAGGTCACAATGTCGAGTGAGTAGGGATCGCGCCAACCCTGCTGGTCCCAATATGTCACGTGCTCGCTGAGCACAATGGCCCGCGCCCCGTCTACAAACTGGTCGGCGTCGAGACGGGCAAGCAGAGCATCGGCAGGAGGGCAGCTGGAACAGCCTTCTGAGGTGAAAAGTTCCACCAGAACCGGCCGCCGCGCAGCGTCAGGATTTGCCGCATCGGTCGCCGTCTGTTGCTGTGAGACGGCAGTAGCCTGTGGCCCCACTACTGAAACCGCAAGGAGGACCAGCCAGAATAGCCGAATCGGGTTAAGTTGGGAAATCAACATGCGTCTATTGGTCGGCATCGGGGAATTTGGGGTCGTGCACGTATTGCTGCCGGCAAAAAATCACAGAGCGGAACTCTTCTTGAGAATGCCGGTTTTCCGCCCTAACCGCTATCCTAAAACGAATGCGAAACTGCTGCCAGTTAAATTGCCGTCACTTGCTGTTACATTTTGCTCTGCTGGGGTTTTCCCTGGCGCCGGGTTTTGCACATTCGCAGACCGCTGCCGTGACGCTGACGCCGGAGGTAGTCGAATCCGGCTCGCCGGAGCTGATTCGCGTCGATGCGCCGGCTAACGGCGATCCTCGAAGGCGATTGGCTGGGCCGAAAGCTAGATTTCTTTCGCGGGCGCGACGGAGACGCCTGGTATGCGCTCGCCGGCGTGGACGTGGAAGCTCCGGCCGGCCCCTCGACTCTGCGCATATCGTCCGCAAGCGGCGGCGACACACTCGACCTGAGCCGCACAGTCGAGATTCATCCCGCCCATTACCGCACCGGCTCGCTCTCGGTAGCGCCAAAATTTGTCGAGCCCGGCCCCGAAGCGCTCAGCAGAATTGAGGCCGAGACAAAGCTGAAAGAGAGCGTCTTTGCATCAAGCGCTCCTGAACCGCTGTGGGAGGGCGACTTTCGCAGGCCCGTATGCTCCGCGCCCACAGACAGCTTCGGCGTCCGCCGCATCTTCAACGGCAAGCTGGCCAGCATTCACAAGGGCATGGATTTTCGCGCGGCGACGGGAACGCCGGTGCGTGCCGGCAACAGCGGAGTGGTAGTGCTGGCCCGCCCGCTCTACTACGAGGGCAACTGCGTGATCATCGACCACGGCCTCGGCTGCTTACCATCTCCATGCACTTCAGCCGCATCGACGTGCACGAGGGCCAGCGCGTAGCCACCGGCGACAGCTTGGGCTGAGCGGAGCCACCGGTCGCGTCACCGGGCCGCATCTGCACTGGGCCGTTCGCTGGCAAGGCGCTTACCTTGACCCGGCCAAGTTGCTGCGATAACTTGAACGAAATACGCGTTAGCGCGAGACAGCTTCTTCTTCGTGCGAACGTGTCGAGGCGTGGCGCGCCGGCCCCCGCCTTCTCTCCCGCAGCGCCTTGAACGCCCGATACACAAACCAGCCCATGTACCAGCCGTCGATGTACTTGTAAGGCGTTTCGCCGGTGGTGTAATGGCCGCAGGGCAGCACGCGCGGCTCAAAGTTGAGACCAACGCGCTCGAATGCCTCGACCACCTGCAGCGAGTACTCCGCGGGAAATGTCAGATCGTAATCCGCGTAGACCATCAGCACTTTCTTCTCCGGTCCGCCGGCCTTCGCGCTGGCAAATTTGTCGATAGAAGTAGCACCGGGCTGACCGCCGCCCACAACTCCCGCACCCGGTCCTGCGTCATTCCCGCGTCTTCCAGCGCCTGGCGCATGTGCCGTGTGCTCTGGCCCGCCCACGTCACGTCGCCAAATGCAGTCGACGCGTGGTTGAAGGCGTTCACGCGAATGCGCGCGTCGTGCGCGCTGGCCAGAAATCCATAGCACGAGCCGAGGCTCGTACCCAGCACTCCGAAGTGCTCGTAGCCCTGCTCCTCCAGCCAGTCGATGCAGCAGCGAATATCGACCACCGCCTGGCGGCATGCCGAGAGCGTCCGGCCGATGTTGGCGCTGACCGCGTAGTCCGACCGCTCCAGCTCAACCGGGCGGCGAATGTCGTGGTAGGGCTTGGAGAGCCGCAGCGCCGAAATTCCCATGCGGTTGAAGATTGCGCACAGCGAGTTGTGGCTGAATCCGTCGGCATTCCACTGCGGCATCACCACGATGGCCTGTTTCGGCCGCGCCGGGTCCTTGTGCTCCGGCGCCGGATACCAGCGCGCATTCACCAGGTCGTTTTCCGGATAGGGCGTCCGCTCGGGCGAGGTAAAGCGCAAAAACTGCGCCGGGGCAATCTTTCCCTCGGCGGCCATCTGCCGGATCTCCGCTTCCTGGGCCAGCGTCTCCGGCCGCACATTGGTTGGGAACAGCTCCGGATGCCGCTCTTCAAGGCGAAAATCCGTGGGCCGCTGGTATCCGAAGAACTTGTCGCTGTGCGCGATGAGAAGCTGGTTGATGCGCACCATCGCCGCTTCGGCCGCCGCATTGTCGCGCATCAGTCTCGGGTCCGGAACCGCGTCCCCAAAGCCGTTGGCCTCAAGAAACGGCGTGATCCACTCGAAGCCCCACTCCAGCGGCCGCACCACACGGTTTTCGTCGCGCATGGTCAGCCGCGTCTCCCACTCGTACATCCAGCGCGCATATCGCTCTTTAAGCATGGCTTTCCTTCAATTTTAACAGCGCAGGCGAATTGAAGAGATGAGCGGCAGATAAAGCCGTCAGAGAAGGAATTAAGAGGCCCGAATTTCGGCCGACCCCTTGCAGAAGCTATGACTCGGTCCAGTCGCTTGCGCTCCGGTGTCTGGGCGGAACAAGCACACCCACCACAAGCTGAGTATCGTCAGCAGCAGGATGAGTCCCTGCGAAATGACGCAATAAAGGCACCACACCATGAGCACGTCTTTCTCGATATGGCTCAGATAGAGCGCGAACGCCAGCCCGATGACGGCCAACACGGCAACCATCGCGCGCCGCCCCGCCAGCGCCAGTACCGCCATGGCCAGGTAGCCCGCAATCCCGATCGCCGCCACAGGAAAACCCGCGATCTCGGAATACGGGCTGTGGTTTACGATGCCGCAGTCCCACTTCTCGTTGATCGAGCAGGGCACGGTGTCGGTCGAGTAGTGAATGCGCAGCGCCAAAATGAAACCACCACGCCCGCAAGCGCTGCCAGGGTTATCGCGAAACGCATCATACTAAATCTGATGCTACCAGAGGGCCTGACCGCTGTACTATTTACGCATGGATCAGCCAAAAAGTGGCGGCCGCCGCGTAGCTTTCTTCGGCGGCAGTTTTGACCCTCCCCATCTGGGTCATTTCGCAGTGGCGCGAACTGCGCGGGCTGCGCTTGGCCTGGATACCGTCCTTTTTGCCCCGGTCGGGAGCGCAGCCGCTTAAACCGGATGGACTCGCCGCAGGCTTTCCTGACCGCCTGGCCATGACCTGCCTGGCCATTGGCGACGAGCCGGGCCTTGCCGTTTCGCTTGCCGATGCGCCAAAGCCTTCGGGCGCGCCCAACTTCACCCTCGAGACGCTCCAGGTCTGCGCGCCGAGCTCCCTGCGGGCAGCGACGCTCTTCTGCCTCATGGGCGCCGACTCGTTTTTTTCGCTCCGCAAATGGCATCTGGCGGCAGAAATCCCTTTTGCAGCTCCGTTGATTGTTGCCTCGCGCCCCGGCCAGCGGCTTGAAGATCTGAGAGCAAGCGCTGCCGGAGGGTTTGACCCTGGATTCCGCCCCTTGCGCGGATCAAACCGGCTCCGATCTTGTGATCCGTTCCTGCCTGATCCGCAATCCCGCTGGAGAAACTGCCCCCTTTTACATTCTTCCCGGGCTAAATGTCGATATCAGCGCCTCCCAGGTTCGCGACTGGATTCGCGGGCAGATGAGCCCCGCTTCCGCAGCCTCCCCGGTCGGTCAACAATTGCTCTCAACAGCTGTCCTCGACTACATTCGTTCCCATCGTCTTTACCTATGATTTGCCGCTCCCACGGCCAGGGTCTACGATTGAGTATGGAGAACCTGCTTACCGAATGACGACTACCGAAGAACGCCAGCAAATCCGCCTTCTGGTTCAGGCCGCGGCTCAGGTCTGTGAAGACAAAAAGGGCCTGGATACCCGCATCCTCGAGCTCGACCCCATTGACTCCGGCCTCTCCGATTTCTTCCTCGTAACCTCTGCCACCAACGACCGTCAGGCCGTCGCCATCGCCGACGAGATCGAGCACAAGCTCAAAAAGGAGTTCGGCGTCATGCCCAACTCCGTCGAGGGCCGCCGTCACGGCGAATGGATTCTGCTCGACTATGTTGACTTTGTCGTCCATGTCTTTCTCACCGAGCGCCGCGCTTTTTACGATATTGAAAGGCTGCGCAAATCCGCCCGCCCTGTTGACCCCGGCCGAGTTCGACGCCGAGCTTAAGTCGGCGCTCTCCGCCAGAACCCTCGCTGCCCGCAGCAAGACCCCCGCCAAAGCCAGGCCGGCAGCCGCCAAGGCCGCAGCCAAACCCAAGAAAACGGCAAAGAACAAGAGTGCGGGCAAAGCCGCCGTCGGAAAGGCCAAGCGGCTAAGCGGGCGGCAAAGAGACTCCCGGCGAAGAAAAGCAAGACGAAGAAGCCCGCCGCCAGGAAATCCCCCGTCAAGAAGACTGCAGTCAAGAAGCCGGCCGCGAAGAAACGCACCGGGCCCAAAGCCTGATTGCTTCGCGGCCCTTTAGGACAAATGCATCATAATTTCGCCGGCGTATGCAGTTTTGAATTGAGTTTCGATGCAGTTGGCTGGTTACGGAGGAAGCAGGAGTCTTCAGACCCCTGAATGCGTGGCATGGATTGACCGGCCTTCAGGCACGGGCTTTGTTTCGGCTGAAAGCGGAAGGCCCATGGCTAAAGCACCAACAACAAAGGGCGCCCATTGCGGGCGCCCTTTGTTGTATCCAGTGTTCAGTTAACAGCTAAGTCTCACCCCTTAGAATTCCAGGCGCAGCGAGACTTGGAGCACGCGGGCTCCGTTGTTCAGGTTTCCGGAAGGCTCAACCGTGTAGCTGGTATTGCCGAAGGTGCTGTTGGTGATGTCCTGCTGATCCAGGCCGTTGTAGACATTGTTCCCTGGCAAGCTGAAGTTGGGATGGTTGAGCACGTTGAACGCGTCAGCACGGAAGTTCAGATTGGCCTCTCTCCAGATAGGAAATGCCTTGGCTAGCCCGAGATCCTGATCGAAGAACCTTGGGCCAACCAGGCCGTTACGGGCTCCGATCCGGAACCCGATCGGTCCCTCATAAGCGCCCGCGGCGGCAGCTTGGTTCGCGAACATGTTGACGCCTGCTACCCCTCCCGGATGCTTAGTTACATGGTTCTTTACCAGCGATTTGGAGCCGATCAGGATGCCAGGGGCATCGTTGGAATAGCTGGCAACGAAGGCGTTGGCGTCTGTTCCCCACGTCTGCCCGGTGTGCCAGGAAGTGATGCCGGAAATATCCCAGCCGCCGACGAATTCGTTCGCCCAGAAGGGAACACTGTTAGGAACATCCTTCCCTTGCCGAAGGGCAGCTGGTAGGTTGCGTCCGCGGTAATAATGCTCTTCTCGTTGAAATCAGAGTTGCCGCGGCACTCTCGTGCCCGTATCACGTCGCACACCAGGCCGATGCCGCCGATGCCCGTATCGCCTGAGGAGTTGGCAAAGAGCGAAACGTTATCGATGGAGTGCTGCAAGGTGTAGTTGAAGTCGAAGTGCAGACCGTGCGCCATGTTCTTCGTCAACGTGACCAATAGGGCGTTATAACTGGAAAATCCCTTATTGCCATAGAACGTGTTTTCAGAGAACTGCGCCGAGGAACCTACGTTGAGCGGTGCGCCGGTGTCGGCCATAAACTGGACGGTGTCACCGAAATCGCCACGTTGCACAAACGGGCCGAAGTAGTTGACCAAAAATGAAGTGTAACCGGCGCCCATGACATCTTCAAACCATGGCTGCGGAATGACTGACGTTGCGGTTGCGCCGGCCCTGAGCTGCTGGGTGACATTCGCAAAGGCCTCGGCCAACGTCTGGTCTGACATAGCCGGTACTATCCGGGAAGTCGAGAACCTGGTTCACGTCAGTCTGGGCCAGAAGGCGGCGTCCCAAACGGCCTGCGTAGCTGACCTTCAGAACCATGTCCCACGGCAGTTTGCGCTGCATGCCTGCATTGAAGATGAGGTTGTACGGCGTTTTCAGCGACGGATCGATGGTGGCGTTGAAAGCATACCCGAGCTGAAGGCCGTTGGGCACGCCGCCCGCTGTATACGGCGTGTAGGGGGCCGTCGGAGTTGAAGGAGCCACGATAGAGGCCGAAACCTGAGAAACGTTGTTGTTCCCGTCAAGTCGCGGACTCGTTAGGTTGGTACCGCTCGGCGTATACCCCGCGAACGGTATCGTATGGGTCGCCCGAGATTCCATAAGAGACAGGGAGCGGGACCTGGAAAAGATACGAATCCGCATCCTGGATAGCCTGAACCGCGTTGATAACGGTGCGGTCGTAAACGACGCTCGCGCCTGCGTTGAATACCAGCTTCTTGTCGAATCCGGGGTTCCAGACGAAGCCAACGTGCGGAGCGAAGTTTCTCCACTCAGGCTGATACAACGGAGGGCCATTGTTCACCTGTCCGCCCAGCAGGTAGGAGATCAAGGGAACAGCCTGGGGACCGGATACACCCGTAGCGCTCTGGATTTCACGGGCGGCCATGTACTGGTCTGCCGTAAAGGGCTCGGTGCTCTCAAGGCCACGCGTCTCATAGGGCACGGAGAACTTTTGATAGCTCAAGCCGTAGGTTGCGGTCAGGCTGGGCGTAATTTTCCAGGTGTCCTCTGCATAGAGTTGGGTCTGATAGTACCGGTAAAAGCGCTGATCGCCTGTGAGCTGATTCAGCGGAGTACCGTCGGCGGTGTAGTTGAAGTCAGAGGAGTCGTTCGCAATGCGGCCCAGTGAAAAGCCGAATGCGTTGTCATAGTCATAAAACGCCTGGTTCTGCAATTTCGCTTCCGCAGGGGTCGCGTCTGACGGCGCAACGTAAAGAGATTGCGACGCATTGCCGGCATTGTAGGGGCGCAGCGTTTGATAGATACTGGGGTCGGCGTTGCATGTTTGCCCGCCGCCGCCGCACAGAGCCAGCACGTAGCCGCCCATGCCAACCTCGAGCGTGTTGAAGTCAGCGACATTCTGATTCCATGCCTTGATATTCTTGAAGTACCCGCCAAACTGCCATGTATGCGTTCCCTTGCTCCAGGAGAAGTCATCCTTCAGCACTGGGATCGGGATGCGGCGAGCCTGCGAGTTTGGATTGAGGTAAAGATTCGATGCCATGGCGGGGCCGGTGCCATCGCTAAATTCATAAAAGACGTCCCCCATCGGGTTGAAGTCATTGGGGAAGGCGTATTTTTGCACTGTTTCGCCCAGGACGACCCGGTTGGTCTTGTTGTTGCCGATGATCCAGGTGTGGCCGATAGAGAAAGAGTAGGTGCGGTCGATGAATGGGTTCGAGATCGGGTCGCCGGCAAACTCGTTCGGATTCTCCACGGAAGTCTCGCGAGAGATGTGGAAGATCGCGTCCATTTTCATCTTGTCGTTCAGGTTGACATCGACCCTGCCGACATAGTTCGTTGCGTAGTCAGTGTCCGGGGCGTTAAAGAGGAATCCGCCCGAGTTGACGCCATCTCCGGTCGCTGTATTGTTGGAGTGCGGGAAGCGGCAGCTATAACTTGTGACCAGATTTGTAAAGCCCGTGCCTCCTGGAATAGCAGGGCAACTGAGGGTACCAGTGCCGCCCGACCAAGTGGTATCTACGCCGATGCCTGCCGGATCAAGTGCCGCAATCTGGGCAGGAGACAGGTAGGAGACAGACTGATTATCTGGCGTGGACGTACCGTCGATATAGCCGATTTCCACTCCACCGGGATTGTCGCCGCGGAAGGTGTCCAGCGGGACGGTCCTTTGCGTGTCAATCTGGCGAATGACCTTGGAATTGTTGTAGTCGAAGAAGAAGAATGCCCTGTCGCGTCCGTTAAAGAGGTGGGGTAGGATGATCGGTCCGCCGATATTGCCGCCGAACTGATTCTGGATCAGGTGGTTGCGCGGAACGATGGGGGTGGAATCCTTGTTGAACCAGCTATTGGCCACCAGGTCGGGATCGCGATGATATTCATTGAGGTTGCCGTGAAAATGATTAGTGCCCGACTTGGTCTCCAGGGCAAACTGGCCGCCGCCGCCGGGGCCGCTATCTGCCTGGTTGCCGCCTACGGTAACGTGAAACTCTTCAACCGAATCGACCGGCGCGTGGCCAACGATGGTAAATTGCGATTGGATTCCGTTGCCGGTATTCATCTGCATCGCTCCGCCGGTCGCGAAATCGTTGACGTCCAGGCCGTCCACGGTCACGTTATTCTGATCGACGCGCGCGCCCGTCACCGAGCCAGAGGCAGTTACTCCTGGCTGCAGCGAGAAGAGCGCGATGGGGTCGTTTCTTTGCTGCACGGGAAGGCTGTTGAGCTGATCCACGTCGTATGTATTGCCGATCGTGGCATCCGTAGTATTGATGGTGACTTCAGAGTTTGATGCTGTCACCTGAACCACATCGGTGCGTGCGCCCACAATCATCGTTGCATTCTGTGTGCGGACGTTCGCTACGGTAAGGTAGATATCCTTGACTTCGAGCGGATTGAACCCTTTGGCCTTGAAGGTAACCTCATAGCCCTGTCCCGGGGGAATCTGGGCGAAGCGGTAAAAGCCGATGGAGTTTGTGAACTCGGTGAGCTTGAATCCCGTGGCCGGATTCCTCAGGGTGACTTCGACGCCCGTGATTGCGGCGCCGGACTTGTCAGTCACCTGGCCTGTCATGCCGGAGACGTCTTGTTGAGCAAAGCAGGCCGGCAAAAGCAACAACATCGACAAACCGACCACGAGAGCGATTACCGCGTTCTGAAACCGTACATTTCTCATTGAACTCCTCCAAAAAGTTCGTTAAGACCCAGAAGGCACTTGGTGGATACTGCTCAACCCGCGTATTCTGCATTGCGTCTCGGGGTGGGGAATTGGCCGATTTGCAATTGAAAATACGAGAAAGCCTAATTAAAGAAACTGAAGAGATGGAGCGAACCTTCATCTCCGGTGTGCCACGAACAAAAACGCCTACCCGGAAAAGGGTAGGGACCCACTCTCGAAGGTAATTAGCATGACGTGTGCCAATCTTGGTCAAGCCAAAACAAATTTGTTACTCGTTGAAAATAAACGGTTAATTAACAAATGTAGCGTTGGTCACATTTAGTTAAAATATGACAAACGGTAGAAATTTACCCTTATATTCCAAAAATGGGTACTACCTATCGTTTTTTGGGAATTCTATAAACTATCTTTTTAGCAGGATTTAGGATCACTGGTTTATCCTCCTCCCCATGCAACTGACGCTCGCCTATATCGGCCCCCGCCCCGCTTCTTCGACCAGATCGAAGGACGGCTTCGACCCTCTCACCCGCTTCTACCTCGACCGCTGCTCCGTCTTTGCGCCCTGCCGGTCTCTGTCATTCCGCACCGAGGAGGAGCTGCTGGCCTGGCTGGCGAAACAGCAGGGTCGCACTCCGGCCGTTGCCGTGCTGCTCGATAGCCGAGGCCGGCAGATGACCTCAGAGGCCTTTGCCGCCTGGCTGGGCAGTCGCCGCGACCAGGGCGCGCAGCACATCGTCTTCGCCATCGGTCCGGCTGACGGTTGGTCCGCCGCCGCTCTGGAGAAGGCCCAGTTGAAGCTCTCGCTTGGACCGATGACCATGGCCCACGCCCTGGCCCGGCTGGTCGTCGCCGAACAGATCTACCGCGCATTTACAATTCTCACTGGCCACCCGTATCACGCAGGGCACTGAATAGTTGTCGGTGATCAGTTGTCAGTTGTCAGTAAATGCCGGTTAGCATTTTTGCCTGGCACAATCGACCACCGTGATGTGACTGTGTTCCGAAAACTGACAACTGAGAACTGACAACTGACATCTTATGACTGACTCCCGTAGAGGACTGATCCTGATCAATACCGGTCCCGGCAAGGGCAAGACCACCGCCGCCATGGGCACGGCCCTGCGCGCCGTTGGCAACGGCATGAGGGTCCTCATGCTGCAGTTCTCAAGGGCTCGTGGCACTACGGCGAGCTGGATGCCGTCCAGGCCTTCGGCCCCAACTTCGTCCTCAAGCAGATGGGCCGCGGCTTTGTGAAGGTGGGCGGCGCGGAGACCGACCCCGAAGATATTCGCCTGGTGGAGGCGGCCTGGGCCGAGGCGCGCGAGGCCATTTACTCCGGCGAGTGGGATATGGTCATCCTGGACGAGATCAACTACGCCATCAGCTACAAAATGCTGGACCCGGCCGTGGTGGCCGAGGCACTGCGCGGTCGGCCGGAGATGGTGCATGTGATCCTGACCGGCCGCAATGCTCACCCCCTGCTGGTGGAGCTGGCCGATACGGTAACCGAGATGCGCGAGGTGAAACACGCCTATCAGAAAGGCATTCTGGCCCAGCGCGGCATAGAATACTGAAGCGTCGCATCCGACAGCTAGCGGCCGTGCCAGCCTGTCTGAGCTGGCAGTCCATTTACAATTGAGAGTTCGAATGTCCTGGTTCAAGCGTGAAGATGGCGAATACGAGTCCGGCCCCGGCCCCGAGAACAGCGGCACGGATGCGGCCGGAAAAACGGTGCGCACCGAGGGCCTGTGGATCAAGTGCCTGGGCTGCCGCGCGGTCCATCTTCAAGGCCGAGCTCGAAGCCAACCTGAACGTCTGCCCCAAGTGCCAGCATCACTTCAAGCTCGGCGCGCGGCAACGCATCGATCTGCTGCTCGAACCCGGCTATGAGCTGGTGGACTGGCGGCCTGCGCTCCACCGACCCGCTGAATTTTACCGATGTGAAGCCCTACAAGAAGCGGCTTGCGCACGGCGCAGGAGGCTACCGGGCTGAACGACGCAATCCTCAACGCCGTCGGCCGGCTGGGACCTCACCAGGTCGTCCTCAGCGCCATGGAGTACGGCTTCATCGGCGGATCGATGGGCGCCGTCGTGGGCGAAACCATCGCCCGCGCCGTGGACCGCGCCCGGCTCGGCCGCAAGCCGCTGATCGTCGTCGCGGCCTCCGGCGGCGCGCGCATGATGGAGGGCGTGGTCAGCCTGATGCAGATGGCCAAGATCTCCACCGCGCTGGCGCAGTTGGACGATGCCAAGGTTCCTTACATCTGCGTGCTCACCGATCCCACCACCGGCGGCGTCACCGCCAGCTTTGCCATGCTTGGGCGACCTGAACATTGCCGAACCCGGCGCCCTGATCGGTTTTGCCGGGCCCCGCGTCATCGAACAGACCATCCGCCAAAAGCTGCCCGAAGGCTTTCAGCGCTCCGAGTTCCTCCTGGAAAAAGGCTTCCTCGATGCGGTTGTGCATCGCCGCGATCTGAAGGACTATCTGATCCGCGCGCTGGAGTTCCTCAAGACATAAACCAGGTGCTTCTCTTTGAGAAATAAAAGAACACAAGAAAAAAGCCCCGGCTTTCGTCCTTCGTCCGGTGGCTTTTGCTTGTGCGGGTGTTTGAAGGCTTCAAAACTCCAGCCGCAACGCGCCTTGCAGAACCCGTGCCGCGCTGGCCGTGCTGGTGATGGTTCCGAATTGGACGCCCTCCGCTTGCGTGATGTCGACGCCGGCTCCCAGCGGAGGATTGAAGCTGGGATGATTCAGCGCGTTGAAGGCATCGCACCGGAATTTCAGGTGAACCTTGTCCTCATAGATGGGGAAGGTCTTGCCGAGCCCCATATCGATATCGAAGTACCCGGGTCCGCGCAGGTTGTTGCGGCTGCCAATGTTGAAGCCCGTGGGTCCGGTAAAAGCGGCCAGTGCGGCGGTCGGGTCGGAGAAGGCAAGCACGGGCTTGCCGCTCGCCGCCATTGACATTGTCTTCAGTGGGGCTTCGGTCCGATGAAGGTGGCAGGCGCATCGTTTGCGAAGCTGGTACATACGCATTGGAAGTGGCATTGTAGGCAACCCCGTGTGCCAGGTCGGGAAGTCCGCTGATCTCCCACCCGCCGATCGCCTCGTTTGCCAGAAGAGGCGCGGTAGCGCCAATGGCCTGGTCCCGGCCGAATGGCAGTTCATAGATGAAGTTGCCGTTGAAGTATTGCTGTGACATCGAAGTCTGAGTTGCCCCGGCACTCCCGCGGCCGTCTGACGTCGCAGATATAGCCGATAGCCGTTGCTGTCGGCATATGAAGTCGGCGACAGGCTGAGACATTGTCGATCGAGTGCGCCCAGGTGTAGTTGAGGTCGAATTGCAAACCATAGCCAACATTCTTGTGCAGCGACACCAGCAAGGCGTTGTAGCTCGAGAATCCCTTGTTTGTCCAAACCGTATTCCCTGCAAATTGAGAAGCCATGCCGACATTCGCGGCAGAATCTGCCCGAATGGGTATCCGAGGGTGGAAATCTACTGGATGGTGTCGGCGAAGTCGCCGCGTTGCGGGTACGGATAAGCATCGTAGGCAAGCATCTCGGTATTGCTGTTAAAGCCCTGGGAAACGCCATATCCCGGCGTAAGCACATCCTCAAACCAGAGCTGCGGGGTAACAGCCTCAATAGCGCCTAGGGTCCAAGGTCCCACATTCGCTCGCAGTTGAGTGGTCAGCCCCGCCATGGCGCGGGCCATGGTCTGGGTGGACAGGCCCATATTATCCGGAAAATCGATCAGCTGGCTCGCGTCTGCCTCTGCAAGCAGACGCCTGCCCAGTCTTCCAATATAGGTCGCCTTCAAAAGGTATCCCTGCGGAAATTCATGCTGAACCCCGAAATTGAACTCGATGTTATAAGGGTTCTTCAGTTGCGGATTAATCAGAATGTTGAATTGTCCCTGGGCAGGCCGTACGGATAGAAACCATCGTAGACAAACGGCTGATACGGCGTTGCGACATCGGGAGCGGCCGGCAGCGGCGGAGGGGAGTTGAGGCGGTAAATCTCGGCGTTCCGCCCGTCGCGGGAGATAAGGTGGAGAGCGTAGCGGTTGGGTTGCCGGGAGTTCCATAAAAATAGACGTTGCTCGCCTCGAACAGATAGGAACGTTGCAGCTGCTGGAACTGCAAGGCATTGATGATGGAGTGATCGTAAACAATGCCGGCCCCGCCGCTGATCACGGTCTTCCTGTCGAATTCGGGATTGTATGCGAAGGCGAACCGCGGCGCGAAAAGTTTGTTGCTGGGGTTGTAGTAGCCAGGGGCGTTGTTGGCTTTGCCGCCGTAAATATACTGCAGAAACGGGAGCCAGTGTTGCCGAGAGTCCCGGCACGCTCTGCTGCTGGCGATCTGCCCAATACTGATCGAAGTAAAACGGTGCACATTCCCGCTCGGGGACAGCAACTCGCAGAGGCCTGGTCTCCATGCGTCTCGTAGGGCACTGTGTAATTCTCGTAGCGCACTCCGTAGGAGATGTCAGCTCCGGCGTAACTTTCCAGCTGTCGCCAAAATAAACTTCGGTCTCGTAGTAGCGGTAAGTGAGGGAAAGGCCTGAGCCGGTGGTTTGCACCACGCCCTTGTTGTTGTAGTTGAAGTTGGTGCTGGTGCTGGCAAAGGCGCCCAGCGCGGTGGAAAAGAGATCGTCGTAAATTGTGGTGGCGTAGGGATCGGCACTGATGTCCGAAGGCCGCAGGTTGGGCGAAAGAGCTGTGAAATAGGTATTGCCGGTCACGCCCACATTGGGAAAGTTGTAATTTTCCGCTGCATAATCCTGGGGGGTCTCCCACTTGAATGAGCCGCCGAACGTAAAGGAGTGCCTGCCCTTATCCCAGCTGAAATCGTCGCGAAAGATCGGAATAGGATAGGTTCGCGCCTGCGAGTTGTTGCCTCCGCCATAGGGGCCGCTTCCGCCAGTGCTGGCGTTCGTTAAACCGGAAAACGTGTACTGATTGTCGCCATACGGGTTGAAGGAAATGTCAAAATTGAAGTCCTCGTAAGTTTCCCCGTAGTACGCCTGGTTGAGCATATGGTTGCTGATTTGCCAGTTGTGTCCCACCACCCAGGAATAGCTTTTGTCATAGTCCGGGTACTCCAATGTCGGATCGGCGGGGAATTGCTTCGGGTCTTCTATGGTGGCCACTCTGGCTACCGTGCCGCGCCCGAAGATCTTCATTTTGTCGTTGATGTCGTAATCGACCCTCTGGACGTAATTGTTCTCTGAATAGGGATTGGGGGCATTGAAACGATAGCCTGCCGTGTTGACCAGATCGCCGTAGTCGCCGGTGAGGTCGTTTGCAATCGGATAACGGCTCGTGAATAAAGCTAGTTCGGCTGTATCCCAGCCGACTGACAAGGGATCAAGCGCCGCAACCTGCGTCGGGGTCAGAGTGGTATTTGTACCGGAAGAATTGACATACGAGACGTATCCATCGCGATATCCCATCGTTGATTCATTGCCGAGCGTGGCGCCAGGTACATCGCCCAACGGCACCGTGCGATCGACGAGGATGCTGCGCGCGTCGCGCCGGCCGTTGTAGTCGAAGAAGAAGAAGGCTTTGTTCCGCAGCATCGGGCCGCCGATGTTGCCGCCGAACTGGTTGCGGACGAGCGGAGGTCTGCCCACGCCGGCGTTGTTGTTAAACCAGTCATTGGCTTCCAGGTCGGTGTCGCGGTGGTACTCGTTGATGGCGCCATGAAATTTATTGGTGCCGGACCTGGTGATCAGTTCAAACTGGCCGCCGCCGCCCTGGCCTGCGCTGGCCAGCGGTTCGCCCGTCACACCACGAAACTCCTGCACTGAATCCACCGGCGCATGACCGACAATGTAGCCAAATTCGCCCGTGGCTTCGTCGTTCATCTCCAGGCCGTCGAGCGTTACATTGGTCTGGTCGGTTCGCGCGCCTGTCACCGCTCCGTCCAGGGTGACGCCCGGCTGCTGGTAAAACAGCGCCGATGGGCTATCTCGATTTTGAACCGGCAGTTCATTCAACATCTGGACCTGAAAATTGTTGCCGATGGTCGCGTCGGTCGTATCCAGCGTCACTTCCTCATTGCTCGCCGACACCATCACCACCTGCTCATTATTTCCAATAGCCATGCGGGCATTCTGCGTACGGGTCGAGTCTACATTCATGTAGATTCCAGTGATGACGACGGGCTTAAACCCTTCATGCTTGAATTCGATCTGGTAACCCGGCCCTGGTTTGACCTCATTGATCGTGTAAGAGCCTATGCCGTTGCAATCGGTTGTGTACGTCGCGCCGGTCAGGGAATTCTCAAGAGTCACATGGGCGCCGGGGATCACGGCCCCCTGGGGGTCCGTAACCACGCCGGTTATGGATGCAACAGCCTGCGCCGCCATCCTGGCCTGCGTCATAAGGCCGAGCGCCAATACCAAAGAAACTTTGATCAAGTTTCGCATCCCTAAACCCCTCTCCTGGTACCGCAACTTTTGATTTTGATGTTGGTGTATTCGATCTGAGTCGATCCCGAACCGCGGATTTCACATTCTGATTGTAAAGTCTATTAAGTGTCAAGGTTACAATTGGAGGCCATCCGTTACATAAACAGTAACCAGCGCTAGTTTACGGTTAAAACAGGAGCATGAGCGTAAAACCGGAGCATGGGCGCCGGATCGCCGGCGAAATTCAATGCAAATCTAATGATAAATAATGCTTTACTTATCCGCGCAACGTTGACCGGTCCGATCGCCGCAAACTTTTGTACCCTCCGCAAATTCGAAGGTCGGCTTAACCGTCGACACCCTTTCCAGTTCCTATTTCGTGCTTTTTCTCAGATCCGCATCGGCATCAGCACATACCGGTACTTGTACTCCGCGTCCGGATCTTCAGGCCGCATCTGGCCGGCGGATTGCGAGTCCTTGAACTCCAGCCGGACCTCGCCCTCGTTGCTCAGAGCCTTCAGGAAATCCAGAATGTAGCCGGAATTGAAGCCCACCACAATCGGGTCGCCGGAGTACGGCGTATCGATCGTATCTTCGCTCTCGCCGGACTCGGCTCGAGTTGGCGCTGATCTTCAGCTCGTTGCCCTCCAGCCGCAAACGGATCGCGCCCGAGCGCTCATCGGCAAACTGCGCCACGCGCTGGATGGCCGCTGAAAGCTCGCTGCACCGCACCACGGCAAACTTGGTGTTGTCGCGCGGCATCACCGCCTCAAAGTTCGGGAACTGCCCGGTGAGCTTGCGCGTGCTCAGGGTGCGATGGCCCACGCGGAAAAACAGCGTATGCTCGTCATCGGCAAACTCCACCTTTTCGGCGTCGGTAGCCGAAAGCAATGCTGCAGCTCCTGCAGCGCCTTGCGCGGAATCAGCACGCGCTTCTCGCCGCTGATGCCGTCAAGCGTCTCGTTGGGCTTTTCGACAAACGACAGCCGGTGGCCGTCGGTCGCCACCATGGCCAGCGACTCCGCCTTGATCACCAGCAGCGCGCCATTCAGCGTGTAGCGCGACTCTTCGTTCGAGATGGCGAAGATGGTGCGCGCAATCAGCGTCTTCAGCGCGACGGCGAGATGCTGGTCGCCGCGACAGCAGGGAACTCGGGCACCTGCGGATAGTTCGCCCGCGCCATGCCCACCATCTTCGTGTTCGAGCGCCCGGAGCGAATCTGCACCCAGTGGTTCTCGAGCAGCTTGATGGAGATATCGCCCTCGGGCAGCAGCTTGATGTAGTCGTAAAGCTTGCGCGCCGGAATGGTGCATGAGCCCGGCTTCTTCACCTTCGCCGCGGCGCTGGTCCGGATCGCCTGGTCGAGATCGGTCGCCGTGATGTTCAGCCGGTCGCCCTCGGCCTCGATCAAGAAAGTTCGACAGGATCGGAATCGTGGTCTTGCGCTCCACCACGCTTTGCGTCGCGGTGAGTTCCTTCACCAGGTCCTGGCGGCTTACGGTAATTTCCATCGCTGCCCCCTGTGCTGCCGGCTTCTCTACTTCTGTTTCCACGATCGGCATAGGCCTACCCTCGCTCTAGAAGCCAAGTTCCTGCACTGGCCACACTCTACAACACATTGCGCGCCCCGCGAAAGTGGCTGTCTTTTCTTCTTCTTGATTGTATTCATCCTCGCGCGTTGCCTGCGCGTGGAAAACAGGGGTGCTTAT
>CAWIVA010000042.1:0-4322 GCA_963839225.1 uncultured Acidobacteriaceae bacterium
AGCCCATTATCCTGCGCAAAGGTGGTACCACAGAGAATGGAAACGATCATTGCAGTTGCAGCAAATAAGAAAATCGCCGTTGCACTACGGCGCGCATCGAATTTGGAAACTGATTTAGTCATCCGGTCTCCCTCAACTCCGCGATCATCGGAGATTCTATCAACTTTGTCTGAACGCTGAATCGCGGCACGGCTGCAAATATCTCGCGGCTCTTTGATTCTTCGGCTTGCACGCTCCAGGTTTACGGCTATTCTGAAGAGGCAATCGTATGAGCTTTTCCCACACCGTCGGCAGTACCCGCCACACCTTCGTTAACCTGCGCGAACTGCTGGCCAAAGCGACTCCCCCGCGCAGCGGAGACTTCCTGGCTGGGCTTGCGGCGGAGTCGGCCGAGGAACGGGTGGCCGCGCAGTTTGCGCTGGCCGACCTGCCGCTCAAGCATTTCCTGACTGAGCAGGTCGTTCCCTACGAGAGCGATGAGGTCACGCGGTTGATCGTGGACTCGCACGATGGAGAGGCCTTCGCGCCGGTGCGGTCGTTCACCGTGGGAGAACTGCGTGATTGGCTGCTCTCCGATGAGGCGACTGCGGATCGGTTGGCCGCACTGGCTCCCGGCCTTACGTCGGAAATGGTCGCAGCGGTCAGCAAGCTGATGCGCGTCCAGGATTTGATTGTCGCCGCTCAGAAGATCCGCGTGATCACGCGCTTTCGTACTACAGTTGGTTTGCCTGGCCGACTCAGTACGCGGCTCCAGCCCAACCACTCCACCGACGATGCAACAGGCATTGCCGCCGCAATTCTCGATGGCCTGCTGCTCGGCTCGGGCGACGCTGTCATCGGCATCAATCCCGCGGGCGATAACGTAGCCGTAACCACGCGCCTGCTGCGGCTCATTGATGCATTGAGGGAGCGTTTCCAGATTCCCGTGCAAAGCTGCGTGCTGGCTCACATTACTACCCAGTTGAAGGCGCTCGAAGCCGGCGCGCCCATCGACCTGATCTTTCAGTCCATCGCAGGCACGGAGGACGCGAACAGCAGCTTTGGCATAAACCTTTCCCTTCTCGCAGAAGCATATGAGCAAGGCAGTGCGCAGCACCGCGGCGCGGTTTGCGCCGACGGTCAAATGGGAAACAATATTTTTTACTTTGAAACCGGCCAGGGCTCGGCGCTCTCGGCCAATGCACATCACGGCGCGGACCAGCAGACGCTCGAAGCCCGCGCCTACGCTGTTGCGCGGAATTTCAATCCCATGCTGGTAAATACGGTGGTCGGATTCATCGGGCCTGAGTATTTGTATGATGGCAAGCAGATCATCCGCGCAGGGCTCGAAGATCATTTCTGCGGCAAGCTGCTGGGCCTGCCCATGGGTTGCGACGTCTGCTATACCAACCATGCCGAAGCCGACCAGGACGATATGGATACACTGCTCACTCTGCTGGGTGCGGCTGGGGTGAACTACATCATGGGTGTGCCCGGTGCGGACGATGTGATGCTCAACTACCAGAGCACCAGCTTTCACGATGCGCTTTACATACGCCGTGTTCTGGGGCTCAGGCCGGCGCCGGAGTTTGAGGCGTGGTTTGCAGGCGAAAGCTTCGGCCGCCTGGCGCTTGAGGCACATCAGCCGGAAAGGCTTTTGAACTCATGAGCCGGATTGCAAAAGAGGTTTCGCCCTCCGACGCAACGCTCGCACTGGGCGCTCGTCTGCGCTCGCTCACGCCGGCTCGCGTGGGATTGGGCCGCACCGGCGTGAGCCAGCACACCCGCGATCTGCTGGACTTCCAGTGCGCGCATGCGCAAGCTCGCGATGCAGTTCATGCATGCCTTGAAACCGCTGCGCTGGCAGCATGCCTGGGCACCATTACTAAAGGCGAAGTTCTGCGGCTTCATTCTGCGGCTGCGGATCGCGCCACTTATCTGCAGCGTCCAGATCTCGGGCGGAAGCTGGATGAGGCAAGCCGGACCTGCCTCGCCAAGATCAGCGAATCATCACCCGGCGAGAGAGAGCTGGCGCTGATTGTGGCCGATGGCCTATCCGCATTGGCCGTTGAACGCCACGTTTCGCCGTTGCTGACAGAGCTGCTGCCTGGTCTGAAACAATGGGACCTTGCGCCACTGTGCATAGTCGAGCAGGGCCGCGTGGCCATCGGCGACGAGATCGGCTCGGCGCTTGGCGCAGAAATCTCCGTGGTTTTGATCGGCGAGCGCCCCGGGCTAAGTTCGCCGGATTCACTGGGCGCGTATATCACCTGGGCACCGCGGGTGGGGCGTACCGACGCCGAGCGCAACTGCATCTCCAACATTCGCGCGGAGGGCCTTAGCTACGCTCAGGCCGCCGCCCAACTGGACTTCTATCTGACTGAGGCACGACGCCGGCAGCTGACCGGCGTGGCGCTCAAAGGCGAAGCCCCCCTGCTCAAGAAAGGCTGAGACGTGATCAAGCGTTGGCTGTTTCGCATCATCGTCGTACCCGTTGCAGGTTTCGTGGTGGTCTATGGAGCCGATTGGGCAATCTTCCGGCTGCGCGGCTCGCCCACGTCTACGGTCACAGTCAACCGTTTTCTCACCGTGCCCCTCAAAGGCAACAAAATCGAATACGACTATCTCGGCTCCTCGGATGTGGCCTGCTCGATCTCGCTCTTTCCGCAGGGGGGGCAGAG
Source organism: uncultured Acidobacteriaceae bacterium (assembly GCA_963839225.1). GTDB lineage: Bacteria > Acidobacteriota > Terriglobia > Terriglobales > Acidobacteriaceae > Telmatobacter. The sequence goes on from CAWIVA010000042.1 coordinate 2,661, forward strand.
TCCGTGCTGGAAACTGAGCAGAAACCCGAACCAGGCCACAACGCTTTAGATTTTCCCTATCGTCGTATCATCGTAGCGATGGTTCCATGGTAGAAATACTGTCCCAACCCCACCGTAAACAACCAGCAACCGTAGAGCGCGTGCTCGAAGCTCGAGGTGGCCAGTGAGCCTGTCTCAAAGTAGCGGGCGGCAAAGAGCAGGCCTCCGGCAAAGGTAAGGGCCACGGCTAGAGAGTTGCGAAAGACTATGTGCAAGAAAGAGAAGGCGGCGGCGCTCGCTACGATCATCGCCCATTTGCCTGGAATCAGTTCCGCGTAGCGCTCAAGGAAGAATGCGCGATAAATTAGTCCCTGCGGATAGACCGAGAGCACGGGGTAGGCCACCATCACTACGACCCAGAAGGCCGGGCTTCGGCGAATGAAGCTCCATTCCAGTTCGGGCGCAAACCAACGCACCGCCAGCCATAGCGCCGTCGCAACCACCGCAAAGATGGCCAGGATCGTTCCCATACGTGCGGGCAACTGTGCGATACTCCACAGCCGCGCGCGGTCAAAACGCGGATCACGCTGCAGTTGCCACCAGGCATACCCCGCCACTAACCACAGCAGCGGCAACGCGGGGATCCGCACCGGCGAGAAGCGGTAGCCCAGCGGCAATGCGACAAAGAGCACCAGAAATTCCACCGCCAATGCAGTGCGCGTCATACCCGGCCACGTCCCCTGCTCAGAATACATTGAGACGAATCGCGATGGCTTAATCCTCGTGATGTTGAATTAGCCCACAGCTTCAAGAGCGCCCCAATTAACCCACTCGTCACAAGCCCAGGTGACGTGTATCACGCCGGAGAGATGAAAGTACGCCTAGCATCGGGAAATCTCGCGAGTATTTCCGAGGAATGGTGTACAGCCGCACACAAAACGAAAACGGCACTTATAACACGCGCTGCCTCGACTGCTTCATCACAATCGCCTCCTGCATTGAGACGGTGGAAGAACTGGATCAACGGGAAGCCCGCCACATCTGCCCGGAGAAGGCTTTGGCGCAGTTGCTGGCGCAGGAAAGATCCAACGTCGCCCATGCGCGGCTCAATTAGAGGTCTTCGCAGGCCGTCGTACCGTTAACGCCCTACTGCATCCGTGCTGTGTCCCGCAGTTGCCGAGCCGTGGCCTCCAGGAACGTTTCAATACTTGTGCCCTGAGGCGTCTCAAGCCCGGACTTTGCCTGCAATGCTGAAGCGATGCGCTGGGCCAGGGCTCGCCGTGTCTCCAGGCTCATATCGAGACGGCGCGACAAAAACCCCTCCAGCACCTCGAGGTCGGCTATGGAGAGTTTGGCGATTCCGGAGGCGGGAAGGGTGACGGATAAATGCGGTTGGTGGACCGGGGTGCTCACAGTAAAGTTCTGCGCGGTAAAGGTTCGCGTGCCCGAATCGTTCCACAGGGGAGCCTCTTCTTCCCGATCTCTCCACTACCAGCGTTCCGGCAGCCAGGTCGCCCAGCCGCTGATGCTGGCGGGTAGCGAACATCGCGATCACGCCGACAGCATAGAAGAATGGAAGTTGATCCACGTACCGCACCAGATTACGCGCCATGGATTCAAAGAGGCCGATCGCGCGCCCGGAGCGCTGGATCACACGAATCCTGGCTACACGCTTGCCTGGAG
>CAWIVA010000043.1:0-12108 GCA_963839225.1 uncultured Acidobacteriaceae bacterium
TACCCTGACAATATGCAGAGCAACAAACACTTGACCGGAAGACGCATAGCGTACCCCGCTCCAGAAGATGTTGGGAAACTTGCCCACAAGTATACGGCGGAAGGCTATAGAGCGGCGCTTTTTTATAAGGCATGGCCAGATGAGCACCCCACTTTGCTCACGAAGATTGAACTGGTCTATCGTGTGCGGGAGACGGGCTCGAACGCGAGTTGGTTGAGGTGGCGATTCGTATTTCCGAAGACCAACTTCGCCCAGCGCTGGCCATGCTCCTGCCGGGGACAAAGATCATATCTTCATGGCGGACTGACTGAGCAACCCGGTCGTTGAGCCAAATAGGGGTTAAACCTTGCGCAGAACCGCCGCCAGACTGCGCCGAACTGCCGGTCGCGCGATCTCCGGAAATCCGGCCGGTTCGCGCCGCTTCCAGTTCTGCCGCGAATCTTTCCGGCTTCACGTGCCCTGACCCGCTATAATCCGCCCCGACTCACCCGTCATTCTTGCCATGGGTAAAGTAAAGAAGCCCATCCCCGGTCCCGGTTCCAGTACCGTCACCCCTTCTCTGATATACGGTGCAAGCAATTTCTCTGGATTCTGCATCCAGCGCCGTATAGGGCTCAAAAGCAAATAACCCATCCACCACGGACAAATACGCTCCGCCATTCCTCCCCCCTTATTTGTTCAACTGCGAGATCGCCGATGGGGAATGGCCGGAGAGCATCGCACACTGAAGTATCGAGTACGCTCAGCTTGCTGCGTGGGTTCCAATCATGCCGATCCCGCTTGACGTTTTTGTGCGTTATCTGATTGCGCCACGCCCCGAATCAATTTATGTTGGACCAACGACTACTCTCGAGGTCAGGAATGCATTCCAGGATCCTTGCCGCTGCTACTCTCGCCGCGATCATCGTCACGGCAGCCGCTCAAATGCCGGACAAGCCCCTGGCACGCCCGAGGATCACCGGCATCTCCCACATTGCCGTATACACCTCGAATCCCGACGCCACCGACCGCTTCTACAGCGACGTTGTGGGCGCAGTGAAACAGCCGGACCCTGAAAACCCCAAGGGCGTTCGCTATGCGCTAAGCGCCACACAATTTATTGAGGTGCTGCCGCTGCCGGCGGATGCGGGCATTAACCGCCTGGACCATACCGCATGGAAGACCGACGATGTTGAAACTCTGCGCCGCTATCTGGGCCACAAATCATGGAAGGTTCCGGGGCAGGTGGAAAAGGGCGCCGACGGCAGCCTGTGGTTCGACGCCAAGGATCCCGAGGGCAACAAAGTGGAATTCGTGCAGCCTCCTGCCGAGATCAAGCCGATGGTAGTTACCTCAGCTATCGGCCGCCACATCATCCATGCGGGCTACCTGGTTCACAGCCGCGCCGTCGAAAACATACTGTACCGCGATCTTCTCGGCTTCCATCCTTACTGGTTTGGAGGCATGGTGGACGGACGCATCGATTGGGTGAGCCAGCAGTCGCCGGACAGTCACGACTGGCTGGAATATATGTTGACCGGTGACTCCCCAGGCTCCGGCATTTCTCAGCAGCAACTGGGAGTCCTCGATCACGTTTCCATTGGCGTGACTTCAGTGAATGAGGCTTATAAAACGCTCAAAGCGGGCAACCGGCTGACCGGGCGCCACGATGAACATCCCCATATCGGCAGAGATGGCAAGGGACAGTTCAACTTGTACGATCCGGACGGGACCCGCATCGAACTGATGGACTTCCACGCTTCGGAAAAGCCCTGCTGCTCGCCCTTCACCGCCGATGATCCGAGCGAGTAGAGTAAGGCCCAAATCAGACTATCTCGGCACCACCGGCAGCACCAGCGCGCTGGGATGGGTGCCGTCGTGGACGATGGTGTTCGTGGATTTCACAAAGGCCGAATCGGTGCTTGCATCCTTGCCGGTGTTCAGGTTGCGATCGAAGCGGGGGAAGTTGCTGCTGGAGACTTCAAGCCGGATGCGGTGGCCTTTCAAGAACACATTGCTCGTGGACCACAGGTCGATTTTGTACTCGTAGACTTTGCCGGGCACGACGGGTTTAGGCGAGCCGGTGGTGGACTCGCGGAAGCGGGCGCGCAGAATGCCTTCAGTCAGATTTTGCGCAAAGCCGTTGGGCCAGACGTCGACAAGTTTGGCGGTAAAGTCGGTATCGACGGCCGAGGATTTGGCAAAGAGATCGAGAGTTACGGGACCAGTGACTTCAAGGTCCTGTTCGAGAGGCGGCGTGGAGTAGACGAGCACATCGGGCGGGTTTCCACCTGGCGCTGATCGCGTGGGCCCGGCGCGAGGAGGGGGCGTCGCAGCACAAAGGGCCGCCGACGGTGGGAACAGGATTGGCGGGATCGTAGACGAAACTGTCAGCTACTTCAGAGTTCGCGGCAACATCGGAGAGCGAGCCATCGCCCGAAACGCCGTTGGCCTTGCCGTCCGAGTGAAGGTAATAATTCGTGACTACCGCCCGCTCGCAATGGCCAGCTATCCTCCATCCGCCACTTATTCTCGCCCATCACAAAGATTTTGACCGGCTTTTCGGTGGCATATTGATTCTGTTTGCCCTGCAGCAGGTAGTCGTACCAGTCAAACATGACCGTCTCTTCATCGAATTCCTCGGCTGCCGGACCAAAGTCCAACTCGCCTACCTTGCGCGGGCCTCCGGCATGGCCGCCGATGATGACCAGCAGCCTCTGCCCGTTGCGAGCCGCATCGCTGCCGCCGTGAGCCTTGGTGCCCATAAAGTTGCGCAAAGAACCGTCCTGGAAAATGTCGTACCAGGCGGCAACGGTGAGCGCGGGAACCTGGATGTTGGCGAAGTTTTCCTCGATCGACCACTGCTTCCAGTAGTTGTCGTAAGCAGGATGGTCGAGCCAGTCGAGGAAGTAGGGAGCCAGTTTGCGGGTCAGGCCGGCGCCGTCGTCAACAGCCCACTTGTTGAAGACGGGGAACCTCTTCAAGGGGAGAGTGGGGGCGCCGATCAAGGCGTTTGTCTCCTGCTTGATCTTCCGGTTGAGCGTGTCCTGGGCGAGATGGGAGGTCCAGGATTCGTCGAACCATTGCTCAAATGCGCCGCCCTGGTAGGTCCAGTTTTCGTGATAGTTGCTGGCGGTGACGACCGGGCAGATTCCGGCCAGGTGGGGCGGATGGCCGATTGCTGCGAGCATCTGCGTAGCACCCACATAGGAGCCGCCGATACATGCCCACTTTGCCATTCGAATGAGGTAGCGCGGCAGCCCATTCCACCGTATCGAAGCCGTCGTCGGTCTCGTGCTTGAAGGGATACCACTCACCTTCGGAGGTATAAGCGGCCACGCACATCCTGGGCTATTACCATATAACCGCGCGCTACAGCCTGGCGGGCAAACTCTGCGGAGCCAGTCTTATCGTAGGGCGTGCGCGTAAGCAGCACCGGAAAGGTTCCTTCGCCGGCCGGACGATAGATATCTGCGCGCAGCTTCACGCCGTCGCGCGTGGTCATTACAACCCCCCGCTCGAATGACAATATCTGGTGCGGTCTGGCCCAGGGCAATGATCGAGGGCAGTGGAGTTACAGCAAAAGCAAGCAAGCAGAGCGTCTTTTTCAGCATAGGGTGGTCCGTTCCTCGGCGGCGAAAGCCACGTCCATTTTACGGGTCCAAAGCGGCGCGGATGAACAGGGCGTGGAAATTAACACTTCCGGCCTCCAGACATACGGTGCAGTGCCGGCCTCCTGGCCGGCTGTAGCGTGGACTCCCCGGCCCACGCGCACTCTACGCCTTCAGAAGTACTGCTCCGGCGAAACCAGGAGGCAGGACCGCCCGGGACCGGAGATGCCTGAACCCACCGCGTCAGTGTATCGTTACTGACGGGACAAAAATTCAGAGCGTGAGGTGCTCAAGTGCAGGTATTAAATCGCAGGGGATTTGTGAAAGCGGCCGGAGCCGCAACAACGGGAATGTTGCTGGGCCCCAGAATGTACGCGCTCGGCGTGGAACAAGCAGAGACCGCCAAGCCGGTATCGGCAAACGACCATATTCAGATTGCCTTGATTGGCGCGGGCGGACAGGGCCAGGGAGATACGAAAACGGCCGTGCGAGTTCCAGGGGTGAAACTGGTGGCTGTGGCGGATTGCTACAACGGACGGCTGGCGCACAGCAAGGAGCTTTGGGGCGACGACATTTTTACCACGCGGGATTACAACGAGATTCTGGCGCGTAAAGATATTGATGCCGTCATTATCGGAACGCCGGACCACTGGCACAAGCAGGTGGCAGTGGATGCCATGAAGGCCGGCAAGGACGTTTACTGCGAGAAGCCGATGATCCACGTCTATGCCGACGGGCCGGAAATGATCGAGACCGCGCGCGCCACCAAGCGGATCATCCAGGTGGGCAGCCAGCGAGTGAGTTCGTCGATTTACCTGAAGGCCAAGGAATTGCTTGCCGCGGGTGCCATCGGGCGGTTGAATATGGTAACCGCGCGCTGGGATCGCAATTCGACCATCGGCGCCTGGAGCTATACGGTTCCGCCGGATGCTTCAGTGGAGACCTGTGACTGGCCGCGCTTCCTGGGCAACGCGCCGAAGATTCCCTTCAATGCCGAGCACTTTTTCCAGTGGCGCAAGTGGAAGGCCTACGGCAGCGGCGTGGCCGGGGACCTGTTTGTGCACCTGTTCAGCGGGACGCAATTTCATTACCGGCTCGCACGGGCCAACCCGCGGCATGGCTACCGGCGGCCTGCGCTTTTGGACAGACGGCCGCGATGTGCCCGATGTGATGCTGGGATTGTTCGACTATCGCGAGGGCTTCAACCTGAGCCTGCGCGTGAACTTTGTGGACGGCGGCGAAGAGAGCGAAGGACTGGTCTTCACCGGATCCGAAGGGACGATGGATATCGGCGGAGGCGGAGTGATCGTAAGCAAGACGCCTCGCGAAAAGGAACCGGGCCTGATGATCGATACGTTTACTGAAGCGATGCAAAAACAGATTCGCAAAGAATATCGCGCAAAGTATCCTCTGGTGAATCCCGGAGGGACCGCCGCCGCGGGAGTATGAAAAGTACATTCCGCTGCCTGGATATAGCGACAGCTACGACCACTTCAGCAATTTCTTCAAAGCGGTTCGGACGCGGCAGCCTGTAGTGGAAGACGCGGTCTTCGGATTCCGCGCGGCCGGTGCGGCGCTGCTGAGCAATCTCAGCATCGAACGCGGCGCTGTCGTCGGCTGGGACCCGGATGCGATGAAGCTGCTGTAGAACGGAATCGGTTCACTCCCGGGCCTCGAATGCCGGGTGCCCATCCTTGCCACATCTTTGTATTTGTGGCAAGGGTGGGATACCACGAACCTCACTATCTATCTTTAGGAGAGGCGCTACTTACATACCGCCTTTACCCAGCAGGATTCCGATGCCGTAGGTGACAGCGCCTTCCACCGCGCCGACTACTGTCATTTCAAAGCCCGAGGACCACCAGGAGCGCACGGTGATGAGACTCTTGGCCGCGCCGACGGCAAAGTGCGCAGCCAGCGAGATGATGGCTGCGGCGATGACCGCCTCAATGCCGCTCATAAAGAAAAAGGGAATGATGGGGATGGTGGCCCCGACGGCGGTGGAGAGCGCGCCGGAACTGGCTGAGACGAGGGGATTCGAGAGCGCCTCTTCCGAAGAGCCGAGCCGCTCGCTGGCTAGGGCGCGCAGCAACTGCTCCGGATCGTTGGCGATGTGGTTGACCATGTGCAGAGCGTCGGCCTCAGGCAATCCCTTTACCTGGTAATAGAGCGACAGCAGTTCGCGCGCCTCAGGGCCGTTCATCTGGATGGCTTCGCGCTCGCGTACTACTTCGGCCATATAGATTTCGCGCTCGCTCTTGGCGGCCAGATATGCGCCGGAACCCATCGAGAGCGCGGATGCAATCATGCCGGAGAGGCCGGCCAGAAGCACATATTTGCTGTCGCCGGCGGTGGCGCCGCTGACGCCGCTGACGATGCCGAAGATTGCGCCCAATCCGTCGTTTACGCCGTAGATAGCGTCGCCGATCCAGGAGCCCGGTTGCTTGCGTCCCTGGCTGCGCTTGGCCAGCATTTCGTCCAGAACCGCCTTGGCGTCGATTTTGGGCGTGCCGGCAGGAGTGGTGTAGTGGCCGCGAAGCAGCGATCCAAGTTCGCGATAGTGGTCTTTCTCATCCTCGATAACGTGTTCGAGAATGGCGATGGAATCCTCGTCGCCGAGGGATTTGAGTTGCTCGCCGTAACCTGCAATGGCACGGCTTTCTTCGATCTCAAGGCGGCGCAGGGCCATCCGAATGCCGCCGGCGCGATTTGCCAGAGTGTCCGCCTCGCCGTGCGGGCTGCCCGTCCAAACGGGCGCAGGCTGGCCCAGTTCCTCGATGCGGCCGGACCACATGGCTGCGTGCTCCCACTCCGCGCCGGCCAGATGACGCAGAACCTGAGCGCGCACTGGGTCAGTGTCGCGTTCGGCCAGGGCCAAATAAGTAAGGTGGCCCTCCATCTCAGCTTTCCAGTTGCCTTCCAGCGCGGCTAAAACCTTCTTCTGCTTGGCGCCGCTCAACGCTTCCTTAGCCACTTGTTGCTCCTTGCTTTAAAGATGAGCATAGCGGAAAACGCCACCGCTGCGGAAGCGCAGAATCAACCCGCACGCCGGATCCGCATCAACCCTACGTGCTTTGCCGTATAGTGTTGTGGACGGCAAAGAGCAGGAATTCACTGCTCTTGGCAGGCGAAACAAAATTGAGGAAGCGGGGAATAATCTTCTCATGGCAGCACAAACCAAACGTTCGGCGGCTCTGACGTCGCCCGGATATCTGATTCCATTCATCACGGTTACGGCGCTCTACTTTATCTTCGGGTTCATTACCAACCTGAATATGCAGCTTGTGCCCCATTTGCGGTCAGTCTTCGATCTTCCCTGGCTCCAGGCGGCGCTGGCCAATGGAGCTTTCTTTACTGCCTACTTCGTAGTTTCATCGCCGGCATCGCGGCTGATTGAGGCCATCGGGTACAAAAGGACGATGGTGGTTTCGCTGTTTGTTCAGGTAGCGGGAGCGCTGCTGTTTCTGCCGGCGGCAAGCGTACCGAACTTCTGGCTGTTCCTTACTGCGGTCTTCATCGTGGGGTCTGGAGTGGCCATGCTTCAGACCTCCGCGAATCCTTACGTCTCCGCGCTGGGTCCTGAGTCTTCAGCTCCCATCCGGCAGAACCTGGCGCAGGCGTTTAACTCGATTGGCGGCATGATTGCACCGGTGGTAGCGGGCGCGTTGATCCTCAAGCATAAAGTGGTGCTGGACGCGGCCACGCTTGCGACTAAAACGGCCCAGGAGCAGCTGGCCTATAAAATCAGCATCGCCAGCACAGTGCGGATGCCATACCTGGCGATTGCGGCGGCGCTGGTGTTGCTGGGCATTGCGGTTTCCTATGCCCACTTGCCGGCTATCGGAGCCACGCAAAAACTCCCGCCCGCCCAGGATGGGATTGGGCTGTTGGAGCCAGAGTATCTGGAGTTATCGGCATACGGTTCTGGCTATGATTGGCATCTTTTTTTACGTAGGCGTTGAAGTGGGTCTTGCGCAGTTCATGGTGGGATATTTTGGCTTGCCTGAACTGGGTGGGATGACCGCCGCGGCTGCTGCGGGGTTTACTGCGTACTACTGGGGCGGTGCTCTTGTGGGCAGGCTGCTCGGCTCCTGGATGCTTACCAAAATCCACGCAGGCAAGCTGCTCGGCATCTTCGGGCTCTTGGCGGTAACCTGCGTGTTGATCTCGATCGGGACGTCGGGGCCGGTTGCAGTGTGGAGTCTGATCCTGTGCGGATTTTTCAACTCCATCATGTTCCCGAACATCTTTGCATTAGGCATCACCGGTTTGGGACCCATGACCAGCAAGGGTTCCGGACTGATCATGACCGCGGTGGTTGGCGGCGCCGTGATTCCGGTAATTCTTGGCGGGCTGGTCGATCACTTTGGATTCCGCCCCGCGGCGATATTGCCGGTAATCTGCTATATCTACATTGCCTTCTACGGATTTGCGGGACACAAGCCGAACGCGGACCATTTCGGTATAGCCAGATTGATTGCAAGTTCCAATTTCAAGAGTCCTTCGGCATCGACTGAAGGGCTCTTGAGTCTGCGGACAAACAGAATTCATCCACAAGGATGCGGACCTTAGCTGTTTAGGCGTCCGCCGCCGTGCAATGCAATCGGCGCTGCCTATATATAAAATAAGAGAATAAGAATTTTCGAGCTTCCCCATGCCCACAACAACACAATCCCGTCTCGCTCTCAGCCACCTCGCCCCCGCCGCCGTGCAGTCGGAGATCCGTGCCATGAGCATTGCTTGCGACGCGATGGGGGGTATCAACCTGGCGCAGGGAGTTTGCGATACTCCTGTTCCTCCGGCCGTTGAAGCAGAGGCCCTCGCAGCCATCCACGCGGGCCACAACATTTATACCCGGCTCGACGGCATTGCCCGACTGCGCAACGCCATCGCAGCCAAGGAGCAACGCGACTACGGAATCGGCTACGATGCCGAATCTGAAGTCCTGGTCTCCTCAGGAGCCACCGGTGGCTTTCATGCCGCGGCGATGGCGCTGCTCAATCCCGGCGACGAAGTTCTCCTCTTCGAGCCTTTCTACGGCTATCACGTCGCCACACTCCAATCTCTACGCATGACCCCGGTTTTCGTCCCGCTCACTGAACCCGGCTTCGCTCTCGATCTCGATGCATTGAAAGCAGCCATAACCCCGCGGACGCGCGCCCTGATCCTGAACACGCCCGCCAACCCCAGCGGCAAAGTCTTTACCCTCGCCGAACTCGAAGTTATTTCCGAGTTTGTCCAGGAGCATGACCTCTTCCTCATCACGGATGAAATCTACGAATACTTCGTCTACGACGGCACGCGCCACATCGCGCCCTCCACGCTCCCCGGCATGAAGCATCGCACAATCGTTATTTCAGGTTTCTCAAAGACTTTTTCGGTCACCGGTTGGCGCGTTGGTTACATTCTGGCCGATGCACGCTGGCTGCCATCGATCGCATACTTCCACGACTTGACTTACGTGTGCGCGCCTTCCGCTTTCCAGCACGCGTGCGCTGCAGGGCTCGAACAATTGCCTCCAAGCTTTTACGCAAAGTTAGCCGACGAACACCAATCCAAGCGCAGCCGCATGCTCACCGCCCTCGAAGCCGCCGGCCTCAAACCCACCATCCCCGCCGGCGCCTACTACGTATTAGCCGATGTTAGCCGCATCCCCGGCAAATCATCGCCGGAAAGGGCGCGCCATCTCCTGGCCGTCACAGGCGTAGCCGCGGTAGCGGGCTCCGCGTTCTTCCGCCCCGGTCACGGGGACAATTTATTAAGATTTTGCTTCGCAAAAAAAGACCACGATCTGGACGAAGCCTGCGCGCGGCTGCGCCGCCTTTAACGCACCTTGGGAGTGCGCAAATGAAGCTTTGTCTATAGACCCCTGCGATAAATTCCAGTGAAGATGAGAGCCGGTCAGCCTCTCATTTTCACCATGCTGAGCGCTGCCAGGATCACGGCATTGTCTGCTATCACGTCTCCCTGGGTGTTATCAAAGTCGTCGGAGCCGCCCCGGAATCCTTTTGTGCCCTTCAGGCGAATCTCCTGAATCACTTTGCCTAACCGCGGATTGACCCACTCATATGCGAAGAATGTCACGCGATCTTTCACGCGGTCTCCAACCGCAACCGCATCCGCGCCATAACATAGATCCTTTGCGGAATCACGCTGATCCCAGTTCCATTCGAGGATATTGACGCCATAGCGGATGGGAACAGTGACCACGTAGTTATCTTCATAAACCACTTCATACCATCCCAGGAGGTCCGCCGTATCCGGTTGATCCCAGATCATCCGATAACTGTCTCTGTTTTTCGCCCGCCTTGCCGTCGCGTGCAGGAAGATCAGGCTGATAGGAGCTTCGCCGAGGGGAATGCCAGTTACTGACATTGGTAACTCAATGGATTCCTTGCCCTGGGATCCAGCGATAATCGCGCGCATGCCATTCACCCGCTTCAGATTGAATGGAACGCTGTTGTACTGAACCATTTCAGCCGTCATTCCCTCCAGATTCATGCCCAGCGCGGGAACTTTGTCTCCGATATTGAATTTGCCTGCAATATCCACGGGGACGATCGAGGTTTCAGTCTGGCTTGGGGGAGTGGCTCCGCTGAGTCGAGTTCGAATCGCGGGCAGCAACGCCTGAATCCGTCCCGATAACTCCTTGCCCTGAATTACGTGGCCGGTCCACAAAATGTTACCGCAGCCGAGAAAATCACACATGGAATCTTTGCCAATGCCAATTTCGTTGGTCGCAAACCAGGCCGACGGCGCGCCGCCTAGCAGAGTTTTGAGCTTTTTTCGCGTCTCATAGTTTTTGATATCCGGCGTGAAGTTACCAAATATCTGCCTGAAGCCCATCTTGTCGAGAATATTTTCGTTCTTTTCGGCTACGGCTTCTTTATCCGGTTCATCGCTCCAAAACCAGTTATAGATCAGGCAATCCTTGGGAATCAGCCTTTCCACCTGTTCAGGACTCATGCCTCCGGGAGAGTTATAAACCCACCCGTCCGGCGCCGTCTTCTTCTCCAGCCCTTTGCCTCTGACCGTCTGCAGCAACATATCGCCCCAGAGATGTGTGCTGACACCCTTGGAGGCAAGATAATGATGGATTTTATTCACGTCCTGCCCGTATAACTCGCTGATATCCTGATCTTCGCATTGGGGAGATACCGCGACCGCAAGAAATAGCTCATCGTGGCCGATGTGAACGCTCTTTGGCTTTAACAGGTCAATAAATTCGTCATAGACTTCATAGACCAATTCATAAGACTTTGGGTTGGTTGGACAATAGATATCCGGCCACTTGTCTTGAGGAACCGCCGCCAGATCCCGATGTCCCGTCAGAAGATAGTAACTGTGCGTGAAAGAAGGAATCTCGGGGATGAGTTCGATGTGATGCCTTCTTATCCAGCGCGCAAGATCGGCAATCTCTTCCTTTTCAAGAAACCCTCCGTCAGCCGTATCCTGATGCGAGGAGTTTTGCTCCATACCGTGGAACGGGCCGAGAGGATAATTGCGGCAGCTATAGTCTACGTCTCTTGCAAACTCCACCCATCCATAGTTCAGTTCAGGATGATTCTCAAGCCGCATGCATGAGTTCATTTCCAAAATGAGCGTGTTGTATTTGTACATCGCCATGAAGTCGCGCACAAAGCGCTTGAAGTAATTAATGTTGTCACGCCCGGGAAGGAACATATAGATCCCACGAAACGGTTTGTCGGGCCAGTCGCGGATCATTGCACTGCGAAACCGTACTTCTTTCTCTTCCTTGACCACTAATTGCCGCAGAGACTGCAAACCATAGAACGCACCGCGATCGTCTTTGCCAGCAACAAGAACCATATTTTTGTCGGCCTGAAGTATGTAACTCTCCGGAGCAAGACCGTCCAAGCCGGGAGTAACTTTCATCTCCGTGCAGTACCGCCGCACTAATGGATTCTCCATCGAACCCATCAGGACGACTCGTTTACCGGCGTTCAGATTTTTCACGCGTTCGATCTTCAGAAACAATCCAAACCGGTCGCTCAATTCGTTCACCAGCATGCCGGCCAGAAACATATCCTGCTCCGATGCCTCGGACGGCACCACAACTCGCACCTGGTTGTCGAGCGCGAAGTCGCTGCCCAAACTGGAGATTTCCTGCGGTTGCGGAAAAATGGCGGACTCAATCGGCTGGCACATACCGCTGCGGGTAGCGCCGCTTTGTCCGGCCGCCGGAGGGAACGCTGCGAGGCCTTCGCCATGAAGAAATGCATCATGGCCTGCAACCGTGGTTCCCACTGCGACTCCCGTCACTGCATGGATGAATTGACGTCGTGATAAATCTCTCATTCAGAAATCTCCTCAATATTCCGACTGGTTCGAATTGTACAGGGTTATCATCTTGATTTTCATGGAGGTGCTTGGCTCATATCACTCCGTGGTCACCAAGACCTCGTCCAATGAAGTTGAGATGCGCGGCTTATCCACACGCAACAGTTGACCCTCATCAGGTCAATTGATAAACTGTACATGCGGGGTGGAGCAGCCC
>CAWIVA010000044.1:0-89241 GCA_963839225.1 uncultured Acidobacteriaceae bacterium
TTGCAAAATTCTCGTATTGTTCATCCTCGATGTCGAGCCGAAGGAAGTGAGTATGGTGCTGATTATCAGTGACCGGTTCATATGAGGATCTGCAAAAGGTGTTGGGCGTTGCCGCTCATGGCGCGCTGATGGGACAGCCGGTGCCAAAAGCGCCTAAGGCTCGAAATCACCGGCGGGAGAACACGGACCAAGGGGAGGCCGGGCCGGAGGGGAGACTGGAACCTCAGGGAGCGCCGGATCGCAAAATGATCAGGTAGCGCAGGGTGCTGACCGCCTCCACCTCCGGCTCCCGAGCCGCCGGCGTGGACAGGAGCGCAGGCGCCGCAGGGTGATGTGCAGAGTACGCAGGGGCCACAGATTGGCAAGAACGGGAAGCAGAACCTGCGCACGCCGCTTCCAAAGTGCAAGGGGAAAAGTCCTTGCTTTCCTTAAAACTGGTTGCGTGGCTAGAGCTGACCTCATCAACACTGTGGTTCCCGCCAGCGAGAAATCGAACGGGCGCGTTCAATTCGGAATCGCCGGGAACCAAACTCGATAACGGAATCAAGCTGTAACTATGCGGCGAGGCGCGCCCTGCCTAGACTTGTAGGTAGCATGGCCAGCTTGTATCCAACGCCGACCTCGAGTTATCGCGGCCGGCTTGCGCCTTCACCTACCGGCTATCTGCACGTGGGGCACGCGCGCACGTTTTGGACGGCCTGGCAGCGGGCGCGCGATCGGGGGGGCGCTGGTGATGCGCATGGAAGACCTGGACCCCGAACGGAGCCGGGCAATCTATGCCGAGGCGGCGTATTGAAGACCTGCGCTGGCTGGGGATCGTGGCAGGAGGGTCCCGACAAGGGCGGACCTTTGCGCCTTATGTGCAGAGCGCGCCGGCAGTTTACCTGGCCGCGTGGCGGAAGTTGCTGCGGCGCGGCCATCTTACCCCTGCCGCTGCTCGCGGAAGGATCTTGAGAGCGCGCTCTGGCGCGCCGCATGAGAGGACTCATGGCGTGCGCGATCGGTAGTCGCTGGGAAAGTGGAACTTGCAGGACGATGAGCCCATCTATCCCGGTACATGCCGGCGGCTGCGGCCGCGAGCCGCAACTGCCCGGGCCAACTGCCAGCGAGATCGAGTCGCCGGATGGTATCAATTGGCGTTTCCGTGTGCCCGACGGCGAGGTGGTTGAGTTCGATGACCTGAACCTGGGCCGCCAGCGGTTTGTGGCGGGCAAGGATTTTGGCGATTTTGTTATTTGGCGGCGGGACGGCGTGCCCAGTTACCAGCTCGCCTGCGTGGCCGACGATGCGGCGATGGGCATCACGGAAGTGGTGCGCGGGGCGGACCTGCTGAAGTCTACCGCGCGGCAGATTCTGCTCAATCGGGCGCTGGGATACCAGAATCCCCGCTGGTACCACTGCCGGCTGGTGGTGGACCACAACGGACGGAGGCTGGCCAAGCGCCACGACTCGCTGAGCCTGCGCGCCCTGCGCCAGCGCGGGCTTACGCCGATGAATATTATGGCGGCGGATTTGCCTGAGGAGGCGTGAGGGGAATTTCGTATATGCTGACTTGTATCAGAACGCCACTGATCATACCTTAGAGAAAGGAACAAGCAAATCAGGATGCTTATGTCAAAAGCTAACCAGAAGTTCAAAGCCGCATTTGTGGAGAACCGTAAGGGTCTGATCTGGCTGTTTTTGACATATATTCCGGCAGGATTCATCGCCGGTTATGGGGGATTCTGGCTGTTTCATACCTACACATTCGCGTTCATCGTCGGTGGAGCTTACATGGTCTGGCTTATGGTTATATGGGCTCGCATTTTGTTTGCAATATTAAGTCGATGAACTCCAAACCTCAATAAATGTTCTGTGTTGGTTAAGAGGTGGATAGAAGTGTGGGCGAGGACGCCCACGCTACAGCCGGCCGGGAGGCCGGCGCTACACGGAGACTACCGTTTACGACTTGCTTTGCGCTTTACTGAAGCATTCCTTGGCCAGCTCGACCAGAACCAGAGCCTGCTCCCACCGGTCGCTCTCTTCTTTTCCATTGAAGGTGCGCGCGTAATAGATCTCCGGCCCCAGCAGCTCCGTCGCGAAGCAGAACCTATGCGTCGCTGGCTTCTTTAGATAAGCGGCGAAAACCTGTGTCCATACGGTGCAGAAGTGAGCGACATAGGGGCGGCGAGCGGAATCTCCGTCGCCTATATCCACCTGAATGCAACCGGGGTTTCCAATGCGGGCGTGAATGAAGCCCATGCGCTCAATCACCGGGCGAATGAATTCAATCTTCTTCTCAACGCCTCCATAGACCATCTCAAGGCCCGTATACCAGTGGGAAAAATCGCAATTGATTTCGAGACTCCGGGAATCGCTTCACCAGCTGCACCGCGCGCCAGATATCCTGCAAAATCGTTGCGCGATGAGTTTCAACGTAGAGCGGAATGCGATGCTTCTGCGACGCTTCAATAACCGCCGCGGCCAGGCGATCGACTTCCGCATCGTCCTCCATGCCCCATCCCACATGCACTGTCAGGCACTCAAAGCCGCTGTCCACGCCTCTTTGCGCCAGGGGAGATACTTCCTTAGGTGCGTTGATTCTCCCGCTGCCGCAAACGCCGAGGCCGAGAGCCAGCGCGGCTTGCACCCGGTCCGCGGACGGAAAATCGCCGAATTGGACGCCTGCATAACCCGCCTCGCGGATGGCATAGAGAGAGACGTCCGAGGTGCGCACGGACGCTTCCAGCGAACCGAGATTCATGTAACAGCCGAGGCTGTGCGTTGCGGAGTTGGTCATGACTTCCTCAGACTGACTGCGCTTTGATCCTCGCTGATATCAAGGAATCCGGCGTCTTCGTTTTCCAGGCCGAAGCGGCGACCGCCCACTTCGAGGATGGCCGAGTCGGGGAGCTTCGTCAGGGGCGTGTAGCGCGGATGGTGCGACTCTTTGTAAGGATTGTTCCGGGCCGCGTTGTAGCAGACGATCATTGACCAGCGCGGATGGTCGGAGTGGTTCTGATCGGAGCGGTGCAGCAGGTTGGCGTGGAAGAAGAGCGTGTCGCCGGGGTCCATCTCAACGTAAACCAGCTCCTGGCGCTCCAGCAGTTTTTCCACTCGCTCCATATCGGCGCCGGCCTGGTCTCCGGTCAGAATGTGCTCGACGCGTCCCGCAAGATGCGAGCCGCGAATTACCTGCAGGCATCCGTTCTCCCTGGTGGCGGGGTCGACGGCAATGAATGCGCTGGTGAGCAGCGGAAAGAGAACTCCATTCTGATACCAGTAGCCGTAATCCTGGTGCCAGGCCCATGCGCCCCCCACCTTGGCATCCTTCATGATCATCTTGGAGTGATAGTGGTAGACCTCGCCTTCGAGAATCTGTTCGGCGTGCGTGACCATGGTCTCTGACCGGGCGATGGCGCCGTAGATTGTGTCCGTGGGGTGGTTCCACAGCGACAGGCGAACCATTCCGCCCTCGCCGTCGGCGCGTCCCTGGGCATGCTGGTCGAGAACGCGATCCTGCCGGGCGGTGCGGCCCAGCAGCTCAACTTCCTCCGCGCTCAGCATCCCGCGCACCAGCAGGAATCCATCTCCCTGATATTGTTTCAAATCTTCATTGGTGAGGGGCTTAGCTTTCATGGGAACCTCCGCGCGCCGTTCAAAGAGGGGAAGCTTTCAAGCGCTCGCAGGCTGAGTCTAATGTTGGCCTGTTCTTAAAGTCAACTGAACGATCATTCGGTGCAGAGCAGGCGCATCGACATTCTCCAACCAACCACTCAAAGGATGGGGCGTTGACCTCTAATTGGTTTGTCTTTTCGGAGGGAGCAGGGGCATTCATGCCCTTGAAACTAATGTCTAATGCGACGTGGCTTTAGCCTCGGGCTTTTTCTTCCCTGTCAAAAAAATGCCCGCGCCTGAAGGCGAGTCCTTCCACTGCTGCGGTCAGGGGCATGAATGCCCCTGCTCCCTCCAATACAAGTGCCCGCAAAACCATGCCGCCGCCGCGAAATTTAGATGGGTTCGTCCTGCGATTCCTTGTTTCTACGCCGTCGTGACCAACTCTCAGCTTTCGCTGCGATAGAGCATATCGCGAATCGCCTTCCTGCGTGCCTCGTTCGCCTCGGCCTCGGCTTTGCGGTCAAACGCACTCAAGGAGGGCTCGACTACTGGGGCGATTGCTTCGGGTTCGCTGCATGAGGGACAACGATTGGCAAACCCGGGCTTATCCGGCCTCAATTCAAACTCCTCAGAGCAAATGACACAAACTTTAATTGGGAAAGCCATTTACTTACGCTCTTCCTTTTGAATTTATCGTCTAAAGTAGCCCAGAAACGAAAAAAAAGCAACTTCCGCTCACTGGATAGACGCGAAAACCGGACCCGCAAGATTGCACCGCGATCAGGTCATTCCCCAGCAATGAAAAGGAATTACATCAATCACCTGCCCTGCTGAGTATCACAATGGCGATGAGCAGAACGACTATCCCTGAATACATCCACCTTTGCGCACTGCGCGGGGACCGCTTCCACTCTCCCAGTCCGAACCCTATCGCGTTTGCAAGCACCAGGCCGGTGACGAGCGAAAGCGGCCAGCCGATCGACGTGCCGAGCGATCCCAACCGTGGCGCCGCGGCGCCGTAGACATAGACGCTCCCACCCCACAGCACCGCCATCAGCGAGGACAATAGGTAGAGGCGTATGCAGCCGGGAGCCAGGAATTCTCGCCAGTTGCTGTTTTTCAAAATGAGATAAAGACAGAACCCCAGATTGGCGAGAGAGCCGGCGGCCAGCATGACCCACCAGATCAGATTGGTGCTGGCAAAGGCGCTCAACCCGGAGGATCGGCCATAGGCAGCGATCGGCTGCGATAAGGCAAATCCAACATTGAACATCCCCGAGAGCACGCCGGAGCCGCCGGCAAGCAGCAGAGCGATGCCGAGCGGACGAGCTTTCCCGACCATGTCGCCCCGCGCATTTTGCCGCCCTCCGCTCTTTCCCTCATCTGTCCGGCCTTGCCGCAAAGAGCGATGCCTACCACCGCAATGGCCACGCCGGCAAGGGTCTTCTGGCCAGCGGGCTCAAAGAGCTGCCGGCGGGAAAGCAGCAGCATCGGCAACAACGAGCCAAGCGCCGAACTGATCGCCAGCACCAGCGTATTGGCCAACGAGATCCCGATGGCGCTTATGCTCTGTCCGAACATCAACGCTCCGAATCCCCAGGCAAAACCAGTGAGCGCAGCAATCATAACGGCGTGCGCGGGCGCGTGAGCAATGATCGCCCAGCTTTGCGGCGCCTCAATGCTGATGATCATCGCCGGCATCAAAAGGCAGGAGACGGCAATGAACAGGCTCCATACATGCTCCCAATTCCACCGTCCGAGAAATCGCATGGGGAGGGTAAAGCTGCCGTTCATAATGCCGGAGACAACGGCCAGCAGGATTCCCGCAGCTAGTGTGCTCTTCATCGACTCTTCCATTTCGATTCAGGAGTGGCTGTCTTCAGTCTTCCCCCGCATTGCACTCCACGGAGTTTCAGGGCAATTGCGGGCAAATCTCTCAAACTGTTTAGTAGACTAGACATTTATACACGAACCGTACTCAACCTGATTGAGCCGCGAAAAATACGAGGTATTCCAGAAAATGGCTACGATTCCGGAACAATTAAAGGGCATTCTTGTTGTCTCCTGCCAGGCGGCGGTTGGCGACCCCCTCGAAGACACCGAGACCATTCGAAGGATCGCGCGAGCGGTGACCGGCGCAGGAGCCGGGGGCCTGCGTATCAACAGCGCGGAACACATTGCGGCCATCCGGCAGGATACGGATGTTCCTATTATTGGAATTGAAAAGCGCTATGTAGAGGGGGCTCTGCGCATCACGCCGGATTTTGCCTCGGCCGCAGCCCTGGCCAGGGCGGGAGCGAGCATCATCGCCCTGGATTGTACCCATCGTACGTGGACGTTTGGCGAACCCTGGCGCCGGTTGATTGAGCGCATTCATAACGAGCTGAACCTGCCTGTCATGGCGGATGTGGCCACGCTCGACGAGGCGCTGGCCGCGGAGCAGGCCGGCGCGGACTTTGTCGGACCAACCCTGAACGGGTACACCGAAGAGACGCGGAATATTCACTCATTCAACTGGTCCCTGCTGGCGGATATGGCGAGGCAAATCCGGATTCCTATCGTTGCCGAGGGACATCTTTCCACGCCTGCAGAGGCGAGTCGCGCCATTTCTGCGGGAGCCTGGTGCGTAGTGGTTGGATCCGCAATCACGCGTCCCGGTTCGATTACCGCTCACTTTGTCCGCGCGCTGCAAACGCCTGCTGAGAGCGAGTCCGCTATCGGTGTCGATATCGGAGGGACGTCCATCAAGGCAGGGATTGTCGACCGGAGCGGTTCTGTCAGCCACGCCGTTGAGATTCCCACCGATGCCGTTCACGGTAGAGATGCAATAGCCGCCGGTCTCGCCGCGGTGATGGACAAGGTATTCAGTGCAGCGCGTAACCAGGGCATCACACTCTGCGGTGTCGGTATCGCCAGCGCCGGGGCCATCGATGCCCGGGATGGATCGGTATTTGCCGCGACCGATAACCTTCCCGGCTGGGCGGGATTCAAGCTGCGCGAGTTTGTGGAACATCGTTGCAATCTGCCGGTCTATGTCGTTAACGACGCACATGCAGCGGCCCTTGCCGAGTTGCACTTCGGGCCGGGCCGTAGTTTGACCGATTTTGTATCGATCACTATCGGCACGGGGATTGGGGGCGGCATCGTATCCAACGGCAAGCTCGTGCAGGGCCAGCGCGGCTTTGCGGGGACCATCGGTCATCATACGATTCGTATCGACGGGCGCCCATGCAACTGCGGCCGCCAGGGATGCCTGGAGGCATACGTATCAACGGCGTCGTTGTTGAGGGAATACTCGGAGCGGACAGGGAGAATTCCCGACCCGGCCTTGCCCGATTCATCGCAAGTAAGACAAATCAGCCAACTCGCCCTTGACGGCGATCAGGCCGCAATGAGCGCTTACGCAGCCGTAGCCGGGTATCTTGCGGAAGGATTGGCGAACATCTTCAACATCCTCGATCCTCAAGCCGTGTTTGTTTCCGGCGGTCTCGTGGAGGGGCACCAGGAGTTCGTTGCCGATGTGGAAGAGCGCGTGACGAAGTTACTGCATTTCGGCCGCAAACGCTTGCCCCGAATCGAACTGGCCGCGCAAGGCCGTTATGCCGGTGTACAGGGAGCTGCAGCTATGGTGTTCAGGGAGCATGCAATCGATCGGGATTAACATAGACGTTTGAAAATATATGTATGTTCTGTTGTCTCTCCCCCTCCGGCCTTATCCTCAATACAGCCCCCATGTCCGACTTCGCCCAAACCGTCAAGCAGCAGGCCGACATCGTCAAGGTGATCGAGGGCTACATCCGCCTGCGCAAGTCGGGTGCGCAGAACTACTCGGGCCTTTGCCCCTTCCACAAGGAAAAGTCGCCCTCGTTCTCCGTCCACGCCGTCCGCCAGTTCTACCACTGCTTCGGCTGCCAGGCCTCGGGCGACGTCTTCAGCTTCGTCGGCAAGATCGAGAACGTCGGCTTTCCTGAGGCGGTCCGCATCGTCGCGCAGAAGTGCGGCATTCCGCTGCCCAAGCGCGAGTTCTCCTCGCCCGAAGAAGCCGCCGGAGCGCGCCTGCGCGCCAAGCTTCTCGACCTCCACGAGACCGCGACCGCATGGTTTGAAGAGCAGTTGCGCGGCCCGGAAGGCGCTGTGGCGCGCGAATACCTTGCCGGCCGCGGCCTCACTCCCGAAGGCATCAAGACCTTCCGCATTGGCTATGCGCCTGACAGCTTCAATGCACTGCGCGACCGGCTCAGCGGCATGGCCGACGACGAAACGCTGCGGGCGTCAGCGGGCTGTTCAGCGCGAAGGAGCAGGGCGATGGGACGCTGGGACACATCTACGACCGCTTCCGCAAGCGCGTGATGTTTCCCATTGCCAACGAGAGCGGCCGCGTGATCGCCTTCACCGCGCGCACCCTCGAAACCGGCGACAAGGCGGGCGCCAAGTACATCAACTCGCCGGAGACGCCGCTCTATTCCAAGAGCCTGGTCCTCTTCAATCTGGACAAGGCGAAGGCCTCCATCCGCCAGCATGAGTTTGCCCTGCTCGTCGAGGGCCAGATGGATTGCATCTCCGTCTTTCTGCGCGGCATTCAGAACGTGATCGCCACCAGCGGAACGGCCTTTACCGAGCAGCAGGTGGCCATCCTCAAGCGCCACACCTCGCAGGTCGTGGTCAACTTCGACCCCGACGCCGCCGGCAGCCAATGCCGCCGAAAAATCTATCGCCCTGCTCACCGAAGAGGGTTTCACCATCAAGATTGTCACCCTCGAAGGCGGCCTCGACCCCGACCGCTTTATTCGCGAGCGCGGCGTGGAGGCCTACACGGCGGCTCTGCGCGGCGCACGCCGGCAGGCCGATTACCTGATCGAGCGCGCCCGGCAGCTGTTTCCCGGCGCCAGCTCGGAGCAGAAGGTGAAGGCCATGAACTTCCTGCTGCCGCATATTCGCCGCATGCCGGAGAAGCTGGCGCGCGACCAGTTTGCCGCCGACGCCGCGCAAAAGCTGGGCATCGACTCAGCCGTGCTGCGCGAGGAACTGCGCCAGGCCGCCCTCCGCCGTCGCGACCGCATCGAGGCGCGACGCCACGGCGCTCACGAAGTGGAGCGGGTGCTGCTGCGGGCGCTGGCCATTACCGATCCCGAAGACGAGCACGCGCGGCGGCTGGCGGCCGAGGCGCTCGACCAGCAGCCGTCCTGGTTTGAGCACCTTGGCGCGTATCCGGCCATGCAGGCCCTGCCGCGCCGCCAGGCCCGCGACCCCATGGACGTGGTCGAGGACCCGGCGCAGCGCGCCCTTGCTGGCCGAAGCGCTGCTGGCTGAGACAAAGCCGCCCGAAGAGACCGAGGTCCTCAGCGCCATTCAGGAGATCCAGGAGCGGGCTATGGAGAAGCCGCCAGCGCGACCTGCGCGCCCTGATTGCCGAAGCCGAGCGCCGCGGCGACTTCGCCGAGCTGGCCCTGCTCACCCAGCAGAAGCTCGAGCTGGACCGCGCGCTGCGGCAGTTGCACAACCAAAGTCCGCCGGAGGCATAGCCTCGTGGTCTCGAACTCCGCTAAAGTCCCGAGGAATTCCTGCGTCAAATGGCCCTTATCGCGTCTAATAAAACAGAAGCCGGAACGGGCGAGAAGGCAGACCCCGCCTGCCGGCTCGGGCAGAGGCGTCTCGACCATGCCCGGATTTTTCAGTTGGGAAACCCGTGGCAAGCTGTGGTAATCTATTGATCTCTGTGAGGATGCGCGCCACTTTGCCCCAACACATGAGCTGCGGCTCGCGGGCGAACCAGGCGAAACCTGAAGCGCTAGTCATCCTGTTCCGAGCAAACCCTGAAACCGCTTTTTTTGCGGGTGACCGCAGGTCTTTGTCCGCTGCGCGAACCGATTTCCACAAGGGAATCCGTTTTTTCGCACGCTCGCACAGACTGGCACCGGCGCTCAAGACGGTGTGATCGTTTTGCGCGGCCGCATCAGGGATTGACATCGCGCCAAAACGGCATTCAAAGAGTCCGCGGCGCCTGAACCGAGTCGGGCAGGCATTACCTGGTTAGGCCGTAGAGAGTAGGAATAATTTGGCGATTGATGACAAATTCGAACACGAAGTTGACAGCCTGATCGAAGTGGGCAAGGAGAAAGGCTATCTCACCTACGGCGATGTGAACGACATGCTGCCGGAAGAGATCGGCACTTCGCCCGACGATCTTGACGACCTGATCACCACCATCGGCACCCAGGGCATCGACCTGCTCGACACGCCCAAGTTTCCCGGCGACAAGGATTTCGAAGCTGGAAGAGGGCGAAGACGTCGAGCTCGACCTGACCCCGGCACGCTTGAAAAAACCAACGACCCCGTGCGCATGTACCTGCGCGAAATGGGCACCGTTCCGCTGCTCACGCGCGAAGGCGAAGTCGAAATCGCCAAGCGCATCGAGCGCGGCCAGATGCGCGTGCTCAAGGCCATTTCGCGCTCGCCCATCGTGATTCGCGAAATCGTGGCGCTCGGCGAAGACCTCAAGCGCGGCGTGCGCAACGTAAAAGAAGTGGTGATCTTCGACGAGGAAGAGCTCACTGAAGAAGTGGTGCTGGCCCGCGTCAAGGCCACCGTGGCCCGCATTGACGCGCTGGTCAAGCACCAGAAGAAGATTGCGCAGCTTGAAGAAAAGCTGGCTGCCACCGCGCCCGCCACCAAGGCCAAGATCCGCGAGCAGCGCCACGCTCCGCTGGCTCATCGCTCGCGAAAAGGTGCTCATCTCGCGCATCGTCCGCGAGCTCAAGTACACGCCTCTCGAGCGCAAGCGCCTGCTCGACAAGGTTAACAAGACCGTCGACACCATGCGCACGCTGGAGCGGCAGATTCGCTCGCTCGACCAGAAGTACGACGCCTCAAAGAGCGAGGAGCTGAAGAAAGAGTATCGCCGCCAGCAGAAAAACTGTCGCGCCGATCTCGAAAAAATCGAAGGCGACGCCGGCGTGGTCATCGTCGAGCTCAAGCGCACCCAGCGCGAGATGATCCAGGGCGACATGGACGCCGAGCAGGCCAAGCGCGAGCTGATCGAAGCCAACCTGCGACTGGTCGTCTCCATCGCCAAGAAATACACCAACCGCGGCCTGCAATTCCTCGACCTCATTCAGGAAGGCAACATCGGCCTGATGAAGGCCGTGGACAAGTTCGAATACCGCCGCGGCTACAAGTTCTCCACCTACGCAACCTGGTGGATTCGCCAGGCCATCACCCGCGCCATCGCGGACCAGGCCCGCACCATCCGCATCCCGGTGCACATGATCGAAACCATCAACAAGCTCATCCGCACCAGCCGCCAGCTGGTCCAGGAGCTGGGCCGCGAGACCATCAGCGAAGAGATCGCCCGCCGCATGGACATTCCCGTGGCCAAGGTGCGCAAGGTGCTCAAGATCGCGCAGGAGCCCATCTCGCTCGAAACCCCCATCGGCGAAGAGGAAGACTCGCACCTCGGCGACTTCATTGAAGATCGCCAGGCGGTTTCGCCCAGCGAGGCAGTCATCAGCGTCAACCTCAAGGAGTACACCTCGCAGGTTCTGCGCACGCTCACGCCTCGCGAAGAGCGCGTAATCAAGATGCGCTTCGGCCTCGAAGACGGCTCCGAACACACGCTGGAAGAGGTAGGCCAGAGCTTCCAGGTAACCCGCGAGCGCATCCGCCAGATAGAAGCCAAAGCCCTGCGCAAGCTGCGTCACCCCTCCCGCAGCCGCAAGCTCAAAGCCTTCGTCGAAGGCGTCAAGGAAATGTAACTGCCCGCATGGAACTCAACCGCAAAGAGCCGCGATCCACCAGGGTTGCGGCTCCTTGTTCGATTCGTCTCAAACTATTCGATCCTTCAAAAGCTGTCATCCTGAGCGGAGTTTGGCGCGTTCTTTGAGCCAAACGGAGTCGAAGGATCTGCGGTTGCTTTTATGCTTTGAAAGGGCACGACTTCAGTCGTGCCGAAAAGGCGATAAAAAAGGGCGGGCTTTAGCCCCTGACATCAAACCGAAAAATATAGCGACGGAAAAAGCCGCAGCCTTCATAGGACTGCGGCTTTCTTTTTTAGTGTGGAGGAAGCAGGGGCCTTCATGCTCCTGAATGAAAGCTACTATCAAAGGGGCTTTAGCCGCGGGTCTTTCGTTTACGCTGCAATGATGCGGCTCGCGCCACAAGAAACTCATCCAGCGGCCCAACAAAACTCATCTTCAACTCGTTCACGAACCGGCAGCAGCTTCCAGCTCTGCCATCTCATCCTTGCTCAGCTTCAATCCCGCCGCCGCAACATTCTCTTCCAAATGCTCCACCTTCGATGTCCCCGGAATCGGCAGCATCACCGGCGACCGTTCCAGCAACCAGGCCAGCGAAAGCTGCGCCGCCGTAGCCGAATGCCGCGCGGCAATCTTAACCAGCGTCTGCGCCGAAGGATGGTCAGGTTTCAGCAGCTTGCCGGCATTGATGGGATACCAGGGCATAAAGCCGATGCCTTGTTCCTCGCAGTAATCGAGCGTCTTCTCATGCCGCCGATCGCCCAGACTGTATCGATTCTGTACAGTCGCGATCTTAACAATCTTGTCCGCCTCCTCGATCTCCTCCGGCGTGACCTCGCTGAGGCCGATGTGGCGGATCTTGCCCTGCTCTTGCATCCGCTTCAGTGCTCCAAGCGACTCTTCAAGCGGCGTCTGCGGATCAATGCGGTGAAGCTGGTAGAGTTCGATGCGCTCCAGCCGGAGCCGCCGCAGGCTCATCTCCACGCATTGAATCAGATAGCCCGCGCGGCCTACATACTCCGTCTTCGCCGGTCCCTGTCGGGTGATTCCGCCTTTGGTGGCGATCACCAAACTCGGCGCATAAGGATAGAGCGCTTCGCCAATCAGCCGCTCCGCAATCTCCGGTCCGTAAGCGTCAGCGGTGTCGATGAGTGTAATTCCAAGCTCAACAGCCCTGCGCAACACGCGCTTTGCCTCGGTCGGGTCGGCAGGTTCGCCCCACGCACCTTCGCCTACCAGGCGCATGGTTCCGTAGCCCAGGCGATGCACGGGCAAATCGCCGCCGATAAGAAATCTTCCGCTGGCGGATGCGGAAGGGGATTGGGCGCTCATATTTGATTGGATGCTGCGGTTGGATGCGGTGATGCGCGAATTGTGCCCTCCCGGATCGATGGAGTAGTGCGAGTTCTTAATTCCTTACTGCCAACAGAAAAACTGACGTTGCGAAAAGCCGCCGTTCCCAGGGAACGGCGGCTCAGACTATATGGCTCGCTGAAGTCAGCCGCGAACTCTATTGCTCGTGGCGAACTTGATCGCCGCGAACCATTGCGCGCTGCTCTTACTTGCCGTTCTTGTCGTTGCTGATACGCTTGCTCATGTGATTGGCTTCATTGTTGAGCTGGCGCTGGTCTTGCTTTGTCAGGTGACCATTGTCGGCGGCCATATCGCGTTTCTCATTGTTCTTGAGCCGCGTTTCGCCGCGTTCAAGGTGGGCGGCCTGCTGCGAGCTTAACTTATCGTTCTTGATCCCGTTGCCAATGCGTTTCTGCTGGTTCTGCTCCCTATGATTCACCTGATTCACGCGTGGATGATTGGGATCGACCACGCCCGGGCCGGCGCCCGAGGTATTGGAGTTTTGGGCGACTGCGGCCACTGTCATCAGACCGCAGAATAAAGAGGCAATAAGGTAGACGTGCATGTTCTTCATAACTCGATCAAACACTCCATTCGAAGGGAAGTTGCTTCCCCTTATCTAAAATCCGGGAAAGTCTTAGAAAGCGGGATCCCCCGAAGGTGGCATGCGCGCGGTTATACTTAATCGCTCCACTTCGTCTCCGCGGAATTTCCGGCCTGTCTTTTCGATGAGGCGGGTCGCCTGGCTTAAGTCAAAACATTGTCATGGAACCACAGTCATGCCGGGTGCGTATGTAGATTTCATAGCAAAGCAAGGAGAGCCAATCCATGAGCAGCCAACCCTATCCTAATCCGCAAGCAGTTTTTTATATGCAGTACGAGATGGTGCGCCGCGACGAGGTGGTGGGTATCCTGCTGGCGCTGTTCCTGGGCTGCTTTGGCATGCATCACTTCTATCTGCGGCGGATCGGGTTGGGGATCCTTTATTTGGTCTTTTGCTGGACGGGCATTCCTGCGATCCTCGGCTTTATCGAGTGCTTCTTCATGCCGGGGCGCGTGCGGGAATTCAACGCCATCCAGGCCGCCGGCATTGCGGCTTCGCTGGGGATTGCGATGCCGGGGTGGGGCCAGCCATTGAATGTGACAGTGAATATGCCGCCTGCGGCGCGGCAGGGTGCGCTTCAGGCCTGTGGGCGCTGCGGACAGACGAATCCGTCGGGTTCCAGGTTCTGTTCGGCTTGTGGCGGAACGCTGTGAGGCGAGATGCTGGGCGCTCTATTTGGGTAGTTTCCCGATTGTTAGCCGGTATTTCGCAATCCCGCCGAAATCCCGCTGATCGTCGCGGCAATCGCCCGATTGACCTCCGGAGTATCCTCGCCCGCCCGCTTTCTGCGTAGCATGTCAACTTGGATCAGGTGCATGGGATCGACGTAAGGGTTGCGCAGCTTGATGGAGTGAGCCAGCACCTGGTTGGTCTCCAGCAACTCAGTCTGTCGCGTGACAGCCAGAACAGCGCGCACCGTGCGATGAAACTCCGCTTCAAATAGATCATAGACGCGCTCACGAAGCTTCGCGTCCTCAACCAGCGAAGAGTAAAGCCGCGCCGTAGCCAGATCCACCTTGCCCAGCGCCATCTCCACGTTGCGCACCAGGTCAATGAAGAGCGGAAACTCGCGAGCCATGGTTTGCAATAGCTCCATCGCGCCGGGCTGGGCCAGATACTGGTCCACTGCATAACCCACGCCAAACCACGCCGGCACCAGCAGCCGCGACTGCGTCCAGCCAAAAACCCAGGGAATCGCACGCAGATCCCCCAGAAGCGGCGATGCATTCCGCCGCGCCGGCCGCGACCCGATTTTCGCGTGTTCCAGCTCGCCCACCGGAGTGGACTGCTCAAAGTAAGTCACCACGCCCGGATCGTTGAGAATGTGCTTGCGGTAAAAACCATAGGAAAGCTCTGAGAGCGCATTAAGCGCAGCCTCCCACTCCGGCTTGAGAATCCCGGTAAAGTGTCCCTCGGGGTCGCGCGCATTCGGCCTCGCCAGCGCGTCCAGCGAGGCGGCGATCATCAGTTCAAGGTTGCGCTCAGCCAGCACCTCGTCGGCATATTTGAAGTTCAGCACCTCGCCCTGCTCGGTAATGCGCAACTGTCCGTCGAATGAATCCATCGGCTGGGCAAAAATGGCGCGGTGCGTCGGGCCGCCGCCGCGTCCCACCGTTCCTCCGCGTCCATGGAAAATCCGCAGCTTCACTTGCGCCTCGCGCGCCGCCACATGCAGGTCGCGATGAGCGCGAAAGATCTCCCAGGTGCTGGTCAGCATCCCGCCGTCTTTGTTGGAGTCCGAGTAACCCAGCATCACCTCCTGCCAGTTGTCCCAGGTTGCAATCAGCTTGCGATAGTCGGCCCTGCTCCACAGCTCGCGGCAAACCTCCGGCGCCCGGCGCAGGTCCGCAATGGATTCAAACAGCGGCACCGGCATCAATCCCGGATCCTCACCCGGCCCGTTGCCCGATCCCTCCACCTTCACGCCGCCCAGCCGCGCCAGCCGCACCACCGCAAGCACATCGTCCACCGACGAAGCGCCGCTGATGACGTATTGGCGAATCGCCTCCGGCGAGCAGCCGCTCTTCACCTCCGCCACCACCCGCAGGGTCTCGAGCACTGAGGCCGTCTGCTCGGATAGCTCTCCTGAAAGCGCCTTCCCGCTGGAGTCCGCAATCGCCTCCTGCAAAGCCGCCGCATGCACCCGCGCGTGCTGCCTGATATCGAGCGTGTGCAGATGCAATCCAAAGCTTCGTACCTGCAGAATCAGCGGATCGATCAGCGTGCGCGCAATGCGCAGCCCGCGATTGGCCTCGAGCGAAGCGCGCAGAATTTCGAGATCGGCGATGAACTCCGCCACTGAGCAGTAGGCGGGCAGCACCTGCGCCAGTTTTTCCTGTCCCTGCGAGAGCGTGTAAGAAGTAATCGGCATCGCAACGCCGGCGTGGCTGGGATGCTCCATATATTCAAGCGTCCGCTGCACCCTCGCCTTCAGGCAAATGATGAATCGCCGGTAATACTCAAATTCGTACTGCGCGCCGAAGACCTGCGCCTCCGGAGTATGCACCAGCGCTACATACGCCTTCAGCCGCGCCAGCAGCTCCTCGCTCACCGTCGTCTGCTGCGCGCTCGTAGTCAGTAGATCGGTAATCTCGTCCAGTTGCCGCCGGTAGTAGAGCAGCAAATGCCCGCGCGCCAGTTGAACAGCGTCACGCGTCACCTGCGGTGTCACAAAGGGATTGCCGTCGCGGTCGCCGCCGATCCACGATCCGAAGCTGAGTACCTGCGGCAGCGCGTGCGGTTCAATCTCCAGCTCGTACGCCGCATGCAGCGCCTCGGAGATCTCGCGATAAAGGCTGGGCAGCGTCTCAAAAATAGAAACGTCATAATAGTCCAGCCCCATCTTGATCTCGTCGTAAACGCTGGGCCTCCGCGATCGCACCTCGTCGGTCTGCCACAATCCGGTGATCTCCGCCATCACCAGTTGCTCCAGCCGCGCCATCTCCTGCTCGGGCACCGGGATGCGGTCGAGCGCGGCCAGAAACTCCCCAATCCGCCGCCGCTTGAACATCACCGTCCGCCGCGCCGCCTCCGTCGGATGCGCCGTAAACACCGGCACAACCAGCACCCGCCGCAGCCACTCCAGAGCCTCCTCCGCGCCGATCCCCACGCGCCGCATCTCCCTCAGCGTCCCCCCCAGCGACCCGCGCTGCCGCCCTGCCTCCCCGCTCAGTTGCAGCGCAATGCGCCGCCGCTTGCGATGGTTGGTCTCCGCCAGATTGATCAGCTCGAAATAAAAAGCAAAGGCGCGGGTCAGCAGAATGGCGCGCTCGACGGGCAGCCGGTGCACCAGCTCCAGCGAGCCGATCGCCAGCCGCGTAGCCTCTCGCTCGTCACCGCGAGCCTCAGCGTCGCGGCGGCTGATGGTGCTCTGCCGCAGCGCCTCCACTTGCTCAAACAGCTCATCGCCCGCCTGCTCGCGCAGCACATCGCCCAGCAGCGTCCCCAGCGACCGCACATCGCGCCGCAGCGGAGCCTCCTTCAAATCGCCAGCCTGCGCCTCCAACTCCTTGAGCCGCAACGCCCAGCTTTCCGGATTCCACAATAGAGCCATCGTCTTTTGATTATGCACGATGCGCAGGTGCGGATTCCTTCAATATGAAACAAAAGGCTCTACCAACAAAAGCTGTCATCCTGAGCGGAGGTCGCCGCGGCGACTCGCGAAGGGTGGGATACAACAGAAAGGCAAGTGAACCCCACTCTTGAAAAACCATGGGTGGGGCACTTGGCCTATTGTTTAGGCACGACGATATGAGTTGCGCTATCGATGCAGGCGGCTTGCATGTGACCTTGAATAAGAGGCTCCAAGGGACAGACCTCGAAATCTCCATAAATAGTCCATCCACCAAGATTAGGTACGTTCTTGGGAAAAGTGAAATGTAATTCAGGCGATTCATTATCGAGAGTCGGGCTGTCGTGGGTGAAGCCGTATCGATTGCTGTAGATGCCGTAAATGTGGCGGCTTCCAATTTGCCAGAGCCTTGTGGAGGGTGTGCCATTGCCAGCCCAAAGCTTGCCATGGATATGTATACATCTCGGGGCAAGCTCACGAGTTTTGCAGGGCTGTTGGCGATAGGCATCATTGGCCAATGCTATTTGAGAAACGAATAAGACGAGGATAGTGAGCCGTAACAACATATCGACAATGTACACCCACTATGTCTGGAATCTCCATTCTGATAAATAAACTCCCAGAAATTGAACGCCAATTGACGGGTTCTATAAAAGGGGATGTCAAGAAAAAACAACTCACGCCGGGTGCCCCATCATTTCCGCGTTTCCGCCGTGGCGGACGGAAAGGATGCGATCACACAGAACCCCCTCCAGCCCACCACACCGCTCCCGTAGGGAGCCAATGAAATAGCCCCGGGTGAAACCCGGGGGAACCATCCATCCACATCCCCGCCGTCCTGTAAGGACGGCGTGATTCACCTCCACGCATGCTGCCATGTGCTCCATCCTATCAGCGTTCTTTGAGCAAAGGGTATGAATCACGCCGGGTGCCTGAGGTCGGATTCTCGGACTTGGGAAGGAGGGAGCAGGGGCCTTCAGGCCCCTGAATACTGCAGCCCAACGGAGGGCCTTCAGGCCCCGGGTTGGGTATCCTCACGCCTTTGCTTTATTTCGCCACAGTCTCGGGAATCTCCAGCGTCCCCATCCTCCCCGAAACCAGGTCCATCACGCCGAGGCGGACGAAGATATTTCCCGATGGCAGATCGAATTGCAGAGACTCTCGAATCGGTTTATGCATGAACCTCTGCACGAAGCTCGGCACGTCGTCCGCCCGAAGGTTCAACTTGGCGCCTCGCGAGTAGCGGCTCAGCATTTTTCCTTCGCCGTCGTAGGCAATTATGAAGAACTCAATGGCGGCCTTGCGCGTCCCATCCGGCTCAGTGGCCAGCGCAATCTGACCCGCTGGCAGCGAATAAGAGAAGTCGTAACGGACCAGATGGGGTGCTTCATCGCAGGGTTGAGCACCCCGATGACCTCAGGGTCGCCGGGCTTGGCTGGCGTAGCGGCAGGCGTCACGCGGACATCGAAAATCAGTTGTGTCGATGCTGCCTGGCCGTGGGCCATCTGAGTCAGCAGGCCGCTTTGAGCAGCGAGATTAGAAGAGCTATTCGCGGCAGTGCCCGCAGGCCGATCAGGATCGACTGAGGTATAACCGGCGCGATACTGTAAGTGCAACTTGGGCCGGTCCACCTTCACGCTGATGGTGTGGAACTTGCCGTCGTACTTCGAGAGAGGTGGAACGTAGGCCAGAGAATAGTAGTCCTCGCCGGTTTGAATCGCCTCGCCGATCGCCGCATCCAGGTCATTTCGATTGAAGTAGGGAACACCGCCGGTCGCTTCGGCGATATCCTGCAACGCCTCATGATCCTTCACGGCACCGATTCCGAATGTCGTCTCCCGCGTTGAAGCTGCATGTGAACCAAACCCCGCATTGGAGGCCGCGGATCCGGCTGGATCGGTAAAAAGTCCGCGAGGGTCGATCGGATAGACAGCAACCCTTGCGGCATTCAAAAAAGCATAGGCCCGGTGGAGTTGCGGCGTGTAGTCGTTGAGACACGGAACACCGCTGAAGACTGGATATTCGGTGAGCCAGGGAGTGCCGGGTGTAAACCAGATAAGGTTCTTTCTTCCCCTCACGCCGGAAAGAAATGCGGCGGCCTGGGCCAGCGCGTTCACGGTGAGTTCGCTTTGCCGATTGGACGCGTTGCATTCCTCCATTACGCTGTTGGGCGGAGACATAATGTAGGCTCCGCCAACTGCTTCGTCTTTGGCGGAGTTGACGGCTGCAAGCAGGACGGCCTTGTCGGATGTAAAGTCCTGCAAGACCTTAAGCGTAGAGCCAAGCTGAAGAATGGCCACCTGCGTTCCCTCAGGCATCTTGGCCAGATACTTCATTGACTGTTGCTTCGCGTACATCAGGCTTTCGGGTGATCGCGCCAGGCCATTCATCAGCCCGGTGCTCAGGCTATCGAGCATCAGAACGTTGACTGCGCTGGTGGTCGGTGCCGGGGCGGATGCGCGTTGGTGTAGACGTTCGCCGGCAATTGCGGTGGGACAGGCTGCTCGGACTGCCTCCGGGTTCCGTATTCCTCGAAATTCCTGATCTTCTGCGGCTTGCCGTCCTCTTTGATTTCGAAGTTAGACTGCAGCAGGCCATGAACCGGTTGTTGCTTGGCATCCGTGACCGTCACATCTTCAACGGTGAGGCGAGTCGAAACCTTGAAAAGAGGCACGATGCCGGTGGCGGAAGTGTCAGGAGTCGCCGCCTGCTGCGCAGTCAATGGGCCGGATGCAGGCGCTTGCGCAGACGTCGGCATCGCGTTGTATTGCGCGGACTATCCTGACTCGGAGCGGTTTGCGCGGTCAGCGATGCTGCGCACAGGCAAGCGGCGATCGCGGAAAGGCAGAGACGGGAGCAGAGGCTTCGAAATCGCTGGCTGAAACAGCGAAGACGCGATAAACCTGAATGAACCATCGATTCCTTTTTCTTCTGGCAGTCGGTATAACGATAATTTTGCCGGTTCCTCAACTATAAGCGTGTAATAAGAAAAAGCGCATTTCGCTCCAGCCAACATTAACGGGCCGTCTGCCCCATCCTTTCGATTGCAGAGAATTACCTTCACCCGGCGCACAATAGCTCCATGGCACCTCTCAAAACCAGTGCGGACCGCATGCGGCTCTGGCGAGCGGGAAGCGACGATCTCCAGCAGAACGCGCCTAACCCCTTTGTCCTCAGGAATCTGAAAACCAACTTCAACAAAATAAGATACTTACAACCAATCCCCCCCGGCATCCCATTTAAAATGAGGAATTTGCCCAAAAGGACGGGGGTGGGAGGTGGGGCAGGCAGGGTACAAGCCGGGCGCATATCCGACAGATTAGACCGGTGGCATCTCCGACACTGCAGCGAAGGCTGACGGCGTTACAACGTCATTATGCCTTGGAAAACGAGCAGTGTTATGGAAGAGAAGCTGCGCTTTGTGTTTGATTATGAGCGCGATGTCCGCCCCTGCTCTTTTCCGTAAAGCAATGAAATAAAATATGTTAGGTATTATTTTCATGAACAAAGATCCTCAAAAGCAGGGACAGGCTAAATCAAGCGCTATCTAATTGCATCATCAGCTCTTCCCACTCTTCAGTGAGCGAGTCCAACTGGCTGCGCAGATCTTCAGCAAGAGTGGTAAGCCGCTGAGTCTCGGCGGCAGAGACAAAGATGCCGAGTTGCTCCTCGGTGTGGCGAATGGCAGCCTCGATGCGCGGTGTCTCTTCTTCGAGAAAGGCGCAACGCTCTTCCATCTGCTTCTGCTTGATGGGGTTCAGGCGGCGGGCTTTGGATGGGGATTCATCCGGGCCGGAAATGGGTGCGGCCGGAACAGGAGTCGCGGCGGAGGAAGAGGATGCCCGAACCGCAGGTCCTTCGCTGCGCTCAGGATGACAGTCGGTTGAGAGGCGGCAGCCTGCGCCGTTTTCCAGCGCAGATAATCTTCATAGTTGCCTTCGTGGCTCGTAATCGTTCCGCCTTCCACTTCAAGCACGCGCGTAGCCAGCCGGTCAATGAAGTAGCGGTCGTGGGAGACGAAGATCACCGTACCCGTGAAAATCGCCAGCGCCTCGAGCAGCACGTCTTTGGCGCGCATATCCAGGTGGTTGGTGGGCTCGTCGAGGAGCAGGAAGTTCGAAGGTGAAACCAGAATACGAGCCAGCGCATAGCGGTTACGCTCGCCGCCGCTAAAGCACACCGAGCGGCTTGAAGACATCGTCGCCGCTGAAGAGGAAGCACCCCAGCAGAGACCGCAACTGAACCTCGGGAACCTTGACCGCGGCGGCGCTGATGTCGTCGAGCATGCGCCGCTCGCCGTCGAGCACCTTGTACTGGTCCTGAGCAAAGTACTCGCTGACCACATTGTGGCCCAGCTTGATCTGTCCGGACGTAGGCGCTTCCTCGCCGGTCAGCAGTTTAATGAGGGTGGATTTACCCGCCCCGTTCACGCCCACCAGCGCCACGCGGTCGCCGCGCTCAATGTTGAAGCGCACGTTGCTAAGCACTTTTTTGTCGCCATAACTCTTCGAGAGTCCATCGGCCTCCGCAACCATGCGCCCCGAGGGCGGCGGCTGGGGAAACCTGAAGTGAATCACCGGCTCTTCTTCGGGAATCTCGATGCGCTCGATCTTTTCGAGTTCCTTGATGCGCGCTTTGCACCTGTTTTGCTTTGGTGGCCTGGGCGCGGAAGCGGTTGATGAAGGCTTCAAGATGCTCGATTTGATCGCGCTGATTGCGGTAAGCGGCGATGAGTTGATTGCGCCGCTCGTCCTTCTGACTGAGATATTTTGTGTAGTTACCCTGATAGATCGCCAGCCGCTTATTCCATATCTCTACCGTGCGGTCGATCGTAACATCGAGAAAGTAGCGATCGTGGGAGATAAGTATGTAGCCAAACGGATAGTTCCTGGAGATAGTCTTCCAGCCAGTTCCTGGTTTCAAGGTCCAGATGGTTGGTGGGCTCGTCAAGAAGCAGCAGATTAGGCTTGGCCAGCAGCAACTTGGCCAGTGCAATCCGCATCTGCCAGCCGCCGCTGAATTCATCTGTCTGCCGCGACCAATCTTCCTTGCTGAATCCCAATCCAGTCAATACGCCGCCGACCTGTGCGTCCAGCGCGTAGCCATCGAGAGAGTGAAAGCGCTCCTGAAGCATGGAGTATCTCTCCGCTGTGGACTCATACTCCGCGCCTTCATGGTCAAGCACTGCCAGTTGCCCGCCAAGGCGCTCGATCTCCCGTTCCATCGCGTGCAGTTCGTCGAAGACCGCGAGGCACTCGTCAAAGACCGATCTGCCGGCCAGCGCTAATCCTTCCTGGGGCAGGTAGCCAATGCTGATGCCTCGCGTCTGCTGCATGCTGCCGTAGTCCAGCGACTCCAGGCCTGCGATCGCCTTCATCAGCGTGGACTTGCCGGTTCCGTTGGCGCCCACCAGCGCGGCCTTTTCCCTGCTGCGGATGAGCCAGTTGGCCTCCATAAACAAGACCCGCGGCCCAAACCGCTTGCCGGCATTCTGCAATGAGATCATCGATCTCTATTTTCGCAGAGAGGCGCGGGAAGCTGAGCGCAACTCCGGCTGCCGCCATCCGCCTTGCACCGAGGGCACGGAGCGAATTAACCGCGGCGAGCGGTCTTGCATTCGCCTGCGTCTGGAATGCAGGATGCCCTGAAAATGCGGCGTTTGGCGTGTGCGCAGGTGCCGGAATGCCTGTTACACTTCCAGCAAGAGCCAACCCGGGAATATATCCTGGAGTACATTTAAACTTCGGAGCAAGGCCAAACCATGAAACACATTTGCATGATTCTATTGATGGCGGCATGCACGGCTGCCGCAAGCTCTCAATCCCTCGCCTTTCCGGCCACCAAAGCGGCCGGCGCCGCCATGAAGGCCGCCTCTGCGCCAAAGGAAAACTGCTCGATCGGAGCTGCAGGCATCACGTTGCCCGCCAGCATCCCTCCCGTCAAGGGAGAGGTGCAGGCAGTCTTCGCCCTTCGCTACCAGGATTACGTGATCGGCACCGGCGCCGACGCCGAGCCGAACAAACTCTACAAGGTGCAATACACCTACTGGCTAGCCGCCGACGGAACCAAGATTGACTCCACTTTCGACCACCCTGGCGCGCCGCTCAAAGACGCGAACGGCAAAGTAATCGTGGACGCCAACGGCAAGGCCAAGCTGGGGCCTCCCATGACCGTCAACTTTATCCAGGGCCGCCACCAGATGATCTTCGGTTTTGACCAGGGCTTCGCGGGCATGAAGGTTGGCGGCAAGCGCCGCCTTTATATCCCCTGGCAACTGGCTTGGGGACCGATGGGCCACCCTCCAGCGATTCCTGCCATGTCTGACGTGATTTACGACGTTGAACTGGTAGACGTAACCGATCCGCCTTCGGCGCCATTGCCGCCCACGGGAAGATCCGGGATCGGCGACCTCCGCGGGCGTCGGCCAGTTGGCGGGCAGCCTCCATCATCCGCAACACCTGCTCCTGCGTCAACGCCTGCACCAGCGAACGCAGCGCCTGCACCAGCATCGACGCCTCCTCCAGCGACTCAGTCGCAACCCAAGTAGCTTCGCCATTTTCATCTTCGAATGCGCCGCGCCGGAACCTACTCCGGCGTGGCCGTCGTCGCTTAATGGGTACTCGCATACCGGCGGTATATCCTCCGCCCCTGTCCGTTTTAGCCATAACGGCATTCATCGGATGCGAATCATGACAAGCGCAAATGTACGCTGCGATGAAGTGACGAATTCCAATCGGCTGTGTCACACTGAAATTGCATCCCGCTCCAGCCTGCGAACAATTTCGAAGGCCAGCGAGAAGTTGCCCATGAGCATCGTATTGCTTTGATGCGGCACACAGGCGGGCCTGTAGCTCAACGGTTAGAGCAGGGGACTCATAATCTTAGACGGGGCATATTCGCTCAGATTCAATGAGCTTGTATGCCCTTAGTTTTTCAGCGGCTTAGAGAATCCACGTCTAAGCCCGTATAAGCCTATTCAACCCGGTGGCCGCTACAGTATCCGCTACAGGTCCAAAAAGTAGGACCCGCCGGACCCCACGCCCCCCATAGAGGCGGATGTGGGGATGCATTACATGTATAGACCTAAAGATTTTCCGTTAAAAGCGCCTCACGCTTCAGTGCCCCGGTTCCTGCGTTTCAAGTCCCTTTGGCGCGTTATCGTTGTACTTGAGGACTGAGAAGCATGTTAGACAGTTGGAGAGAGCGCAGATGGGAATCCCGAGACATAAAACGGCGCCTCGAAATAGTGTGGGGTGCATTAAACCTTGTCATAAAGAGATCGAAAGAAAATGGTGGGGTGATAAAGCCAGACGATGTGCTTATTTGGGGTGCAGCGCACAGCGAAATCACTTTTAGTCGCCAAATGAAATTGATTCGTCGATTGACCCGTGCGGGCATTTCGATTCCGCCCTTAATGTGGACAGAACTGACAGAACCTGAAGTTGAGATCGTTACAAATGAAGGCGTCTCTCGAAAACGCATCGTACGCTCACTCAAGAGGGTGAGGCTTGGGCTCGGCACGAGTTGACGAAGAGACGTAGAGAGGGCGTTGAGTTCTGGGCCAGAATCGTTCTGCCTATCATCGCTCTGATCATCTCGATTCTCGCATTCGTAAGGAAACGTTAGATTCTGTCGTCTGGAATGCCGTAGGCTCGGAGCCTCACCCAAATGCCCTAGGACGCGCCGCTGGCATATCGGTGTGGGTTACGAATCCCTTTGGGGCCAGAACGAGCCGGGTCTTGCTGAAAAGCAATCGGCCCCAAGGTGGAAACCCCGGAGCCGATCCGCTTTTGCAGGCTGTGGAAAGAGGAATCTGGAATTAAACCAACTGCAAGGTATTACCCTTCCAACTATCAAGCGTTTTGGAGGGCGCGAGAAGCATACCACATTTTTTGCGATTGTGTATTTGAAGGGTTGAGGGGGAGAAAGAAAAGCCCGCCATTTGCCCCAGGACGCGCCGCTGCGGGTTGGGTGATGGTTTCCCGTGTCGGACTTGCTCATTGCGCTTGCCCGGTGCCTGCGGGCAGGGCATGAGCCGCCGCAAATTCGGCGCGGAAGCGTGCGTCTTCTTGCTCTCTTTGCGCCCGGATCGCATCGACGGCTTGCAATAGTATCTCGACGCGGATAGGAGGCACGTCTCCCGTGAGGAGCAGGCTTTTGTCGAGTAGCACTCCACTGCTGATGCTCTTCTGCTGCAACGACGCTTTGGCAATGTCTTCTTCACCGATTGATTCGACAATGCGGCGGGCCTTGCCCCGGTAAATCTCGGCCAGCGCAGCCTTTTCATCTTCGACTTGCCGCTGAATTTCGGGTTCTGCTATAACGTTTTTCACCATACCTCGTGACCTCCCTACGGCCTGAGCGATTTTGGTTTGAGACATTCCCGATGCGGCGAGGGTGATGATTGTCTCTTTCTCTTCGGTGCTCGGTGGAAACTTGGGCTTCGGCTTCATCGCCCACCGCCAAACCAGTCAGCAAGGCTTTGCCATTGCAGCCGTCCCACGCCTCGGTCGTCGGGCGTCAACAACTGTTTATGGCTGTCTGGACAGAACACGATAGGCGGGTCCCCCCGAAGCAGGCCGCTTTCCCCTTGGTATCGCAGAAGCTCTGACCACACCTTATTGAGTAGCTGAAAGACGAGCGACATTTCCGCCAAGATGCACTGCGAACAGATTTCGGGGAAGTGAGATTTATACACCTCGATGTAATTCTGTCCCATCTTCCGTGCCAACTCTTTTACGCGCTGTTCGGCGCTTTCGGCTTGGGCGAGAATGTTTCCAAGGTTGTTTTGCAGTTCCGCGCTCTCTTGCCTCTTTGCTTCGGCGTCGTCATCGCGGCCTTCGGCGACGGCGCGGTCTACTTCTCCGGCAAGGATGCGCTGCTGGGCCTCAACGCGGGGTTGCAATTCTGTGTGCTGTGTTCGCAGAGTCCGGGCCTCTGTTTCCTTCGCGTCGCGCTCTTTCGATAGCGGCGCGTTAAGACCGGATACTGTGTCGAATAGCTTGCCGGTGAGACTCTCCGCCAGTTCCTCGTGTGCCATTTTGACTACTTCGAGTGGGCTAGCTTCGCTATCCTGCTCGGCAACGGTTTGTGGGTTGGGAGATTCTAAGTCAGTGGTAGGTTCCGCTACCGGCTCGACTTCAACAATGGGTTCCTCTGATTGTGTATTCATTGGCTCCTCTTTTCTGGGTTGAGTCCGTTTAAGAATGAAACTACCTTCAGGTCGAAAAACAGTTTGGGATTCTCGGATTTTAAGAAGCCTTGGCCGAGTTCGTTGAATCGCTCCAATGCTGGCCCGGATAGAAGCCCGCTCCCTTTCGCGGTGCCTATCGCCCGAAACAGAGCATTCACGCCTGCCTGATCGGAACGATTCAGCGCGGCCTCGACTTGCACGCGGGTGTGATTGCCGAAATCCTTAATCAAGATTTTCTGTGGCTTGCCGTCCCCGCCGGGGATCTCGACCGACTCGGGAAGGTTGCACTTCGAGAGGTCATATCGCCCGTCAGGAACAGGGCCGGTATTGCCCTTCGATTGCGGCGCGGGCTGGTCCTGCGCTGATGGCAAATTGAGTTTGCTCAAGTCATACGGCATCGTTGGTTCTCCTTGTCGGTTGAGTTACGTGAAGTGGGATCAATTTTCGCGGGTTCAAAAGTTGCTCAAAATGCTCCGACCATCTAACGCGCACCGCGCCGCCTTCGATGCCGGTTATGGTTCCCTCGATTCCCGGCAGACCGGCGCGTACC
Organism: uncultured Acidobacteriaceae bacterium; assembly: GCA_963839225.1. Lineage (GTDB taxonomy): Bacteria > Acidobacteriota > Terriglobia > Terriglobales > Acidobacteriaceae > Telmatobacter. The sequence continues at coordinate 26,620 of CAWIVA010000044.1, forward strand.
ACTCGGCTTCCGATTTTCATTGCTCGCCCCTTTCTGCCAGTTCCAGCGAGTCCGGGTGATGCTTGGACCAGTAATCTAAATCGCGCCAGAAAACGACGAGTTTCCCGCGTTCAAAGCGAATCACCGTTCCCGGTTGGCCGGAATCGTGGCAGGCCCGAAGCCTCACCTTGTCACCCAGTCTGATCATTGACCCCCCACGAGGCTGCGCTCCAGGTGCTCTCTTAATTCCCGCCGCGCCCGCCTTTCATCACTGAATGCGCCTTCAACTTTCTTGAGAGCACGCGCGCGGGATGTTTCGATGCGATCCTTCCAGTAAGAGCAAACCACACAGTCGTCATGCGGGGTCGCAGTCATCGCACGGCCTCGCTTCCCGGTTCGTTTTCGGGCAGAGACCATATCGAGCCGCCCCCAAACGTGGCACGTCTTGATTGCACACGGAGCGCAGATTTTGCACGCTGAAGTGTTCGGTAGCGAATTCCCGCCGACTCCGCCTGCTTACAAACTTCTTCTTTTTCGGCGCTTCCGGCCTTGAGCTTTTCAGCGAGCCATTGTGTTGCTTCGGTAAGTTTTCTATCCGGCCCCTCTGGCGCTGCCAAGAGGTCAAAAGCGGTAATGGATGATTCGCCGGTCCAGCGAAATTCGCCGGTATCGCTGATTTCGTATCCAAGAGAATGAGCAAGTCTGCCGACATTTGATTTAACGTGAATCATCGCGCGGCAATCTTCATCGTCCGGCAAGCTGCCAACTAACATCTCGGAGCGAACCGCGCCGGTTAGATCGATGCTTCCAAGCCCGCGTGTTATCGCTTTTGAGTTTCCTTGTTTCGATAAGTGGCGAAGTATCAGGACAGCGCAACCGTGGGCCTCTGCCAGTTTCGATAAATTGTCGAGAATCGGCCTTGTCTGATTCGCTCGGTGCATATCGACGTTTTGGCCGAGATAACTTTGAACGGGGTCAACCACGAGAATTTTCGCGTGAGTCTGAGTGAGAGCCGCGTCTATAACGGGAATGTCGGCAAGCGATACCGCGCCGTGTTGCTGTTCACCATCGACGGTAAACGTGGACCCGCGAAGCATGAAGAGTCTTGACGGGTCGCCGCCCATCGCATCGAAGCGTGGTCTGATTGTTTCGGCAACGGGATTCTCAATTGACAGGTACAGCGAATTGGCAGGTTCCACTATCCGCGAATCGCGCAACTTTCCGCGTGAGAGGTCAGCGCAGATCGAGAGCGCAATAAAGGATTTTCCAGATCCAGGGTCGCCGGAGAGCATCGACAACATCCCGGTAGGAATCAGCGGCTCCCACAACCAATCGACGGCCTTCGCTGGCACGTCTTTCAGGCAGACAATATCGGCGGTGAGTGTGGCAGGGGCGTGCGCTTCGCTTTCAGGGTTCGGATACCTTTTCGGAATCTCGTGGGCAATCTTGCACACTTTCTCACTAGGCAGCGGCGGATTACACTTTGCCAAGTTTTCTTGGAGAAGAGCAGCTTCGATTGCGGCAGGGTCCATGTTCCTCTTGTGCATGGTCCCGGCAAGGGAAACGAGATGCGGAGTGCGTTGGCCTTTGACGATGCTGGCGTTCGCCTGAGCGCTCTGCTTTGCCTGTGCTCCTTGCGGCGCTTGAATGAGGGATAGCAGCCATTCAGGGCAAGGCGCGGGGTCCGTGGCCGATTCGTTCACTTCATAGCGCCGTCCGCTCTTGTGGAGCGAAGGTGGAGCGGCCACAAGTCCGCCAACCCCTCGAATATCCAAGCCGGGAGCAATCTTGCGCGCGGAGTTGCGAACGTCCGTACCTTCGGGCCAATCGAAATAATGATGCTGGCCGCCGCTGCCGGTTCGCACGGTATAGGTATCGGGCAAGGCAAACCCGCGCTGTGCCAGGTCGATAAGCGATTGCTCGCCTTGTTTGCCGTCAATATCCAAAACGAGAATCCCGCTTTCCGGCCCGGTTGCAATACCGACATTGGCATCCGGCCAGCGTTTCCACCATTCGTGGATTACGGCGGGGTCACGGCTGGCATCTTTGGAGCCGTTCCGCGTCCGGGGATGCTTGCCGACACTCTGACAATCTGCCCGCCCGCAAGAGCATCCGCGCGCCGTGGGGGTATGCAGCGGGATTACAAGCCAGCCGCGCGCCGCGTAATCGAGCGCCGCTTGCAGTTGAGCACTCACCGGTTCGGCAGGACGCGCCGGTTGAGGGAGTAGCGTAGCCAGCCGCGCGAAGTAGTTTTCGATCCGCGCCACCGGGTCGGGCGTCACATCTTGTGCGAGGGCAATCATCTCTCAATCCTCACAGCGCCAAGAGCGCCAATGGTTCACACTCATTTTCTTGGCGCACTTGGGAGAATTTGGCACAACTCGAAACGCGCCAAAAAACACCAATCGTGCCAAGAGAGAGAGAGATAACTCCTTTAAATAACCAATCGTGCCAAATAGTCTGTATGTGGCATATATGGCACGCTTCGCACGAAAACACGTCAACGGGTTATGTCCCCGACAGATGATGCCCCCATAAAAAAGGCGTATCGCGGCCCCCGTCATTGCAGTTGCTCCGTCCTTTGCCGCCCCAACGATTTGCCGCCATCACCCGCCGTAATGAAGCGTTCCAGTTCTGACGCCTTAATCATTGTTCTTGCGCCAACTTTGCAACGGCGCAACCGGCCTTGCGACAACCACGCGTGAACCGTGTACGGCGAGATGCCGCCTAGGTAGGCTGCCGCATCTTTCACTGAATAGAGTCTGTCTTCGCTCATAAAAGCCCCTCTCAACTTCACTCAAAGTTTGTCATTGACAAATAATCGCGTGCAAGTGTAACGTAATGTCATTATGAAGGCACAGACGCATACGTTACGAGGCAAGGTAGACATAGTCGGGATAGAAGAATTTTTTACTCCGTTCAGGGAACACCCTACCGAACCTGCAGTAAAGCGAGTCGAAAACGTGTTGGTCTTGCTGGTCGCTGCAGACAAACTCGCCCGTGAGCAACGCGAGCAAAAGAGGATATCTGAGCGATCCGGCGAAGCTGTCCAGCGAAGCAAGTCTTTTAGAGAGTCGCTACTCGCCTCCACTCGTACCTGTACGTTGCTCAATGCAGCGTTGCTGCGTTATCGATGGGTGCCGATGGCGCAAGGCTTGTACGGTAAATTCGAGATCATCGAGCGCCCCGTAACATCGTCCACGGGCGAGTGGGCTTCATGGGAACGTTGGGCCGTGGGGACGTTGCTTAATCTCGCAAGGAAGCCGGGGGGATTGTCTCGACTCCGGCGCTGTCTCGAATGCAGTCGATGGTTCTATGCCATCAGGGGGCATCAGCAATTCTGCGGGGAATCTTGCCGTCGGCGTCACACGGCACAAGACCCTGAATTTAAGGAAAAGCGGGCGACATACATGCGCGAAGTGTACCGGGCAATTATTGAGCCAGAAAAGGAAGCGCGGTCCATACGGCAAGCGGCACGGGTGCTTTCCGAAAAATCAAAGAAAGGTGGTGAGTGAAATGTCGATTTTCAAGCGTGGCAACGTCTACTGGTATCACTTCCTGTTCAACGGGGAGCACGTCCAAAAGAGCACGAAGCAGGGGAACCCCCGCACGGCCCGCCAGATCGAAGCGGCAAAGCGTACCGCTCTGGCAAAGGGGGAAGTGGGAATCGAAGAGCGGAAGGCCGCGCCGATGTTCTCAGCCATTGCCAAAGCGGTTCATTGAGCATGTGGAAGCCCGCCATGAGAACAAGCCTCAGACGGTCCAGTTCTACGCGGCCAAACTGAACCGGCTGCTCGAATACGCGCCCATTGCCGGGGCAAGGCTTGACCGGATAGACGAAGGGATCATAGAAGGCTACGTAGTGGCCCGCCGGGCCACTGTAGGCCCTGCAACGGTCAACCGGGAGCTTGCTACCCTTCGCCGGATGCTCAGGCTTGCCCATGAGTGGAAAGAGATTCAACGTATCCCGAAAATCCGGCTGCTTACCGGGGAGCGGGTCCGGGATTTCGTTCTCTCCCGGAAGCAAGAGGAAATCTACCTTGGGGCTTGCCCTCAACCGTTGAATGATATTGCCGTCCTGATGCTGGAAACCGGCCTGCGCATCGGTGAGGCGCTGCATCTGGAATGGGCAGACATTACCCTGGCCCCGGTCAATGGCGCACGATTCGGGTTCCTGCGGGTCCGTGAAGGTAAGAGCAAGAATGCCCGCCGGGTAATTCCGCTCACAGACCGGGCGGCTGCCATGCTCAGGGAGCGGTTGGAGTCGAAGGCAAGCCAATTCGTCTTTGCCAACCGGGACGGCAAGCCCTACCTTGGAACGTCAATCAATCACCTACACCGGGAAGCTTGCGCTCCCAAGATCGAAGGAAAGCGGCGGGCGATCTTCCCCGGCGATTTTGTTCTCCACTCTCTACGCCATACAATGCTAACTAGACTTGGGGAATCAGGAGTGGACGCTTTCACCATCATGCGAATTGCGGGGCATAGCAGCATCGTGGTTTCGCAGCGGTATATCCATCCAACTCCTGAGGCAGTGGAGCGGGCTTTCGAGCGGCTGCAACTGTCCGGCGATTTCGCCGTAATCGAGCCAAAACGACTGCCACCCGCTACAGTATCCGCTACACTCGAAGGAACGGCAGCCGTAAGTTATTGATGGGCCTGTAGCTCAACGGTTAGAGCAGGGGACTCATAATCCCTTGGTTCGGGGTTCGAATCCCTGCAGGCCCACCAGAGTTAGCCATTGAAGAATTGTTGCCGCATGCCTGAGCTTTGCCTGCCTTTGTGCGCTCCCTGGCCTCAAAGGCCGGGCGGTTCATCCCATGCTGCCAGGAAGAATCATGCGTGCTCTCCTTTTAGCGGCTCCTCGCCTGCTAACGCTTAAAGAACTCGTTCGCCCTCAACCGGCTGCCCGGGAATGCGAGATTGCAGTTGCCTTGGCGGGCATCTGCGGTTCGGACCTCTCGGGATTTCTGGGGCGTAGCCGTCACCGCACCCCGCCGCTGGTGATGGGACACGAACTGGTGGGGCGCACGCCGGATGGACGGCGCGTGGTGGTGAATCCACTGATCGGTTGCGGGAAATGCGCGGCCTGTCTGAGCGATGCGCAGAATCTCTGCTCCGATTTTCGCCTGCTGGGCATGGACCGGACCCCCGGCTGCCACGCGGAGTTTGTCGCCGTTCCCGAGTCGCAGATCTACGAGGTTCCCGATCATCTCACGGATGCGCAGGCCGTTCTCACCGAGCCTTTGGCCAACATCGTTCATCTCTTCCGCATCGCCGCGCCGCCGCCTGATTTTCGCCTGGGAATTGTGGGCGGAGGAACCATGGGTTCGCTTGCGCTGCTGCTGGCCACGCGAATGGGAGCACGGGAAATCCTGGCTGTGGAAGTAAGCGAAGCGCGGCGTGAGACTTTACGCCAAATGGGCGCATCGCTCGCCGTAAGCGCTGGGGAAGGCCGCCGGTTTGCCCGCCAGGGGCTGGACCTGGTGATCGATGCCTGCGGCACATCTGAGGCGCGACAGGAGGCCTTCGATCTCTGCCGCCCAGGGGGCGTGGTGGTCCTGCTGGGCATGGGACATCCGCGCAGCGAAATCGACTTTGCAGCCAGCATCCGCAAGGAGCATCGCGTAGTGATGTCGTTCGCTTACACTCCCGCGGCCTTTAAGCGCGCTCTCAAGTTGCTGGTGAAAGGCGAAATCGACCTTAGCCCCTGGACCGCCGAAATGCCGCTCGAAGAAGGCCAGAAGGCCTTCGAGCGAATGACCAACTCGCCCGGAGCCATACTCAGGATGATGCTGCGGGTGAGTTGAAAACAGAAGCAGCGAAAAGTCAAATGGCGCGAATCATTCGCACGGGGAGGGTGATGATGGCGCTCACCAGTTCCAGCACGCCGCCCACTGCGATTCCCACCACGCGAAACGGCAACAGAAGCAGCCATACCAGCGGATAAAGCACCAGAGCCATCAACGCTAACGGCCAGCACAGAACAAAAAGAATACAAAACAAGAGAAACTTAACCATGACATCTGCCCTCATCTCGCGGGGGGTGCGCCCGAAGCGCTTCATCGACACATCAGCCCGTTTGTGCAGACGGATCGCTCCCTCCGATGTATTGGACCTCAACCACGGTGCAATCGTCCTGTGCCTCATTATTGGCCTGAAACTTCCCCACATCGTTGAGGATGCCGTTGAGATCCTTTTTAACCACCACCTCGCTCAAACGCTCGTCGCCAAAGGGCTCGCCGGCGGCGTTCTCGGCCTCGACCAATCCATCCGTCGCCAACAGAATTCGCTCTCCCGGCTTCATGGTATAGCTCGATGAGGAATAGGTCGCGCCGGGAAGCAGTCCAACGATCAGGTTGCTCTCCTCCAGCCGGCTCACTTCGCCGTTATGGATGAGAAGCGGCTGAATATGGCCGCAGTTCATATATTCCACACGTCCGTCCGGGTAGAGCTTGAGCAGCACCATGGTCGCGTATTTGCCCACATTGCGCGTACAAAGAAATTGGTTCAGCAGCGCAGCGATATCCGGCAGGCTTTGCCCGGAGAGCAACTGCGCGTGAATAATGCCCTGCATGATCGCGGCCACAATGGCTGCCGGAACGCCTTTGCCGGAAACATCGGCCAGGGCCGCGCAGACGCAATCGTCCAGCGCCAGGGCATCGTAGAAGTCGCCGCCGATTTCGTAGCAGGAAATGCTTTTGGCCTGCAAAATTGCGTAAGGAATCACCGGCAAGGTGATCGACATCAGGCCGCTGTGAATCTTTGAGGCGATGGCGACTCCTCGCGCGTTCTGCGCGATTTATACTCCGCCTCGGCCAGCAAGGCGTTCTGCAGCAGCGCGGCTGCTTCCGTCGCGATGGTATCGAGCAGCTGCTGATCCACCTCGCTCAGCTTTCCCGCACCGATCTGGCTATCGAGATAGAGCAGCCCCAGCAGTTCGGCGTTCTGATTCTTGGCGTCGCGCTTGCGCAGCGGAATGCAATAGATGCTGCGAATCTTGTTCACCATCACGCTGGCCCAGGCCGATGCGCCGCTCGAGTCAGACAAGGTGTCGCTGATGGAGAACTTCGCATCGCTCTCAATGGCCTTCTGGATGGCCCGGTGCGAGATGGTCGAGTCCTCTTCAACAAACTGTCCGTCAGAGTTGAGCCCGCGAGCAAGCTTCATCTCGCCGCCCTGGCTGAGGAATACAAAGCCGCGCTCCACGCCGGTCAACTGCAGCGTCAGTTGAAGTAGGGTGGTCAGGATATCCTCGACTGCCCCGCCGGCGTTCAACTGTCGCGCCGCACTCAGCAGCCAGTTCAACTGCTCCATCTCCCGGGCTGCGGGAGGGCGCTTCTCGCTTTGGTCCGGAAAATCGGTGATGGAAGAAAGCAAGCTGGTCACCATGCTGGTAGCCGGGGCCGACCTCGGTTCCGCTCTCCCCGTCAAAAAGGAAATGAAGTCGCGGCGCCTCCAGCGAACCCAGTTGCAGCATGTCGCCCGACTTCAAGACCGCCTTCTCAACCCGCTCGCCGTTCAGGAATGTGCCGTGACTGCTGCCCCGGTCAAGGATCGTATAGGTCGAGTTCTCCGCGACGATGACCGCGTGCTGGCGCGAGACAAACGGATCCAGCAAAATGATGTTCTGGCTGGGGGACCGGCCCAGTGAAGTGGCGGCTGATTCCAGTTTGACGGTGTGCTGCCCGTCCGTATCGATATAGCTAAGAGTGGGGACGTCCATTTTGCTCCTTACCGTCTTGCGGGCGAAAATTAGATTCAGCCATTCCGTTCTTATTTTTCGCCGCCTGGATTTGAAGTTCTGGGACCCGGCTACTAGCCAATTTACCCTAGAGGCCCCCGCCGTGCCTGTATTTTTTCACCGACAGATATTCTTCCACTCGTATCCCGCCGTATCAAAGGTAGAATGCGATATGGCCTCGCAACGGAAGCCAGTGGAGCCTGAGTCGCCGCCCGTAGCGCTGCCGGCGGTCTGCGTCGTAACCGCGGACGAAGAATTCCATGCCCTGCTAACTCCCGAATTCGAGCCTTGGTTCCAGGTGGAGTTTCTCGATACTTTTGACGGCCTGGCGCGTTGGACACATCAGGCAGGGATAGCGGCGGTTCTGCTCGACATCGACACCGAAGGGGAAGAACCCTTCGGCGGGCTGCCGGTTCTGAACGAGCTGCGCAGCTCAACAGAGACCTCACGCTGATTTCCATCAGCCGCGCGCGTGCCCGCTCAGTGGAAAAACAGGCGCTCAGCGCCGGGGCCGACGCTCACTTCCGCAGCCCGGTGGATGTGGCTGAACTGCGCATGACGCTGGCTGAAACTATGCGCCGCCGCAGCGAAGAAGCGGAGCGCGAGCGCATGCGCCAGCAGTCACTCGAATCCAGCCGCTTCCAGGACTTTGTAGGCGCCAGCGAGCCCATGCGGCTGGTCTACGACGCCATTCAGCAGGTGGCCGGCAGCAGCATCAACGTGTTCATCCGCGGCGAAAGCGGAACCGGCAAGGAACTGGTGGCGCGCGCCATTGTCGCGCTGAGCCGCCGCGCCAATAAGCCGTACATCCGCCTCAATTGCGCCGCGCTGCCTGAGAACCTGATCGAGTCGGAACTGTTCGGCAGCGAGCGCGGCGCCTTTACCGGCGCCACAGAGTCGCGGCCCGGACAGATCGAACTGGCCGACGGCGGCACGCTGTTTCTGGATGAAATCGCCACCCTGACCGTGCCGCTGCAAACCAAGCTGCTGCGCGTTCTCGAGGATCACCAGGTGCAGCGGCTGGGCGGGCGGACGCATCGCAAGATCGACTTCCGCCTCATCTGCGCCACCAACGAGCCGCTGGAGGAGATGGTCCGCACCGGGCCGATTCCGCGAAGATCTTTACTACCGCATTCACGTCGTTCCCATCCTCCTGCCGCCGCTGCGGGAGCGCATCGGCGATATTCCGCTGCTCTGCGAGTATTTTCTTGCAGGTCCACTGCGTGGCCAACGGACTGCCGGTCAAGCGGCTGACCCCCGATGCGCTTTCTGTGCTTGAAGAGCATACCTGGCCCGGCAACGTGCGCGAGCTCGAGAATCTGATTCAGCGGCTGGTGGTGACGGTTCGCGGCGATGAGATTGGCGTCAACAATCTTCCGCCTCGGGTGCTGGCGCAGAGCATGGCCGCGCAGGAGGCGATTCTGCTGCCGGCCGAAGGGGCCGACTTCGACGAGGAGATCCGCCGGCTCGAGATTGCGTTGCTGACCACCGCCCTGAGCCGCACCGGAGGAAGCAAGGCCGCGGCGGCCCGGCTGCTCAATATAGATGGCCAGCGCATCAAATATCTATGCCGCAAATACTCGCTCTAAAGCCGTTTGGTTAAAAATTAACCCATGATGGTTTAAAAATTAACCCACTCGACTGGCCGGGCCGTTGCTCTTGAAAAATCACCGAATTTGATAAGTGCTGTGATTTCTTGGCGATAAGAATTACTCGTAGGTTCGCCGGGTTTGGCATACGGGATGCAGTAAGGTAGGCGTTGGACGAAATCAAAACATTTCAGGAGACTCCTCACCATGGCAATCGAAAAGAAGTCGCTGTTCTCGAACACAATCGCTGCGAAGCCCACCGCCAGCACACTGGCCAACACCAGAAATATCAACAGCAAAGTGATCGCAGGACGCGCGGTTGCCGCGAAGGGTGCTCCGCTGGGCAAGGGTGCTCCGCTGGGCAAGGGTGCTCCGCTGGGCAAGGGCGCTCCGCTGGGCAAGGGCGCTCCGCTGGGCAAGGGCGCTCCGCTGGGCAAGGGCGCTCCGCTGGGCAAGGGCGCTCCGCTGGGCAAGGGTGCTCCGCTCGGCAAGGGTGCTCCGCTCGGCAAGGCTTCGCCGCTTGGCTAAGCTGTTTGGGTCGACGCAACTTCACACAGCACGCCGCAAAAGGCAGCCGCTCCAAACGGCTGCCTTTTGCAATTTCACCAGAGGTGCCCTTTCAGAAGATTCAAGCACGAGATCGCAAAACGGCCCGCGATGCTGTGCCGCTTGCCGAAGATCTTGGCCTGACCGCAGACGCCGAGAAGTGGATCACCCGCCGACGCCGGCAATACCATCCGTGAACAATAGTAGACCGGCGTTTTGATCCCCTTGTAATTCTGACTTCCCACCAGGCCAGGTGGAAGGCTTTCAGCGTCGGCCCCGGGAGGCGCCAGCGTCATCCGCACCACTGAAAATCTATCCGGCAGGACCAGCGCAACTTCAGCGCCGGGTGGAATGCGGTCCAGCGTGGAGACGGGAATGTAAACCCTGACCAGGCGAGGTCCGGCATCCGCCAGATCGAGCAGCGCCTGTCCGCTGCCAACCTCCTCGTCGAGCAGCATTCAGGATCGTGGGTAACTACGATTCCATCTACCGGCGCTCGAACCTCCAGCGCAGTCTGCGCATCCTGCGCAATCCCGCTCAAATGTACCGACTCGGTTTGCTGGGCGGCCGCGTCGGCGATGCTCTCGCCGCGCATTTCCGCGTTCACGGCCTGATACTGGGCATTGCTCGTTTGCTCCGCGGCCGAAGAGTGCATCGCCGCGGCCCTGGGGCTGCTCATCCTCAGCAGCGGCTGCCCCGCCCGCACCTTCTCGCCTTCCTGAATCAGCACCGCATTCACCCGTCCAGGCACCGCTGCATGCAAGGTCTCTGAGCGCATCGGCTCGATGGTGTAAAAGGCCTTTTCCCGGTCGCGCCAAAACGGCACAAACAGCAGAACCACCAGCACGGCGACCATTACCATTCGCTTCATGCGCCCCGCACGGTCTGCGCCGAAGTTGCGTTCCCACACCTGCTCCGCCACCCTGCGCAGAGACCGCAATCGATTCCGGAACATCAGGAATGCCAGTGCCGCGGCGGGAATCACGGCGATCTCAGCCAGCCATTTCGACCCAATGTTATATGAGAGCCGGATCACGAAAAAGAGCAGGGTATAGCTGTAAATTCCCGAAATAATGGCGTAGAGGATAAAGAACGGCGCCCGCGCTGCGAGCCACCACCGGAGTTTCCACCGGAAGGCGCAGCACGCGACTCTAAACCAGCCCGAAAGAAAAGCTGTGGATTGTTCCTTGAGCTCAGGCAGTCCGATCAACTCAGTGAGAAAGTAGTAGCCGTCCAGCTTGATGAGCGGGTTGAGATTGATAACCACCACTGCGATGCCGGTAATCAAAATGACCTGGTAAGAAAAATCGTGCACCCACTCGCCGGGCAGCGTGTTCGTCCATACGATCATTGCTACGCCACACACAGTCATCTCCACCCAGATGCCTGCAATGATAGTGGCCAGCCGCTGCACCTTGGTGGCGGAGACCCAGATTTCGGTCACGTCCACATAAAATGCCGGCATCAGGTAGACGAACATCAATCCCATGCTGTGCACTTGCCCGCCGTAATGCTTGCAGGTGAGTCCGTGAGCCGTCTCATGAATGAAGCCGAGGGCGAGGAACAGCATATAAAACTGCAACACATCCACGAACGTTTTCTTGGTGAAGTTGTAGTAAAGCGCGATGTCGGGCCCCATAATGCTCCACTTGGAGATGAAGACCACGGTCTCAAACGCGAACAGCAGCACTACGGCTAGTACGCTCCATGGGCTGTAAACCACATTGCCGATGGCGTTATCGAGCCGAGTGAGGTAACGGTCGGGATCCCAGCCGGAAAACGTCATATGGGCGAGGTTGAGTTTGGATTTTCGCCCGGCCACGCGGCTGCGCCGGTTGAGCAGCTTCTGGCTCATGGCCAGGTTCTTCTCCTGCGGCGTCTTGTACCAGAAATCCTCCTGCTCCATGCTGTCGGCAAATCCCTGCACATCCTCCGCGGCGATTGGAACGCCGGTCTGCTCCGTATACAGCTCGGCGATCTCCGCATAGGTACGGACGCCATCGAAAAGCTGCACAATTTGCCATTGCGAAGGCATGAAGCGGAAAAAGTTTCTCTTATCCCTCTTCAGCACGCCGACGATCGGCTCGCCGTTGAGAGTGTCTTCACGCACGATCAAGTCGGGATCGAGGCATGGCGGCCGGCTGCGCGACAGGCGCGTTTTCGGCATCTCCGGAAGTGCGGCGTCGAGGGCTTCGCTGAGATTCATGGCGCCAGCCGCACCTGCATTTGCATTCCTGGCTTGAGCAGCGGTGAAGGATTCGCCACCGCGCCAACCACCTGCACGCTACCGCTGGCCGGGTCGACCACCGGGCTGACGCGAAGTATGTGACCCCGCTGGTGAAGGCCGGGATAATCGGCGGTGGTGAATTCAAGCGTCGCGCCGCGAGTGAACCCGGCCATCACGGATTCTGGAACGGTAAACAAGACCCGCAGAGGAGCTACGGCGGTAATCCAAAAGAGCACATCCCCCGCCTTGACCTGCTGCGCAGGGCGCACGGAAGCGCGTCCAACGACTCCGCTGAACGGCGCGACGATGCGCGATTGCTCCAGTTGCAGATTGGCCGCCGCAAGGTTAGCTTCGGCTGCAGCCTCCTCATTGCGGTAGCGGGAGACCAGAGCGACAGCTTCATCGAGCTTATACTTCGCATGCTCCCACTCCTCCTCGCTGATGATTTTTTCCGTACGCATTCCGTCTGCCCGGCGCAGATCGGCAGTTGCGCTTTTTTGCTCAGCCTCCCAGTCTTCCACCTGCGCCTTTGCCGCAGAAATGCGCGCCCGGCACGCATCGACGGCCGATCGCAGTGCGCGGTCGTCCAGCAGGGCCAGAAGCTGCCCGGCTCGCACATGGTCGCCAATTTGCACTGCGATACTCACCACGCGGCCATCGCGCTCGGCAGCAATATCGGCCTGCTGCTCTGCAACCAGAGGCCCTGTTGTCGTAAATGACTTTGCGTCTAACGCGGCTGGCGGTGGAATGGAGGCCGGAGCGGTCGCAGGAGTCGGAACCGAAGTCTCAGCCGCAGCGGCGCTGGCGCTCTGCGGATTCGAGTTGCAGCCGGGACAAACCAGCATCACCGCTGAGGCAGCTAACGCGGCAGCGGCGAGCAGTAGATCCCGAGAGGAAGAGTGAGTGTTCATATGTGTCACCAGCCAATCCAGTTCCACAGAGTCTGCCAAATCCAGAGCGCGGGCCCCCGCAGCAGGACATACCCAGCTGGCCGCCAGCCGATAGAAATTTTGGCCCGGCCCGTCATTCCGGCGCGAAGAATAGCATCTGCGTTTTCAACTGGAACTTCAGCGATAAAGGTGCGCACACCCTCGCCCGCCTGTGCCTCCGGGCCTACCACAGAGATAGCATTGCGCCAGGTTCGCTGCGGATAACTATCAAGTTTGACGGCCGCCTTCTCGCCTGTGTGTAGCAGCGCGGCGTCCCGCTGCGGGACAGCAACCTGGAGAACAGCCGAGCTCAGATCCAGCACCTGCGCAAAAGATGCGCCGGCTTCCAGATGCTTGCCCGCGGCATTCTGCAGATTGGGCGTAACCACAATGCCTGCAATGGGCGAACGCAACTGCGCGCTCTCAAGACGGGCACGGGCGCGAGCGACCTCTGAGCGGAGATACTCAGCCTGAGCGCGATCTGCTCCGGCCTGGGCGCTGCCGCGTGCCAGATCGTTCTCCATCTGCATTTCGGCCTGCTGATAATTGGCTTCAATTGCTGCTAGATCGGTGCGCCATTGCCAGTCATTCAATGTGCCGAGCACATCTCCTGCAGCTACGCGCTGGCCTTCATGCGCAAAGACCGCCTCAACATTTCCGTCCACCGGGGCGGCAACCGTGACCATGTGCTGCGGCGCGACGGTCGCATCCCCGCTGACGCGCATCGGCAGCGGGCAAAAACCAGGAAAAGCACGATCGCTACAGCGGCAACTGCGTAGGCCATGCGGCGGCTGCCGCTGGTGCGCAGCAGTGCCGCGCGCTTTTGCATCAAAGGTTCAAGCAGGCTGATCAGCGGCACTTCGCGATAGAGCAGGGCGTTGCGAATGGCCACCGTTGTCTGCCCGGCAAGCACTTTGATCATCTCGGTGTGCGGCAGCTCGAGGAAATCGGGAACGCTGCTTACATAAAGCAGCAGTCCCACCCGGCCCTGGTCGTCGTTAAGAGGCAGGGAATACAGACCGCGGCAGCCCGTTTCGTCAAAATAACGCACCACGGCAGCCGGCAATTCCCGCCTCTCCTCTTCGGCGGATTCCTCATGCATATTCAGGTAAAGCGACTCAGGCTGCGAAGATAACCATTGCATCAGCTCCTGAAGCCGCTCCACCTGCGCATCTCCCAGCGGCAGGCTCGCCATCCCGGAGACGGCCTTCAATTGCAGGCGTCCGCGATTATCCAACGCAATGGCGCACAGTTCGTAAGGCAGCACATTCTGCGGACTGTTGACGATGATCTGCAGCAGCCGGTCAAGGCGCAACGTTGAGGTGATCTCTGAGCTGACCCGCACCAGCGCCTCAAGAATTTGCAGTTTGCGCTCGGCAAGCATCAGGCTGGCATTTTTCAGCGCGCTGCTCACCGTCTCCGCCATGGAGGTGAGAAAAAACAGGTCATCTTCGTCAAAGGGGTGTTCGTCTCGATTGATGGCCTCGAGCACGCCGACCTCTGCCTCATCCTGGATCAGCGGGACCAACAGCGCGTTGGTCACAGGTGGAATGCCGCTCTCTTCACCGGCGGCAGCGTTACGCAGGCTCAGCCGCTCGTCGTCCCGATCGTCGATCAGCAGCGGTTCGCCCTCCTCCGCCATATCCGCCACGTAACCCTCGCCGGCTTTTGCGTCATGCCGAGTTCCACAGTTGCGTCCGCTCCCTGGCTTGAAACCAGGCGCAGCACGCCGCCCTCGAAAAGCCAGAGATGGAGGGCCTGCGAGGGCATCATGGCGATGGCTTTCTCCGGAACCATCTGGATGACGGCATCGAATTCGAGAGTTGAATTAAGCGATTTCTCAAGATCGTAAAGCTGCGACATCCGGTGCACGGAATCAAGCAGCGTCTGACGCTCCTCCTCGCTGGTTTCAGCCGCCAGGATCGCGGGCGAAGCCAGTTGCACAACGGGAGCAATTTCCTTCAACTGGGCCCGGTCCAAAACGCTGGAGAAGGTCAGAATCTCGATTGCGCCGACCAGGTTTTCCTCACGCAGCAAAGGCACATAGGTGAGCGATGCAAAAGAACGCGCAACACTGAGATGCGCGTAGTCCTCACGCCGCAATTCGGCCGCTGGATAGACCAGTGCCGACGGCGACTCCTCAAGCAAAGGGAAAAACAGCCGCGTTGCGGACTGCAGATTGGCCTGCTGGATGGAGATATCGCCCACTGCGGCGATCGCAGTCCAGGCCGCATCACCATCGTCTCCGGCAACGACCCGGTAAACGGCGCAGGCCGAGTCAGGAATCAAATCGGCAATGGCTGAGGCGATGATTGCGGCGCGCGTGGCGGCATCGGGCGCTGAGAGAAGCAACGCGGCGGTCTCAACTGTGGCGGCGTTGAGAGTGGTTTTCATTTCTTGCATTGTTATTGTTTAAAACGTTGCTTGACAAGGGAAGTCGAGGAATTGATTCTGATGTAGTTGGAGCTTAACAAGCCCAAACTCAGAAGTAAAGAAAAATCTTAGCAGGCGACAAGGGGAAGAAGTGGACCTGGACATTAAGCAAAACGGCAATATCTGTGTGCTGAAAGCGAAGGGACGGTTTATAAGCGGAGAGCCCGTCGCCCAGTTTGAGAATGCGTTTCACTCCGCCCTTGACGGCGGCCACATCCTGCTGGTTCTCGATCTTGAGGCCGTACCCTATATCGACTCCTCCGGCATCGGCTCTGTCGTCAATGCGCTCAGAATGTCAACCAAGTGGGAGGCAACGCCAAGCTGGTGAACCCCTCTCCCTTCGTTTTGAAGATATTCAAAATGGTCGGCATCCTGGCCCTTATTTACCGTCCATGAGACGGAAGACGAGGCCGTGGCCGCCTACGGTGGCTAGGCATGTTTGCTCGCCGTCCTGATTTTTGTAGAGAGATTCTCCGCCCCTGAAAAAGTGACTCTTGCCTGATGCCTTGCACCGGGCGCAAGCGTAAGCAGCCTTACCTCCTGGCAAGACCTTCGCCTTGATTTGTCCCCGAATATCGCCATAACTAGCTGAGAATAAAAGATTTTGTAAAAACTGCAGCCTTTCCAGCCACTTGCGGCTTTCCGCTTGATTCGATCTTGCTAAAGGGTTCTTCTGCGCCCAGGCTTTCACTTACCCCGCTGAGAATGCGCGCTCAAATCCGCTGATCGATTTCTGGATCCGCTCCAACGAAATCGTCAGCGATAAACGAATGTACCCGGCGCGTCCAAAGCCTGTGCCAGGGACGGCAAGCACGCCTTCACTCGCCAGCAGTTTTGTGAACGCAATGTCGTTGGGAATCGGAGTCTTGAGGAAGATATAGAACGCACCCTCGGGGCGTCTTACCTCATATCCGATTCGCTCGAGCGCGTCGCAAATTATGTTGCGCTTGTGCTCGTAGGGCGCAGCATCCACTGTCTCATCCAGTGTCTTCAGCATCACTCTCTGCCAAATAGCTGGGGCGTTGATGAAACCCAGAGTGCGGTTGGCAAAAGCGCAGGCGGCTCGGAGATTCACTCTGTCGTCGAGTTGCGGCGAAAGCGCCAGATAACCAATGCGCTCGCCCGGAAGCCCAAGCGATTTTGACCACGAATTGCAGATCGCCGTATTGGCAATCAGCGAAGCCACCTCAGGCTGACGCTTTCCGTCATAAACGAAGGCCTTGTAAGGCTCGTCGCTGATGAGAGTAATGGATTGCCCACAGCGCGCGAAAACCGTCTGCAAATCGCGCAGGATGCTTTCCGGGTAAACGCGGCCGGTTGGATTGTTGGGCGTATTGAGCACGATGGCGCGCGTACGCGAAGTGATGGCTGCGGCGATCCGCTCTACGTCGGGCAGAAACGTTGCATCGGTTTCCACCGTGACCATGCGCCCGCCGTGATTGGCAATATAAAACTGATACTCAGGGAAGAAAGGCATTAGCACAATGACTTCGTCGCCGGGATCGAGAATCGATTTCAGGATCACATTGCATGCGCCTGCCGAACCGACCGTCATAAAAACGTCTTCTGCAGTAAAGTCCAGGCCGGTCTCGCGCCGCAGCTTTTGGGCGACCGCTCCGCGCACTTCCGTATAACCGGGATTCGGCATATAACCGTGCGCGCCGGGAACGTTGCTCGCCACAATTTCACGCAATGCATTCAACACGGCCGCGGGGGGCTCACAGTCGGGGTTGCCCAGCGAAAAATCGAAGATCACATCAGATCCCCGCTCGCGCTTCAACCGGACGCCTTCTTCGAACATGCGTCGAATCCATGAGGCGTTCTCAAGTTGATGGGCGATAGTCTTTGCAACCGGCATAGTCTGTTAACCTTCTACTTTGGCAAGAGCTTCTCGCTCGTCACCAGGTTGATGCCTGCCGCCTGCAGCCGTGCCATCGCTCGATCCAGGTCGGAAAATCGAAAGATGAGGATCGCCTCGTTTGTACGCGAATAGGGAAAGGCATACATATACTCGATATTGATATCCATACCGTCCAGCGCCGCTAGAATCCCCGTCAATCCTCCTGGGCGATCGGCAACTTCGACCGCCAGAACCTCCGTGACCTTGACGGCGAATCCGTGCGTCTCCAGAATCTGTGCGGCTTTCTGGCAGTCCGACACGATCATGCGCACAATGCCGAACTGCTCTGTATCCGCGAGATAAAGCGAGCGGATATCGATTCCTTCATCTGCCAGCAATCGCACGGGTGCGGTTAAATGCCCCGGCTTGTTTTCGACGAACAATGAAATCTGTTGAATCCTCATGCGGTCCGCCTGTCAATGACGCGTTTTGCCTTGCCCTCGCTGCGCTCAATGGAATTCGCCTCAACCAGCGCAACGCGCACGCGAATTCCCAGAACGTGATCGAGCGCGGACTGAATTTTTGTTTGAAGCCCCTGCAGCGCTCCGATCTTGTCGTTGAACATTTGCGGCGTTACTTCAACCTGTACTTCCATCTGGTCCAGTCCCTGCACGCGGGTTAGCACGATCTGGTAGTGCGGGAGGGTGCCTTCCATCTCCAGCAGTGCAGATTCCACCTGCGATGGAAAGACGTTGACGCCGCGGATAATCAGCATATCGTCGCTGCGCCGCCCGATGCGGTCAATGCGCCGCAGGGTGCGTCCGCACTCGCACTGCCCCGGCAAAATCCTGGTAATGTCGCGTGTGCGATAGCGGATCATCGGCATCGCCTGCTTGCTCAGCGTTGTCAACACCAGTTCGCCCTCGCTGCCTTCTGGGAGCGGCGTGCCGGTTTCGGGATCGACGATCTCTGGATAAAAATGATCCTCGAAGATGTGCAGGCCTCGATGTCGACGGCATTCGCAGCCTACGCCCGGCCCAATAATCTCTGAGAGCCCGTAGATATCGAAGGCTTCAACATTGCTCATCTTTTCAATGTGCTTGCGCATGGCCTCGGTCCATGGCTCGGCTCCGAAAACGCCTGCCCTGAGCGGAAGCTCTTTCATATCCACGCCGAGCTCAGCCGCGCGGTCGATCAAGTGCAAAAAATAAGTGGGAGTGCAGCACATCGCCGTCACACCAAAATCCTTCATCAGCATGATCTGCCGGTCAGCGTGGCCTCCGGAGGTGGGAACCACCGTCGCTCCCAGCCCTTCAGCACCGTAGTGAGCACCCAATCCGCCGGTGAACAGGCCATAGCCATAAGCGATCTGCATGATATCGCCGCTATGCAGCCCGCAGCCGGCAAAACAGCGAACCAGCACCGAGGTCCACACGTCAATATCCCTTTGCGTGTAAGCCACCACGATCGGTTTACCGGTAGTCCCGCTGGAGGCGTGCAGGCGAACAACCTCCTTCATGGGGCTGGCGAAAAGACCAAATGGGTAGGTGTCGCGCAGATCGCTTTTCTGAGTGAACGGCAGTTTGGCAACGTCGTCAAGCGAGCGAATATCCTCGGGTGCCAGTCCGAGCTCGTCCATGCGAGAGCGGAAGAGTTTGACCCGTTTCCACGCGAGCGTAACAACAACCTGCAATCGCTGTAACTGCAAATCGCGAAGCTCGCCAAGCGGAGTGTAATCCGGCACGCTGGCGGGATGACAGTCGGATATCGAGGTCTCCAAGGTCGCGGCGAGTTCCATGATTGAACTCATTGGTTGCTTCCTACCCTAACTCCCAGCGCCACTTTCTCGTTGGGAGCCCACTGAGCTTTTCCACCCAGCTTCGCGAAGGTTTCCAAGATTTGTGTCGAAGGAGTGCCGGGATATCCCCTGCCGATTTTCACGCCGGCCTCAAAAGCAGCCATCGCGACAACCTCGTTGCCGCTCAACAAGGCCAATGCGCCCTCTTGCCGAAAAGAATTCACGTAAGAGTCCTGAAAAATTATAGTTAGAATAAGTGTACATGAAGTCGAATCTCCTCGTTTTAGAGGCTCGCATTCTTAGTTGAATACTTATCTGTATCTTCCTTGAAATCAAGGCTTCGCAAAGTAACTCGCCTGCGACGCACTCCGCTCCGATACCATCGAACCGTAAGGAGTATTTCGACCAATGAACTTTGATCTCGAACGTGCGCCCGCGGGCCATGCTTACAAACTGCTGGTGGGCCTGGTGGCGCCCAGGCCTATTGCGCTGATCACCTCCCAGGATGAGAATGGGCAGCTGAATGCGGCGCCCTTTAGCGCGTACAACTACCTGTGCACCGACCCTCCCATCGTGGGAGTGGGCGTAACGAACCGTTCAGGCCAGCAGTTTGTTCCCAAGGATACGGCCCGCAACATCCGTCGCACCGGCGAATTTGTGGTGAACGTGGTCACCGAAGACATCGCCGAAAAGATGAATATCTGCGCCACCGATTTCCCGCCCGAGATGAGCGAAGTGGATCTTGCCGGGTTTACCACCGCACCCTCGCAGATCGTGAAGCCGCCCCGGCTGGCCGAAGCGCACGCCGCGCTCGAATGCCGTGAGTACACGACCATGGAGATCGGCCGCTCTCGCATCATCCTTGGCCGTGTTGTCGGTATTTACGTCGAGGACAAGTTTGTGGACCCGGACGGCCCTTACATCAAGGCAGACGAGTTACATTCAATTGGCCGCATGAACGGGCTGGGAAACTATGTACGTACGCGCGACGCGTTCATGACCATTCCGCGCATTTCCTATGAGGAGTGGAAGAGGGGAAAGCGATAGGGCATTCTACCTGTTTGATTGAGTGATAGACTTGCTGCGAGATGAAAACCCGCACGTCAGCTCTGTTCCTGGTGATCGCAGTTTCAGCAGTTTGCTCTCAAAGTTTCTCTCAGCCGGAACGGACCGGCAATCCCCATGCCGCGGCAGCCCAGACTCGCCTCTTCACCAGCGAATTGGGATATGAGCTTTCCTATCCGGTAGAGTGGACTTACAACGACCTCGGGCCAGTGGTGCCGGCGTCGAAGATGCCTCTGGACAAGGAAGCGGAGCAGGACGCCTACCGGCGCAGCATCGAGTGCTCGCAAAACATCTTCAGCGCGCGATTCGGAGAACCTCGATCCAATTTTCTGGGCGGCGTTATCACTGCGGATTGCATGCGTGAGAAGCCCGATCTGGATACCTTCACTTCCCGCACCATGAAGTTATTGGGAGGCCGCTATAAATTGAGCGATACTCTTTTCGCGGCCTATTCCGTGCAGGGGCAGATGTTTTGGGTGATGCGGTCAAAAGCTGCGAGCTGGAATGAACCGGGAGAGTTGGAAACCATCGAGTACGTGGCCACGGTGCTGCCCAAAGGATTGGTCTACTGGTCGGTGCATTCCAAAATGCTGCGGGCGCAAGAGGACTTTGAGCACTCGCGTCTCCACCTGGCCAATGGAGTGGAAACTGAGCTGATTCCCGCCGGCGTATTTGAGGCCGCAAAATCGCCGTCACAACCTTTTACCAGCATGGGTTCAACCTCGGCAAACATCACGCAGGTCATGGTGGATCCCCATACTTCGCATCACTTCAATAGCGGTTACGGATTTGCCTATGAAGTTCCCTCCGACCTAAAGATTTACGATGCCAAACAGTGGGATGAGGGGCTCAGGAGGGATTCATCCGGAAAACCCATTCCCAGCAAACTTCCAGAGTCTCGCCGGCGGAAAACACTGCTGGTGGCAATGGCTGAAGATCAATCCAAAACGGTAATTCTGACAGTGTGCATGCTGGCTTGCATGGGCTCTCCAGAGAATGCCTACAATTCTCTTGCATACAATCTCGATCATGCGATGGTCGAAGAAGTCGTCAGCCTGGGATATAAGTACAGTTTAAAGAACACGGAGTATGGCGCATTCAAGGTGGGCACACATCGATTCTGGGTCATGCGCTCAACGGCGGTTCTCAAAGATCGCCTCTGGGAAACGCCCAAGTCGCTGGCCACGCTAATGACTCTTACATCCAGCGGCGTGGTTGAGTACTTCCTGTTGGGCAAAACGCGCGTCGGATCTGGACGCGCTGATGGCCACCCACCTCAATTTCGAAGACGGAGCAGAAACTGAGTTGATCCCAAATGAGGCCTTTAGTACCCCTAATGGCGTTCTTACGTCCAGCGATCAGCAGGCGCCGGTTCTCCCGTCAACATCAATGTCTGCCGCGTTCGAACAATCCGGCGCACTCAAAGCTGCACCGCAACCAAATACCGCGCAAAAGGCCTCACCGGAACCAGCCGCCGCGCCCAAAACTCCGCCCGACTACTCCGCCGAACCCCTAGTTATCGACCATGTCGAACACATCCACACGATGGCCGCCGACGGCACCGGCGTTCGCCAAGTCACCTTTGCCGCCCGCGTCAATTCCGACGCTCTCGTCCGCCAGCTCGGCGTCCTTAGCATCCCCTATGCCAGCAGCTCCGAGCACGTTGAACTTGCTTACGTCCGCGTCCGCCGGCCCGATGGTTCCGTGACCGAAACCCCTTTGACTTCAGCTATTGAAATGCCCACCCAGGTAACCACTGCAGCGCCCTTCTACAGCGACCTTAAGGAGCTGCAGATTCCCGTGCGTAATCTCCGCGCCGGAGATCATCTTGAATGGCAGGCAAAGATTATCCGCACCAGGCCCGAGGCTCCCGGCCAGTTCTGGGGGCAGGAAACCTTTGTTCCGGACACCGTCGTCCTTTCCGAATCTCTTGAATCTCCATGTTCCCAAAGACAAGTACGTCAATGTGTGGAGTCCAGCGAACAAACCCGCCGAAACCACCACCCCCACCGAACACATCTACCGCTGGGAGACCTCCCAATTGAAACCCACCGTCGGGCCGGAAGCGGAAGCCGAAAAAGATCGCAAGAAGAAGCAGCTCTGGACCGCAGAACAGGAGATCGAAGAGAAGGAGGGCAAGTCTCCTTCCGTCGCCTGGACGACCTTCAAGAGCTGGGACGAAGTCGGCGCCTGGTATCGTGCTCTTGAAAGCGACCGCGTGCTCTCCGGCGATCCCGAAATCAAGGCAAAAGTCGCCGAACTAATCGCGGACAAATCCACGCAGGAGGATAAGGTCCGGGCAATCTACGCCTATGTTTCCACCCAAATTCGGTATGTTGGCGTAGACTTCGGCATTGGCCGTTATCAGCCTCATACTGCCGTAGAAGTGCTCGAAAACCAATACGGCGACTGCAAAGACAAGCACACCCTGCTGGCCGCCATGCTCGAAAATCTCGGCCTCCACCCCGCGGCAGTTCTGATTGGCGCGGGCATTCGCTTCAATGAGCCCGTCCCCTCGCCTCAGTCCTTCAATCACCTCATTACCTGGGTTTCAGTCGACGGCCAACCCATCTGGCTTGACACCACCGCTGAAGTTGCCCCCTACCGCGTCCTCAGCTATGTGCTCCGCGATAAAGCTGCTCTTGTCGTTCCCAGCTCCGGCCTCACATGGGTTGAACACACGCCTGCCAGCCTGCCTTTCCCGGCCATAGAAAAAATGGATGCGGTCGGCACTCTGGACGAAGCCGGAATATCGAATTCGCGCCTGGTGCTCACTCTCCGCGGCGATGGCGAGTTAATAGCTCGCGAAGCCTTCCATCAGGTCCCGCTCGATCAATACGACAAAATAATCCAACACCTTTCGCTCGGCATGGGCTATTCCGGCACAATCAGTCACCCTGATGTTTCCCGCCCTGAAGACACCAATGAGGCTCTGACAATCAGTTACGATTACAAGCGCGAAAAAGCCGGAGATTGGGAGCATCTCAGAACCGTTCCCCAGGTTGCCCCCGTCAATCTTCCGCGTCCGCAAGATGCAGATCCGCCCGTCAGTTCCATCTTTCTGGGACCGCCCCGCACTGAAATCTCAACATCCGCCATGAAGATTCCCGAGGGCTGGGGCGCCAAATTGCCAGATGCCGTTCACGTCAAATCCCCCTGGGCCGCATATAGCCAGACCTACCGCTTTGAAAATGGCACCTTCTACGCCGAACGCAGGGTCGAGGTTTTTGAGGAAAGAGTCCCTGTCGCCGAATGGAAAACCTACAAGAAATTCGCCGACGACGCCGACCTGGGCAATGAAAAATTTATCCAGCTCATTAAGCCACGCGGCTGGGCCACCATCTATCCCTCAAGAGGCAACGGTTCTTCCACCGGCATCGTAACTAGCCCTTCCCTCGACGACTCCAAAGCCGCCAGGCTCATCGCTGCAGCGCACCTCTCCGTCCAACACCGGCAGTTTGAGGCCGCCCAGTCTCAACTGGACGAAGCCCATTCCATCAATCCTGATCAGCCCCGCCTTTGGACCAACTACGGCTATCTTGAATTCCAGCGCGGCAATATGTCCACCGCCATTACGGACTATCAAAAGGAACTGGCTCTCTATCCCGACAATTACGGCACCTACACTGATCTCGCCCAGGCTCAGCACATTCTCGGCCAGGAGAAAGATGCCCATGAAACTCTGAAGAAATGGTCCACCAGGCAACCCGACAATATTGCGCCAATTACCGCTCTGGTTTCCATGCTCATCGATGAAGGCCAGTTCTCAGAGGCGGTCGCCGCTGCAAAAACCGGCATTGCCCGCCTCCCGGAGGAACGAAAAAACGATCAGCGTCTGCAACTGCTGATCGGCCGGGCCCAAATCGCCGCCGGAATGCAGCAGCAAGGTGAATCCACTCTGCTCGATCTCGTGCACGCCACTACCGATCCCGGCATGATGAACGACGCCGCGTACGAGCTAGGCAAAACCGGACTTGACCTGCCCCTGGCCGAAGCCACTGCCAGGAATGCCATCGACAATCTTACCGCCGAAAGCAAGACCTGGAACCTTCAGGAGAATGTTCCAAATAGCCTTTCGAAGAGTCGCCGCATCGCCGCAACCTGGGACACCCTCGGCTGGATACTTTACCGCGAGGGCAAGCCCGCGGAGGCCGAAAACTTTATCCAACCTGCGTGGACCAACCGAGAGAGTGCTGAGATCGGCGGACACCTGGCCGAAATGGCGGAAGCCAAAGGCAATCTGGACGAAGCCTTGCGCCTCTATGAACTTGCCCTGGCCACTTTTCCATCCTACCTCCAGCCTGGCTTTCGAAAGACTCCCAATACCACCCAGAAAGAGCTGACTCTGCATATTGAAACTCTCCGCAAAGCCGGCGCGAAGGAGCCCGCCGCGGATGCGGATGATACTCTGCGGCAACTTCGCACCATCGACCTCGGACCGTCAAACCACTTCACGGGTGGCGCAGAGTACCGCCTCCTGCTAAGCAACGGCGCGGTGCTGGATCTCGAAAAAACAGGCGATAAAGAAGTACCTTTGGCTGAAGAAAGGATCAAAGCTGCCAAATTTCCCGGCTACTGGCCAAAGGGATCAGAAGCCCAACTGGTCCGCCTCGCCATGCTCAATTGCAGCGCCGGCAGCTGCGAGCTCGTCCTCGAACCTTGATCTCCCCGGACTGAAATGGATGGGCCGCACGGAATTTGGCAAGGCAAAACTCAGAATCGGTAACCGGGCTTCAGTTCACATCGATACACTGTCGTCCTTTCCGGATCCGGGTTAGTTATCGCGGTGCAGGTGGCCCAGCTAAGATAAAGCGCCGGTCCAAGAGGAAACACCATTGGCTCGCCATTAATTTCAGCCTCAATACTTACTCCTTCTTGAGTCGGTGGAAGAGTAAAATTGATCGCGCGCCCAAACACGACCGGATATAACTCCCGCACATTTGAGACGCGTGTATTACGAAACACCTCGGCCTCCAGCAGGAATGTAGCTGTATCTGACCAATTCAGCGCGGAGACAGTGATATTGCGGCCCCCATTCGCAAAACCGCTCGCGTCTATGCGCGTAAATGGGCACGGGCCAGCGATACACGACGCTCTCACATTGCTGAATTCATTGCCGACTCCGGCATCCATTGATTCAGAAGCTACAGACGCCTTCCATCTTCCATCCGGAGAACAGGGAGCTTTATGTTCGCAGGGAAGATTCCCGGTATTGACGACCTGGAAAGTCTTGACCGCGCTGCCAATATTGATTTCAATTTGCGAGTTAGTGGTATATCTGATCCGAATGTTCTTTACAGCCAATGCCGCATGGTTTGAGCCGCTTTCCTCTGGCGAGGGAATCGGCTCCATTGCTGCAACATATAACTTAGCCGCGGCAAGACGGATACCGCCTTGAATTTTGAAATCCAGAGGCTGATAGCCGGGGTGCCGAAAACTCAAAATCATAACTTCCCCGGGCCAGATGGTGCGGGGAAAAGGAATGTTGAAGTATCCCGAAGCCTCCGACTGGGTAGTTGCGCTGGTCACACCGTTTGACACGGTCACATCAACGCCGGCGATCGGCAATTCTTTCCGCGTGTCGGCGTCGCGGCGGATCACCGCACCCTTGATTCTCATCGCTCCCACGCTCCAGCGATGTATGAGCACACCAAGCGCTACGGCCATCACGGCCGCTGCCACTCCGATGATTGTCCACATAGCTCGCTTTCTCTCGTTCACGCCGGCTCCGCCTATATTCCATAGTAACTTGAGACAACCTGGGTTCAAATTGCTGTCCGGATTTCCTGCAACTCCCTACCATTCTTTTGCATCAAAACTAACTGCGTACGTGTGCACCAGCAGCCTCTATTCCGTATCCAACGTCGGCGAGAACTATGACACCGTTTGGCAAACGTGACTTCGACGAAGTATCTGCAGGCAAAAACTCCCGCCGCAGTCTATTGCGTCAAATGGCCGCCCTGTCTTTGGGCCTCCCGCTTGCTCAGGCAAAGGTTATGCCGCTCTTCAGCCAATCAGCGGTGCGGAAGCAGACAATTCCGCCCCATACTCGACCTGCGACTCCTCCGGCGCCTACCACAATTTCACCCTCAGACGAGCAATTCCTGAATGAGTCGAGCATTGCAATTTCCTGTTTTTTTGGGAACAAGCCAACCCTCAGACAGGAATGATTAAAGACCGCTGCAACGTGCGTGCGAAAGATGCCAGCGTGGCAGCCAGCATTGCGTCGGTAGGATTCGGCCTCACCGCGATTTGCATTGGTGAAAAACGCGGTTTTGTCAGTAACAACGACGCGCGTTTGCGAGTCATTAAGACCTTGTCTTTTCTATGGCACAAACTGCCCACACATCGCGGTTTTTTCTTTCACTTCGCCAATATCAACACGGGCGAAAGATTCTGGGACTCTGAGGTGTCCTCCGTCGATACTGCCTTGCTTCTCTGTGGTGTCCTGACCTGCCGCCAGTATTTTGGCGACGATACGATTTCGGAGTTGGCCCACGCAATCTTCGATCGCGTGGATTGGGCCTGGCTTTCTGAAGATACCTCTCTGCTTTCGATGGGCTGGACGCCGGAAATGGGGTTTATTCCCTCCCGATGGGATTTCTACAGTGAGCTAATGATGATCTATCTGCTGGGGATGGGGTCTTTCACGCATCCGCTTGATCCTCAGACATGGTTCGCCTGGAAGCGAACAGTGTTTGAATACGATGGGTTGCGTTATATAGGCTCGTTTGCGCCCCTTTTTGTGCATCAGTATTCTCAGGCATGGTTTGACTTTCGCGGCAAGCGTGACCGCTACGCGGACTACTTTCAGAATTCCGTGATTGCCACCGATGTACATCGCCGTTTTTGCGTTGAGCTCAATGAACAGTTCTCTGATTACAGCAACGCGCTGTGGGGCATCACTGCATCCGACTCCCAAAATGGGTATACGGTTTGGGGTGGTCCGCCGGCCATGGGCCCTATCGATGGAACCATCGTCCCCGCTGCAGCCGGTGGCTCATTGCCGTTTCTGCCAAACGCGACCATGCGGGTACTCAGAACCATTCATGACCATTACCCCAAAGCCTGGAGCCGCTATGGATTTGTGGATGCATTCAACCCCCTGACGGGCTGGTACGACACGGATGTGATTGGGATCGACACCGGCATTACGATGCTCATGGCAGAGAACGCACGAAGCGGTTTTGTATGGGACACTTTCATGAGAAATCCTGAAGCCCAACGTGGCATGGTCAATGCCGGTTTCAAACCCTACCGCTAGAACTTTGCATCCCCGCGGTATCCGTTCGACTAAGAATTTGTTTGCAACCATTGCGAATTGAAGAATCCGGCAGTAGTGTGCCGCATCTCAAATGCGCGAGAAAAATCCTGATCGAAACTCATTGAAAAATTTGCATTGAGACCGAGTCCAACTTGTTTAGACGGAGTCAATGGGAGATGTCCTCAACCGGGCACAAGGCAAATGTCGCTGGCGAGTCCAGAGAGATTCCATCCGATCCACCAGGGCAACCCGGCAACGCCTGGGGCGATCGCATCAGAGCGCTCAAAAACGTGCCCTCGGTTCTCCACTTTGTGTGGGAGTCCGGCCCCGAGGTCGTCTCCTGGAATATTGCCATTCGCATTGTTGTTGCTTTTTTGCCTGTGGGCATCGGCATCATCGGCCGCTTTATCATCGACGGGGTCAACCGACTTCGCGTCCATCAGCCGCTCCCTCAGCACTTCTGGTGGCTGGTTGGCGCGGAGATGGCGCTCGCCATTTTTGCCGGAATCCTCTCCCGCGCGGTCGACTACTTCGATAATCTGCTTGCCGACCGGTATACCCATCACGTCAGCGTCGAAGTGATGCGCAAGGCCGCGTCGCTCGATCTTACGGCGTACGAGGATCCGGTATTCTACGATCGTCTCGAGCGCGCCCGCGTGCAGGCCACCGACAGATTAGCCATGATCCAGCAGATGGGCCGGCTGATCCAACAGGCGGTAACCGCCGCAGCCTTTTCTGCCGTACTGATCCGTTACTCTCCCTTTCTGCTTTTCTTGCTCGTGGCCGGCATCCTTCCCGCGTTTCTGGGCGAGAGCCATTTCGCATTCCTGACCTACGCGAAGAACTTCCGCCAGACGCCCTTGCGTCGTCAAATGGATTACCTGCGCCAGGTAGGCGGCAGCAAAGAGGCGGCCAAGGAACTCAAGCTCTTCAATCTCAGCAGCTATCTTACCGCGCGCTTCACAGCTCTATCGCAACGAATCTATCGAGGAGAATGTCGCCCTCAACAAGCGGCGGCTCTTCTGGGGCGGTCTGCTGGCGGTTGTCGGTCAATTCGGTTATTACGGCGCTTATGCCTACAGCATCTACCGAACAATTCAAGGCCAATACAGCATTGGCGACCTGACGCTGATCACAACCGCGATCATGCAGGCAACCGGCAACATTCAGCAGGCCTTCTCAACCGCCTCTGCGGTTGCCGACCAGGCTCTCTTTCTCACCGATCTGTTGGCACTTTTTGAGATGAAGCCGCAAGTCGAGTCCAAGGTGAACGGCTTGCCCGCGCCACGGCCAATCGTGCGCGGTTTTGAATTCCGCAACGTCTCGTTCGCCTATCCCGGAACCGACAGGCCTATCCTCAGCAACTTCAACTTCACGCTGCTTCCTGGGGAGCGTGTGGCTCTGATCGGCGAAAATGGCCAGGGCAAGACCACAATCGTCAAGCTCATTACTCGTCTCTACGATCCCACTGAAGGCGAGATCCTGCTCGACGGCGTCGATCTGCGCGAATACGATCTCGCCGACCTTCACTCGCAGATCGGCGTGATCTTCCAGGACTTCATGCGCTACGAAATGACCGCGCGCGAAAACATCGCGGTCGGCCGCATCGAAATTCCGCACACGGCCGACGGAAATCGAATCCGCCGCTGAAAAGAGCCTCGCCTCGGAATCAATAGCCAAACTTCATGGAGGATACGATCAGATGCTCGGCCGCCGCTTTGAAGGCGGCGTCGACCTTTCGGGCGGCGAATGGCAGAAGCTTGCCCTGGCGCGCGCCTATCTGCGCGATGCGCAGTTGCTCATACTCGATGAACCAACCGCCTCGCTCGACGCGCGCAGTGAGATGGAGGTCTTTCAGCGCTTTGCTGAATTGACTCAGGGCAGGATGGCCCTGCTGATCTCCCATCGCTTTTCGACCGTGCGCATGGCCGATCGCATCGTCGTGTTGGAAGCCGGCCAGCTCGCAGAAGAGGGCAGTCACTCACAACTGATTGCACTCGGAGGCCGCTATGCTGCCATGTTTGAAATGCAGGCCGCCAGTTACCGTTGAGGACCTATGACCCATACCGCAACGATCTCCGATGCCCAGCGACCTCTCAATGACGAGATGCTCGAACTATTGCGCTCTGTTAAATCGTGGGAGGTGATCCCCCGGCCTGCCACTCCAACCAAATTTCCCGCTCGCATTCTCGCTGCGCGTAGCGCCCTCAAACAGCTCGAGGTCAATCTTGCTTCTCCAACGGGTGCGTCTCTGGCTACTGAGACCCGTTGCTCGGCTCTTTTCGAGCTGCGGGCGAGCTCGAACCTTTTACGATCGGCCATCAATGCTATGCCGGATGCGCCTCGAGTGCTCGATTGCCTTCCCCGGGTCGTTCTCCCCAATCAGGAAGACGAACCGCGCGTTGCAGCCGTCGCCGCTCTTTATCTTCGTGCCGTCGACGGCAACTTTTCGCCTCGATCCTGGCACGCTTTTATCCGCGCCCTGCAGGATCAAGAGCCGCTCACCCTCGACGAATTGGAGATTGTCGCTGCATTTTTGCAGTTTGCCCTGCTCGAATCGTTGCTGGATGAGGCTATTCCTCTCCTGCGCTCCCCAGCCACTGCCTCCCGTCCTTTAATTTCCACTCGCATCAAGAGCCTGCTCTTGATAAGCCGGACTGACTGGTCCCGTCTCATGGAGCCGCTCATTCTCTTTGATGCCACGCTTCGACAGGATCCAGCGCGCTCCTATGAATCGATGGACTTCGACAGTCGCGAACTCTATCGCAAGCGCGTCGCCTTCATCGCCCGTCACTCCAATTGCAGCGAATCTGAGGTTGCCAAGGCCGCTCTTGAGCTCGCGCAGGAAGCCGCTCAAATACAGTCCGACGATCCGCGAATTCGCCGGCGCCGTATGCACATCGGCTACTATCTCATCGAGAAGGGCTTTCCCCAGCTTGCCTTGCGCACCGGTTTTCATCCGCCTCTCATTGAGCGAGTGCGCACCTTCATGCGCGCTCATGCGGACGATTTCTATATCTCCGGTATCGTGCTTGTCACCCTCCTGTTTACCGCCGGCTTCGTCTTCCTTCTGCTCTCTCGCCTCACCCTGCCCGAATGTCTGATTGCTGCCCTCTTGCTCGTGCTCCCCGTCATGCAATGCGCCGTCGATCTGGTTAACAGCTCTGTCATCGCTATCTTCGACCCAGAATCCTTACCCAAGCTGGATTTCAGCAGAGGCATCCCCGACGAATGCACGACCATGGCGGTCGTACCCACCTTGCTCCTGAACGAAGAGCAGGTCCGCTCGCTGGTAAACGATCTTGAAGTCCGCTTCCTCGCCAACCGCGATTCCAATCTCCACTTCGCACTGCTCACCGATCTGCCCGATTCCGTCAGCAAGCCGGCGGACAACGACTCTGGCCCTCTCGTCGAGCTTGCCGTGGAGTCTCATTGGCGAACTCAATGCCAAATACGACTCCTCGAAAAGCGGCGCCTTCATTCTCCTTCATCGCCACCGCGTCTTTAACGTAAGCCAGGGCGCGTGGATGGGCTGGGAGCGCAAACGCGGCAAACTCCTCGACCTCAATAAGCTTCTGGCCGGCAACTTCGATGCCTTCCCCATCAAAGCGGGCCGAATTGAAGTACTTCGCAAAATCCGCTATGTGCTTACTCTCGACTCTGACACGCAGCTCCCTCGCGGTGCGGCGGCGCGGCTCATCGGTACCATTGCGCATCCCCTGCACCAGGCCGTCATTGATCCGAAGTCACGCATCGTTGTCGAGGGCTACGGCATTCTGCAGCCGCGCATCGGCGTGAGTGTCCACTCTGCCGCGCGTTCCCGCATGGCCGCGATCTTCTCCGGACAGAGTGGCTTTTTTGACATCTACACCCGGGCCATCTCCGACCCTTACCAGGATCTCTATGGTGAGGGAATATTTACGGGCAAGGGGATCTACGAGGCGGCAACTCTGCAGTCGGTGCTCGATCGGCGCTTTCCACGTAACTCCCTGCTCAGCCATGACCTGATCGAAGGCGCCTATGCTCGCGCAGGACTTGTCACAGACGTCGAGCTCATCGACGATTTTCCATCGCACGTCAGTGCATTCAACCACCGCAAGCATCGCTGGGTGCGCGGCGACTGGCAGATCGCACAGTGGCTATTTTCCCGCGTCCCGGATGAGTCCCGCCGCTGGGTACCCAACCCCATCTCCTCAATTGCCCGCTGGAAGATCTTTGACAACCTGCGCCGCTCGCTCGTCGAGCCCTTCACCTTCCTCCTCTTCGTCGCAGGTTGGCTCGGGCTTCCCGGCGGGCCGGTTTATTGGACTGTAGTCCCGCTCACCTTGCTCCTTTCTCCCGTTCTGGTTCAATTCGGCTTCGGCATCGGTCAGGCATTGATCAGCGGCCGGAAAGGCGGTGCAGGTGCGGCGCTTTCCGGTCTTCGCAACGCGACGTACTCCGCACTGTTGAATCTCATATTTCTTCCCCATCAGACTCTGCTCTCTCTCGACGCTATTTTCCGTGCACTTATCCGCCGTTTCATCACCGGCGAACGCTTGCTGGAATGGGAGACGGCAGCCGAGGCCGAACTCGAGTCCGAGGGCAGCAAATCGGTTGACCACTACCCCTTCGTTGCATCTTTTATTGCTTTGGCGGCGGCGGCCACGGTCTACATGGCAAACCCCCACCATCTCCTTGCCCTGATTGTTGCGGCGCCCATTCTGGTACTGTGGGCATCCGCCCCCATCGTCACTGTGTGGCTCAATAAGTCGCCACGCGAACAGGAAGAGCGCCTCCACAAAGACGACAGGGACTTTCTGTACTTAAATGCGCTGCGCATCTGGCGCTTCTTTTACCGGTTTGGCGGTGAGCGTCACAATTACCTCATCCCGGACCACGTCGAAGAAGATGGAGCAAACGAATTTGCGCGCGTCTCCCCAACCAATCTCGGCCTCCTGCTCAATGCCCGGCAGGCAGCATGCGAGTTCGGATTCCTCACTGTGCCCGAGTTTGCGGTGCTAACCGGTTGCAGCCTCGCCACCATTGAGAAATTGGAAAAATATCGCGGCCATCTCTATAACTGGTACGACACGCAAACTCTGCAGCCCGTGAGCGAAGACCCATTTGTCTCTTCAGTTGATAGCGGTAACTTCGTGGCCTCTCTATATACGCTCCGTTCGGGCACGCTCGAGCTTATTCGCCGGCCATTAATCCCACCCCAGCTATTCACCAGCCTCCGCGCGCATTGGCGTCTCATGCAATTCGAGAATGGCTGGCACGCTTCAATCTCAAACCTATCCTTACCTCGCCCATCCGCAAATCTATCTGAGTGGATCGCATGGCTGCCCACCGCCGATGCCGCTCTCGCCGAAGCCACCGCTTCCCCAACCTCCGAATACAAAGAATCGTGGTGGCTAACAGAAACGCAGCGCCGGATTAGTGCGATTCTCAGCCTGATCCGCGACTATTTGCCTTGGCAGCTTCATGAATACGCTCCTCTAAGCGAGCTGTTGGAACCCGACCTCAAGCAGAAACATCGTGCGTCCACCATCGAGGAGGCAGCCGCGCTCTCAGAGCAATTGGCTGCGCGCCTTTCCAGTACACAGCCCAAGCTTGCCGGCAATCCGCGATTGCTCAATCTTGCCGAGCAACTTCGAGCTTCTCTTCCCGCCGCCACGCGAAACCTGCGCACTCTCGCCGCCGACCTCCGCACCATCTCGCAACAAGCGGAGCGTTTCGCTGAGAAAACCGAATTCGCATTTCTCGCCGGCCCAGACCATGCATTCCTCTCCGTCGGATACAGCGCCAGATCACGGCACCTCCATGATGCCCGCTATGACATCTTTGCCTCCGAGGCCCGAATCGCTGCATTCCTCGCCGTCGCGCGCAATGACATCCCCCTTCAAAGCTGGTTGAACCTGGGCCGCAGGCACACGCTCGCTTTCGGACAATTCATCCTCCTTTCCTGGACGGGAACCATCTTCGAATATCTGATGCCCTCGCTATGGATGCGCAGTTACCCCGACACGCTCGCCTCGCGCACTCTCGCAGCCTGCGTCCGGGTGCAACGCGCATTTGCCCAGTCACACAACAATATTCCCTGGGGCATCTCCGAATCCGGCGCCTCGAATAGAAACGAAGGCCATTACCACTACCAGGCCTATGGCGTGCCGCAGATCGCGCTTTCGCCGGAAACCATTGCAGGCCCTGTCATTTCGCCTTACTCCACATTCCTCGCTCTCGGCGTCGATTCGCGGTCGGCGCTTCACAATCTGCGTCGCATGTCTCTCGCGGGTTGGATTGGCCCCTACGGCTTTTACGAGGCCGCTGACTACGCCGCTTCGTCCGGTGATCCGGTTCTTGTGCGCGAATGGATGGCTCATCACCAGGGGATGTCGTTGCTCGCCAGTCTCAATCTGCTTCACGATAACATCGTGCAACGCTGGTTCCATGCCAATCCGTTGGTCCAGAGCGCCGAAATGTTGCTCCATGAAATGCCCTTCAACAAATCGGTCCTCAAAGCGATGCTCGAGGAGTAGAACGGAAGCGCGCTGCCGATTTCCGGTTTGAATCTTCTGAGTTCGGGAAATGTCGACATTCCCATCCTCTGCGCCGGGTTCTGCATTCATGGATTGACTAAATTAAGATTAGCTACTCGGAGAGAAGTTAGTTCTCGGGTGGAAGATTTATGCGGAATTAGCCCGGAAATCAGGGAGATTTTCGTAATCTAAGTTGTTGATTATAAACAAGTTGACTCGCTGGCGGAGAGAGGGGGATTCGAACCCCCGGTACAGCTTTTGACCGTACAACGGTTTAGCAAACCGCCGCCTTCAGCCACTCGGCCATCTCTCCGCGGTCTCACTGGATTATACCGGAATCCGCACCCGAGGCGCACAGCGGCTCAGGTTGTGACATTTTTTCGCCGATTGCACTGCGTCGGGGACTGTACCATTCGTGTAATGCCCCTGCGACCTCATTCTGGCCGGCGGAAGATGCACTTCGTGCCGCTGGTTGCCGCCACCTACTTCATGGTCTCCGGTGGCCCATACGGAATTGAAGACATTCTCGGCGGCGCGGGATTCCTCAAGGCCATCCTCATTCTGCTCGTCTTGCCGGTCGTCTGGTGCCTGCCCACCGCTCTGATGATCGGCGAACTGGCCAGCGCCATTCCCGCCGAGGGCGGATTTTACATCTGGGTGCGGCGCGCGCTTGGTCCATTTTGGGGCTATCAAGTGAGCTGGTTCTCGCTCTCGGCCAGCATCTTCGATATGGCCATCTATCCAGCCATATTCGTGCTTTACCTGGGCAAGTTGCTGCCCGCGTTCGCCAGCGGCTGGTATGGATACGGTTGGGCGTTGGCGGTAGTGGTGACCTGTTGCTTGTGGAATCTTCTCGGAGCGCCGGTGATCGCCGAAGACTCGGTGGGAATGTTCGTGCTTTTGCTGGCGCCCTTTGCGGTCTTCGTGGTTCTCGGCTTCTGGCATGGGTTCACTTTGCATCCTGCGGTCCAATGGGGCGGCCCATCCACAGGCTTCGGCGCGGGTCCGGCTTTTTCAACCGCAGTTTTAGTGGCCATGTGGAATTACATGGGCTGGGATAACGCCTCCACCGTAGCCGGCGAGGTGGAAAATCCGCGGCGAAACTACCCGCGCGCCATGATCGCTGCAACCTTTGTCACAGCCGCATCCTACATTCTTCCCCTGGCCGCAATGGCGGTGGCCGGCCTCTCCACAGATAGCTTTTCCACGGGCGACTGGACCACCGCTGCAACCTCGCTCGGCGGCCCGATTCTGGGGGTTGCCATAGTTGCCGGAGGCGCACTGTCGGGCGTCGGCATGTTCAATGCGCTGGTGATGAGTTATACCCGCCTGCCCATGGCCATGGCCGAAGGCGGCATGTTGCCCCGCGTGCTGGCTCGCCGCAATAGCCGCGGCGTCCCGTGGGTTTCAGTGATCTTGTTAGGGCTTGCCTGGGCGCTGGCGCTCAAGCTGCCCTTCGAGCGCCTCATTTCCATCGACCTGATTCTCTACGGTTCGGTCCTCCTGCTGGAGTTTATAGCTCTGATCGTCCTGCGCATTCGCGAGCCAAATCTCGAGCGTCCCTTCAAGGCCGGCAATCTCGCCTTTGCCTGCCTGTTGGGAGTGGGTCCTGCCGTGCTGATTGGTTACGCCCTCTACGCGTCGCGCGACGAGAAACTCTTCGGCTCGACTTCGGCGCTTCTGTTTGCATCCGTAGTAGGCCTGTTGGGACCGGTGTTCTATTGGCTCGCAGCCGCTCCTCTGCTGCGAAGGCGGCTGAGGGCTGAATCGACAGGCGATTAGGGTGGGGCGCTTATAGATTGTTGGAAACTCAATTAGAACGGAGGGAGCAGGGGCCTTCAGGCCCCTGAACTGGCGGGAAAATTGAGCGGGCTTTAGCCCCGGACCCGTCAGATCTCTATTTTCCCTTGGCCTGCCTCACCTTGTTCTCCAGAAACTGTTTTGCCGAATGCACCACCTGGTCACGCGCGTAGGCAGCATCGTGCCAGCCTTTGATCTCCACCCGTTTGCCCTCCAGATCCTTGTAAATCGAAAAGAAGTGGGTAATCTCCTTGAGCATATGCGGATAAATATCCGTGTAGTTCCACACATTGCTAAACCGGGGATTGTTTTTCCCCACCGCCAAAACCTTTTCGTCCAGAATTCCCTGGTCCAGCATCTCCAGCAGGCCGATGGGGCGCACCTCCTGCACGCAGCCGGGAAAGCTCGGCCCCGGCACCAGCACCAGCACGTCCAGCGGGTCGCCGTCATCGCTCAGCGTCGAGGGTATAAAGCCGTAATCGCCGGGATAGTGAACCGGCGAATGCAGATTGCGGTCCAGTTTGAAGACATGCAATTGTTTGTCGTATTCAAACTTTTGCGTTCCGTCCAGCGGAATTTCAATGACCGCGCGAAAGATCTCCGGGCAACGGTCGCCGATGGGTAGTTCCAGATAATTAGTCATTGCGTTATCGCTTCTCCTTGGGGATGAGGAAGGAGGATCCGCCGGCTTGAATCGACCCGGAACTCAATGGGAACTCCAATCGTCACCCCGGCCAGACCCTGGAACTACTATAATCGGGGATCATGAAGGCGCATGTCTATGTCACGCTGAAGACCTCGGTCCTCGATCCACAGGGCCAGACCATCCAGAACGCCCTGCGCAAGATCGGGTTTGCGGACGTAACAGCCGTGCGCCAGGGCAAATATTTCGCTCTTTCTGTGGCCGATGGGCTGGGAGTGGATGCCGTTCGCGCATTGGTCGAGCGCGTCGCTAGCGAGGTGCTCACCAACCCCGTGATTGAAGAATTCACTTACCGAATTGAGGAATAGCGCTCGGCCCAGGAATGCCAACCCTCGATCCATTCATTCAATGATCGCGCGCTGATAGCCGGGCGCCTGCCCGGTTATAGTGTGATAAGTCGCCATGCTCACCGATCCTGTACCCGATCTTCTATCCCGCGCTACAGAGCTGCTTGAGGCGGAGTTCGCTGCTTTGCCGCCCTTTCAGTCCGACCATGACCCAGCCGCAATGACCCAGGTCCTCAAGGAAACGGCGCACCGTCTTGGAGACAACTACCCTTATTTCCATCCTCTCTATGCTGGCCAGATGCTCAAGCCGCCGCATCCGCTGGCGAGGGCAGCATATGCGCTGGCCATGAACATTAATCCCAACAACCATGCCCGCGACGGTGGACGGGCCAGCTCGGAGATGGAGATTGAGGCGGTCCGTGAGATCTCCGGCATCTTCGGCTGGACGGAGAATCTGGGGCACCTTGCTACAAGCGGTACGATAGCTAACCTCGAAGCTCTGTGGGTAGCAGGGCAGTTGGCGCCCGGAAAGCGGATTGTTGGCTCCGAGCAGGCCCACTATACTCACCGCCGCATCTCCGCGGTGCTGAAGATCGAGTACGCTGAGATCCCTGCCGACAGCCACGGGCGCATGAGCATGGAGGCCTTGGAAGGCGAACTGCGCAAGGGTGATGTGGGCACAATAGTGGTAACGCTGGGCACTACGGGCATTGGTGCGGTCGACCCACTGGCCGATGTGCTGGCGCTCAAGCAGCGTTACGGATTCCGCGTGCATTTGGACGCGGCCTACGGCGGCTACTTCCGTTTGATTCAAGAGGCGCTGGACGAGCCGGCAAGACGTGCTTACGCGGCCGTCAGCGAGGTCGACTCCATCGTGATCGATCCGCATAAGCACGGATTGCAGCCCTACGGCTGTGGATGCGTGCTCTTCCGCGATCCTGCCGTGGGCCGCTTTTACAAGCACGATTCGCCCTATACCTACTTCACCTCGAAGCAGTTTCACCTGGGCGAAATCAGCCTGGAGTGCTCGCGCGCCGGAGCCTCGGCCGTTGCTTTATGGGCCACGCAAAAGCTCTTGCCGCTGAAGCCCGGTGGCGAATTTGCGCGCGGACTGGCCAAGGGCCGGGCAGCGGCTTTGGAACTGGACCGCCGCTTACGAGAGGACGCGCGCTTCCAGCCGCTCGCCGTCGGCCCGCCGGAGTTGGATATTGTGGTCTGGAAGCTGGACGCGAAGTCCAGCGAGCAGTCATCCGATCTGGCGCAAAAAGCCTTTGTGGCCTGCGCCGCCCGCGACTTGCACTTGGCCCTTGTACAATTGCCGGTGGTTTGGTTTCAGAGCGCAGGCAAGCACGCAGGCGATTCCGGAATGGTCACCTGTATGCGCTCGGTGCTGATGAAGCCTGAGCATGAGGAGTGGCTAGACCAAATTTGGGGGCGATGGACCGCCGCTTGTGCTGAGGTTCTGGGAAAGTAATTCAGGTTGTTGCTAGTCTTCGACCGCTTGATCTTGTACCAACTCCGTGTCCCATCCATTTCACGTACTTTGTGAAATGGGTGGGATACCACGAATGCCAAGGGACGAATTCATCCGGTCAGAGACCTAGTTAAATTTTTCAAGGAGTAGACCACCATGCACGATCCTGCCATTTTACGTTCTATGCACATTGCCCGTTTCAAAGCGGAGCCGGCCGTCTTTGTGGCCCCGGGACGCGTTAATCTCATCGGCGAGCACACTGATTACGCCGAGGGCTTTGTAATGCCAGTGGCCATTGACTTTGCCACGCTCGCCAGCATCTCGCCGCGCACGGACGGCAAGATCGCCATCTACTCTGAGAATTATCAGGAGGAGCGGTTCTTTGATGCCGCAGCGCTTCCCGCAAAAGCCAGCCAGCACTGGACCGACTACCCCATCGGTGTTGTCGCGATCCTCACCGGCGAGGGTCATAAGTTTCCCGGCTTCAGCCTGACCCTGTGGGGCGACGTGCCGCTGGGTTCAGGGCTCTCCAGTTCAGCAGCCCTTGAGGTGGTTACCGCATTGGCCGTGCTCTCGCTGATCGGCGTCAGTTACCCGGGCCCCGTGCTCGCCAGGCTCTGCCAGCGTGCTGAGAACGAATATGTAGGCGCAAGTTGCGGCATCATGGACCAGTTCATCTCCGCCAACGGCAAAAAGGATCACGCGCTGCTGCTCGATTGCCGCGACCTCAGCTTCAAGCTCGCGCCAATTCCTTCCCACGTAGCGCTGGTCATCGCCAACACCATGGTCAAGCACTCGGTTGCCGGCGGCGACTATCCCACCCGCCGCCGCGAATCGGAAGCCGCCTGCGCGGTCATCGCCAGCCATCGCCCCGGCGTTCGCTTTCTGCGCGATGCCACGCTTGAGGATCTTGATAAATGGGGCTCCGAGATGGCGCCCAAATCGCTCATGCGCGCCCGTCACGTCATCAGCGAAAATCTGCGCACAGTGGCAGCCTGCGATGCTCTGCTGAAGGGCAACCTGGCCGAACTGGGCCGTCTAATGGCCGCGGCGCACACCAGCTACAGCAAGGATTTCGAAGGCAGTTGCGAAGAGGCCGACGCAATGGTTGCCCTGGCGCAGGATCTGCCCGGCCTGATCGGCGCGCGGCTCACCGGGGGAGGCTTCGGCGGTTGCACCGTGAATGTGGTGGAGCAAGCGAAGGCCCCTGCATTTGCCGAGGAATTGGGCAAGCGCTACACCGCGCAGTTCGGCATCGTCCCGCAGATTCACATCTGCCACGCCTCGGGAGGACTCACCGGCTGGAGTAGTCTTTAACGATTCCATCCCGCAAGCATTTAAATCCTGATTCCGATCCGTTCACCCAACGGAAGCGAGCGCCGTCCCCGCTTCGAGATGAAATCGGCGACTCGTCCAACAGCAAATCACCCTCGTCATTAAAATGATTGGAGGTTGGCAATTATGGCAAAGAAATCGCGTCAGCGTAGACCTCAACTTAAGCGCCCGCCCGAGTCTGTGACCGGCAAAACCGCTCCCGGTGCTCCCGCGACCTATAAGCCATGGCAAGTTGCTGTTGTCTGCCTGATCCTTGCTCTATCTACCCTCATTACGTTTCAAGGTGTCCGCCACAACGGCTTCCTCACCTACGACGATATGGACTACGTCGCGCAGAACCGCGATGTGCATCACGGCATAACTATCGAGAGCATCGAGTGGGCATTCACAACACGTCGCGTCTCCAACTGGCATCCGCTCACCTGGATCTCTCACATGGTGGACTGGAGCCTCTATGGCAACAATCCCGCCGGCCACCATCTAACCAATCTCTTTCTTCACACCGCCAATGCAATCCTGCTTTTTCTTCTGCTTCTCTACATGACCGGCTTTCTGGCCCGTTCCGCGATGGTTGCGTTTCTTTTCGCACTCCATCCGGCTCACGTAGAATCTGTCGCTTGGCTCGCCGAGCGCAAGGATGTTTTGTGCGCATTTTTCTTTTTAGCAACATTACTAGCCTATGCGTGGAATCTTCGCAAGCCGTCCTGGAAGCGCTACCTATTGGTCATCTGCGCCTTTGCCTGTGCACTTATGTCAAAACCAATGGCGGTTACTCTACCGTTTACGTTACTCTTGCTCGATATCTGGCCGTTCCGCAGAATTTCCTTCGAGACGGAAGCGCGCGCTCAATGGTTCTCATCCTTTTGGAAGTTATGCCTGGAGAAGTGGCCGCTTTTCATCATGGCTATCTCTTCCAGCGTCATCACCTATGTCGCGCAGCATGCCGGCCATTCGGTGGCAGAGCTGCAAGGGCTGCCGTTATGGCAAAGAACTCTCAATGCCGCGATTGGCTACTGCCGCTACCTGCTGCTCACGT
Organism: uncultured Acidobacteriaceae bacterium; assembly: GCA_963839225.1. Lineage (GTDB taxonomy): Bacteria > Acidobacteriota > Terriglobia > Terriglobales > Acidobacteriaceae > Telmatobacter. Next base: position 67,190 of record CAWIVA010000044.1, read on the forward strand.
TCTGGCCCAACCCGCTCACAGCCTACTATTACTATGACGTAGTCCATATTCAGTATGCTGCTGCAATCTTGTCGATCACCGCGTTAGCTCTGATTACCATCGCGTGCTGGCATTTCCGCAGAGATAAGACCTATTGCCTCATCGGCTGGTTATGGTTCCTCGGAACCTTTGTGCCGGTCATTGGCTTCGTGCAGGTCGGCGAACAGTTCATGGCCGAGCGCTATACCTATCTTCCTCTCATCGGCATATTTATCGCCGCGGTTTGGTTGATAAGTGAAGCCGTTGCCAAATCACCCAGACTGACCGTTACAGCCCAGTTTCTCGCGATCATAGTGATTACGGCATGCGCGGTCAGAAGTTATGCGCAGGTAAAGATTTGGAAAGATAATATAACTCTCTTCAGCCACGTACTCCAGGTTGATCCCCGCGGTGCGCTTCCCAATTTCAGCCTGGGCATGGCCTACGAGAACGCGGGAAAGTTAGCCGAGGCGCAAGACTATGTCAACCGCTCGCTGCTCTATAACTCCACTAAGACACTAATCCTCTCTTACTCCGCCTATTGCATGATGCAACTTATGGCGCAAACCCATGATTGGAGCAATCTCCCGCTTGTAGGTCAACGCCTCGAAGCCGCACTGCGCCTGGATCCCGGTTTTCGCGATGCGCTGAATAACATGGCGCGATGGTCGCTCCTGATGAACAGGCCGAAGGACGCGGAAAGTTATAGCAGAAGAACGCTCGTCGTAGCCCCAAATTTTCTACCTGCGCAACTCTTCCTTGCCGATGCTCTTCGCGCGCAGGATAAACCTGATGAGGCTGTCGAAGAATACCGCCAGGTGCTGGCCAATGATCCGAATGTATTCGATGCGCATAACAACATAGGTCTCATTTTGGAGAAACGGGGACTCAAGCAGGAAGCGATAAAGGAATTCGAGATTTCTCTTTCCATCAATCCCAGTCAGGCGATGCCTCATTCGAGAATTGGAGTGTGTCTTTTCGAGGCGCACCAGATCCCCGCGGCAGTTGCTGAATTTACCAAGGCGGCGCAGATCGACCCGGCAAACCCCAACGCGCATAATGATCTTGGCGTAGCGCTCTTTCAGCTCGGAGACGACGAAAAAGCGATCGAGCAATTTAACGCCGCAATAAGAATTGATCCAACTTATGCCGGCGCAAGGCGGAACCTCGATCTCACCCTGGCCCATATGAAAAGCCAACAGACTCAGCAGGCAAAAAAGTAAGGCGGGAGATCGCCCATCATGCCGAAGAAATCGCGGCAGCGTAAACCCCACATTAATCGTCCGCCAAAGGCGCAGAGCAACCAGACCGCATCAATTACTCCCTCAAAGTCTAAGTCTTGGCAGACCGCAGCAATCTGCGTTGCTCTCCTCGTGATTACTTTTCTCTCCTATCAGCGATGTGCGCTCCAACGAGTTTGTAACCATGGACGACTATCGGCTATGTCGTCGATAACCTGCATGTTCACCAGGGTATAACCGCGCAGAGCATCGCGTGGGCATTTACCACCTACGATCAGGGTAACTGGCACCCGCTGACATGGATGTCGCACATGGTGGACTGGGGCTTATAGGCAGCAACCCAATCGGCCACCATATCACCAATGTATGCCTGCATGCCGCCAATGCAGTTTTGCTCTTTCTTTTGCTCTTGTACATGACAGGCTATTCGGGCCGTTCGGCCCTGGTCGCATTTCTTTTTGCCCTACATCCGGCGCATGTCGAATCTGTTGCTGGCTCTCCGAACGCAAGGATGTGTTGTGCGCGTCCTTCTTCTTGCCGCATTGCTTGCGTATGCATGGTATGTCCGCAAGCCATCCTGGAAGCGGTTCGCATGGGTTATATGCGGTTTTGCATGCGCCCTGCTGTCCAAGCCGATGGCTGTCACGCTTCCGTTCGCCCTGCTGTTGCTTGATTACTGGCCGCTGCGCAGAAACTCATGTGACAGCGAATCCCGTGCGCAACGCCCCTCGTCCTTCTGGAAGCTATGTGCTGAAAAATGGCCGCTCTTCGCCATGGCTGCTATTTCCAGCATCATTACTCTTATCGCGCAAAGGTCAAGCGGCGCAGTGGCTCGCTTCAGGTCTTTCCCATTTGGGCAAGAATCTGCAACGCGGCCATCAGTTACTGGCGCTACGTTCGCATCATGCTTTGGCCCGATCCTCTCATGGCGTACTATTACCACGAGTCCAATAGCGTCAGCATCGCAGCGGCGGTGTTATCGGTAATTGCATTGATCCTTGTAACCGCCGGCAGCTGGCGCTATCGCAAAATCAAGCCATATTGCCTGGTCGGCTGGCTCTGGTTCCTGGGAGCCTTGTGCCGGTGATCGGCATTGTGCAGGTCGGCGTTCAGGCTCTGGCCGAACGTTATACCTACCTTCCATCTATCGGCTTGTTTATCGCTCTCGCATGGTTAGTTGGCGATGCCGTAGCTAATTCCCCGAGACTCAGAGTTGCGGCTCAATTCCTTGCGGTCATTCTTATCTCAGCGTGCGCCGTCAAGACCTATGCGCAGGTAAAAGTTTGGAAGGATTCGGTAACACTTTTCATCCACATTCTTGCGGTTGATCCGCGTGGCGGATTCCCAATTACAGCCTGGGCGTGGTCTATGCAGGTCAGGGGAAACCTGCCGAAGCGCAGGAATATTTTGAGCGCGCGTTAATTTACGATCCCAACGGCCCTCAAAGTCTTTCTTATTCCGCCTTCATGATGCAATCCATGATGCAAACCCACGATATGCGCAATCTTCCGCTCGCCGGCAAGCGCCTCAAAGAAGCCTTGCGTATCTTGCCCAACGAGTCCGGATATACTCACAGCCGCCGGCACTATGGTCCGACTTAATCGGCAATCCAAAGGACGAGGAAGCTTATAGCAGAAAGGCTATCGCGTCGAGCCCGGATTTCGTATCTGCGTGGCTATATCTTGCCGATGCTCTTCGAGTGCAGGGAAGATTGGAAGAAGCGGTTCAGGCGTACCGGAAGGCACTTACCATTGATCCGTATAACATCGATGCCCATAATAACTTGGGTATGATTTTGAGCATTCAGGGACTGACCGATGAAGCTCTGAAAGAATATCGGCTCTCTTTGTCCATCAAACCTTATCAGGCATTGCCTCATTCCAGAATCGGGAGAATTTTGGCCCAGTCGCATCGGGTACGTGAAGCGGCAGAAGAATTTGCCCAGGCACTGCGCATCGACCCTGAAAACGCTCATGCGCATAATGACCTCGGAGTGGCTCTGATTCAACTGGGCGATTATCAAAAGGCGGCAGTCCACTTCAGCGAAGCGGTACGAATCGACCCGGCGTATGTTAACGCCAGGCAAAATCTTGGTTTTGCTCAATCCAGGATGAAAACCGAAATGGCAGGACGCAAAAACAAATGAGGGGCAGGCGGCAAAGCCCACCCACCTGCTCGAATGCATTTGATTTACTCCCCGCTATGTTCAGACATTCATTTTGCGCTGCAGGATATTTAGGAGCTTGTGATCCAACTGATGCCCGTGCCAATCCTTGTAGTGAGTTCCTGCACGATTGGTGTCGAGAACGCCGCAAGGGCCTCGAAAATTCCACAATGCCCAACCTGAGTGCAGGCTATTGATCACATCCAGAGTGTCGTCCATCCATCCATAAAGCACCTGTGGCGGAGTATAACGGCCACAGCCCAGCTCTCCAAAGTGCATGGGGATATTATGTTTTGCGAGCGCTCCCCAGCAGTGATAATCCTTCTCAATTGCGGCCCGGTCATAGATAACTTTACCGGCCTCGTCCCTCAATGGCCAAGTTGGGAACCGGCCACAGAACATTGTCCTGACTGCGAACCCACTCCACCCGGTAATGGGTAACCTTCATAGGCGAATAATCGTGGGCGCTCTGCAGGATTCCTGTATCAAACAAACTCTCAATCGGCGAACGTGCGATGTTATAGCCGTCGGTAACAATCAACCTTGTCGAATCTACTGCTCGAATGCCATCGATGGCGGCGCGCGCCACGCGCACGTACTTTCTTTCTCCGTCGGCGTTATTGTTCCTGGCTCCGGGCTCATTGACCAGGTTGAAGCTGAGCTTGTCATTGGATATGCCGGTGTAGCGCCGGGCAAAGAAGGTCCACTGATGAACAAAGGCGTCAAGAGCGGCACGGTCATCATACACGCTGGACTTTTCATAGGTAACATGGATCCCCGTCATCTTCTCGTCCATGCCGTCGAGGATGCATTCTCCCGGTGCCCGGTGCAGGCTGATATTTACGTGGATTCCGTACCGATCGCCGAGTTTGATCGCGCGGTCGATCGGTTCGATCATTTTCTCGTCGATCTTCATAATATTCTGGGGATCGGTCCAGAAACGATAATCCATGGGCAGGCGAACCCAGTTGAACCCCGAGTCTCGCATCCAGCGGAAGTCATCTTCCTTGAAGGCGCCATCATTACGGTAAGGAAAATACTTCATCCAGTCTGTGTCAGTGGAGAAATACTCCAGCAGGTTGAATCCGTACCATCGGGGATTGACCGACCTCCACGGCTTTAGCGACGCCGCCAAGCCGTGAAGAGGCTTGTTCATTGCGCTTGCAGCCGCAATCCCTGCCACCGACTTGAGTATGGCGCGCCGGGAAGTACCGATCGTACACCCGGACTGATTTTCATCCTGCATTGTCTTTCCTTCTGGTCCTCATCCCACGGGGCAAATCTCAGCTGCAGACACATCGTCCCCGACGCGTTGCCAAGATAGGTGGATAAAAACGGTTTTTCTGGATTCTACACCTGGTCGGATGAAGCGAATTCCTCGACGAGAGAAAATCTGGCTTCTTTCGTTCCCGCGCCGTCAACAGAGACCGGTGCCGGGCTCTTTGGTAACACGAGTCGGAGTGACCATTGACGAAGCAGGAATAAATGATCAAGCGCCTTCACAAGCGTTCCTTGCTAAAATCAAATGGAGTTTGACCCGCTGAAGACCGGCAGGGTTTTTTTGTCTGGCAGGCTTTCCCGGATTCCTATCTTTTGATCGTCGCTTCGCAGCCCGGAAGCGCCGCGGAGAATTAAAAAGACAATGCAAGTGAAAAAATCAAAACCATTTTCTTTTGAAAAATTTCCCAGCGAAGGCCTGGTGGCGTACTACTCGATGGAGGTCGCGATCGACCCTTCCATGCCCACCTACTCCGGTGGTCTTGGCGTTCTGGCCGGCGATTCGTTGCGTTCCGCCGCCGACCTGGGAATTTCGCTGGTTGCCTTCACGCTGTTGCACCGCAAGGGATTCTTTCAACAGCACCTTGACGGCAAAGGTGTTCAGAGTGAAGACGTTCAGCAATGGAATCCAGCGGACTTCTGCACCGAGGAGCTGGCACGGGTTACGGTTTCAGTGGAAGACCGCGTTGTGACGGTGCGCGCATGGCGCTATGACCTGGTGGGCTGCTACGGACATGTGGTGCCGATCTATCTCCTCGATACGGATCTTGAGGTCAATTCGGGATGGGATCGCGGATTGACCGATCACCTTTACGGCGGCGACAGCAACTACCGCTTGCAGCAGGAGATTGTGCTGGGCATGGGCGGCGCTCGCATGGCGCATGCGCTTGGCCACCGGGTAAACGTGTACCACATGAACGAAGGCCACGCGGCACTGCTCACCCTGGCGCTGCTTGAAAGCGAGTTGGGCGGCGGGCCGCTTAGCGCGGCGACTGACACAGATCTCGCATCGGTACGACGGAAGTGCGTTTTCACCACGCACACGCCGGTTCCCGCCGGCCATGATCGATTTTCTCTGGAGCAGACCATTCGCATTCTGGGAGGCGACCGGACAGCGAGACTGGAAAAGCTGGGATGCTTTCGCGACGGCATGCTGAACATGACTCTTCTGGCGCTTAACTTTTCGCGCTACGCCAACGGCGTATCCGTGCAGCATGCAAAAGTTTCGCGGGAGATGTTCCCGGAGTTCGCGATTGACTCGATCACCAACGGAGTTCACGCGCCCACCTGGGTTTCTGAGCCCATCCAGCAGTTGCTTGATGCGAATTTCTCCACGTGGCGGCGCGACAATCTTTACCTGCGTAATGCCATCGATTTGCCGGAGAAGGATATTCTCGCTGCGCACGCCCGGAACAAGGAAGCACTGCTTACGCAAGTCGCCTCCAGCACCGGGCTGGTGTTGAATCCCAAAGTGCTGACTCTGGGTTTCGCTCGTCGCGCTGCCACTTACAAACGTGCCGCGCTGTTGTTCAACGACCCTAAACGGCTGGCGGAGATCGCCGCCGCTGCCGGCGGGTTACAGATTATCTTTGCCGGCAAGGCCCATCCTCAGGACGAGCCCGGCAAGAAATTGATCCAGGAAGTGGCTGAGGATGCGGCCAAATATTCAAACGACCTGCTGCGAGTTGTGTACCTCGAAAACTACGCCTGGAGCCTGGGCGCGCTGATGACCGCCGGCGTGGATGTGTGGGTGAACACGCCCCGGCGCCCCTATGAAGCCTCCGGCACCAGCGGCATGAAAGCCGCTATGAATGGCGTTCCCAGCCTCTCGATTCTTGACGGCTGGTGGATCGAGGGCTGTATTGAGACCTTCACCGGCTGGGCCATCGAGGACGGCGCCAACGATCAGGAGGAAGCTGCTTCGCTTTACAAAAAACTCGAAAAGGCCGTCGTGCCGCTCTACCTCGATGCGCCGGAGAAATGGGCGCAGCTGATGCGCCACACGCTGGCCTACAACGGTTCCTACTTCAACACCAACCGCATGATGAAGCAGTACACACGCAACGCTTACTATCCTGTGAAACTGATCGAGAACGCGAATGTGCATGAAGAAGCGCTCGCGAATTAAGGTGAGAACAGCTTCTTCAATCTCCCGGCGCTTCTTCCAGCTCCGCGCCAATGCGCCGCAGCTTCATGAACTTCCATTGCAGGCGGTCGTAGAAGAGGTAAACCACCGGCGTCGTGAACAGTGTCAACATCTGTGAGACGATGAGTCCGCCGACGATGGTGATTCCTAGCGGCTTGCGCAACTCCGAGCCCACTCCCATTCCGATGGCCAGCGGCAATCCGCCGAAGATCGCGGCCATGGTGGTCATCATGATGGGGCGAAAGCGCAACAAACATGCCTGGTAAATCGCCTCGACCGGCGGCAGCCCTTGTTCGCGCTCGGCCTGCAGGGCAAAGTCGATCATCATGATGGCATTCTTTTTCACAATGCCGATGAGCAGGATGATGCCGATCACCGCAATGACGCTCAGCTCGGTTCCGGTCAGCAGCAACGCAAGGAGCGCGCCGACGCCGGCCGGGGGTAGCGTGGAAAGAATTGTCAACGGGTGGATAAGGCTTTCATAGAGGATGCCGAGCACGATGTAAACCGCCACCAGCGCCGCCAGAAGAAGCCAAATCTCGTTCTTGAGTGAGTCCTGAAAGGCCTGCGCTGTTCCCTGGAAAGTGGCGTGAATGCCGCTGGGCATGTCCATCTCGCTCTTCGCTTTTTCGAGAGCGGTGACGGCATCGCCCAGGGCCACGTTGGGCGCAAGGTTAAATGTGATTGTGGCGGCCGGAAACTGGCCCTGATGGTTGACCGCGAGAGAAGTGCGCTGGCGTTCAAAGTGAGCGATGGCGGAGAGCGGAACCATTGCGCCGCCTGATGAAGCAGTTGCAGCCACTGCTTCCGGGGCCGCGCCTGAAGCTAAGATCGCCGCAGTAGGCGACATTACCGCGGGAACCGTAGCTGAAGACGAAAAGAGCGCCGCAGCCGGGGCGGCACGCGTTGCGGCCGCAATCGTCCTCGGCATGGCGGTGGTGGCGCCGGCAACGTTGTTGGCCTTAATGTAAATGCCGTTTAGCGCGTCCGGGCTGAGCTGATATTTTGGATCGACCTCCATCACTACGTAGTACTGGTTGAGCGCGGTGTACATGGTGGAGACCTCCCGCTGTCCGAAGGCATCGTAGAGCACGTTATCAATAGCCGCGGCGGTGATGCCCAGCCGCGATGCGGTGTCGCGATCGATCACCAGGTTGGCTGCCAGACCTTGGTTCTGCTGGTCGTTAAAGACATCGCGCAACTGAGGCAGGTTTCTGACGTGTTCCTCGAACCGCGGCGCCCAGGTGTTCAGCTCATTAGGGTCTTCGTCGGAGAGCGTGTACTGATATTGCGCGGCGCTGCTGCGAGCGCCGATCTGGATATCTTGGAAGGCCTGGAGAAAGAGCCTGGCGCCTGGCACGCTGGTGAGCTTTTCGCGCAGGCGGTTTACCACATCGTCGGCGGAGACGCGCCCAGGGCGCTGGTTGAGCGGTTTGAGGCCGACGAACATAAAGCCCACGTTGTTGCTGTTGCGTCCGCCTCCCGCAAAAGCCGTTACTGAGCGCACGGCCGGATCTTCCAGCGTCATCTGCGCCAGTTGCCGCTGTTTGTCGCGCATGGCGGGAAAGCTGATGTCCTGGGCAGCCATGGTCTGGCCGCCCAACCGGCCCGTGTCCTGCTGCGGAAAGAAGCCCTTGGGAACGAGCATGAAGAGAAACACGTTCAAAAACGTCGTGCCGATAGTCACGCAAAGAATGAGTGTCTGGTGGCGCAGCACCCAGCGCAGCGCCGCGTTGTATTCGTAGTGAAGGCGCTGGAATGCGTTCTCGCTGAGGCGGTAGATGTGGCCGTGGCGGCTTTCGTCGCGTTGCTTCAGAAACTGTGCACACAGCATTGGCGTACAACTGAGCGAAACCATCAGCGAGACGGCAATCGCCACACTGAGTGTGACGGCAAACTCGCGGAAGAGCTTTCCCACGATCCCACCCATCAACAGGATCGGGATGAAGACGGCAATCAGCGAAGTACTCATCGAGAGCACCGTGAAGCCGATTTCGCGCGAACCCTTCATCGCAGCATTGAAAGGTTTCATGCCGTCTTCGAGATAACGAGTGATGTTCTCGATTACCACGATGGCATCGTCGACCACAAATCCTGTAGCAATCGTCAGTGCCATCAGCGAGAGATTGTCGATGGTGTAGCCGAGAAGGTACATCACGCCGAATGTGCCCACCAGCGAGAGCGGCACGGCGATGGATGGAATGATCGTGGCCCACACCTCGCGCAGGAAAAGGAAGACCACCAGCACCACCAGCGCTACGCTGATCAGAAGCGAAATCTCCACGTCGTGGACGCTGGCGCGGATGGTGGTGGTGCGGTCCATGGCTACGTCAATTTTGATGGTGGGCGGAATGGAGGCCTGCAGGCGCGGCATCTTGCCCATCACATTGTCCACGGTCGAAATTACATTGGCGCCGGGACTCTTGAAAACGACGACGAGGACGGCGTCTTTGAGCTTGCCGGGCGGTCCTTTGTCCGGATTGATGCCGGAGATGCCCGCGGTGTGAATGTCGGCGACGCTGTCAACGACCGTGCCAAGGTCGGACACGCGCACCGGCGCGCCGGTCTGTCGGTTGTAGCCGGCAATGATGGGCGCATAGTCGCGGGCTGTAAACATCTGATCGTTATCGGCGATCTGCCAGCGATGGCCTGCATCTTGAAAGCCGCCCTTCGGGCGGTTGGCGTTGGCATTAGCCAGCGCCGTGCGCACCGCTTCCAGACCAATGCCGTTCGAGCCCAGCTGCATGGGGTTTAACTCAATGCGCACCGCCGGGCTGGAGCTGCCGAAGACAAAAACCTGCCCCACTCCATCGATCTGTGCGATCTTCTGCGCCAGAATCGAGTCGGCCATGTCGTAAATCTGCGGCTTGGGCACCACATCCGATGTTAGTGTCAGGATCAGGATGGGCGACTCTGCCGGGTTGGCCTTGCGGTAGTTGGGATTCTGAGGCAGATAAGACGGCAACTGGTTGCGTGCGGCATTGATGGACGCCTGCACATCGCGAGCGGCGGCGTCGATATTGCGATTGATGTCGAATTGCAGAACCACTGAAGCCGCGCCCAGAGTGCTGACCGAGGTCATCTGGTTGACGCTGGCGATTCGTCCGAACTGCCGCTCCAGCGGCGTTGCAACCGACGAGGCCATGGTCTCGGGGCTTGCGCCGGGCAGGCCCGCGCTGATGCCGATCACCGGAAAGTCCACATTGGGCAGCGAAGCAACCGGCAGCAGGGAATAAGCCACCGAACCAGCCAGCAGCAGCGCCAGCGAAAGCAGCGATGTGGCGACCGGGCGTTTGATGAAGGGCGCAGAGAGGTGCATTGACTTTAACTTTCAGCTTCTGGCTACCAGCTGGTGGTTGATTGAGGTTTGAGGTATCCCAGGTCCGAAAATCCGGACCTGGGGCACCAAATATTTCGGAAGGGGCTAGAATCAGCACCTCCACTGGTCCCTATTCCCTAGTCCCTGTCTCTTTCAGTCCGCGCTCGCCGTTTGCTGTCCGTAAGTGGTATGAATTTCGCGCGGCTTGAACCGCTGCGCCAGCTTATCAAAGTAAAGGTAAGTAACCGGCACGGTATAGAGCGTAAGCAACTGCGACAGCAGCAGTCCGCCGACAATGGTAACGCCCAGCGGCATGCGCAATTCCGCGCCCACGCCTCCGCCCAGCGCCAGCGGCAATCCGCCCAGCATGGCAGCCATGGTTGTCATCAAAATGGGCCGGAAGCGAAGCTGGCAGGCCTGGAAGATCGCCTCCTCAGCCGTTTTGCCTTCGCTGCGCTCGGCATTCAGGGCAAAGTCGATCATCATGATGGCGTTCTTCTGCACAATGCCGATAAGCAAAATCATGCCGATGAGCGCAATCACGCTGAACTCAGTGCGCGTAATCATCAGCGCCAGCAGCGCGCCCACGCCGGCCGAGGGCAGCGAAGAAATGATCGTGATGGGGTGAATGTAACTCTCATACAGAACCCCCAGCACTATATAAACGGTGACCAGCGCCGCCAGAATCAGCAGAGGCTCGTTGGCCAGCGAAGTCTGAAAGGCAGCGGCCGTTCCCTGAAAACTGGCGTTGATGGCGGCCGGCATCTGGATGCGCTGCTCGATGCGATTGACAGCCTTCACGGCATCGCCCAAAGCTTTGCCCGGCGCCAGGTTGAAGCTGATCACAGTGGAAGGAAACTGCCCCTGGTGGCCGATGGCCAGTTGCGCGCGCGATTGCTCCCAGTGAGCCAGCATGCTGAGCGGCACCTGCGTCCCGTTGCCCGATTTAACGTAGAGATTGCTCAGCGTGCCGGGGTCGGTCTGGAAGTTCTGTCCGACCTCCATCACTACGTGGTACTGGTTAAGCTGAGTAAAAATAGTCGAGACCTGTCGCTGGCCGAATGCGTCGTAAAGAGTGTTGTCAATGTCGGCCATGGCCACGCCCAACCGCGCCGCGGTATCGCGATCGATGACCAATTGAGCGCCCAGCCCCTGATCCTGCAGGTCGCTCGCCACATCGGTCACCATCTTATCCTTGCTCAGTTCCTGCACCATCAGCCGCGTGTATTTGGCCAGCTCAACCTGGTCGGGATCTTCAAGCGAATATTGAAACTCAGTCCGGCTGACGCGATCCTCCACTGTCAGGTCCTGGAGCGGCTGCAGAAAAAGCTGAATGCCCTCCGAGTCTTCAATATCTTCCAGCTTCCCCTGCAGGCGGCGGATCACATCTGCCGCAGGAATCTTGCGCTCCTCGAGCGGCTTCAGGTTGATCTGAATGCGGCCCGAGTTCAGCGTGGTGTTGGTTCCGTCCACGCCAATAAACGAAGAAATATTATCGACCGCCGGATCTTCAAGCAAAATATCCACCAGCTTCTGCTGCCGCTGCGGCCATGCTGGTAAAGCTCACCGTCTGCGGCGCTTCGCTGATGCCCAGAATCACGCCCGTATCCTGCACCGGGAAGAAGCCCTTGGGAACAACGATGAAGAGCAGAACGGTGGCGACAAAAGTGGAGATGGTGACCATCAGCGTGGTGAAGCGATGGCGCAGCACCACCTGCAGCGTGCGCCCATACCAGGCAATGACGCGAGTTGAAGACCTTCTCTGACCAATAGTAGAAGCGGGTCTGCTTGGCGACCGCCTTGTCTTGAAGAATGCGCGAGCACATCATCGGCGTCAGCGTCAGCGAGACGAACGCCGAAACCAGAATCGTGACCGCCAGCGTGACGGCGAACTCGCGGAAGAGCCGCCCCACCACGTCGCTCATGAACAGCAGCGGGATCAGCACCGCGATCAGCGAAACCGTCAGCGACATGATGGTGAAGCCGATCTGTTCGCTGCCCTTGAGCGCGGCGCGCATGGGGCTCATCGCCCTCTTCAATGAAGCGCGAGATGTTCTCGATCATCACGATGGCGTCGTCCACCACAAAGCCGGTCGAGATGGTCAGCGCCATCAGCGTGAGATTGTTCAGCGAATAGCCCAGCAGGTACATCACGCCAAAAGTGCCCACAATCGAGAGCGGCACCGCGACCGATGGAATGATCGTCGCAGCCAGGTTGCGCAGGAAGAGAAAGATCACCATCACCACCAGCGCGATGGTGAGCATCAGCTCGAACTCCACGTCCCTGACCGAGGCGCGGATGGTCATGGTGCGGTCGGTCAGCACCTTCACCTGTATGGTGGCCGGCATGCTGGTCTGCAACTGCGGCAGCAGCTTCTTGATGCGGTCCACCACGGCGATGATGTTGGCGCCCGGCTGGCGCTGAATGTTGACGATCACCGCGGGCTGGCGGTCCATCCAGGCCGCCTGCTGCGAATTCTCGGCGGCATCGACGATCGTCGCCACGTCGGAGGCGCGCACGGCCGCTCCGTTGCGATAGGCCACAATCACCGGCATGTAATCGGCGCTCGAAAGCAACTGGTCGTTGGCGCCGATGGTGTAGGACTGGCGCGAGCCGTTCAGCGTGCCCTTGGCCTGGTCCACGTTGGCCGCAGTCAAGGCGGTGCGCAGGTCTTCGAGGCTCAGATTGTAGGCGGCAAGCTGCGCCGGGTTGGCCTGAATGCGCACCGATGGCTTTTGCCCGCCGGCAATCGAAACCAGTCCCACGCCGGTGACCTGCGAAATCTTCTGCGCCAGGTTGGTGTCGGCGGCGTCTTCAATCTTGTCCAGCGGCAGCGAGTCGGAGGTCAGCGCCAGCGTCATGATGGGCGCGTCGGCGGGATTGACCTTGCTGTAGATCGGGCGGATTGGGCAGATCGGTGGGCAGAAAGCTGTTGGCCGCATTGATGGCCGCCTGCACCTCCTGCTCGGCCACATCGATGTTCTCGTCCAGGTTGAATTCGAGCGTGATCACCGAGCCGCCGCCGGAGCTGACCGAGGTCATCTGCTTCAGCCCCGGCATCTGGCCGAACTGCCGCTCCAGCGGCGCGGTCACAGACGAGGCCATCACCTCCGGGCCCGGCGCCGGGATAAAAGGTGAGCACCTGGATGATCGGGTAGTCCACCTCAGGCAGAGCGGAGACCGGCAACTGCTCGTAGCCCACAAAGCCGGCCAGCAAAATCGCCGCCATCAGCAGCGAAGTTGCTACCGGGCGCAGAATAAATGGCCGGGAAGGACTCAGGCTCACTGCTGCTCCTTCTTCTGGTTGCCGCCCCCCGGCGTTACTGAATGGACCGTGTGCCTGCTTCGGATCCTGCCCCGCCGAGCTTTGTTCCGTCTTCTGCCGGGCCGCTGCTCACAGCCACGATCTGCCCGTGGCGCAGCCGGTCCGCGCCGTCCACCACCACCTTTTGCCCGGCGTTCAAGCCGCTGTCCAGAATGGTTACCTGTCCCTCGGCCAGGGCCACCTTCACCGGTTGAATCTTGGCGGTCGTGGCTCCCTTGGCGTCGGTAGCGATCACCCACACATACGATCCCTGCTGCCCGGTCTGAATGGCCGCCGACGGAACCACCAGCGCATTGGGCCGGTCTTCCATCACCAGGTGGATATTGACGAACTGGTTGGGAAAGAGCGACTGGTCCTTGTTGTCAAAGACCGCCTTAAGCTTGTCGGTTCCGGTGGTGGTGTCGATCTGGTTATCGGCCGTAAGCAGACAGCCGCTCGCCAGCTTTTGCGCGTCGCCGCGGTCATAGGCATCCACAGGCAGCCGCTTCTCCGCCGCCAGCTTGTGCAGCACCTGCGGCAGCTCATTCTCCGGCAGCGTGAAGTAAACGGCGATGGGCTGAAATTGGTTGATGATCACCAGGTTGGTGGTGTTCGCGGTAATAATGTTGCCGGGATCCACCAGCCGCAAGCCGATGCGGCCGTTGATGGGCGACTGAATGCTGCACCAGTCGAGCTGCAACTGGGCGGTTTCAATCGCTGCCTTATCAGCCTCGATTGCGCCCAGGTACTGGCCCTGTGCTGCCTCGTCGGCGTCCAGCGTCTCTTTTGAGACCACGCCCGCATCGAAGAGCGCTTTGTAGCGCTTATATTCCGCCTGGGCGTTCTTCGAGCAGCGCCTGGTCGTGAGCCAGCGTGCCTTTGGCCTGGTCCAGCGCAGCTTTATAGGGCCTTGGGTCGATCATCATGATGGTTTGGCCCTGCTTCACCTGCTGCCCCTCGGTGAACTTCACCGGCTCCAGTTCGCCGCTCACCCGCGCCTTCACCGTCACGCTCATATAAGGCGTAACCGTCCCCAGCGCCGTCAGGTAGATAGGCATCGGCTTCCGCTCGGCCGGAGCCACCTGCACCGGAACCGGCCGGCTGAGCAACTCCGCTTCCTGGCTGGCGCTTTTTTGGGCAGCCAGTTGATGATTCTCGTAGATCCGCCAAACGCCAAGACCCAATAAGCCCGCCAGCAGCAGATAAACAAGGACGCGAATCCAGAAACCCCTGCGCGAGACCGGCTCTTCGATTGCGCTGTTTGCGGGCAGACGGGATTCCGGAGTGCTTTCTATGGACATAATTTCAATTCCTGTCAATCTCTTTTTTTTCAATGCCCACCGAGGGCTTAATTGCGTCTAGCCGGGCAAAAAGCAAACTCGCCCGTTTCGTTCTTTGGGGACGTTCAAGTCTCAACTAAATTCCGTCAATCCCATCGCCAAACAGAAGGCGAATTCTCCCCGCAGGCCGCTGAAACAGGACATTCCCTCATGGCGCGAGTTGTAATGATTGTATCGAACCGGGCGACGCTCAGGTTTTCGAAACTGGGCACCAGCGGCGAGGCACTCAGGGGCTCTTAAACCAATACCGGGTCGCCACTCCTGCTGCGCCTCGCCCACGCAGTGAAATTGACTGCAATCAGAAGCAGTAGCGTAACGTAAAGCATGCTCAGGGCGCGCAGTTCACCGGGATTGCCAAAAAGCAGGTAAAGCGGCAGGTTGATGGCCAATGCGAATTTGCCGTGTCGCTGCATCACGAGTGGCAAATAACGCCAGCCGCGCCATGCCGTCCAGATCAGCAACGCCATCGGCAGCAGGGTGTAGGCCGGCATCGCCAGCAATCCGTAGGTCTTATCCAGCGGTGGATCGCCGAAAATCCACAAGTTCGGATGCACCAGAAAATGGATTTGCTGCGTCAGCCCCCATCCCACTGTCCCGCCCGGGTTCCGCGCGAATCGCAAATTAATAGGAATGTAAACCGCCGCGCTCACCAGGCAGAGCACTCCGGTTCCTATCAGCGCTCTGTTGCGGGAGATTCGTTGCCGGAGAATGGGATAAAGGGCGGGTATGAAAAACAGGAATGACTCCTTGTTCCAGGTGCCCAGCGCGGCAATGGGTAGGATCCAAAACCAGTCCAACTTGAGCGCTGCCCAAACCGCCAGCGCCATGAGCGCCAGTTCGGGATAGTCATAGAAGAAGCCGCCCTTGCACTGAAGATAGGGAAACAGGAGGATGAAGACGACCGGGGCAAAAACCGCCGCAATCGGATTCAGATCCAGCGCCCGGCAGACCAGCTGCATGGCGTACACCGCCAGCAGCGCAAAAAGGAAAGTAGCGGCATAGACGAACAGGTACCGAAAGAAAAAAACCCGATCTCGGGCAATCGGCGAATCGAACATCTCATCGGGGAGCTTTTGGTCCCCGAGCTGCGCGTTAAACAGCCACGCCTTCACCGCTTCCGGCGTCGCTCTGTCCATCCAGTTGGCGGTGGTAGGCAGCATCTGCCGATAGATAAAGGGCCTGAACCCGGTCCCATCCAGCATCGCATCCAGCCGCAGCAACGGTATGGTTCTCGATCCCCAATCGTAAAAGTGAAATTTCGTGTAGAACCCGTTGAATGAGGCCGCTGCCGCGACGAAAAACAGAACGAAGCAGCAGACCCGGTGATAAATCTTTGAAGAGCGAGTCTCCGGATTCATGGCAGCTTTCCACCCCATCGAACAAGCTGGATCATTTTACATGCTCCAAAACCGTTGCCGGAAGGATGGGACTAATGATATGCGATTCGCGGAGTTCGGCTTGGAAGAAGCTCCCTTGATTCTTTCCGCATTCAGTCCAGATCGCCGGCTGAAGCAGGGCGCCCTGCCGGTGCCTCAGAATTGAGTCTTTTCCGCCTCTCACTACGTCTTTAAGCTATGCGTACAGCGCTTCTTGTCCGATTCCGCGCGTTTCAAGTGTATCTTCGTCTACCATAGTATTTTCAACAATCCTGGTTCGGGCCCCGCATCCTGATAATGGTTGCGTGCTGTCCGTGAACCAGTGAGCCGGTGCAAACCGGGCCGGAAGAATTGCCGCTCCGTACAGGAGTAACCGGTCGCAGGCAAGAAGGGAAAAGCGCCCCGGCTCAGGAGCGAGTACCCGTCCTATGATGTGGATTGTCCGGCTTGCGCTGCGGCGGCCTTATACTTTTGCCGTCTTTGCGGTCCTTATTTTGATACTTGGCGTCTTCAGCATCCTGTCGATGCCTACGGATATCTTTCCCAATATAGATATTCCCGTAGTCACGGTGGTCTGGAACTACACCGGCCTCTCCGCGCAGGAGATGTCTACCCGCATCATCTATAACAGTGAGCGGGGCATGACGACCACAGTCAACGACATCGAGCACATCGAGTCGCAGTCGCTCAATGGCATCGGGATCATCAAGATTTACTTTCATCCTCACGTGAACATCGGCAACGCGGTGGCCCAGGTAACCTCGATCTGCCAGGTACAGGTGCGCCAACTGCCACCGGGCACTACCCCGCCGTTCATCATCCAGTACAACGCCTCCAGCGTGCCGGTGTTGCAGTTGGGACTCTCCGGGCAAGGCCTGAACGAGCAGCAGCTGAACGACCTGGGTCAGAACAATATCCGCACCCAGCTGGCCACCATTGAAGGCGCGCAGACTCCGTTCCCCTACGGCGGCAAGAGCGCCAGATCCAGGTGGATCTCGACCTTCATGCGCTGCAGGCCAAGGGGCTGTCGCCGGGCGATGTGGTCAACGCCGTCAACGCGCAAAACTTGATTGTTCCTTCCGGAACCATGAAGATCGACCAATTCGAGTACGCCGATCGAAACCAACTCCGCGCCCAGTGTCGTCAACGAACTGAACAACCTGCCCATCAGAGCGGTGAACGGCGCAACGATTTACATCCGCGATGTGGCCCATGTGCGCGACGGCAATCCGCCCCAGACAAACATCGTGCGCGTGAACGGCAGCCGCGGCGTATTGATGAACATTCTCAAGACGGGCTCGTCCTCCACGCTTGACATCATCGCCGGCGTGCGCGAAAAGCTGGAGAGCATCAAGGGCCAGCTGCCGCCGCAACTGCAGCATCAACGCGCTCTCTGACCAGTCGATCTTTGTGCGCGGCGCCATCAACGGCGTGGTCCGCGAGGCCATCATCGCCGCCTGCCTCACCGCCATCATGATCCTGGTCTTCCTGGGCAGTTGGCGTTCCACGTTGATTATCGCGGTCTCCATTCCGCTTTCCATTCTCTGCTCGCTCATGATGCTCTACGCCCTGCACGAGACCATCAACATCATGACCCTGGGCGGCTTGGCGCTGGCCGTCGGCATTTTGGTGGACGATGCGACCGTGGAGATCGAGAACATCAACCGCAACCTCGAAGTCGGGAAAGGAGATCGAGCAGGCCATCCTCGACGGCGCCGCGCAAATTGCCACTCCGGCGCTGGTTTCCACTCTCGCCATCTGCATCGTCTTCGTGCCCATGTTCTTCCTGAGCGGCGTGGCGCGCTACCTGTTTGTTCCCATGGCGGAAGCAGTGGTCTTTGCCATGCTGGCCAGCTATCTGCTCTCCCGCACCGTTGTGCCCACCATGGCCAAGTATCTGCTCAAAGAGCACGACGACGCGGAGAGCCGCCAAGAAGCGCGCACAGCCGCAATCCCTTGGTCCGGTTCCAGCTTGCCTTTGAGTCCCGCTTTGAGAAAATGCGCCGCGGCTATCTGCGCCTGCTCACGCTCTGCGTCGATTACCCGGCAGTCTTCCTGATTCTCTTTATCGTCTTTGCGCTGGGTTCGGTAGGGCTTCTCGCCCCTTCGCTGGGCCAGGACTTCTTTCCCTCCGTCGACGCCGGCCAGTTCAAGATTCACGTCCGCGCCCGCACCGGCACGCGCATTGAAGAGACGGCCGCTGCTCTGCGACCACATCGACTCCACCATCCGCCGGCAGATTCCCGCCAACGAGTTGGTCTCCATCGTCGATAACATCGGCCTGCCCTACTCGGGATTGAATCTTTCCTACTCCACCTCCGCGCCCATCGGCCCGGCCGACGCCGATATCCAGGTGCAACTGACCACAGATCACCACCCCACCGCTGCCTACGTCGAAAAGTCTGCGCGGCGTGCTGGCGCGCGAATATCCCGGCGTCACTTTTTACGTGCTGCCGGTGGACATCGTCACCCAGATTCTCAACTTCGGCCTCTCGGCGCCAATCGATATTCAGATCGTCGGCCCGAACCTCTATGGCAACCGCGCCCTTGCCGAGCGCATGCTCGATGAGGTCCGCTATGTTCCCGGCGCAGCCGACGCGCGCATCCAGCAGCCTTTCGATTATCCCAATATGACGGTGAACGTGGACCGCACCCGCGCCCAGTCGATCGGCCTGACGCAGCAGAACGTGGCGCAAAGCTTGCTGGTGGCGCTGAGCGGCAGCTTCCAGACCACCCCCAACTTCTACCTCGATCCCAGAAACGGCGTCAGCTACAACATTGCCATCCAGGCCCCGCAATATGGGCTCGACTCCCTGGCCGCGCTCAATAGCCTGCCCGTCACCGGTCGCTCGCCGCGCAACAGGCCGCCAGCGCAGTCCAAACCGGCGCTGCAGTCCACCGCCGTCCCCGGAGTCACGGCGCCCGGTCAGATGTTCTAGGCAACCTGGCCTCCATCTGCCCGGGCGCGGAAATGGGCACGGTAAGCCACTACGACGTTCAGCCGGTGATCGATATCTACGCCAATGTGGATGGAACCGACCTGGGCATCGTGACCCGCGCAATGGAGAAGATCATCGCCCGCCATCAAGAACGATCTGCCCCGCGGCTCGCACTTCATCCTGCGCGGGCAGAGCGAGACCATGAAGAAGTCCTACATCGGCCTGCTCGCCGGACTGGCGTTTTCCATCCTGCTGGTCTACCTGCTCATCGTGGTCAACTTCCAGTCCTGGCTCGATCCCTTCCTCATCATCTCGGCGTTGCCGGCGGCGCTGGCCGGCATCGTCTGGTTTCTGTTTCCTCACCAATACCCGGCTCAGCGTGCCCGCGCTTACCGGCGCCATCATGTGCATGGGCGTGGCCACGTCCAACTCCATCCTGGTCGTCAGCTTTGCCCGCGAGCAGTTGGAGATCCTGGTGGGCGACGCACGCCAGGCCGCTCTGAATGCCGGCTTCGTCCGTCTGCGCCCGGTACTGATGACCGCGCTGGCCATGATCATCGGCATGGTGCCCATGGCGCTGGGCCTGGGCGACGGCGGCGAGCAGAATGCCCCGCTGGGCCGCGCCGTCATTGGCGGCCTGCTGCTGGCCACCGTGGCCACGCTGTTCTTTGTTCCCGCATTTTTCTCTGTGGTTCACGGCTGGCTCGAACGCCGCCGCAGAGCGGCCCACGGCGCTGCACGGGCCGGGACTATTCGACGAGTTCGACGAGCTTCCGGAGTAACTCTCTATGACCAACGAATCCAATCCGAACCCGCAACCGCCCCGCAGCGATCACGATCGCGGCAGCCGCGCCCGAACAGAAGCCCATCTCGCCGCGGCAAGGCTCTCGTCGGCGTGGCATCGTGGTGCTCATCGTCGCCGTGGTGCTGGCGGTCGTTCGGCATTCTCAGCCGCATGCACGCTGACACAGTGCTGGCCGCACCGCACCACGGAACTGGCTGCGCCCACCGTCATCGCCGCCGCCCGCCAAGCCCGGCGCGCCGGTCGACAGTTTTGTGCTCCCCGGCAACGTCACCGCATACACTGATTCGCCCATCTACGCCCGCACCTCCGGCTACCTCACCCGTTGGTACTTCGATATCGGCGCCCGCGTGAAAAAAGGCGCTCTGCTGGCTGAAATCTCCACCCCCGAAGTCGACCAGCAACTGGCCCAGGCCCAGGCCGACCTGAGCCACCGCCCAGGCCAACGCCAACAACGCCCGCATCCAGGCCGACCGCTACTCCGGACTGGTCAAGTCCAATGCCGTCTCGCAGCAGGATACCGATACCTTCGTCAACCAGGCCGCCGCCACCGCCGCCGCCGTCCGATCCGCGCAGGCCAACGTGCAGCGCCTCACCGAACTGCAATCCTTTGAGAAGGTCTACGCGCCCTTTGACGGCGTCGTCACCGCCCGCAACATCGATACCGGCCAGTTGATCGATCCCGGCGCGGGCAAAGGAGCTTTTCCATCTGCAGGCCATCCAGACCCTGCGCGTCTACGCCAACCTGCCGCAGATCTATTCGCAAAGCGTGAAGCGCGGCTCAAAAATCGACCTCACCTTCGCCGAGCACGCCGGCAAAATCTACCAGGGAACCCTGGTCCGCACCGCCGACGCCATCGATCCCGTCAGCCGCACCCTGCTGGTCGAAATCGACGTGGATAACCGCGCCGGCGAATTGCTGCCCGGCTCCCTCGCCCAGGTCCACTTCAAAACCCCGCCCGCCGGCCCCACCTTCATCGTGCCCGTCGCCGCGCTCATCTTCCGCAAAGAAGGCCTGCGCATGGGCACCGTCGTCAACGGCAACGTCGCCCATCTGGTTCCGGTCATCATCGGCGAAGACGACGGCGCCAACGTGCAGATCGTCTCCGGCCTCAGCGCCGCCGACCAGGTCATCCAGGACCCGCCCGACTCCCTCATCGAAGGCGAAAAAGTCCACGTCGTCAGCCCCGCCAGCTCAGACCGATGCGGGAGGCAAGTAATATGCCACCGTCGGTCCTACGCGAAAACAATTGCTTCGCAAGTGCCTGGACGAACCGTGCCGCAATCTACGCCAATGCACCTGGCGGGTGCCCCGGTCTCGATTTTGGACCGGGGAAACCACGACTCTCGACCATCCCGGCTCTCTCTTTCTCGCCTCCCTGATCATCCTCACCGCCTGCAAACCCGTCGGCCCCAACTACAATCGTCCCGCTTATGAGGCCCCCGCAGCCTACAAAGAAACCGGCGCATCCGCGGCCATCGTCCCTCCGCCCAACCCCGCCGGAGGCGGCTGGCAACCCGCAAACCCCTCTGACGGAATGCTGCGCGGCAAATGGTGGGAGATCTACCAGGATCCGCAACTGAATCATTTTGAAGAGCGCATCGCCCAACGGCAAGCCAATAACCAGCAGCTCCGTCGGCCATGGAGACCTATCTCGCCGCCCGTGACCAGATCAAGGTTGCGCGGTCCGCTCTTTACCCCACGCTCTCCGCCGGGCCCTCCGCCTCGCGCAACCGAGTGTCAACCAACCAGCCGCTCTTCAATAAGACCGCAAACCCCACCTACAACGATTTCGAGATCACCGGCCAGGCCAGTTGGGAGCCGGATTTCTTGGGCCGCATTCGCCGCACCGTCGAGGCCGCCCGCTCGAACGCCCAGGCCAGCGCCGCCGACATGGCCATCGTGGACCTCAGCCTTCACGCCGAAATGGCCTCTGACTACTTCCAGCTCCGCGGCCTCGATTCCGAAACCAAGCTGCTCAAGGCCACCGTCGCCGATCTCGAGCGCCAGCTCGACCTCACCCAGCGCCGTCTCGCCGGCGGCATCGGCACCGATGTGGACGTGGCCCAGGCCCGCACCCAGCTTGAAACCGTGCGCGCCCAACTCATCGATCTGGGCGTGGC
>CAWIVA010000045.1:0-8185 GCA_963839225.1 uncultured Acidobacteriaceae bacterium
ACTATGCGACCACGCAATCCAGTGGTGCGGCATCGATCGGCGCCTCTGGAACCGACGGATTGGGCACAATTGAAGACTCCTCGCTGGAAGAATCCAATGTGAACATCTCAGCCGAATTCTCTGACCTTATCATCGCCCAGCGCGCCTTTGAAGCCAACGCGAAGTCGATAACCACCTTTGACACCGTTACTCAGGACACGATCAATATGGTTCACTAATCGCAGTTTGGGGGGGGCGACTCAGATTCGCCCCGATGCCTCAATCACGTTGTGGTTACGTCAATTAGCCATTTTGCGCTCACACCGACATATTGTTTTTAGGCTGTGCTCACGTCGATGAAGAGTCCTTTGCCCCGTGCCAGCGCGGACCCTTCGGCGTCAACTATTTTTGCTTCAGTCCAGTGTTTGCGGCCCTCGCTGCGGACTACGCGGCCCTCGAGGCAAAGGGGTGCGCAGGAGGGAACCGGGAGGCGGTAGTCGACCTCCATGTGGCGGGTCATGGACGTGAAACCGCGGGCGCGGACCGACTTGCTCATGATTTCGTCGAGCAGCGTGGCGATGATGCCGCCGTGCAGGTAGCCAGGGTGGCCTTCGAATGTATCCGGAACAGTTACCAGGCAAACGACTGATTTGTCCTCGGCGAGCAGGAAATCGAGATGCAGGCCGGTGGCGTTTGCAGGACCGCATCCGAAGCAGCGATTGCCGGGGACATGGGCCATAGGGGTGAAATTTTCAGTGGTTTTAGTCATCGCTTTGAGCACCGCACAAGAATACCGGAGATGGAGCGGCAACGAAGTGATTGTATAATCCGTACCACTGTGCAGTGCGAGCGCATTCGGCGAAAAAGCGAAAAAAGCGATGAAAAACGGTAGAAGAGAATTCATCAAATCCATAGCCGCTGCGGCGATCGTTCCTGAACTCTCCAGGGAGGCGATGGCTGCGGGAAAACACAGCGTTGCGTTGGAGGAGAATCGCGCAAAACCGGAACTGGCACGACGACCCAAGAATGTTGTTTTAATGATCGGCGACGACATTGGGTACGGCGATTTGGGTTGTTATGGGTCGAACTTGAAGACCCCGCACATCGACAAGCTGGCATCGGGCGGCATGCGCTTTACGCATTTCAACGCGGCCCATCCCCTCTGTTCCGCGTCGCGGGCCGCGTTACTTACCGGCCGTTATGCACAGCGCAGCATTACTGTTGGAGCCTTCTTTCCGAACGCCAAGTCAGGAATGTCTCTTCAGGAAATCACGTTGGCAAATCTCTTTCAGAACCGTGGATATAAAACACATGCCATTGGAAAATGGCATCTTGGCGATGCACCCGAATACCTGCCGACAAAGCGCGGATTCGATTCCTTCTATGGCGTTCCCTACAGTGGCGATATGCAGCCGTTGCCCATGATTCGCGATGCCACGATTCTTGAGGCCGACACCGATCGGGATCTGCTGACTCCGCGTTATACAGAGGATGCTCTGCGTTTTCTGAACGACAATGCACGGCAGCCGTTTTTTCTTTATCTGGCCTATTCCTATCCACACGATCCGGCACGGGCCTCTGCGCGTTTCCACGGCGCATCGGGAATGGGTGATTATGGCGACGCCATGCAAGAGATTGATTGGAGCGTGGGCGAGATCGTCCACTGCCTGGAGAGAAACGGCATCCTGGAGGATACGCTGCTTTTGTTTACCAGCGATCATGGCCCCTGGTACCAGGGAAATCCTGGCGGATTGCGAGGGAGGAAAGGCACCACCTTTGAAGGCGGCTTTCGCGTTCCTCTGCTTGCGCAATGGCCGGCGGGGATCGAGGCGGGGACTGTTCAGAATGCCTGGGCGACAAACCTGGATATTCTGCCAACTCTTACGGCGCTGTGCGGTCTGAGTGCATCTCCAAATCTGCTGGATGGGATTGATATTTCCGCAATTCTGCGCAATGAGCAGATGGATATTCCGCGCAGGTCGGTTTTATATTTCACTCCACTCAGCTCAAACAACGCAGATATTCACTGTGCACGCAGAGGGGATTGGAAGTTGCGGTTAGCGCAGATTGACGGCGAGATGTACATTAACGACTTTACCAGCGGACATTCAAGCTATTGGCTGCCGCGCCCGGAGTTATATAACCTGGCATTCGACCCAAGCGAAAGCTATGATGTGGCAAAAGAACACCCTGATATTGTCAAGGCAATATCCGATGACGTCGAAGCACAGATAGCAACGATGCCAGAAGAAGTAAAGCAGGCTTATTCGCTGGCACGGAAGCATGTTGCGCGATCCACGTCACCACCCGGAGGCGCGCCACGATCGCAATCCTCTGCTCCACTTCCACCCTGGATCTGGGTGCCAATTGACAGGCGGTAAATCTTGCTTTTCAACGCCTCCGATGAAATTGGTTCTTCCTCTATGCGGATAGGATCGCGTCTACTCCAGATCGTCACTTTTCTGGGCGTTCTGCTTTGCGGCGCGCAGATATTATGTGGCCAGTCCTACGTGGATCGTACTTATGATTCGAAGGTTTTCCACGAGCTGCGCCATTACCGGATCATTCTGCCTCCAACTTACCGGAGCAGCGGGAACAAACGTTATCCCGTAATCTACTATTTCCACGGCCACTCGGACCGCTACACGGTTGAGGATTACGACCAGGGCAAGGACACGATTCCCAAGATGGTGGCTTACGCGGCCGCTCACCCGGTGATTATCGTTTGCGTGGATGGGTACATCGCCTCCGAGTACACGGGTTTCTATGGCGGCGATCCCTGGGACCTGCGGAAAGATGGTGGCGGTCACGATTTTGGACCTTATTTCTTAGAGCTGGTCAACCTGATTGACCATTCATACCGGACATTGACGGATCGCCGCCATCGCGCCACGGCGGGGCTGAGCATGGGCGGCTTCATGAGCCTGTACCTTAGCGCCCGGTATCCCGACTGGATTGGAAGCGCATCGGCGTTCAACCCCGGCCCGGAGTTCTATGTGGGCGATAAAGGGCGGCGCATCCTATGGCGTCCCAAGGACCACGTCGCTCAGCACGCGCATACGATGATCCGCCTGGTGAGGGCCAGCGGAGATTTCATCAGCCAGTACACCGAAGAGACGCGAGACGCGTACGCGCGCGCAGAAGAAGTGGATTTCGAATACCGCCAGGATGAGTATCACAAGCACTGGGCAACATCGATTGCTGAAACCTTCGATTTTCATTGGAGGGCCTTCGCGAACCGGAAGCTGGATGAGCCGCCCGGACGCTTTCGTTACGCCAGCCCGTATAAGAGATTTGACGTTTGGGGCTATCAGGTCGACGCGGAAATGCCGGGGGCCGGCCTAACCTACCTTGAAGATGTTGGTAAAGACGGCATGCGGGTGCTGACGCGCCGCTGGGCCGTCGACGGGCCCGGTATCGCGGAAGCACGCATCACGATTGACACGCCGCCGGTTTACGCTCCTGGCGTTACGTACATGCTGGCTGATTACGATCTTTTAAGCGGCGCTCGCGACATCCGCCAACTCACGGCGACCCGGGAGGGCAGACTGCAATTTAGCGTGAACGGAGACGGGCATCAGCTAAGCGTGGAGGGGCTCGGTGTGGAAAACGCGACGCCGGTTTTGCTGCCGCTTTCACGGGGCGATGAGTTGAGAGTGGAATCCGGACGCGAAGTCAGCCTGCCGGTGCGAATGTACAATCCGCGCTCCGAACCGATCTCCGGCTTGACGGTAACGCTTTCTTCGAAATACCCGACGGTCAGCATCTTATCTGGATCAGCTACGGCGCCTGTTCTGGCGCCTGGTCAGGTGGTCGATCTGTCGTCGAGCTTGCGGCTTCGGTTTACAGCGGGGGCCGGGTACCTCGCTCCCACAAGGCTGGAACTGAAGCTGGCTGTTGATCGAGGGGAGACCTTAACCAGGAATCTTGACGCGCTGGTTACACCGGACGCCATCCCGGCACCGCTTGCTTACGAAATTCTGGACGGACGCAGCGCGACGTTACCTGTCTTTCGCCAGAAAGGGAACCAAGGCGGCGGGGGCATGGTGTCGCGCAACGTTACCGAGGGTAAGGGGAACGGAAACGGAGTTCTGGAGCCCGGCGAGGAGGCTACCATCTGGGTACAGTTGGAGCAGGGGCTGGATCCGTTCGACAAAGGGAACTGGCATCGCACTCGCATCTATTCCGATTCTCCCTGGATTACCGAGATTGACCGTCTCGAAGAGCAAAAAGGGCTGGAATGGACCGGCGCAATGGAGCTGACCAGCGTGATTCGCTTATCTCCTGAAACACCGCCGGGCACCGAGATTCCGTTGATTCTGGACAACGAGAGCTGGAGCTACGCCTTTACTCCTGACGTGCGCTATGGCAAGGAGCCACTCTATCAGGCGTTTCAGCTGCACGCGCATCATCTCCATCGCCTCGTATTGCGAGCGCCATCGCGGTGAGTCTTCCGAACTGCCGGAGTTTGGCAATGGAAGCGAAAGCTCTCATGCGAGCGCAGCCATATATGTTTCAAGATCCACGTTAGCTCCGGAGAGGACGATACTGATGCGTTTGCCGTGGAGGGTGTCTTTCTCCTTGAGAGCGGCGGCCAGCGGAGCGGCTCCGGCACCTTCGGCCAGGTTGTGCGTGTCCTGGTAGTAGATGCGCATGGCCTGTGCGATCTCTGGTCGGTTACCTCGACGACGCGGGCGACGTTTCTCCAGATGATTTCCATTGCCTGGGGGATTGGGAGTGCGGCAGGAGAGGCCGTCGGCGATCGCTGTCCGCGACGGAGCCTCGATAATGCGGTGCTCTTTGAAGCTCAGCGCATAGGAGGGAGAGGCGGCGGATACCGCCCCCACTATTTCGGTCTTCAGTCCCAGGGCGTTGCGAGCGGCTGCGACTCCGCAGATGGAGGATCCAAGGCCGATGGGCACATAGATCGTATCGAGGGGCGGCGCTGCCTGAAAGAGCTCCAGAGCATAGGTTGCCGTGCCCATCACCAGCCGCTCGTGGAAGGATTCGACGAGGGTGAAACCGCGATCGGAAGCGAGGGTGGCAGCAAACTCGAGCGATTCCTGAAAATCGTGGCCGTGCTCGATCAACTCCACGCCCTGGGACAGCATGGCGCGATTCTTCTCCCTGCTGTTGCCGTGAGGGACAACAATGACGGCCCGCAAACCGAGCAGTCGCGCGGCCATGCCGACGCCCTGGCCATGATTGCCGCGAGTGGCGGCAACCACGCCTTTGAGACCGGGCTGCGTTTGCTTCAGCCAGTCCGAATAAACGAGGGCACCGCGCAATTTGAAGGCGCCTACTGGGGTCTGGTTTTCGTGCTTGATCCAGGCCTCGGTGAGAGAGACGCTCATTGATCAGAGGCCAACTGTACTGCGGCGTGGGCGGCATATAGCGATAGACCACGGCCTGGGCTTCGTGAATCTGGGCCAGAGAGGGAAGCGGCATACGTTCAGCATATCGAAATTGGCGCCTTCATCGCGGCTAAATGATTCAGAGCCAATGAAATGAAGACTTTCTTAGGCCGACGCGCATCGAAACAGGTGGAGGCATTTCAGAACATGATGGACCGGCGAACTGCAATCAAGCATCTTGGCGGCGCGGCAAGCACGCTGCTTTTGACTGAAACCCTGCGCGCAGAGCGAACCTCCCGGCCAATCCACTCCCGCGACTCCGCCCCCGCCGCCAACCGGACCATACACTTTGCCGCCTTTGCCCTATGCCTACGATGCTCTGGAGCCCAACTTCGACGCTGCCACCATGCACCTGCACCACGACAAGCACCATCAAGCCTACGTCAACAATCTGAACATCGCTGTGGCCGCGCATCCGGAGCTGGCCGGGAAAACCGTGGACGAATTTGTGGCCAATCTGAATGTCTGGCCGGAGTCGGCCCGCACCGCCGTGCGCAATCAAGGCGGAGGTCATGCCAACCACTCCTTCTGGTGGCCTACGCTGGGCAAGGGCGACGCGGCGCCCACGGGCGAACTCGCCAAGGCAATCAACGCCAGGTTCGGATCGCTTTCGGCATTCCAGGACAAGCTGACCGCGGCTGCCATGAGCGTCTTCGGCAGCGGCTGGGCGTGGCTAGTGAAGCTGCCGGACGGGACGCTGGACATTGAGACGACTCCCAACCAGGACAGCCCGCTGACCATGGGCCACAAGCCGGTGATAGGCGTGGACGTGTGGGAGCACGCCTATTATTTGAAATACCAGAACAGGCGAGCCGACTATGTGAAGGCTTTTCCGGGTGCTGAATTGGGATTACGTGAGCGGCCAGTTCGCCGGAAGGAATAGACGGATTGGAGGTTCAATGATCTGGCAGATGAGCGGTTTGGAGGGTGCTTGCGCGGGATTGCGGCCGGCCTGTTCATCGGGTTGTCTGGCTGCCGCTCGGCGCCAACGCTCACGCCGCAGAGGCGGAAGGGAGGCACCTCTACGAGGTCCGGTGCGCCCATTGCCACGAAGACAATGACATGGCACTCAAGAAGGTCCCGCCGGACCTGCACGGAGTTTTTGAGCGCAAGACGTTGCCCAGTGGCGCTCCGGCCACGGATGCGGCTGTGCGGCAGAACGTGCTGGCAGGGAAGGGAATGATGCCCGCCTTCGCCGGCCGCTTTAACGAGGAACAGATGGCCGCGCTGCTGGCCTACCTGCACACCGGGCTGCGCTGAAATCGACCTATTGCACCTGACCCGTAAGGCTGCGAATGTCCCACGAATGTGCCATCGATTCGCAACACTAACGTAACCTATTCTGATTACGTTCCAGCTATGGCAAGGGTTTGCTTTGCGGTACAGGTACGATACAAGCCACCAGAGATGAGTCAACAGCAGGGCTCTTTGTCGACTTCAGTGAACGGCAGAGCCACTTCTCCGATGGCACAGGATGCCGCGGATATCGAAAGGCGAGGCTCAATATCTGCACACGCACGCTGTGTGAGAGAGTGGGCGGCTTAAATTGGGCACTCGACGGGGTAGATGCACCAACTTCGGGAATTGCCAGGTTGCCGATTGGTTGCAGGTGGTCACGGTTGCAAACGGAAGCGGTTTTGTTTGCCCAAAGTGCGGAAACGCGCTGACTGAGGACAACTCCCACGAACGCAGCGACATCCGTATTCCCAGACCGTATCCAGAACCGAGGACCATCGGAATCGCAATCACGGCGGCGCTGCTGCTGATTGCCACAGTGGCCGGAACACTGGTCTGGGTAAAGAGGCACGACGCGGTCTCCGCTTCAACCAACGGCGCACAGAAGACGATTTTGCGGCTGGCCGGCTCTAACACGATCGGAGATACCCTGGGGCCTTCGCTGGCTGAGGCATTCCTAAAAAATCTGGGCGACAGACGTTCGCACTCTGCGCGGAGCCAATCCGCTGGAGAAGGTCGTTCAAGGCGTTCTGCCGAACGACATTTCGCCCTCCTACATGACGATTGCCGCGCACGGCTCGGCGACCGCATTTACTTCAATGGCAGAGAGCAAGTGCGATATTGGAATGGCTTCCCGGAGGATCAAGAACGACGAAGCATATAAGCTTCTCGGCGCTGGGCAATATGAACTCAGTCGCGAGCGAGCACATTTTGGGGCTCGACGGCATCGCGATCATCGTCAACGAATCCAACCCCATCGAGCGACTGGACAGAGAGCAAATCATGCGCATCTTTACGGGGCAGATCACCGATTGGTCGCAGGTGGGTCCTTATCGAGGAAAGATCAATCTTTTCGCGAGGAACGACGATTCGGGGATGTTCGACACCTTCAAAAGCCTTGTACTGGAAGGCAAGCCGCTGGCCACAGCGGTGCAAAGATTCGAAGACAGCAGGGAACTTTCTGAGGCGGTGGCCAACGATCCGGATGGAATCGGGTTTATTGGCCTTCCCTATATCCTCAGCGCCAAGCCTATCGCCGTTTCAAGAGGGGAACCCTCCCGCTGTTACCTACGCGGCTCAGCGTGGCCACTGAAGATTATCTTCTGTCGCGGCGGCTCTATCTTTACACGCCCGAGAATCCGAAGAACAGGTACATCCGCTCCTTCGTGGAGTTCGCGCTCTCCAGCCGAGGACAGGACGTGGTTGGCTCTGAAGGTTTCGTTGCGCAGAATGTGACGCAGGTCGCCCAGGTTGCTCCGGGCGAGGCTCCCGGAGTCCAAGCGGCTGACCCAAGAAGCCAACCGGCTCTCTCTTGATTTCCGGTTTCAGTCAGGGCA
>CAWIVA010000046.1:0-19435 GCA_963839225.1 uncultured Acidobacteriaceae bacterium
AAATGATTGTCTTGGACCAACGCCTGGGCGAGCTGGGCGAAGCGGGGTTTGAGAGCTGGCGGCTGGTCCGGTTTTTTATTTGTACCGGAAACATTTACTCGCCCGGGGGTGTAAATATTTCGCGGCCTGTGACAGCCGGCCGTCAAGGGGAATCTGTATCTCCTTGCTTCGCTTGAGCTTCCAGTTTGGAATGATGCATGCTGCACTGACGGGAAGCAAAGGTGTAAGTGTGTCCTGTGGGGCCGGTTTTATGTCGCACCTGCGTCGCGCCATGAATCAATCGCGATTTTGGTAAATCAAATCTCTTGGACTGCTATGAATCAAATCTCCTGGACTGTTATCTGCGCCAGTAGTTTCCCTGACGAAAGACAGCTTCGCTCCCCCAAGGAGAAGAAAAATGAAATTCTTTCGTCTGCGACTGGTTGCGGCCCTGCTACTTGGAATTACGCTGATCTCCGTAGCCTCCACTTACTTTGACGTACTGGCCCATAGGCACACCCTGCGCAATGAACTTGCACGCCGGACCCAGTGGTTCGGGGCCAGCCTGCAGACGCAGATCGAACAGCAATTCCTGTCGGCTCCACAAGAAGAGTGGCCGGCAATACTCGAGCGTTTGCGCCAGCATCCCGATCAACCAAGCCTCGCCGTTTTTGACAATAATGGCCAACTCCTTGCATCCGCCGGCAATTTGCTCCCCATGAACGCAAAGCAGCCGGTAATTCTGAATAAAGTTCTTGCCGCCGGCAAGGAGTCAGGTTTCTTCGTCAAGGTTCAGCAAGATACCCAACGCGGCTCTGCGGGTGGCAATAGGGGGACTCATCAAACGAGTGCCGGGTCGTCAAGCAGGCTATGGTACGAAGATGTTATACCGCTGCACAGCGGCGGGAAAACAGTCGGCGCCTTGCTGATGCTGGTTGACGCGGACTATATTCGCACCGATGGAAACACAGTTTGGCAAAGAAGTTTTCTGCGCATCGCGGCATTGGTTGTATTAGTCGTTGTAGTGACGCTGGCTATGGTTCGCTGGTTTCTGCTGCAGCCGCTCACCCGTGCCGCGGAGTGGCTGCGCCGCTTGCGGCATGGCGAAGCGGGCGTGGAGGATGGCGCCAACGACTTTGGCTACCTCGTCCCCTTGGCAAAAGAGGTCACTTTCCTTACGGAGAATCTAACCCGTGCGCGAGAAGCGGCGGAAACGGAAGCTCGATTTACGCGCGCGGCCGAGCATGTGTGGACGGCCGACCGGCTGGCGGTGGATGTGCGCCAACGTTTGGGCAATGGGAAAGTCTTTGTCGGTTTCAAATCGCGAGCCGTATATGCACGTGCGCCGCGGGGGAACGACCGAATGCATCGTGCCGCCAAGCGGGCTGGTTACGGCGATTGAACCGATTCTGCAGGCGTGCGACGGGACCTGGATCGCTCATGGCAGCGGCAACGAAGATGCCGCAAATGTCGATGAGCACGATCGGCTGCGCGTGCCCCCCGATGAAATGCACTATACTTTGCGCCGGGTTTGGCTCAGTCATGAGGAAGAGGCGGGGTACTATGAAGGTTTCTCAAACGAGGGATTGTGGCCGCTCTGCCACATCGCGCACACGCGGCCCATGTTCCGCCAAAAAGATTGGGCCGATTATCAAAGCGTGAACAAGAAATTCGGCGAAGTCCTCATTGAAGAAATGCGCGGCACCGAGCATCCCGTGGTCTTCGTTCAGGACTATCATTTCGCTCTTTTGCCGAAGATCATCAAGCGCGCCCGGCCCGACGCGCGCGTAGCTATCTTCTGGCATATTCCGTGGCCCAATGCTGGAAGTATTCTCGATTTGTCCCTGGCAAGCCGAGTTAGTGGACGGGCTTGTTTCCGCCGATGTTATAGGCTTTCATCTTCAGTCTCATTGTAATAACTTCCTCGATACAGTCGATCGCGTATTAGAGGCAAGAACGGATCGCGAACACTTCAGCATTCGGCGGAAAGGGCACCATTCTGCTGTGCGTCCCTATCCCATCAGCGTTGCCTGGGATGAAAATGAGCTTGACTCGGCCAATTGGCGGAGAACGGGAAAAGCCATAGAAGCGAATGGAACGGCGGATAATCGCAACAGCGGCAGCCATTCACTGGAGCATTCACTAGACGATGCGGAGCGAAGCCATGTGTCCTGGAATCCTCCGGCTGCGGGAACGAGCGAGTTGCGTCGCGACCTTGGCATCGAGGGCAAGCAACTCCTGCTCGGCGTAGATCGCATGGACTACACCAAGGGAATCGTGGAGCGCCTGCTCGCTTACGAGCTGCTGCTCGAAGAGCATTCCCGGTATCAGGAACAAATCGTATTCGTGCAAATTGCCTCCCCCAGCCGCACGAGCATTCCGGCTTACATAGAGCTGCGTGTTCAGGTTGAGGAAACTGTTGAGCGCATCAACCAGCGCTTTCAAGCTCTGCGCTGGAAGCCGATCATTTTGATTCAGCGCCAATGCAACCACCGCGAAATCGTGCGCTATTATCAGGCCGCCGATCTATGCCTGGTAACTTCACTGCACGACGGAATGAATCTGGTTGCAAAGGAATATATCGCTGCCCGCAAGGACTGCGATGGCGTGCTGGTGCTGAGTAGGTTCACCGGCGCTGCTCAGGAGTTGACGGATGCTCTTATCGTCAACCCCTACGATGGCGGCCAGGTTTCTGAAGCCATTCGAACCGGGCTCGAAATGAGCCCCAATGAGCGGCGGCTGAGGATGGAGCGCATGCGGCGACAGGTAAGGGAACATAATGTCTATCGTTGGGCATCCAATATTCTTACCGATCTATGCGCTGTGCGAATCGAGGACGAGATCATGGCTGTGGTGATGAATCGTACGGAACGCAAGTTCGCTTGAGCACTTCGAAAGGCGGAGTTTTTCGCCGTCACACTGATTCATAAACGTCGTTTCGAGGGTTTCGCAAAGGAGGAACGTTTCGTGGCCACAATGATGGAGCCTGTCATGCCCGGCACCAAATCTTGTGTGAAATTGAATGAAGAAGAGTTTTTCCAATCGGTGGCTGATTCGCCCGAGAGCGCATTGCTGCTGGACTATGACGGAACGCTGGCCCCCTTTCGCATCGATCCAGCCAAGGTGCGGCCCTGAACCGGAGTGCGCAGATTGCTGCAACTAATCCAGGACGAGGGCCGAACTCGGATTGTCATCGTGACAGGCAGGCCGGCTCTGGAAATGGCATCGCAACTGGCATTGCGCAAGCCCCTCGAGATCTTTGGCGTGCATGGAGCAGAGCGGCTCTACCCCGGCGGACGTCTCGAACAGGATGAATTGCTTCCCCTGCAGAGACAAGCGCTGGTTGCTGCACGGGATGCAATTCACTCGTCGCCTGTGAAACCAGGAGTCAGAGTCGAAGAAAAATGGAACGCTATCGCATTGCATTGGCGCGGTATCCATGCACGGCTGAATCATGCGGCGCAAAAGAACTGCCTGGAGTTGTTTAGCCCGTTTGCAGGTTGTCCAGGCATGCAACTGTTGCGGTTCGACGGTGGACTGGAATTGCGTGCCGGGCGAAACAAAGGGAATGCAGTGGTGCAAGTGTTGACCGAATTGCAACCCGATTCGCCCGTTGCCTATCTCGGAGACGATACCACCGACGAAGATGCCTTTGAAGCACTCGGTGACAGAGGACTAGGGGTCTTGGTGCGGCGTCAATGGGCGCCCAGCGCAGCACAGTTATGGCTTCGCCCGCCAACCGATCTGCTTGACTTCCTTGCCGCATGGCTGGATGCTCTTCGACGGTGACCGCACCAACTCGCCTTGATTTGCTCTCGCGTGCCTCCGCTTTGGAATGTGAAAGATCCGCGGTCGACGTATGTTTGCTCTCCGCCCGGTTCGTTGCATGTTTTGCCGGCGGCGATACTACTGGTTTTCCATTCGCGGCGCAGGATGAGCATCTTGCTACGCGGCTCCAGCCACAGATGAGATAAGGCGAGGAAGACGGAGGAAGGTAATGGAGTAAGGCTTCTCTTCCTCAAGTGGATGATCCCTTTCTTATAACTATCTTTAAGACTTATATGCAATCCTTATGGGCTATGCTTTATTGTTAATTAAATTGGTAGCGATTGCACCTGGTGAGAGGACGCAGCTAACCCTCAACGCTGTCTTTATTTTGATGCACTGGAAGAATAAACGCGGCCGAATCTGCAGGTACCGGCTCGTTCGTCTCACCTGCAGTCATAACAAGCTGATTTGCTCTTTCAACATGCCTGTGCAGCAGCAGGGGATATCCCCGTCCATTGAGACTATTGCCGCCACAAGTAAGTTACTAACCCATTCGAATCAGTGATCTTTCTTGAAACGGAGAGCCTGAATGCAAATGAATCCATTGAAGTTTATTCCCGTAGTTACAATGCTTTGCTGTGGAGTGGCGCCGATGATCGCAGAGGGGCAACAGAATGGAACAACTGCGCCAACGGCTCAAACTGCTTTGGCTGTATCGCCTGTCAAGACTGGGCAGGGTTCGGATCCGATTTCGTCATCCGGCGCGGCAACGAATCCGGCCCCATCCGCTCCCGCTTCAACTTCGACCTTAGCCGGTGCCAAGCCCGCTCCTCCCGCAGTGCCGCTCTCGCGCGACGCGATCATCAAAGAACTGAATGACTTGAAAGCCCGGATCGCGGAACTGGAAGCTATCATGAGCGCGGAAACGGACGCCAATGCATTGCGTTCGGCTGCGGTCACGGGCGGCTCGCAGGCGCAGGGCGCACAGGTCAGTCCTGGGGCTGCAATAACGCCCGCCGCAGTTGCACCTGCGCCCGCCGCGCCGGCGGAGATTTCAGCGGAGACAACCACCAGGGAGGCGCCATTCCCCGGCGACTGGACCTGGCTGAACAGCAATGGTCGCGTTGTGGATACACCCATGGCCACCAAGTACTTCACACCGGAGTTTCGCGCCGACGTCAACTACACCTTCGACTATAACCATCCGGAAGACGATAGCCTCGGCGGGTCAACAGAGACCTTCCGCTCCGATGAGGTGCAGGTCGAGCAGTTGAGCATCGGCGGCGATATCCGCATCGACAATGTTCGCGGCAGATTCCTTACCATGTACGGAATGTTCGCCACTACTACTCCGCGCAACGACGGCAGCGTGAATCGCGGGCAGTGGAATTTGGCAGATGCCTATCGGTACGTCTCTGAAGCCTGGGGCGGATATCACTGGGACGTGAACCACGGCCTCAACCTGGATGCCGGAATCTTTGTCTCCTACGTCGGTCTGTTCAGCTACTACAACGCCGATAACTGGGCCTACCAGCCGTCGTTCGTATCCTCCAACACTCCCTGGTTCTTCAATGGCGTTCGTGTCCAATGGTACCCGACCAAGAACTTGAAAATCGAGCCGTGGTTCATCAACGGCTGGCAGTCCTACGCACGTTACAACGGCAAGCCGGGGCTGGGCGGACAGATTCTATATCGACCCAAGCCGTACCTGGATTTTGTGTGGAACAACTATGGTTTGGGCGAAGATGACGCGGGATTTCCCGGACGTTCGCGCGTTCATGCCGACTATAGCGCGCAGGTTAAGGTATATGACAAGCCGAAGCAGCTTCTTGACAAGATCGCTTTCACTGTTACCGGCGACCTTGGATGCGAATACGGCGGCGGACCTGCCTCATTCGCCAGCGCGACCGGCGTGGTGAACCCTAAGGGCTTCTCCCCGGAGATGGGCACCACCGATACCTACAATGGCGGCGTCAATTGCCATAACAACAGCAACGGCAGGCCCAAG
Organism: uncultured Acidobacteriaceae bacterium; assembly: GCA_963839225.1. GTDB lineage: Bacteria > Acidobacteriota > Terriglobia > Terriglobales > Acidobacteriaceae > Telmatobacter. The sequence continues at coordinate 5,756 of CAWIVA010000046.1, forward strand.
CAGATGTTCGCCGGATGGATGATGTACAACCGCTATTGGTTCAAGAAGGATAAGTACGCAATTACCCTGGGCGGCGGCCAGATGAACAACCCCGGCCGTTACCTCACGCTGCTTCCGCCCATTAACGGCGCCACTGCAGTAACCGGCACCCCGTACTATACCCAGAACGCGGGTGATCGCGCTCAGATGCATGACGGCACTATCACCTTCGATTACATGCCGAGCCAGTACATCACCTTCCGCGCAGAGACTGGCTACCGCTATTCAGACACGCCCTATTGGACCGGTCATGGTGGGATCACACCTCCCGGCAGCAACAACGGTTCTCCGGCACAGTATGCCTGCGCAAATGGCGCTCCCTCCGGCGTTGGTTACGTAAGCACATCCCCACTGTTCACGTCCGGTCTCGCTCAGGCGATAGCAAACTGCGTCAGTTCGGGAAATAGCCCGGTGGGCGGCAACGCTGCGATTTGGTGGCCTGACCTGCGTACGAATCAGACCGTGTCTACACTGGCTCTCATGGTCAGGTTTTAATCGTTTGGTTGTCGCAACCCAGCACTTCGCCCAGAGCTACGGGGAACAGTTGGTTGCTCTGGGACTAAATATTCTGCGCGGACAGGCTGTGCCTCCCTATAATTTTACCGAGCAAAAGGTACTGACGTTGGAGTCGATCAGAGCGGGGGTCGCAGAAGGGGATGTTCGGCTGCAGAGGGTTTTAAACATTTGATTTGCGTTGAATTTTGGTTCAGAGGTGAAGGTAAATGCAAGTACGCGGAATGCTGTGCGTGGGCTTTTTCGGGATGTATTTGAAATTGCTTTCTAGGATTGTTGCGCCTTTCTTGTCAGTTTTATTTCTTGCGTCAGCAGCTCACGGTCAGTTCGCCAACTCGGTGGATCCGTTTCTGGGTGCGTCGGGCGGAGGCAATGTGTTTCCAGGCGCGGCCGTGCCCTTCGGAATGATCAAGCCTGGTCCGGATATGGTCGCCTCGGGTGAAAACGATTCCAACTCCGGCTGGAATGCTGACGGCGACATTCGCGGCTTTAGCCAGACCCACGTCAGCGGCACTGGCGGCGGCGCCAAGTACGGTAATATCCTTGTCCAGCCCACCACAGGCGACCCATCCCCACTCGACTCGCAGTCGCCCCGAGCCAACGAGCAGGCTTCGGCCGGACTTTACTCGGTCAAGCTCGCGCGTTTCGGGATCGGCGTTGAAATCACCACTAACCAACGCGCCGCCATTTATAGATTTCGCTATCCCCAGACCACCCGCGCCAACCTGCTTTTTGATGTGAGTCACTGCTTGATGGGGGTTAAAGCATACGGAGAATCGCAATCCCTTGTGGCCTCAGAGATTCAAGTCCTCTCCCCCACTGAAGTAGCCGGCTCCAGCAGCGTTACGGGCGGGTGGAACAAGCAGCCCAACGCCTACACCGTCTACTTTTATGCCAAAACTGATACTCCGGCTGCCTCCTGGGGAACGTGGCTCGATGGAAATCCCCAGTTCGGCAGCAAGTCAGTCCGCGGGTCGGCAAATACCAAAGCCGGCGCATGGTTGACGTTTCCCAATGAAACCGGCCGGCCGGTGCTCATGAAGATCGGCATCTCTTTTATCAGCGTTGAGCAGGCTCGCCGCAATCTGGTCGCGGAGATTCCCGGTTTCGATTTCGCCGCAACCCACGCTGCAGCCATCGCTGAGTGGAATCGCGTTCTTAGCAAAGTTGAATTGAAGGGAGAAACCCCCGAGCAGGCGCAGGAATTCTACACCGCGCTTTACCACACGATGCTTACGCCAACCGATCGCACAGGCGAAAATCCGCTCTGGAAATCCAGCGAACCCTACTACGACGACTACTACGCCATCTGGGACATCTTCCGCACCTCCGGCCCGCTGCTTACACTGATTGCGCCGCAGCGTGAGACCGCCATCGTCCGCTCGCTGGTGGATATTTACCGTCACGAAGGGTGGTTGCCCGACGCGCGCAGCGGCAACTACAACGGCCGCACCCAAGGGGGTAGCAATGCCGAGTTCATGATTACGGACGCGTACCTGAAGGGGCTCAAAGGCATCGACTGGCGCACCGCCTACGCGGCTGCAGTTCACGATGCCGAAGTCTCGCCCGCCGATCACTTCAAAGAGGGTCGCGGCGGTCTCGACGACTGGCACAACCTGGGCTACGTGTCCATCGAGGGTTCCGATCGCTCCGCGTCAGTCAGCATGGAATACGCAGCTGACGACTTCGAGATTTCTCTGCTCGCCAAAGGTCTGGGCAACACCGCCGATTACAAGAAATACCTGGCTCGCTCGGGCAACTGGAAGAATCTGTGGGATCCCGATTTTACCGCCGACGGCTTTAAGGGCTTCATTCGCCCCCGCCATCGCGATGGAAGCTGGCTCACACCGTTCACTGCAATGGATGGATGCAGTTGGGGCGGCGATACCTTCTATGAAGGAAACTCCTGGACCTACTCCACTTTCGTCCCCCAGGATGTTGCTTCGCTGATTAAAAAGTCCGGCGGCCCGAGAACATTTGTCGATCGTCTCGATTCCTTCTTCGCTGTCCCAGGACGCTACGACGTGGGCAACGAGCCGGGCTTTCTGGCTCCATACCTTTATAACTGGGCCGGCCGTCCCGACAAGACTGCCGAGCACATACGCGCGATCATTGCCGCGAGTTACCATGCCGGCCCCAACGGCCTGCCCGGAAACGACGACTCCGGCGCCATGTCTTCCTGGTACGCATTTGGGCAAATGGGTATCTATCCGAATGCCGGCCAGGATGTTTATCTCATCGGCAGCCCAGCCTTCCCGCAGACGACGCTTCACCTGGCAGCGGGAAAGGACTTCATCATCGAAGCCCGCAACCTATCGCACGAAAACATCTATGTAACCGCGGCCACATTGAACGGCCAACCCATGGACCGCGCCTGGCTGCACCATAGCGAGATCGCAGCCGGCGGACGGCTGCTGCTGACGATGGGCAAGACACCAGGCCACTGGGCCGACTCAATCTGCCGCCGTCACACCCGCCTCTCGCAGAATTCTCAGAAGAGAGCTCGACTCCCGGTACCAAGAAATAGGATTCCGGGTTACACAAATTGCGCTTTATTGAGAATGAGTTATGGCTTCAAAAAAAATCAGTTGTATATATTTCCTTGCGATGTTTGCATGCGCAAGTTATCCCGCGCACGCCCAGATTACTGAAGCTGCCGCGCCGCCGCAGACCGTGAACGTCACTGCGGACGATCCTCGGCTCCAGTTACTGGGCCAGATCGATCAGAGTAATCCGAAGCGCCCCCGCTTCGCATATCCGGGAACGGGCCTGCGCCTGCGCTTTCAAGGCAGTTCTCTTGCTTTCGACCTGAGCAGTGATTCAGATAAATCAGCACTGACTGTCGTTATCGACCACGGTGCCCCCGCGCTTCAGTTGCTCCAGAAAGGCGACCAAACACTGGTTATCACGCGCGGACTGGAGGAAGGGCCACACACGGTAGGAGTGTACAAGCGGACCGAAACATGGCAAGGGATTGTTACGTTGCTCGGCATTGAACTGCCGCAAGAGGGCACATTGCTTTCGACTTCTCCGCTGCCAACTCGAAAACTCATGTTTGTTGGCGACTCGGTCACCTGTGGTGCCGGTGTGGAGAATACCCCTACTTGCACATCCGATCCCGAACACCCAGCCAGCGACGCCTATCACAGTTACGGAATGGAACTCGGCCGTCGATTGGATGCGCAAACTCACCTGGTTTGTTATGGAGGCCGGGGACTCGATCGCGACTATCGCGGATTAGGAGTTGCCGACAACGTGCTGAACGCGCCACAGTTTCTTGACCTGTCGATTCCCGCGGACGATGCGGCAAATCGCGCACCGTGGGACTGGAGCAAGTGGGCTCCCGACGGAATTGTCGTCTCGCTGGGGACGAACGATTTCAATCTGCAGAAGAACAGGCCGCTCGATGGGGAGGCCTTTATCGGAGACTATGCGCACTTTCTCATGACGCTGCGCTCGCACTATCCCAACGCCTCTATTTTCGTGACCGAAGGAGCTATCGTTACCGATCCTTTGCTGCGCCGCTATGTTCGAGACGCTGTCAGCCGGACGAACGACGCGAAGGTCCAGTGGGTAAAAGCCAATCACTATCCCGGCAACGGCTGCGACGGTCATCCGACCCGTGCGCAACATCAGCAGATTGCCGACGATCTCGAACCGGTATTGCGCAAAGCGCTTGCCTGGTAACGGCTATTTTCGAGAAGTGGGTGGATCGAGGAGGAGCGGGGATGCAGCGTCGAACGAAAGCTTCTCAAGTTGCTGCCAGACTAGGCCAAGGCCTGGGTTTCTCAAGTTCTTGCTTCGGGCAAGATGTGCTCAGAGTTCTTCCGGTCGCGGGCAAGCAGTCTGGGAGCGGGGATTGAAATCCCCGACCTTGGTGTTCTCACTTGATGGAGAGTGGTCGCGCCTTCCGGCACCAGGGCACTGGGGCTAATACCCGAAGATCAGCCCTGTTAAATTGCAAGTTATTGATTATATTGGTCGGGGAGAGAGGATTTGAACCTCCGACCCCCTGGTCCCGAACCGAAAATGCCCTTTAGAATCAACAACTTGTAAATCGTAATCGTGGTGCTTCATTCGCATAAGTCCTTCTGATTCTTACAGATGGCTTTCAGTCATTTTCCATTGGGAACCCCACTGTGGGAACCCTTTATTGCCTCATTGGTGGTTCTTCCATTCATGGACTGTCGGACAAAAGAAGCTAGGTGCTCACACGAGATTGACCAGGGGGTCAACTGCTGAAACCCGCGTTTCACAAGGGCTTGATCATCGAAGGTCCGAGCAGACCTTCAAGATTTGGGAACCCTAACTGCAAACAACCGCTGCATTTCTGCCGTTTCTATGCTGCTTCTCCTGGGCGCGCGCTCTTCACTCACATCGGTTGCCCAATCTCTTTCGTATCTCATGTCCTGCCGAACTCTCCACTATTCAGGCTCGGTTCCCGTCGTGGGCAAACATTTCTTCTGGTTTAACAAGATTTGGGCCACTCACATCCGTCTAAGCACAGTAAGCGTGCAAGATGCTCCCGCAACTGCAAAGCGGCGTGGCTGATGGGCCTCGCCGCTTGATGTGGAAATAAACGCCGTATTTAGCGGTTGTCCGTTACTTATGTTCACCGCCACCTGCATGCCCGCCGCTGCTATGCGAAGCGGAGGCACGGGGTGCGCTGTTACGGGAAACGCTTGCGTGCGATGTACTAGCGCGCGCCGACGTCGAGTGAGTTGCACTGAGACGTGCCCCTCCGCTATGGAAAGCCGCCGCTCTGCTATGGGCCGAGTTACCACCGCTGGAACGAATTTGTCCGCCACCTCCGCCGCGATAGCTTCCGCCACCGGCCTCGACGAAGCGATGGCTGCCCCAACCGTGGCCATATCCCCATCCGGCCCATGGGCCCATGCCCAGGAAGATGCCGTTGTAGAAATACCCCGGCCCGTAAAACCCATTGGGTGCGCAGGCGTATGGCGCGTAGTCGTAATAGCCGTAAGAACAGGCGGGTTGAATGCCGATGTCGACGACAACTTGTGCGTGAGCTACTGACGCAAGGGTCAACCCTGCGAGCAATGCCGTGGTGCCAAGTAAAGTATTGAGTCTGCGCATATGTGACCCCCCTTAAGGTGTCTGCGGTTTCCTGTGTTGCGTGGGATGCTGCCCAGTCGTATAAAACCAACCTGGATTAACGCAGACATCATAAGGAGTTCAGTTTGTTCAAGGCCTTATGTAACTTCGTGGTTACTGACATTTATCCACCCTTACAACATCGACTCTAGCTGTCGGCGCCGCCGCAGTCTGAGCAAAAGAACACACATGCTGATGGCAATCAATTACGTAATTGCGCCACTATGCTTAATTAGCCATTGACGAAGTTGTTAAAGGTTCTTCGGACTAGGTCAATATTGGTCAGCTATTAGAAGTTGAATGTTAAATACTGCATTTAGTACACGCCACGGAATAGCATGCAGCCGGAGTCTCCGGCATGAGGACTCTAGTGAACCCGACAACATACAGAGGCCGCATCATAACCACCGTGCAAGTGAGTCGGAGAAACTAATTGGAGAAACAATGACACTGCTCAAAGGATTAGGAACAGGTTTGTGCCTCACCGTGCTCTGCTTTCTCGTTGCGCCGAGAGCGAATTCCAGCGAATGGAACAGAAAAACAGTTGTCACCTTCAGCGCGCCAGTCGAAATTCCGGGTATAGGCCCCCATATCCTGCCGGCGGGCACCTATGTGTTTACGGTGATGGATGCAGCTACAGATCGGCACACAATCCAGATTTGGAACCAGGACGAAACCCAACTGATCAGCACCGTCCTCGCGGTCCCAAACTATCGTATAAAGGCAACCGATAAAACGGTGATCACATTCCGGGAGCGTCCCGCCGGAGAGCCTGAGGCATTGAAGGCATGGTTCTATCCAGGCCGCGAATGTGGCGATCAATTTGTCTATGAAAGGCCAAGAGCCATTCAGCTGGCCAAGGAAACAAACGAGCCAATCCTGTCTACCCCCGTCGTACTAGCAGACGCGCCCGTCGATGCTTTAAAGGCTGCGCCGATTGAGGCAGTTAACCCGAATGGGGAAACGATTGAGACAGCCCAGGTTGTTGAAGCACCTCCCGTTGAGGTTGCTGCAGTTGCTCCAGCACCTCCCGTTGAGGTTGCTCCAGCACCCGTAGTCGCAGCGGCGCCCGCTCTGCCCAAGACAGCCGGCGATCTTCCTCTGATTGGATTGTTCGGGATGCTGGCATTGGGCTGCGGGTTGGTCATCGCAGGCTTCTCGAAGCATATTGTGTAATTAATCACAGGGTTTATCCTGGCGAATAACCATGCCCTTTGAGTCAACTGAAACTAAGTGGCAAAGGAGGCGGTGCACGAAGGCCGCCTCCTTATGCCATGGGCTCATTTGATCATCCATTAAGTGCGAAGGCTGCAGGCTGTATTAGAAAACAGGACAGAAACCGAGATGGTTTTATTCGCGCGAGGCCGAAACAAAGCAACGACTCCTCAAGACATCGAGTTCTTTAACCCAGGGAATCATGTCGCGAAAATGTGCGATCTCTTGCCGAGTCTTTTAATTGCTCTGCTTGTTGTCATCCTTATGCCGGATCTTGCCTGGTCCCAAGACTCGCATCCATCGCTGAACAGCCAGTCGAGCGAATACACACTCCAAATTAGAGCGAGCCTGGTGATTTTGAGCGCGACCGTGCAGGATCGCCACCACTCTCTCGTTTCCGGGCTCGCTCGGGATAATTTTCAGATTTATCAGGACGGGGTGCTTCAACCGATCAAATACTTCAGCCACGAAGACATTCCGGTTACCGTTGGCATTCTTGTCGACAATAGCGGGAGCATGGGGCCAAAGCGCAATGATGTACTTGCCGCGGCAATGGCGTTTGCTCGGACCAGCAATCCAAAGGATCAGATGTTTGTGGTCAACTTTAACGATCATGTGACATTTGCCCTGCCGGCTGATATACCCTTCACCGACGAGCGTGATCGGCTTCAACAGGCCCTCTCCGGAATCAGAGCTATTGGTCAGACAGCACTCTACGACGGAATCGCTGCTGGCCTCGATCACCTTAAACATGGAAATAGCGACAAAAATGTGCTGATCCTGATCAGCGACGGCGGTGACAACGCAAGCCACCACAGCTTGGCGCAGGTTACCGAAATGGCCAAACAGTCTTCCGCAATTATTTATGCGATCGGAATCTTTGACGAGCAGGATGGTGATCAGAACCCTGGTGTGCTCAACCGGTTTGCGAAGGAGACAGGCGGCAAAGCATACTTTCCCCAATCATCGGCAGATCTTGCCTCTATTTGCGAGGAGATTGCGCGCGATATACGCAATCAGTACACTCTGGCCTACATCCCCACGTTTGCAACGCAGGAAAGCAGGTATCGGGCTATCCGCGTGAAGGCGAGCGCCCAAGGTCATGGACTCTTATTTGTTCGTACGCGGACTGGGTACTCTGAACCTTTGATGCCTCAAGCCAGCGCCCAAACAGGGGTCAACCCATGAAATTTGCTAACGAGCAAGAACGGTTCGAAGTGCGAGGTCGGCTGTTCATTGGCTGGACGCGGCGTCTTATGCTTATCGCAGGCACACTCGCGCTCTCCTATGTTGCGCTTACCCTGATTCAGGCAAGGTCGTACCAGAATGCCGCGAATAACTCCCTGGAAGAGCAGATTCATGCGGCAGAGCGGCATAAGGCTGGGCCGTCCAGATCGGCGATTAAAGAAGGGGACGTTCTGGGCCGCATTGAGATTCCAAGGATTGGAGTATCGGTGGCTATTCTGCAGGGGACAACGCCGCAAACGCTGCGTATGGGTGTCGGTCATATCGATGGGACTGCTTTCCCCGGTGAGCCTGGAAACAGTGGAATAGCTGGGCACAGGGACACTTATTTTCGTGGGTTGAAGGATATTCGCAGCAATGACCAGATTTTGATTCATACCGCAACCAGTGCCGAAAGCTACGAGGTCGATTGGATGCAAATCACTAGCCCCAGCGATGTTGATATCCTGGCGCCAACGACCGGCTCCGATTTAACCCTTATAACTTGCTATCCATTTCACTATATTGGTGCAGCTCCAGAGCGGTTTGTTGTTCATGCGCACAGGCAAAAGAAGCCAGATACTTTAGCTGCTGTGCGAAACTCGCTTCGTTAATGTCAAGAGGAAGAGCATTCGCTTCAGAGACGACGGATCTTTTGCCGAATCCTTGGAGGTGAATGAAGTCTTACAGCCCTCAAAAAAAGAAGAAGAACCTTTGCTTTATCTGAATACAAACTCACGATCGATAGATGTATTTCGATGATGTGCAAATATGCTCATCTATTGTGATTCCAATTCTGACAATATGTTGAAAGGCACAGCTAAACGAAAACTTATCTTGTTGACAGCTTACTGTGCACTGGGCGAGACAATGCCTAGTGGAATTGAGCCGTTGACGATGTTAATGCAAAGACCAAATTCGAAGCCGTCGAACGACTATTGCAGGATTCAGCGGGCTGGCGCAGTCTCCGTTCAAGCAGGGAGCCTATCGATATGAAAATCCGCTGGGCAGTATTCCTGCTTTCGATAGTGGCAATCCTCGCAGCTATGCCGGATAGGTCAAGATCTCAATCATTGCCGGATTCGCCAGCCCCCTCCGGACTTCAACCAAGCACAACCGCAATGCAACTGGATCTGACATACGTGCGCCCGACGCAGAGAATCAAGATCAAAAACTACCTTTTCGACACGTATGGTCCGTACCCTATTGTCATTTCTGGGGTCGCTGCGGGCATTAATCAGTATTACAATACCCCGCCCGAGTGGAATCAGGGATCTGAGGGTTACGCCAAGCGATTTGGGTCAGACTACGGAATCGCAGCAGTGAGCACTACGACGCGCTACGCGCTGTCAGAAGCACTCAAAGAAGATGCAATGTATTACCGGTGTGAGTGCAGCGGCGGGCTTCATCGGCTGAGTCACGCCCTGATCTCCACCTTGACGGCTCGCCGCGGGGATGATGGCCATCGAGTCTTTTCGTTCCCCGCACTTGTTGCTCCTTATGCAGGATCGATGACCGCCACTTACGGTTGGTACCCGAGCCGCTATGGCGCCAAGGACGCCTTTCGAACGGGCAACTACAGCCTGCTGGTTTACGCAGGCGGTAATGTAGCGCTCGAGTTCTTGTATAGCGGACCGCACTCCCTGCTGAATCGCATGCACCTGAACAATGCGCACGGCTCGCCAGAGCCGGGGCCAAACCATTGAGCAACGGATTCACTACTGCCGAACTGCACAACCGGCCGCTGCAGGGAGGACCTACCGCACCCGTGACCACCGCGATGGGCTCCCCCTACGGACTGGTCAACGATACTTTCGAGTGGTTCGGCAACATTGGCATTTTTTTCTGGCAGGTTTTGTGCGCTGCGGTAACACCTCCGTTTGAATGGCGCGAATTAGTTCGACAGCTCGACGAGGTCGGATCGAAGTCTTTCCCATTGGTCGTCATGGCCGGCTCCGCCATCGGCGTGATCATCTCGTTGGAAGCTCGTTACAGTCTGAGCCGATTCGGCGCGAAATCGTTGTTTCCCGCGACATTGGTGTACTCGGTTATCCAGGTGATGGGTCCAATCATTACCGGTTTGGTGGTGAGCGGGCGGGTAGGCGCCGGCATTGGCGCAGAGCTCGCATCGATGAAGGTTACCGAGCAGATCGACGCCATCGAAGCATCCGCGATCAACCCTTACCGGCTTCTGGCGGCGACTCGAATTTTGGCCTGCATCCTGATGCTGCCACTGCTGACCCTGGTCTCCGATGCATGTGGTCTGCTGATGGGCTGGTTTGCACAAACGTTGTCTGCGCCGCTTTCGTTCCATCAGTTCATTCAAGACGGCTTCAAGGGTGCGACCTTCAATGCATTCCTGCCGCAGACATTCAAGACCGCTGTCTACGGACTGATCATCGGGGTGATCGCGTGCTTTCAGGGGATGCGCACGCGCGGAGGAGCTGAGGGCGTGGGCCGCGCCGCCACAAACTCAGTCGTCCTCGCATCGCTCTTCGTTATTCTCGCCGATGTTGTACTGGTGAAATTCATTTTGGTCGTCTTCCCTTAACCCTTAACCGTAAAAGGCACGTGAGATAAGAATGGCCACAGCCTGTGACATTGCGATGAAGCAAAGCCGACCAAAGGAAAGCGGCAGTGCGCCAGTGGTCGCCGTCGAAAATTTACTGAAGACATTTGGAAGCAACAGGGTCCTCAATGGGATCAATCTAATCGCAAACCGCGGTGAAACCCTGGCCGTGCTCGGACGCAGCGGCACGGGTAAGAGCGTGTTGCTGCGGCTTATTATCGGCCTGGAAAAGCCGGACTCCGGGTCGGTTTGCATTCAAGGTCAGGATCTCGCCGGTTTGTCCATGGATCAGATGGGCGCAATCAGGAAGAAGATGGGCTTCCTGTTCCAGCACGCGGCCCTCTACGATTCGCTCACCGTACGAGAGAACGTGGCGTTCCCGCTTGAACACCATCGGAGAGATATGTCCAAATCAGAGCGCGGCGACCGAGTGAGGCAGTTGCTGGCCGAGGTAGGTATGGAGGGCGCTCTGGATAAGATGCCTTCCGATATTTCGGGCGGAATGCAAAAGCGCGTCGGTCTGGCTCGCGCCCTGGCGCTGGAACCGGAAATTCTGCTTCTCGATGAACCGACAGCCGGCCTGGACCCAATCAGCTCAGGAGAAATTAACGAGTTGGTCCTCAATCTCCAGAGGGAGCACCAGATGGCCTCCATCGTAGTGACGCACGACCTGCACAGTGCCAGGACGATTGCCAGTCGTCTTGCCATATTGAACCGTGGCGATGTGGTGATTGAGGGTAAGTTTGAGGATCTTCAAGAAAGCAACATCGAGTTTGTAAAAGAGTTTTTGAGGCAGTCGTAGGAGGAGTTATGTCGAGAGTGGCAAGGTTGGGATTATTTATCGTTGGGGCGCTGGCAATTCTTGCCGCAGGAGTCTTCATCATTGGGAGCCAGGAGTATCTTTTTCGCTCAACGTACCAACTAAGGGCTCAATTCGACAATGTAGCGGGCCTGGCTGATGGCGCCGACGTGCAGGTGGGCGGCGTTCACAGCGGAACAGTGCAAAGCATCACTTTGCCCCACAAGCCCGGCGAGAAAGTCACTGTGCTTATGGACATGGATAAGTCGACACACGAGATCATCAAGCGGGACTCGTTGGCCTCGATTGAAACAGAGGGAGTGTTGGGCAATCAATTTGTGGCGATTTCGTTTGGGTCCGCCGGGCAAGCAGACGTCAGCAATGGCGATAGCATCCGGAGCGTGCCGCCCTTGCTGATGGGGGATATGCTGAAGAAGGCGAACAGAATTCTGGATAGCAGCCAGCAAGCTGTTCAGAACACTACCGATGCGACAGCGCATTTGAACTCGATAAGTTCCAAGATCGACGCTGGCCAGGGAACTGCGGGAGCGTTGGTGAACGACAAGGAACTCTATAGCAACCTGGCACAGACTACCAGCACCCTGCATGACACTATGCTTCAGGCGCAGACCGGTGTAACTGATTTTCAAGAGAACATGGAAGCTCTGAAACATAACTTCCTCTTGAAGGGTTACTTCAAAAAGCGCGGGTACGAGGATTCAGGCGATCTGACGGCAAATCAAATTAGCGCGATTCCACTTGACTCGCCTATGAAGGCGTTTGCCTATTCAGCCCGGCAACTGTTTGATGCTCATGATTCGGCCAAATTGAAGGACCAGAAGCTCCTTAATCTAGGCGGCGAATACCTGGCACAGAATCAGTTCGGATATGCGGTGGTTGTGGTTTCGGCGGGGTACAAGGCGATACCCAGAAGGACATGGTGCTTACCGAAGCCAGGGCCATGGTGGTGCGAGAGTACCTGGTCGAGAACTTCGGATTCGACGATAGCCAGCTTAAAACCTTTGGTTTAGGGAAGCAGACAGGGTCGGCTACGGACGGAGATTGGGGTTCAATTCAGATACTTATTTATCCGGCAGGAACCGCAATGCCTGCTGAAAAACTTCCTCCGGTGGGTATATCATCCACGAAAGACGCCGGTCGGCCGATTCAAGTTACGGCGGCGGCTCAACAACCACAATGACGCATAGCGCTGCCTTGGATTGTAATGAGCAACAATTTATGCATCAGGGAGAATGAATTGACAGGGAACAAGCATAACTACGAAGGAATAAGCGGCGATAAAGGCGAACCCAATCCCGGTCCTTACTGGAGGCGCATGCACACCGACTGGCGATTCTGGGTGGGCGCAATCTTCATGTTTGCGGCGCTCGCCATTTACGTTTTGACTGGAGACTTGGCGTGGGTTCCTCGCAGCCATCCGCACGCGTCCCAACAAGACACGGGAAAGTAGCGATCTCCTTCCACTCCATAGGCAGAAAAAGGCGTTTCTGTTTTTTCTGAATTCAAACACTGTGCAAATTTGCACAGATATAAGAGCGGTGATTGGGGAGAATAGCAGAGAAGAGTTATTAGTCTCCCTGGTGACGGCAGAGTCAGGTAAGAGACGAGCATTTTGTGCAACACAAAATCAAGCTGAGGCTAATGAATCAGCTGAGTATCACAATTGGAGAAAATGCTATGTCACTGGTCAACGTTGTAATCGTATTAATCGTTGCTGGCGTTTTGATGTGGCTCGTCAATCGCTACATCCCGATGCAAGGAACCATCAAGGGCCTTCTGAATGCGGTTGTGGTGATTGTCGTCGTTATTTGGCTGCTGAAAGTCTTTGGGCTTATGGACACTATCACCCAGTTCCGTGTTGGTCATTGACAGAGAAGATTACCGAAGCAGCAATACAGGTACGCGTCAACGCAAGGCGAACAGTACGCAATATGACAGACGGTGACGGGGAATAACTTGTGCGGTGCGTGTCTTTGCCGGCAAGTGGAAGCGTCCTGAGCATCATCGACTCGGTCTTCTCTATCTAAAAATGTGGAACCGCCATGATGTGGCATTCCTAGCTCTAAATGCGACGCCCGGAATCAAGCGGCCCATTGTTCTGAAGCTGAAGTATTCAAAAGCAAGCGCAGAAAGAATCAACATGAACATTAGTCTCCCCGAACCTGCTCAGATTCTGGCCCCACGC
>CAWIVA010000047.1:0-16277 GCA_963839225.1 uncultured Acidobacteriaceae bacterium
TGAGGCGCACGCCACCTGCGATGGGAGCCTGCTCGTCGACGGCATCGTTGACCACTTCGAGTGAAGAGACGCGGAGATCGATGCGCTGCGCTGGCTGTGGGACGGGCGCAGTGACGGAGGAATCGGCGGAATCCTCGTCTTTCAGGTTTTGCTCGATTTCGCCGCGGACCGGGCCGGCATCGACGACCGTGCCTTCGACGCTACGCAGCAAACCGTCCGACAGCGCGGCCAACTCGGGCGCGGGAGCGGGATGCGGTTCCATCCAGGCGCACCACGCGCCCAGCAGAAACCACAAGACGGCCAGTGGCAGCCACGCGATGCGTTGCGCGCGGAATGCCGCAAGACCACAGAGAACGGCAACCAGAACCAGCGCGATGAGTACGAAGCTGGGCCGCAGCCAGAGCCAGCGAGTGGCTGCGATGCCCAGGGCAAACAGACACGCAGCATGGAAGAGGGGAACAGCGCTCAGACCGGCGGTGGCGGGGCTGTCGAGAGTCTGCGCGGATGTGGGCGGGTCAGCTTGCATGTGTCCTAAAACCGGAATGCTTCCAGGGTTTTCACTATTTCTGAAAAATGCTGGAATTTTGCTATCCCACCCTAGCCGCAAAAACAAAGGCGCGGCGAGGGTGGGCACCCAGGAACTCACTCAATTTGTGAAAATGCTCTATTGGGGACAAGCCTATCAGGAGCGGCGCAACCGGACCACTGTCTCAAGGTGGAAGGTCTGGGGAAAAAGATCGGCGAGGGTGATGGACTGGATTGCGTAACCGGAGGCGATGAGCGCGCGCAGATCACGGGCGAGGGTTGCGGGGTCGCAGGAGACGCAGACCACGGCGGGCGCAGCGATCTCCGCAAGCAGCGCGCAGGTTTCCGCACCCAAGCCGGTTCTCGGAGGGTCCAGGACAATCAGATCGGGTCGCGCCTCATCGGGGCATGCCGGCTTGCGCATACGGCGGAGAAAGTCGAGGGTCGAGGCGCGAACTGGGATTCCGGCAGTTTCTTTGAGGTTCGCGGCAAGGGCCTGGGTTGCAGAGGGTGAGAACTCAACGGCGACCACGCGGGCAAAACTCTGTGTAAGCTGGCGTGCGAAAAGGCCGACGCCGGCGAAGAGATCCCAGGCAAGCGCACCTGATTGGTTGGCTGTGACGCGCTCGACAAGACCGTCGACCAACCAGCGGTTCACCTGGAAGAACGCGCCCTGGTTCACGCGATAGTCGAAGCCTGCGGCGCGATAGTTGAGTGAGGTTGCTCCCCATTGCGCGACGGTGCGCGGCTGCTGGCCGGCTCGGCCTTCGATTGCCAACTCCACACCGCGAAGTGCGGGGATTCTTTCGTGAAGGGCCTGCGCGAGTTCGTCGAGGTGAATCTTTTTGGCGCTTGCTGTAAAGATGCCGATCAGCAATGCAGTTTCGCCGGCGTCGCAGAAGAGCGTAACTTCGGTGGGATGCAGGGACGGCGTAATCTGCCGAATGACTTCAGCAAACGCCAGTGCGGATTCAATCAGCAACGGCGCGGCAATGGGGCACTCGTGGATGGGGACCACATTGTTGGAACGACGGGCGCGGTAGCCGGGATTTCCTTCCGAGTCAAAGGCGAGGCGAATGCGATTGCGATAATGCCAGGGATCGGCGGCCAGCACGGAAATCTCGTCAGGCGCTTCGACGCCGCCGCGCTCCAGGGACTCGCGCAGAATGGTTCGCCTGAAGACAAGTTGGGATTCATAATTTGCGTGCTGATAGTGGCAGCCTCCACAGGCGCCGAAATGGGTACAGGCGGGCACGATGCGCTCCGGCGCAGCGCGGACGATCGCATCCGGATCGGCGGTATCGTATCCGCGCTTGCTTTGCGTAATGCGCACGCGGGCCTGTTCGCCGGGTAATGTGAGCGGCACAAAGACGGCTTTGCCCTCTGCGCGAGCGAGGAATGCGCCGCCGTAAATTGGTTTTTCGATTTCGACAATCTGGCTTGTAGACGGGCCAGGTTCATTGCCTCCCACCCTTGCGCCCGAAACGCGGCGCAAGGGTGGGGCACCCGAAATTTGTCGGCGTTGAGATTTAGGCGGCTTCATTGCTGGCTCATATAGAAGAGGCTAAGGCGCGGGAGATTGTAGTGCACCAGCAATTGCTTCTGCACGAATTGATGTTTTACCTGGCGCAGTTGCACGGCTCCCATGCGGCTGCGGTAGGGCGCGAGTTCTCGATCCGCATGCTCATCGAGCCTTACCAGCAAATCTTCAGGGGCGGCTGTTCTGAGAGCGCCAAAGAGTTTCTCTTCGAGCACGATGAGCGTGCGTTCCAGCGATTCCAAATCATTGACCGCAGCGCCAGGGTTTGCCGCTGCGTTCGCCAGTGCGGCGGCGTGGAGTTCGGCGGCCAGTTCGCGCAGGCGGATTGCGGTTGTGGCGCAGGCTTCAGGAGCGACGGTTGCTGCATCCAGAGCGGCTGCCGCAGTTTCAAGATGGGCGGCGACGCGTTCCCGTTCAAATCCTGATTCGCGGGGCTCAGTTACCGGCCTTGCCGTGCCGGCTGCTGCCTCACGCAACTCTTCGGCAGCTTCGACCACTGCCTGCGCGCACCAGGCCAGGCCGTTGATGCGGCGCATGCGGGCGCGCTTCTGCCTCGCTTCGTATTTATCGAAGGCCGCATCGATACCGCGCAGCACCGCTTCAAGCGGGATGCCAGCCTCGCGCCACGTCTCGATCAAAGCCCAGTCAAGCGTAGACAGGAGCAGGATCGATCCGCGCCGCTGCTGGAAGCGCTCCTCGATCTCGGTGAAGTAGTTGAAATAATTCTGCACAGCGCGCCTCAATTCGGACGGCTGCGGGGCCGCGCGGTGCGGTTTCGTTCGAAGAGGATGAGCAGGCCGTCGAGGGTGAGCATGTCGTCGATCTCGGCGATATAGCGCGAGTCTCCGGAGATTTGGCGCGCCAGACCGCCGGTGGCGATGATCTGCGGCTTTGCGCCGAGCTCGGCGATAATGCGCTCCAGAATGCCGTCTACGAGACCGATGTAGCCGTAGTAAAGGCCGGTTTGCAGATGCGTGATTGTATTGGTGCCGATGACCTTGGCGGGGCGCTTGATATCCACGCGGCTGAGGCGGGCGGCGCGGGAAAAGAGTGCGTCTGCGCTGATGCCCAGGCCAGGTGCGATTGCGCCGCCCAGGTATTCGCCTTTGGCGGAGATTACGTCGAAGGTGGTTGCGGTGCCGAAGTCCACCACAATGCACGGGCCACCGTAGCGCTCGAACGCGGCGATGGCGTTGACCAGGCGGTCGGCGCCAAGTTCGGTGGGATTGTCCACCAGCACCGGCATTCCGGTTTTGATGCCTGGCTCAACAAAGAGCGGCTGAACGTGGAAGTAGTTTTCGCAGACCTCGCGCAAGGTGGACTCGACCGGAGGGACGACCGAGGAGATGATGATGTGGTGCACCTGGCTGGGAGTGAAGCCGTTCATCTCGAAGAGATTGACGAAGAGCACGCCGTACTCGTCCGCGGTTTGGCTGCGGTGGGTGGTGACGCGCCAGTGCGCTGCCAGCTCGGGCTTTTCGCCTTCAAGGCGGAAAACGCCGAGCACCGTATTCGTGTTTCCTACGTCAATTGCAAGCAGCATGGTCTTCGTTCCGTGCTTTCAGCTTTCAGCTATCAGTTCGCAGCGCGAATGCCGCCGGTCTGCACCGTCACTATTCCGGCATCGGTGCGCACCAGCAGGAATCCGTGTTCGTCGAGGCCCGCGGTAACGCCGGCGCAGGCTTGCGGGCCGTGAATCTCAACTTTACGACCGCGTATCCAGGTTGAGGCTTGTTCCACGCGCCCTGGAATCGTTTGGGTCGATGCGCATTCGAGCAACTCGTGCGCCTCGCGCTGCAGCGATTCTAGCAGGGAGACGAGCAGAGGCTCGCGGCTGATGCGGCGGCCACTTTCCAAATCCAGGGAAGTTGCGGGCGTAGATAAATCGGGGGCAAAGTTGCGCTGGTGGACGTTGATTCCTACGCCGACGACGGCAAATGGGACCGGGCTGGATTTGGAATTAGCCTCTGAGTTGGATTCGACAAGAATTCCGCCGGCTTTGCGCGGGCCGATCAGCAGATCGTTGGGCCAGCGAAGATCGACGTTCAGGCCGGAGACAGCGCGAATGGCTTCGGCGACCGCTAGCCCAGCGGCAAGAGACAGAAGCGGCAGACGCGAAGCGGGTATGCGCAGGCGCAGAAGAACGCTTGCGTAAAGTCCCTGGCCTGCGGCTGAGTGCCAGGTATGATCGCCGCGTCCGCGTCCGGCCAGTTGCTCATCGGCAAAGTAGACTGACCCGTGCGGCGCACCGGCGCGCGCTGCCTCAAGCGCATCAGTGTTGGTGGAATCGGTTACCGGCGAAAAATGCAGACGGCCGGCATAAATGGTGTTTGCAAGAGCGGATTGGAGAGCGGCGAGATCGAACATTGTTAGGGCCTGCTCATACTTACTCCGCTTCAATACGCATGGAAATGTCGGCTGCCTTGGCCGAGTGGGTCAGAGCGCCCACGCTGATGAAGTCCACGCCGGTTTCGGCATAGGCGCGGATATTCTCAAGCACGATGCCGCCGGAAGCTTCCGTGGGAATCCAGCGCGGTTCGTTCTCGTGACCGGGACCTGAAGTCTGATGGCCGGGGGCGACCTCTTTGATGCGATCGACGGAGCGCTTCACATCTTTGGGCGTCATATTGTCGAGCAGGAGGGCCTCAGCGCCGTACTTGAGCGCTTCTTCAAGCTCCTGCGGCGAGCGCACTTCCACCTGCACGCGCTGGCCTTTGTGGCGTTTTTCGATAGCCTGGGTGAGGACTTTTTGAATGCCGCCGCCCAGCGAAATGTGGTTGTTCTTAATGAGAATTCCTGAGGCCAGGTCGATGCGGTGATTGGTTCCTCCGCCGCACTGCACGGCGTACTTTTCAAGGATGCGCAGGCCGGGCACTGTCTTGCGCGTATCGAGCACGCGGGCGTGGGTGCCGCGAATTGCGTCCACGTATGTCCGCGTGAGCGTGGCGATGCCGCTGAGATGCTGCATGAGGTTTAGGATTACGCGCTCGCAGCTCAGCAGCACGCGGGCATTGTGGCGGATAACGGCCAGAACCTGACCTTCGCGAACTTTGACACCATCGAATACTTCGGGATGGCTGACGACCTCAAAGCGAGTTTGCGCCGAGGGACGCGAGTCGAGGCGGGCAAAGATTTCAAGGAAGCGCGGGACGGAGCCGAGGCCGGCGACGACCAGCTCCTGGCGGGCGACGATGGAGGCCGTGGCGCGCAGTTCCGGATCGATGGTCAGGTTGGTGGTGGAGTCGCGGGCGGCCTGATCTTCCACCAGAGCCTGCTCCAGCAATGCGTCGATGCGGCTGCTTTTCCAGTCCATAAGTCAGGGGTTAGGGGTTAGGGGTTAGGGGTTAGTGAAAAAGTGAGTAAGTGAAACAATGATCAACCTTTCGGCAGCGCATCTAACGCTGCTTTTGCTTTTTCGAGCAGGAGGCGGGTTTCGGATTCCTGCTTCTTCAATCCTTCTACTACGTTTGCGGGAGCCTTGGCCAGAAAGCCTGCATTGCCTAACTGGCGCTCGGCTGCCGCCAGACCCTTTTCATACTTCGCGATCTCTTTTGTCAAACGCTCGCGCTCGGCCGGGACGTCGATAGTGCGTTGGTAGATGACTGCCACGTCGAAGTTGGGCGTGGAGTGCTTCGAAAGTCCGGCTGCAATCTGTTTGACGAAGCGAACCTCACTTACGCGAGCAAGGCGCTCGATGATTGCGCCATTCACTTTTAGGACGGCCTCCATTCCCGCGTCGATGCGAACCTCAATCGGCGTAACTGCCTTTTCTTCGACACCGATTTCCTTGCGGAGGGCGCGAACTTCAACGATGAGACTTTGCAAAACGCCCATATCGCCCAGCGCACTTTCATCAGGCTGTCGATCTCCGGCGCTTGGATAATTGACCAGGGCTATCGACCTGGCCGGTGGTTTGCCGTCGTAGAGCGCGTGCCAGATTTCTTCGGTAATGAAGGGCATGAAGGGGGAGAGCAATCGCAAGGCCGCCTCGAATACACCGACCAACGTGGTGAGCGCGGATTTTGTCTGTGCCTTATCTGTCGTCTCTGAGAAATCGAGTCGGAGTTTTACGATTTCGAGGTACCAGTCGCAGAAGCTGCCCCAGAAAAATTGATAGATGGTATTTGCCGCGTCGTCGTAGCGGTAGTTTTCGAGCGACTGGTTCACTTCTGCCGCAGTCTGGTGTAGCTCGGCTACGATCCATCGGTCTTCAAGCGGTGCATCGGCGGCGGCAACGGGCATGGAGCCGAGGTCTGCAGGATCGACGGCGATGCCGATCTCGGCGGCGCGGTCCACATTCATAAACAAGAAGCGCGCGGCGTTCCAGATTTTGTTGGCGAAGGCGCGATAGCCCTCGGTTCGGGCTACGTTGAAGGCGATGTCGGTGCCGGGCGAGGCCATGCTGGCCAGGGTGAAGCGAACCGCATCGGTGCCGTATTGCTTGACGATCTCGATAGGGTCTATGACGTTACCCTTGGTCTTGGACATTTTTTCGCGGTTGGCATCGCGGACCAGGGCGTGAATGTAAACCTCGCGGAAGGGGACCGAATCCGCAAGAGAGCGCGTGCTGCCGTCGGGCATGGGGATTTCGCCGGCGAACCAGCAGCCGAGCATGATCATGCGGGCTACCCAGAAGAAGAGGATGTCGAAGCCGGTGACGAGAAGGCTGGTGGGGTAGAAGGCGTCGAAGTCTGAGCGATCCTGGCCTGCTTCCCCGGTCCCCAAGTGCGAGGGACCGGGGGCACCCATTTTTTGTGGATTTCCACCGAAATATGGCCAGCCGAAGACGGAGACGGGTAACAGCCCGGAGGAGAACCAGGTATCGAGAACGTCGGTCTCCTGGGTGATCTTTTCCGAGCCGCAGTGGGAGCAGGCGGCAGGTTCTGCGCGGGCGACGGTGAATTTGTGGCAGCTTGCGCAGTGCCAGGCGGGGATCCTGTGGCCCCACCAGAGCTGGCGGCTGATGCACCAATCGTGGATGTTCTCCATCCAGTTGAGATAGGTTTTTTCGTACTGCTCGGGGGTAAAGTTGATCGCCTTCTTGCCGTCCGGTCCCGGCTTGACGGCGGCGATGGCTTTCTCGGCGAGGGGCTGAATTCTAATGAACCACTGTGTGGAAAGGCGCGGCTCAACGACGGTTTTGCAACGGTCGCAGTGGCCTATGTTGTTGGTGTAATCTTTGATGCCGGCCAGGAGGCCCCGCTCTTCAAGGTCCCGGACTACTTTCTTACGCGCAGCATAGCGGTCGAGGCCCGCGTAGGGCCCGCCTTCGGCGTTGATGTGGCCGGTATCGTCCATCACGTTGATGGAGGGGAGATTGTGGCGCTGGCCGAGTGCAAAGTCGTTGGGATCGTGGGCTGGAGTTACCTTGACCGCGCCGGTGCCGAACTCGCGGCTGACCCACTCGTCGAGGACGATGGGGATCTCGCGGTTCATCAGCGGCAGGCGGAGCTTTTTGCCGTGGAGATGAAGGTAGCGCTCGTCTTCAGGATGAATGGCTACGGCTACGTCGCCCAGCATGGTCTCGGGGCGCGTGGTTGCTACCGTCAAAAACTCGCCGGTATCTTTGCCGCCATCGTTGAGGATCGGGTACCGAATCTCCCACAGGTGGCCTTTGTGCTCGTCGTGGACGACTTCGAGATCGCTGATGGCGGTTTGGCAGCGGGGGCACCAGTTGACGATGTATGCGCCGCGATAGATGAGGCCCTGCTCATAGAGACGGACGAAAGCTTCGCGCACGGCAACGGAGAGGCGCTCGTCCATGGTGAAGTATTCGCGGCTCCAATCGACCGATGCGCCGAGGCGCTTCATCTGGTCGAGGATTGCGCCGCCGTAGTGGCGACGCCACTCCCACACGCGCTCGACAAAGGCTTCGCGGCCCAGCTTCTGGCGGCTGGTACCCTCTTCAGTTAGTTGGCGCTCGACCATCATCTGGGTGGCGATGCCGGCGTGATCGGTTCCGGGCAGCCAGAGGGCGCGGCGGCCGCTCATGCGCCGCCAGCGGGTGAGAATATCCATCTCCGTCTGGTTGAGCATGTGGCCCATATGCAGGCGGCCGGTTACGTTGGGCGGCGGCAGCAGAATGGTAAAGGCCGACTGGGCGTCGGGGCCGGACGCCGCTTCGCGGCCCGAATCTTTTGAAGGGGCCGGAGGAGGTGTGGGCTGGGCGAAGAGCTTTTCACGGACCCAGTATTCGGCCCAGTGATCTTCAATGGCGGTGGGGTCGTAGGCTTTGGGCAGGTCGTGAGGCATGAGGGTTCTGAAGCGACCCCCGGAGTGTGCGCCGTGCCCTTATGCCGCAAGGGTTTTGAGCGAGGGGACCACTTCTCACTTTAGCAGATGAGCGTCATGGTCAGTCTTTGCGCCGTCCCTGCGGGACTCCGTACCGAAATTGTGGAATCCCTTTTCCCCACGCTGAAGCGCGGGGCTAACAAACTCTGCGCCTACGGCGCGTTTTTGTTCTTCCACTCCCCCGCATTTGTGTTCTTCAACTCAGGCGCGTTTGCGCTCTTCGCCTCAGAGTTTCTTAAATCCCGATTACTTTCTGCGCTGCGCAGAGGCTCGATAATCGCGAACGATGGTGTAGCCGATGGGAATCTCGAAGAGGTGGGAATCGGGCTCGCCTCGGGAGATATTAGAAATCCAGATCGTCTGCTTGCCGTTGCGCGGATCGATGCGGGTGACGGAGAGATTGGTTTCGAGCTCGTCGGAGTACCAGAACTCGCGGGTTGAAACCAGGGGCTTGTCGTTGCCGAGAACGCCGGGATTGACGGTGGTGGTTTCCCTGGTTCCATTGGTATAGATGCCCTGGATCATCTGCGACCCGAGACTTTCTCGCGCCAGAAAGCGGTTGCCGTTGTCAAAGGAGCCGGCCGGCGTGGTCTCAAAAAATGTGCGCGGCTTGTAATCCTGTATGGTGCACTGCAATGATTTGGCGGAACAAATGATTAAGCTGCGGGTAATCGAGTCATAGATATTGATTTGATAGCCAGGAGATTTTTCCCCGAGGGGAACGAAGTGGTGATTCTCGCGGTAAATGCGTCCCTGGCTGTCACGAGCCAGAAGTGCCGTGGTGTGGGTGGTGACCGTACTTCCGTCTTCCAGCGTGCGCGTCCATTCGATGTTGTCGACGCCTGAAAAGGGCTTTCCTTGGACAGCCAGCATGGCAATGCCGGGCACATGGGTTGATGCGCTGGAATCGGGTCCGCGCTCGGGGTCTTGCGCCCGAAGAAAACCGGGTACAAATGCACATGCAGCCAGAAGAATAAAGACAGAACGTGTCATCAGAATCACCTTACGATCCACGGCGAAATTCTAGCAGAAAAAAGGCCGCACCCGGGATAGGATGCGGCCTTCTGTTTTTGCGGAGATTCTCAAAATTAGAAGGGGTTGAGCTTGTCGATGCCCTTCTTCTTTTTCTTCTTGCTGGAGGACTCGTCGCCGAGATCGGCCTTGGGCTTCTTTACCTTCTTGCCGCTGGCGTTGACGGGCGTGGCCGTGGCGCCGCCTGTCTTGATGTCGTTTACCTGGGTGGGAGGTTCGGCAGGCTTTTCAGCGGCGGGCAATTCGGTATTGGCGGGACCTACCGGCTTCAGCACGGGGCTGGCGTCTGTGCCGGCAGCTCCGGAGGGCGCGCTGACGATGGAAACGCCTACGCCGGTGCCGCCTTCAGGCGACGGCGTCAGCAACGGCGCCGAGTTTGGCTGGTCGCTGCGCGGAGGCTCGTTGGGAGCGGTGGGTTGGATGGTGCCTGGGGTGGGAGCCGCCGGACGGCCGGCGTTGATGGCGTTGGTTAAGATCGCAATGTTCTCCCTGTTGACGTCAGGCGCCAGGGTGCGCTTGGGATCTTCGAGCGACGGCTCGCCCACATGCACCGCCTCCACAACCGAAGGACCGTGCTTGATGAAGCCAAGAGTCTTGCCGGTAAAGTGCAAGGGCTGGCGGCTGCGTTCTTCTGCGTCGTTCTCGGCCAGTGCTTCCTGGGTGGGCTCGGGAACAGGGCGGTTCATAGCCACCAACCGGTCGCGGGCATCTTCAACGTGCGGAGCCATGGGATAGCGGGTGATCACTTTAGCAAAAGCTGCGGCGGCCTTGTCCTGGTAAACGGCGCGCATCCGCTCTTTGATCTTGGCGGGCAGATGGGGGATGTTGTTTATTCCGCTGGCCTCGCCGAGGTACGCATCGCCGATGCCCATCAGGGCCTGGTCGCTCTTAGAGTAAAGCGGGTAAGTATCGACCACGGTTTCCAAACGGGCAATGGCCGCCGCCCATTGCTCGCGGCTCACATAGAAGAGGCCGATCTGGGTCTCGCGCTCGGCCAGAACCTCCTGCACATCGCGCAGCTTTTGTTTGGCGCGGGGCACCAGGGTCGAGTCAGGGAACTGATTGATCATGGCCCGGTATTCCTGCTCGGCGCGCTGGGTATTGTTGTAGTCGCGGTCTGGCTTCTCCATCTGCTGGTAGTAGATGTCAGCCACCTTCATCTGCGCCTCGGCTGCTTCGGGCGCGGTGGGGAAGAAGGTGATAAAGTCCTTGTACTCGGCCTCGGCCTGGGTCATGGCCGCGGCGCCGCCCTCCTTGAACCAGCTGTCGCCCACGGCCAGCTTGGCGCGCATGCGGTACTCCGATTCGGGATAGGTGTTGAGCATGGTTTGCAGGTCAAGGCGGGCCACGTCGTAACGGCCCTTCTTCATGGCGATCATGGCTTTGTCAAAGAGCTCCTTGTCGGGCTGCTTGGAGTTCACGCCGGCCAGCGGGTTGACGCTCAGATCAACGTTCTTCTTTTTCTTGGGCTGCTTCTCCCTGGCCTGGACTGCAACCGATCCCATGACCAGTACAGCCAGAACCACCACGGCAATCTTCTTGGTCAACCTGTTCATACCACCTCATTGCGACGGCGCATTCACGCACCGGCCATCCGCCATTTCGCTATATTCTTAAATTTTACCTGCTTAACCCGATTACTCGCCTGCGGCTTCACGGGCCGCAGCCAGCAGGGCACGTGCATCCCGCTCCGCATCGCCTGCGCCGAATACGGCAGAACCGGCTACCAACAACTCCGCACCAGCTTGGACGACCTGGGCCACCGTATCGTGAGCCACCCCGCCATCTACTTCGATTCTAAACGCCAGCCCCAGTTCCCGCCGCAACTCAGCCAGCCGGCGGATCTTGTGGAGCGAAAAAGGGATGAATTCCTGCCCGCCGAAGCCCGGATTCACGCTCATGATCAGCACATGGTGGACCATGGGCAAAATGTCCAGGAGCAGGTCGACGCGGGTGGCCGGATTGAGCACCACACCCGGCTTCATGTCGTTGTGGATGATCAACTCCAGCGAGCGGTGCAGATGGGTGCAGGCCTCGTAATGCACACTCACCCAATCGGCCCCGGCATCGGCAAAGGCGGGGATGAACTCGTTGGGGTTGTCAATCATCAGGTGGCAGTCAAGAGGAAGATTGGTGGCCTTGCGCAGGCTTTTGACCAAGGGCGGACCGAGCGTAATGTTGGGCACAAAATGGCCGTCCATCACGTCCACGTGGATGACGGTGCCGCCGCCCCGCTCCGCCGCGGCGACCTCGTCCGCCAGATGGGCAAAATCCGCCGATAATATCGAAGGCAAAAGTTCAATCATGGGGTTTTTCCGGGGGCATCTCGCCAAGCCAGTGTATCAGCGCGGGAGGGGCGGAGTCTGCGATGGATCTGGTCGCTGAGGGGTCAGCGGCGAACCAGCCAAATCGCTCCAATCACGATCAATACCGCCGCAATAATCCAGGCGCGGACCGAACCCAATCGTTCCATCCATTTGCCATTCATCGGAGCACCTCAATTGTCAGTATAGGTCGCGAATTCAACCGTTTTCCAGGCGATGGAGCAGGATGCGGCTGCGAGCGCGCATGGCTGCGGTTCCGGCGCGGCCGTGGATGCGCGACAGATCAACAACCAACGACCGCAAGGATGGATCCTGGCGGGTCAGGTCGGCCAGCCCTTGCAGTGCGCAGGTCTTGACGATGGAACTGGAGTCTTCGAGCCAGGACTGCAGGGTTTCGGCTGCGCGGCGGCATTCAGGGGCGGTCAACTCAAGACGGGGAATCGTGATCGCCAGGCACCAGCGCAGCTTATTCTCAGTGGCTTCGGACAGGAGGCCGAGCAAGGGCGCTTTCCAGGAGTGAAGGAGCGACGGATTGCTGCGCGTGAGTTTTTCCAGAGCGTCGGCTGCGCGCATGGCTGCGCTGGGGTTTTCGTCCCAGAGGCATTTGATCAGTTGAGAGGCTTTCTTCGGGTGTGCGCGGACTAGGTTCACCACCTCGGCGGTTCGGCCAATGGCTAGACGGTGGCGGCCCGAGGCGAGCATGGAATGGATGGATTCAGAACTAACCATAGAGCCTCTTGCAAAATTACATTCTGGCCATAGATTGTGTCAGGGCACGACTTCAGTCGTGCCGCAAATGGCCAATTTCAGTTTCCGGCTTTAGCCGCTGCGAAATTGCAAATCATTGAAAAAACAAAACCGCAGGGGCTAAAGCCCAACTTCATTTTGTTGCTCTTCCGGCACGACTGAAGTCGTGCCCTGACACATTTTGCGGTCTCAATTGAATTTTGCAAGAGGCTCATAGACTCGCCCTATAGATCGCGTTGCTCCAATTCTTACTCTGCGCTATTTGCGGCCGTCAGAGTCTTTGCGGCGACGCGCCCCACTCCGCGCAGGATAGATTTGACTGGCCAGTGATCTTCGGCGTCGGGATAGAAGATTTCGCCAGTGCGGCGGGCTTCGGGGCGATAGTACCAGCGCTTGAGCAGGGCCAGGTGCCCCTGGCGGAGTGTTGGTGAAGGGGCTTGGCTTGAATCTGCAAGCTCGGCCAGCGCTGCTTCCATGCGGGATTCGAGCACGCCGCGAGCGAGTTTAGAGGGCGGTGCGGTTTGCATTCCCTCAGGGGCTAAAGCCCCCGCTTCTTTTTGTTCCGTTTGCGGCACGACTGAAGTCGTGCCCTGACACAAAGCAGGTTTTTGGGAGTTCTCTTCGACAGTTGCGATATTTGATTCAACGTCCTTAATCCCCATTCCCTGCTCCACTGATCCCTGATCCCTGATCCCTGTTTCTTCCGGCACGGGTTCAAGGGCCAGCGGCTGCGGGAAGAGCGAGATTGATCCGGACTGCTCATTCTGGATTCTCATACCCAGGGTGGAGAATGGGGCCGGACCGCGGAGCCGGCCGTCGTGGTAGAGAAAGACCGCGACTTCTTCCACATTGGCGGAGGGCTGCAGGATAACCGCGCGAAGCCGGCTGAGCGGGCGAACCAGTTCGGCGGCAAGTGCGCGCACACTCTCCACTCGCTGGACCTGAGAGTGCAACGCGGCGGCGGATTCGAATTCAAGATTGGCTGAGGCTGCTTCCCGTTGAGTGCGGAGGGTAACCAGGCGGCTCTCACCGCGCGTAGCCAGAAAGCTTTCAACCGCAGCAGACTCCTCGGCGTAACGCTCGTCGGTGCAGCCCTTGTAGCAAGGCGCCAGGCACATCTTCATCTCGGAGTAGACGCAGCCGGGATAGCTTGGATCCGGATCCAAATCGAAGGTGCAGCGGCGCAGCAGGAACAGCTTGAGCATCTCCTCGGCATAACGCTCCGCCGCTGCTCGCGACGGGAACGGCCCGTAAGACCAATCGGCTTCGCGCTGGCTGGGGCGATGGGTTACGGTGATGCGCGGATACGGATTGCTGCCCAGGAAGCGCACAAAGGCCGGCGACCGCAGGTGCATGCGCTCCAGGGACTTCGCGCCGTATTGGTTTTGGAGGAGTTCAAACTGGATCAGCAGCGACTCAAACTCCGAACCGGTGGGATACCAGACGATGCGGCGCACCCGGCCCGCCAACTGCAGTCTTCGCGGATGCCTGGCCGAAGGCTGGAGCAGGCGTTCAAGTCGCGATCTTAGATTGGGAGTGCGACCGATATATGGTTCAGCATGGGCTTCGGCGCCGTAGAGCGCAAAGACCGCCGAAATGTGCGGCAGTTGAGCCAGGGCGGCCCTGGGGTCGGCGGGATCAAAGGCGAGTTGCTGCATACCACCCTCAAAACCATGCCTCAAAGGCACATTCTCCGTCTGATCCTTCCCGTCCATTCCGCAAAACCCGCTAACTTATTACCAATTGGCTGACTCGCCGACCTGCTGACTCTCTGACTTGCTAATCATTAACTCCCCGCAATCGTCATTCCGTCAATGCGCAGAGTGGGCGAGGCCACCGCGCCGCGGAAGACCAGGTCGTTGCCGATGGCGGTTACGTTGCGCAGCATCTCCGCGAGGTTGCCGGCGATGGTCACTTCCTCGACCGCGTGGGTGAGCGCGCCATTTTCAATCCACAGGCCGGTTGCGCCGCGGGAGTAGTCGCCGGTGACCAGATTCACGCCGGAACCCATCAGGCTTGTGACGTAGAGCCCGGCCGGAACATCTCCGATGATTTGTTCCTGCGACAAGCTCCCTGGCTTCAAATACAGGTTGCCGCAGCCGATGCCCGGCGTTCCCGCCAGGCCTCTTGACGCGTTGTGAGTGGACTTCAAGTTCAGCTTGCGGGCCGTGTAGGTATTCAGCATGTAGTTGCGCAGAACGCCCTTCTCGACCACCACGGTTCGCAACGAGGGCAGGCCTTCGCCGTCGAAGGGCGAAGTCCCAAAGCCGCCCGCGCCAGTGGGCAGAAGCATGGTGTTGTCGTCAACGATAGTCAGGTTTGGCGAGGCGATGGATTCGCCCAACCGTCCGGCCAGGAACGATGCGCCGCGCCAGATTGCATCTCCCGAGGCGGCTTCAAAAACCGACGCGATCAGCGATTGCGCAACCTCCGGCGCAAAGACGATGGGGACTCGCTGCGTGGGGACGCGCCGTGCGCCCAGGCGGCGGAGGGTCCGTCGCGCTGCCTCCTGTCCAACGGCTTCAGGAGATTCGAGGTGCGCGAAACATCGCGCGCTAGACCACCAATAGTCGCGCTGCATCTGGCCGTTCGCATCCATGGCCAGCGGAACCGCCGACACTCCGGCATAGCTGGAACGATACCCGCCCACAAAGCCGCGCGAGTTAGCCAGCACCTTGCGCCCGGTGGTCGCGTCAAAGCTGCCGCCGTCGGAGTTCACGACGCGCGGATCGGCTTCGAGCGCTGCCGCCTCAGCCCGCCGCGCCCACTCGATCCGCTCCACGCCGGGAAACGAGGAAACGTCGTCGTAGTAAAGGTGTAAATCGCCGGGCACCGAGCCGAATTCGCCCCTCTCCGGCAACCCGGCAAATGGATCTCCTCGGTTATCCTGGCCAGCGCCAGAGCGCCCTCTACGAGCTGGCGAATCCGATCCGTAGTCAAGTCGCTGGTGGATGCCGAAGCCGACTTGTGCCCCAGAAAAACCCGCAATCCCAGGCCACGCGAGCCTGATTCCTGCAGCGTCTCCACCTGCCCCATGCGCACGTTCACGCTGAACTCGTCGCCCTCGCGGGCCACGGCTTCGGCATCGCTGGCGCCGGCCTTCATGGCGAGACCGACTACTTCGGCGGCGAGTGATTCAAGGTCGAGAGCGCCCTGTCGGGTTGGATTGCGGATTCCTGCATGGGTCAACAGTAACAAAGCCTGAGCTTTCAGCACTCGCAGAAAATGATTGAGGCCTGTTTAGTTCCGGCAAAGTAATCGTCGGCCATCGAATTTCGATCTGCAGCCGAATCTTCACCTTTAGTACAATGGTAGAAGCAGAGTTCCGGCTCGTCGGGCCGGACCATGAGCCCATGCGGCCTGTGCGGCTTGGTATTTTTCCTACAGTCAGAAACTCCTTTGAGGAGCCCAATCGAATACAGCATCGTGGAAGTCTTCCCCACCCTCCCATCAAGCTCGACTACAGTCTGACCGGAGTGAACGCCACTCTCGCCGTGGAGAAGGGACTCGCAGAGGCCCATTGGTACCAGTGCCCCGTGCCGCGCGAAACCATGCGCAAGCTCCTCGAGCGCCGCGATGGGCCCGCGATTCGCGATACTATCCTCTGAGTTTTACGCTAGTCTCAGGCGCCGGCTACGCCACTTTTGCCTTATGGGGCACCTGGTGGGCGATCCTCCCTTACGCGGTCTACAGTGCGATTTATGCGTCCAGCTCCGACTCGCGCTGGCACGAGTGCGGCCACGGAACCGCCTGGGGGGGGGGGGGGGGGGGGGGGGGGGGGGGGGGGGGGGGGGGGGGGGGGGGGGGGGGGGGGGGGG
>CAWIVA010000048.1:0-170084 GCA_963839225.1 uncultured Acidobacteriaceae bacterium
CGGATTCATCTATTACTCGAACTCCGAGCTTGCGCGCCTTATCGAGCTTCGAGCCGGCCTCCTCGCCTGCCACCACGTAGTTTGTATTTTTACTCACTGACCCCGCGGTTTTGCCACCGGTGGCCTCAATCTTTTCTTTGGCCTCGTCGCGCGTCATATTTGGCAGGGTACCGGTCAACACGAAGGTCAAACCAGCAAGTTCTTCGGACCGCTCTCTTTTCTCTGCCTCCATCTCCACGCCTTTGTCCTTCAGCCTTCTTACTAGATCTCGATTCACAACATTTGTGAAGAACTCGATAATGGACCGGGAGATCTCAGGACCAACTTCCTCAACTCGTTCCAAATCCTCAACCGTTGCAGCAACCAACGCGTCCATTGTGCCAAACTCTTGGGCCAACGACTGAGCAGTACGCTCACCCACAAAACGAATCCCCAGTCCGATCAGGACACCTGCTAGGCCTACGTGTTTGGAACGCTCGATTTTTTCGAGGAGTTTGTTTGCAGGTTCCGAGCCTAGTAAATGCTCGGTCTTCGTCTGATATTCACCAGTCTTCTTATTCTTGCGTCTGACCTGCTTATCTAACAAGCGAAGCTTTCCTTCGTCGAGGTCGTAAAGATCGGCGACGCTCTTTACCAATTTCTTTTCGAGCAACTGCTGGACTACTGCTTCGCCGAGGCCTTCAATATTCATCACTCCGCGCGAGGCAAAGTGAAGCAGGTTTTCGCGCAACTTTGCGGGACAGTCCGCGTTGACGCAGCGGTAATCCACCTCGCCCTCTACGCGAACCACTTCGCTGTTGCACTCGGGGCAACGAGTAGGGAAGTGGAAGGCCTGCGTTCCCCTGGGATGATCGGCGTCTTGAATAACCTCAACCACTTTGGGGATCACGTCGCCGCCGCGCTCGACTTTGACCCAGCCTCCGATGAGCAGGCCCAGCCGCTCAATGAAGTCGGCGTTGTGCAGCGTGGCTCGGCTGACGGTGGTGCCGCCGATGAAGGTTGGCGTCAGTTCGGCTACGGGGGTGAGCTTGCCTGTGCGGCCCACTTGCACGGTAATTCCCAGGACCTGAGTGACACCGGATTTGGCGGTGAACTTGTACGCGATCGCCCAGCGGGGAGCGCGGCCGGTGTAGCCGAGGCGCTGCTGGTAAGCGCGCGAGTTGACCTTCAATACCACGCCGTCAATCTCGTAACCCAGCGTTGCGCGCTTGGCTTCGGCTTGGTCAATGAATTTAACCATCTCATCGACTGAGCCGACAAGTTCGCGATTGGGATTGACCTGGAAACCGAGAGTGACCAGAGTATCGAGTGTGGCGTTCTGATCTTGCGGCAGGTAATCACCGTTAACCAGGAGAAAGTACGCAAAGAAGGCGAGCCGCCGATTGGCAACAATGCTGGGCTCAAGCGTACGTAGCGTACCCGCTGCGGCGTTTCGGGGATTGACGGCTGGCGGCAGCCCGTCGCGCTCGCGTTCAGCGTTCAGCAATTCGAATGCTTTCTCCGGCATTACGCATTCGCCGCGCACCTCGAAGGTCTGCGGCACGCCTGCCTTCTTCAGCCGTTCCGCCGGAATCATCAGCGGCACGCTTCGAATGGTTCGGACATTCGAAGTTACGTCTTCGCCAGTCTGGCCGTCACCGCGGGTCAAACCAGTAATCAGTCTTGAGCCGCCGTCGTTCGCAGGACGATAGTGTAGTGCCAGGCTCAAGCCATCGAGCTTAAGTTCGGCCATGTACTCGACCTGGATCTGTCCCGCTCGTCTGCTCATTTCCGCTGCAAGGGCTGCATTGAACAACTCGTCGCTGTTATCGCCCGTCGCTAGGTCGAAGTCGAATTCGACGGCCAAGCCGTGGGGGACCAACAACAAATGCACACGATTGTTCCAGATACGCAACTCCTCGACTGAGTAAGCATTGTTTAAGCTGAGCATCGGCCGGGAATGTGAAACCTTGTGGAAGCCTTCGGCCGGCTTGCCGCCTACGCGCTGGGTGGGCGAGTCGGGGGTAAGCAGCTCGGGGTGCTCTGCTTCGATTCGCTTCAACTCGTTCGTCAGCGCGTCGTACTCTGCATCGGTGATCTCCGGCGCGTCGAGGACGTAGTAGAGATGCTCGTGGCGGCGCAACTCGGAGCGTAGCTTCTCTGCGCGGTGGGCTGGGACTGAGTCCGGGTTGGATGGTTTGCCCATCGTGTGAATTATAGGATGCGCGCGGGGCAGGATAGTATGGTTTCGAGAACGTAAATGGAACCTGTAACCCACTTTCTTACTGGAGCTTGCATTGGCCGCGCGGGGTTGAACCGCAAGACGGCGTATGCCACGCTGGCCGCGGTGCTGTCTGCCGAGGCAGCGGACCTGGATGTGCTGTGGTCGTTTGCGGGGCCGGTGGAGGAGCTGAAGCACCATCGCGGCATTACGCATACGTTGATTGCTGTGCCGGTGGTGGCTGGTGTGGTGGTGGGACTGGTCTGGCTGTTGCATCGTTGGCGCAAATGGCGGCGAGAGCGCCGCCACAATGCACTCGACCAGAACATAGAAGCGCCCACGGAGCAGCCGGTGCGCTGGAGCTGGCTGTATTTGACGGCGCTGATTGCCGCGCTCAGCCATCTGCTGCTGGATTGGACGAACAACTATGGGTTGCGGCCGTTTTTCCCGTTCAATCCGCGCTGGTATGCGGGGAGTTTTGTTTTTATTGCCGAACCGGTGCTGTGGGCACTTTTTTTTCTGGCTTTAGTCATGCCTTGGATACTCGGCCTGGCCGACGCGGAGATCGGGGTGCGGAGAAAGGCCTTTCGCGGACGGGGATGGGCGATCTTTGCACTGACCGGCATGGTGCTGCTGTGGGGTTGGAGATGGATGGAGCGGGCACAGGCTCGACAGATGCTTGAAAATACACAGGTCGCTGCCGCACCGGTGAAGCGCGTGGGACTGGAGCCGTATATGATCAATCCCTTCTGCTGGCACGCGATTTTGGAGACCGCAGATTTTTATCAGTTTGCAGAGATTGATACGCGGACCCGGGAGATTGTGAGCGACCCGCGTCAGGACGTGCTTTACAAGCCGCCCGCGACCGCTGCCACCGAGGCGGCCAAGCGCACCCTGTTGGGGCAGGTCTACCTGGACTGGGGGACCTGGGCCGTGGTGCGGGATTTGGGACCGGAGCCTGTGGCGGGAATGAAAACGCCGCAAGTGGGACCGATGCAGACTTGGACTACGGTCGAATTTACGGATCTGCGGTTTGCATACTCCTTCTTAGAAAAGGGTAGATCGAGTGGCCGAAATCCGCTGAGGGGGTGGGTGTATATCGTAGACGGGCGAGATGATGCGGGTGAGTCGATGAACGGGCGAGAGCAACGGTAACCGCTGTTCACATTGGCCCGGTCACGGTGACGTGGGACGGTTGGGTGCGACCCGACGGACTGCGCTCTGGCGTAAGAAGGTGAATAACGCAGATCAGCACTGGAATTGCAATCAGAAGCGCAACGGAGAGACGGGTCTTGCGCCTGGCATACTGTAGCAGGATGGCCGCGCTGCAAAGCAAATAGAACAAAGCGAAGCAGATGTCGACGCTCAACGGGCCGGCAAAGCTATCTGGCCTCATCTCAAACGGTATGATGCTCACGATGGTCATGGTTATACACGCGCAGAGAATGCCCACCATCATGCGCGCAATATTAGATGTGACTGTGGCGATAGCGGCAGCCGATAGCACAACAACAGTAACGTAAGAAAGAATATCTCCGAGTCCCCCCAGAAAACTTGTCGCGACACCGGGGTGCGAAAAGGAGCCATGCTCGGCCCTTAGGATGAAAAATCCCGCAATAACGGGAAGATGTACGAAGGTCACAACGAAGAGCAGCTTTTCCGCGATCAGCTTCTTCCATACATAAGGACGCGTGATCCAGAACTGCGTGTCGCCCACCAGTCGTTCCGCTTGGATAACGCGGCAGACCAAAAGAATCCAGGCGAAGTGGATAAAAGCTATGAGAAGAGGAAGCAACTTCGCCAGATTTCCACCCACCCCGATGCTGCCACTTCTGAACTGGGGATCTGTTGCCCACAGGTAGCATTGGATTGAAACATAGGCAGCCACGAGCGATAGAGCGATGAGGATCTCTGGCAGAAAGCGGCGAACGTCTTTCGCGAAGATATGCAAGATTTGTTTCATGCAACTTTCTCCTGGGTGGATTTTTGGTAGGCGGAGCCTCGATTGGATTTGGCGATGGCCACAAAGATGGCGCGCAGGGGCATGGGGTCGAAAGCGATATTGCGCGCGTTGGGAATACTTGCAACGATTTCGCGCGGCGTGGCCTGGTCGTTGAAGGCGCTGTGAACGAAGCGAACGACACAATCGGCGCTCTGCGGTTGCAGCCAGCTCGGCGGCAGGCTCACGGGCAGCGGCGTGGGACTTGCGAGCGTGACAGTAACTTCCCGGAATCGACCGGCGAGGACGGTCATCTCCTCTGAGAACAGCAAGTGGCCTTGTTCCAGATAGCCAATGTGGCTGGAGAAGCTTTCAATCTCCGCCAGATCGTGCGAGGAGAGAAAGATGGTGCTCTCCGGGGCGCGCTCGATGAGTCCCTCGATGAGTTCATCGCGCACTAGCGCGTCGAGGCCGGTGAACGGCTCATCGAGGACGATGAGCGGCGGGCGGTAGGCCAGCGAACTGGCGAAGGCGGCCTTCATCCGCATACCACGCGAGAGATGCTTAAGCTTGCGCTGGAGCGGGAGATCGAACTGGCGGACGAGTTGTTGTTCGAGCGTCCGGTCCCAGGTGGGATAGAAGGCGCGGAAGTAGTCGAGCATTCCGCTGACGGTCATTCCCTCGGGCAGCTCCTGATTCTCCGAGACGTAGCCGATGCGCTGGAAGGCCTGACCGGCAAGCCGACTAACCTCGACGCCCAACACCTGGGCTCGGCCCGCAGAGGGGCGGAGAATCTTCATCAGCAACTTGATAAGAGTGGTCTTGCCCGCTCCGTTGGCGCCGACCAGCGCATAGATCGCGCCTTGGGGCACGACTAGATCGACGCCGTCCAGGGCGACGGTGCGGCCAAATCGTTTGGATAGACCTTCGGTTTGAATCGTGGGTTGCGTCATTTCTTGCTGCCTCCGTCGTTGGGCCTGTTGGCGGGGTTGTTGGCGCGGGCCGTGTCATCGCTGCTCAGGCGCTTCCAGTGTGCGGTGATTGCTTCTTGCATCTCCGCAAGCTCGATTCCCATCCGTTTGGCCTCAACCACAAGTTCCTCGATCTCGTGCCCCAGCAGTTGAGTGCGCTCCTTGCTCGTGGAGTCGGGCAGAGTCGCGACTACAGTGCCGATGCCGGGGCGAGTTTCGAGCAGTCCTTCATTCACCAGGTGCACAACGATTTTGTGGGCTGTATTGGGATTGATCTTGAGCTCTTTGCTCAAAGCACGGACCGAGGGAAAGGGGTCGCCCGGGCGCAGTTGACCGGAGACCATGGCTTTTTTCGATGCGTAGACGACCTGCTCATAAAGCGAGACGCCGGCGCGGAAGGTGATGCGGAAGGGAACCATGTGTGTACTATTACACATAGTACACACGCTGTCAAGAACTATTTTTTGCGCTCTGCGCTAACATGTCGTTTGCCTTCTCAACCGGTAGGGCCGTCCTGTGCAGATCATCAAGGAAATAAGAATTGTTCGTCTTGTGAATCTTGGGGTTGACCGGATGGCGTGCTGGCCGCAGAATGAAGACAGGTTTGCCGCATTGACCGCGTGCTTCCCCCTGGTCTGACGAGATTAATCCAGGAATTTAAGAGACTGAGGTTTTCAAGGATGCCTGCCTATTTGCTATTGTTGGTTGCCCTTTTGAGTCGTCTGCTGCCTCATGCGGGGTGGTTCAACTTTACCGCCGTAGGGGGCGCGCTGCTCTATTTTGGCGCGCGGCGGTCGTGGCGTGAGATGCTGGCTCCGCTGGCCGTGCTGATTGTCGCAGACTATTACCTGACCGTTTATGCCTACCACTACAGCTTCCAGTGGCGGGCCTATCTGCCTACCTGGGCATGGTACGGAATGGCGATGGTGCTGGGGCAGATTCTGTTGCGGGCGCGGACATCCTTTGTGCGCGTTGCCGCCGGAACGCTGCTGGGGCCGACCTCATTTTTCCTGGTTTCGAACTATGCGGTGTGGGCTGGCGGAGGAATGTATCCGCACACGCCGGGCGGGCTGGGCGCCTGCTTTGCGGCTGCTTTGCCGTTCTATCGCAACGACCTGATTTCGACGGCTATTGTTGCCGGGCTGGCGTTTGGGGTCCCGGTGCGGCGGATGCATCGGGTTCCGGGACAGGCCGCCTTGGCGGAGAAGTAGGTCTACTGGGGCGGCGATTTAGCGCCCGCTGCGGGGCTACCGTCGATTTTTCCGGAGGTTCTCTAATCCACCAGCAGTTTGCCGTCGCGTCTTTTTTTTATCCACCACACTGCAAAGCCAATCACCGCCAGGCCGCCCACGATGGCGACCAGTTTGAGAGAGTGGTGCGCTACCAGGTCGACCGCGCCGGGCCCCAGCTTGAGCACCAACAACGAGAGGATCAGCCAGCGGATCATACGGCCGGTAAAGACAGCGAGCATGAAGGGCAAAACCCGCATCTCAAAGACGCCTGATGCGAAAACGAAGATTTTCCAGGGCGTGGGCGGCGGAAGCATGGAAGGAATCATGACGGCCAGGAACTCCTGGCGCTCAAATCGGGCGCGCAACTGCTCATAGCGGTCGCGGTTAACGCGTTTGAGCAGAAAGAGCTCGCCGCCGGCGCGGCCCAGGCCGTAGGGAAGCAGGCTGCCGACGGCCGAACCCGCGGCAGCCATGAGGCAATAGAGCCAGAAATGGCTTTTGTCGTTCCAGACATAGACGGCCAGGATCGCATCCATGGGGACGGGAATGCTGGAGGAATCCAGCAGCGCGACGGCTCCTACGCCCCAAAAGCCCAGCTTGGCCAGTGCCGGCAAAAGCACTAACTTCCATTTGGCCATGATTCTAGCTAGAAAAGACTTCAAACAGGGTTCCCTTCCGGCAGTTCATCCGTCTCATGATCAGCAACCATTGTACGAGCCGAACTCTGCCCACGAACATTCGCTGGGATGAGAGAATAGATAGGAAGGACCCAAACGGAGCCTACGGGGAGCGAATGCGCCCATGCTCCTCAGGAACGAATGCCCTCCAGCGAAACTCAAACCAACGAACCCAAGAGGCCGGACGAGACCAGCAAGGAGATCGGCAGCCCGCCTCCGGATGAGGAACCGCGTCCTTTGCCGCCGCCGCGTGCCGGCTCGGGGGGATCGCGGTGGGTGGACTACGATACGCACGAACTGCTGACCCTGATCAGCGAGCTCGAGGACGAGCGACGCTGGGCGAGGCTCCGCGAAGGGATCTGGATCGCGATCCTGTTGCATCTGGCGCTGCTCTCTGCAGTCACGTGGATTCCGAAGTATATTCTCAAAGTGCCGCAGGTGGTGGACAAGAATGAAGCCCTCAAGCAGCACAAGGATTTCACCTATCTGGATTCACCGCCTGAGGCTTTTTTGAAAACACCGCCAAAGGTGGTCATCAAGCCGGTTCCGGTGAAACGACCGTTGATCGACAAAGAGACGCTGGAGGCGATGAACCGGGCCACGGCGCCACCCGCTCCCGCGCCGCAGCCCTCTGCGCCTGCACCAGCGCCGCCGCCGCCGCCTCCGTCCAACAGCCAGCCGACCATTGAAGCGCCGCACCCCGCTGCTGTGCCGGCGAGGCCCAACTTTGCCATGGGCTCGCTCAATCCGGCCGATCAGTTGCGGGATGCCATGAAGAATGCGTCGCGCAATCCCGGCTCGGGCGGCGTAGGCAACCTGGGGTCGGGAGGCGGGCTTTCTGTCATCCAGGGGCCGGCTCGGGCGGCATTGAGATTTTGTCTGATACGCAGGGCGTGGATTTCAGCTCCTGGCTGCAGCGCTGGCATTGGGAGACGATGCGCACCTGGGATCCGTTGATTCCGGATGAGGTGAATCCTCCGATCATGAAGCAGGGGCAGGTGCAAATCCGGTTCAAAGTGCAGCCGAATGGACGGATTATGGACGGCAGCATGGTGTTGGAGGGTAGCTCGGGCGATACGGCTTTGGATCGCGCGGCCTGGGGCGCGCTGGTCGGCTCGAATTATCCGCCGCTGCCGAGGGATTTTCATGGGCCTTATTTCGAGCTGCGCGCACTGTTTATGTACAACATCAAGCCGGAATAGGCCGGCAAACCATCCATCAATCAATTTAGCGGCAGCGACTAAAGGCACAGTTTCCTTTTGCATCCCGGCGATTCCATCATGCGGTCGCATCATCCTTGATCAATTCAGGCGCGGGTAATTGAGTGGCCTCTGGCGGGGTTCGTGGCTTAACGATATGGCGCAAGTCGATGCCGTCCTGGGCGAGGAGCGCCTCGTAAACCGGTGTGTGACGCCAGTGGCGGGCGAGAGCGAAGGCGCTCATGTTGGCGATCATCAGGGGCAGCACCAGGCCATAGCCGCCAGTCATTTCAAAGACGATGAGGACTGAGGTCATAGGCGCGCGGACGATGCCGGCGAAGACCGCGCCCATGCCCACCACGGCAAAGGCGCCGATGGCGTCTGCCGGATGGTGGAAGACGTTGACATCAAGGTAGCCGACCGAGCCGCCTAGCATGGAGCCCATGAAGAGCGCAGGCGCAAAGATGCCGCCCGCGCCGCCGCTCGCATAAGAGCAGACCGTAGAAGCCAGCTTGAGCACGCAAAATGCAATCATGCACAACAATGGCAGCGTGCCGGTGAGCGCTATAGTGAGCGTCTTGTAGGGATCGCCGGCAATGCCGTTCAGGTGGAAGAGCGCAAGTGCAAGCGTGGCCAGGCATCCCGTGGCCAGTCCGCCGATGGCGGGATGGACCCACCGTGGTACTGCGGTCATCCGCTTGAAATGAGCGCGCAGCCAAAGCAGCGAATCAGTGAAGGCGACGGAGACGATGGCCGCCAGCAGGCCCAGAAGTGCGTACCATACCAGTGACGATGCGTTGCCCAGCGTGTAGGCGTGGTTGACGTGAAAAACTGGGCTGGTGCCGAGGATAGAGTGTTCGACGACTGCGGCCAGCGCGGCGGCGACGATGACGCCGGAGAGCATAGTCTGGTCCAGGTCGCCGATCAGCTCTTCAAGCGTGAATGTAATGGCGGCAATGGGCGCGTTAAAGGCGGCGGCAATGCCGGCTGCCATGCCGACAGAGGCCATGCGCTTGCAATTTACAGGAGTGAGCCGGACCGCGCGGGCGAGCAGGCTGCTGACGCCGGCGCAGATCTGTACCGTTGGCCCTTCAAGGCCGAGTGATGCGCCAGAGCCGATCTGCACGGCGCAGAGGATGAATTTGCCGATCGTTTCTCGAAAGGTGACAAGGCCGGAACGCAGAGTGTAGGCAACTTTAACCTGGGGAATTCCGCTGCCTGCCGCGGCGGGAGCAAAGTAGGTGAGCCCGAGTCCGGCGAAGAGTCCGCCTAGCGCTGGGGTGAGAATCGTCCAGAAGATCCAGCTATGGCCGGCGGCATGGTTGGCGCGGTCAATGAACAGGGCTTCAGCCCAGGCGATGCTGAGGTGAAAGGCCACCGCCGCAAGCCCGCATAGTCCGCCGGCAAGAATGGTGACCGCCAGCAATCTCTGCTGCTCGGAGGGGATGCGGCGCATCAGCCAGGCAAGGAAACGCGAGTAGAGTCCGGGGAAGCCAACCCAAAAGCTGGATTTTGGACGAGTATTTACCTCTGAATAACCTCACAACTCCAGTATAAAAGCGAGCAGGATGAGGGTTTCACCGTGCGGGACTACCGGAAGGGGCTTAATGAAAAGGCTGTTCCCCTGGACGGTCAATCCGCGCTAAAATTCGTATGGAAACCTATGCGCAGCCATCCTGCCATTCCCGGAATGCCTATGCTCAGGCGCTTTCGCCGCGGGCGCCATGACCGTGGACGGCGCCTTTCTCTCTGAGTAATCTATTTCAGTCGATTTGTGGTCCCCAGGTCTCCCGCCGCGGCGGTAGAGATGTTGGGACCCAAGCGATTCGGTTTCCCAGGTCTCAAACGCGAGACTTGGGCCACCCGGTGCTTTTTCGATCCATCCGCCTCGATGCGCGGATAGAAGGGTTCATCCAAAATGAATAGTCTTCATAGCAAGGCGACGCTCCGATCCGGCAATCGCGACTATACGATTTATCGCCTGCTGGCGCTGGAAGCGCGCGGCTTCAACCTGAGCCGGCTGCCCTTCAGCCTGAAGATACTGCTGGAAAACCTGCTGCGCCGCGAGGATGGCGTGAATGTGACGGCGGGGGATATTGAGTTTCTGGCCAAATGGGACGCAAAGGCCGAGCCCAGCCGGGAGATTGCCTATATGCCGGCGCGGGTGCTGATGCAGGACTTTACCGGCGTGCCGGCGGTGGTGGATCTGGCCGCGATGCGTGACGCGGTCAAGACTCTGGGCGGCGATCCGGAGCGGGTGAATCCGCTTATTCCCGCTGAGCTGGTGATCGACCACTCGGTGCAGGTGGACGAGTTCGGCGCCGTCGGGCCTACTGCGGCGAACACTTTGCTGGAGTTTCAGAGGAATC
Organism: uncultured Acidobacteriaceae bacterium; assembly: GCA_963839225.1. Classification (GTDB taxonomy): domain Bacteria; phylum Acidobacteriota; class Terriglobia; order Terriglobales; family Acidobacteriaceae; genus Telmatobacter. The sequence continues at coordinate 10,588 of CAWIVA010000048.1, forward strand.
GAGAGCGGTATGCATTTTTGAAGTGGGGGCAGACGGCTTTTCGCAACTTTTCTGCTGTTCCGCCGGGGATGGGGATTTGTCACCAAGTGAATCTGGAGTACCTGGCGCGCGTGGCGTTCACGGCGGAGATTGACGGTGAGTGGTTTGCTTATCCCGATACGGTGGTGGGCACCGACTCGCACACTACGATGATCAACGGGCTGGGCGTGCTGGGTTGGGGGGTGGGCGGCATTGAGGCCGAGGCAGCGATGCTGGGGCAGGCTGTATCGATGCTGGTGCCGCAGGTGGTGGGTTACAGGCTGACCGGCAAATTGCGCGAGGGCGCGACGGCGACAGACCTGGTGCTGACGGTGACCCAGGCGCTGCGCAAGTTGGGAGTTGTTGGTAAGTTTGTGGAGTTCTTTGGGCCGGGAGTGGCGGGGTTGCCTCTGGCCGATCGGGCGACGATCAGCAATATGGCTCCTGAATATGGGGCTACTTGCGGCATTTTCCCGGTGGACGCGGAGACGCTGCGCTATCTGCGGCTGACGGGGCGGAGCGAGGAGCAGATTGCGCTGGTGGAGGCTTACTACAAGGAGCAGGGGCTGTTCCATACGGCCGACTCGCCGGAGGCTGAGTATACGCAGACGCTGGAACTGGATTTGGCGTACGGTGGAACCGAGCGTGGCGGGACCGAAGCGTCCGCAGGATCGCGTGCTGCTGAAGGATGTGGCGGCAAGCTTGCAAGCAGCAACTGCCGGCCTGCTGGCGCCTACGGCTGAGCCGCTGGGTACGCGAACGGCGGATGAGTGGAAGCGCGGGGCGGTGACGGATGCGGCAGTCGGAGAAGCAACCGCAGGTCCTTCGACTCCCTCGCTGGCGCTCGGTCGCTCAGGATGACAATCGTTGGAATGTGAGGCGACCACGGTGAAGGAGCGGTTTGGCGTCGATCCGGACCGGTATCTCGATCATGGCTCGGTGGTGATTGCGGCGATTACCAGTTGCACGAACACTTCGAATCCCTCGGTGATGGTGGCGGCGGGAATTCTGGCGAAGAAGGCGGTGGAGAAGGGACTGACTGTTCCGCCGTGGGTGAAGACTTCGCTGGCGCCGGGTTCGCGGGTGGTGACCGATTACTACACAAAGGCGGGGTTGCTGCCGTATCTTGAAAAGCTGCGCTTCAACGTGGTGGGCTACGGCTGCACAACTTGCATTGGTAATTCCGGGCCGCTGCCCGCGGATGTTTCAAAGAGCATCGACGAGCATGGGCTGGTTGCGGTGAGCGTGCTGAGCGGCAATCGAAACTTTGAAGGGCGAGTGAATGTGGATGTGCGGGCTAATTATCTGATGAGCCCGCCGCTGGTGGTGGCTTACGCGCTGGCCGGGCGGATCGGTCATAACTTCGAGACGGATGCGCTGGGCAACGGACGAGGCGGGAAGCCGGTTTATCTCAAGGACATTTGGCCTTCGCAAGCGGAGGTGGCCGCGGCAATTGAAAAGGGATTGTCAGCGAGAGCTTCCGCAAGGAGTACGCGACGGTGAGCGGGCGACGCGAACTGGCAGGGGTTGAAGTTTCCCGACCGGCGAGGTCTACCAGTGGGAGCCGGATTCGACTTATATTCGCAAGGCTCCTTACTTTGAGGGGATTACTGCGACTCCCGCGGCGGTTACGGATATTTGGGGGCGCGCGTGCTGGCGGTGCTGGGCGACTCGGTGACTACCGATCACATTTCTCCGGCGGGATCGATCAAGGCTAATGGGCCGGCGGGAAAATATCTTGTCGGAGCATGGAGTGAAGCCGGCGGAGTTCAACTCGTATGGGTCGCGGCGCGGGAACCATGAGGTGATGGTGCGCGGCACCTTTGCCAACGTGCGGCTGCGCAACAAACTTGCGCCGGGGACAGAGGGCGGCGTAACGCGTCTGCTGCCCGAGGGCGAGGTCATGAGTATCTTTGATGCTTCGCGTAAAGTACGCCGACCGGAAAGTCCCGCTGGTGATTTTGGCGGGCAAGGAGTATGGCTCCGGTTCTTCGCGGGACTGGGCGGCGAAGGGGCCGAAGCTGCTGGGCGTGCGCGCAGTGATTGCCGAGAGCTATGAGCGCATTCACCGGTCGAATCTGGTGGGCATGGGGATTTTGCCTTTGCAGTTCGAGGGTGGGGAAAAATGCGGAGTCGCTGGGGCTTACGGGCGAAGAGATTTATGACATTCTCGGATTTTGCGAGCGGCTGCATTCGAAATTTGAGAACGGACGCACGGTTACGGTAGCGGCAACATCCGCAGATGGGAAGAAGAAGACGTTCGAAGCCAGGATACGGATCGATACGCCGCAGGAGATCGAGTACTACAAGCACGGCGGGATCTTGCAGTATGTGTTGCGGCAACTGGCGACGAAGTAGGTGACATCCCACCCTTGCCACAAAAAACAAAAACGCGACGAGGGTGGGGCGCAGGCCAAAATCTCGGGCTGGCTGGTTATCCGCACTCGGTTCGAGAATCCGCGATCTTCTGCCTGGTACAGTTTGAATCCAACACAGGAAACCCATCATCAAAAGTGCGATCCGAATTTGGCGGCCGTCATGAAACGACGGCGAACCAGAAGGAGGGTTCTTGATGCACCGCTCTAATTCAGATGCCCTTGTGGTTTATGGCGTGACAGGCGATCTCGCCCACAAGATGATTTTCCCCGCACTTTATGCGATGGTGAAACGCGGACGTCCTTAACATTCCTGTCGTCGGCGTCGCGTTTCCAAAATGGTCTTTGGAGCGTCTGCAGAAACGAGTGACGCATAGCATCGAGCAATCGGGCGGGATCGATAATAAGCGGGCCTTCCATCATCTTCTATCGCTGCTCAAATATGTAAGTGGGGATTATAACGACAGCAGTACATTCGCGTCGATCAAGCAATCGCTGGGCAAGAGCGCGCCGACCCGCACATTACCTTGCGATTCCGCCCTCGCTCTTTGAGACCGTAATCAAAGGGCTGGGGGCAGTCGAAGTTGGCCGAGAATGCGCGGGTCATCGTGGAGAAGCCGTTTGGTCGGGACCTGGCTTCGGCTTGTGCGCTGAACAAAGTGGCGCGGTCGGTTTTCCCGGAAGAGGCGATCTTTCGCATCGATCACTTCCTGGGGAAGGAAGCGATCATGAATATCCTTTACTTCCGCTTCGCCAATTCATTCCTTGAACCAATCTGGAATCGCAATTACATGTCCAGTGTCCAGATCACCTTGTCAGAAAGCTTCGGGGTTGGCAAGCGCGGCGCATTTTACGAGTCCGCCGGCTGCTTAAGGCGACGTCATCCAGAATCATCTCTTTCAGATTGTTGCGCTGCTTGCCATGGAACCCCCCGCGGGCCGAAATTTTGGAGCGGTGCAAACTGAAAAGGCGACCGTGATCAAGGCTATGCGTCCTTTGAAGTCCGACGACATGGTGCGCGGCCAATATACGGGGTACCGGCAGGAGAAGGATGTAGCAAGGAATTCCGACGTGGAGACGTATTGCGCGCTCCGGCTATTTATCGACTCATGGCGTTGGGATGGAGTGCCGTGGTATCTGCGCTCGGGCAAGTACCTTCCCGCTACGGCGACAGAGGTTGTTGTGGAGCTGAAGGCGCCGCCGCAGAAGCTATTCGCAGACGCAGCGGCATCCACCGCCAAGGGCGATTATCTTCGCTTTCGGGTTTCTCCCAACGCAGCGATTGCACTTGCCGCACGCGTCAAACTTGCAGGAGAGGAGTTTATCGGTGAACAGCGAGAGCTGTATTTACAGGAAGAACAAGCGGGAGAAGAGGCCCCTTACGAGCGGCTACTGGGCGACGCCATGAAAGGTGACAGGGGTCTTTTTACTCGCGAGGACGCTGTGGAAGCTGCATGGATGGTGGTCGATCGGGTACTCAAACACCATCCCGGAGTTCGCCCCTACAGGCGCGGCACCTGGGGGCCGAAGCAGGCCGATGTACTGATTGCAGCGGACGGTGGCTGGCATAATCCCGGCGGCTAGATTGAGCAAGCGGTTTCAGGAACGAGGGGCCGGCTCGGGGGGTGGCTTCACTGCGCGCGGGGAAAAGAATCGCTCGTCTTCCCGCTTTTCACCCAGGACGTGGAGGCGGAGGAAGTTAGTGGAACCGGACTTAGTGCGGGTACCGGCAACGATGGCGATGACCTCGCGGTTGCGGACGTAGCCACCTTGCTCGAGCATCTTCTCCGCCAAGTTCGACCAGTTCCTCGGTGGTATAAACCTTGGGGCAAAGAATGGGAGTGGTGCCCCACAGCAGGTTGAGGCGGTTGATGGTAACTTCGATGGGGCTGAGCGCGTAGAGCGGCTTGGTGGGGTGGTATTTCGAGAGAAGGCGGGCGGTCGATCCCGACTCAGTGAAGAGGGCGATGGCGCGCAGGTCAAGGTCGTCGGTGGCGTGGGCGGTGGCTTCGCAGATGGTCTCCGCGATGGAGAGGTGGCGGCGGCGTTCGCGGGCTTCAGAGCGGCGCTGTTCCCTGATGTGAAACTCGGCATCGGCCACGATGCGGGCCATCATGGAGACGGTGTCAACCGGGTACTTGCCAATGGCCGATTCGCCGGAGAGCATGACAGCGTCAGTACCGTCGTAAACTGCGTTGGCCACATCGGAGACCTCGGCGCGCGTGGGGCGAGGGTTTTCAATCATCGACTCGAGCATTTGCGTGGCAGTGATGACCGGCTTGCGGAACTCCGCGGCGCGACGGATGACGTGCTTCTGAATGGCGGGAACTTGCTCGGGAGGAATCTCGACGCCGAGATCGCCACGGGCCACCATGATGCCGTCGGCGACAGTGAGCATGGCATCGAGGTGCTCGATGGCCTGGGGCTTTTCGAGCTTGGCGATAATCCAGGTCTCGAAGCCGTAAGCGGAGACGCGGTTGCGCACCAGGCTTACGTCTTCGGCGGTGCGGACGAAGGAGACGGCGATGGCGTCCACGCCGTTCTTGAGCGCGAATTCGAGATCATTAGAATCTTTTTCTGTCAGAGAGGGAACGAGCACCGGAATGCCGGGAAGATTGATGCCTTTGTGCTCCCCTAGCAGGCCGCCGTTCACGATCTCGCAGACCACATCGCCGCCCACAACTTTTTGGACGCGCAACTCGATGAGGCCGTCGGAGAGCAGAATGCGGAGCCTTCATCAACGTTTTCCGCCAGGGTTTTGAAGGTAGTGCCCACCAAGGCTGCCGTGCCCGGAACTTCGCGCGGCGTAATGGTGAGCCTTGGCCGGCGACAGCAATACAGGCAGATGACCTTTAAGCTGGGCGGTGCGGATTTTGGGTCCCTGGAGATCGGCCAGGATGCAGAGTGATTTCTTCTCCTCGCGGCTCACCTTGCGGATGAATTGGATCATCGCCAATTTTTCCTCGTGCGTACCATGGGAGAAATTCAGGCGAGCCACATCGATTCCCGCGCGGACCAGGTCGCGGAAGACAGGTTCAGTGTTGGAGGCTGGGCCGAGCGTTGCGACGATTTTTGCGCGGCGTTGAGAGGCGGAGCCAGTGTGGCTGGATTCAGAAATATTGCATAGGGAGGACTCCAAAGAAAATCTTCGGCTGAGGAAGAAGTTGAACGATTAGTGACCATCCTTTATTGTATATGCGGGCTTCAGAGAAATCCCGTGGGCATTATGAATTGCTTATACGATTTTTCATGAGGGTTAAAACGTTGAAGAGAAACAGCAACCGTAAAGGCAGCCGTTTCCGCAGCAGCAAGAGCGAATGCGCAAGCAAAAGCAACCGCAGGTTCTTGGATTTCGGTGCGTTCAGGATGACAGCTCTGTTGTCGGAGGACAGCTTTGTTGCGGAGCTATTGTTTTGCCGTGGCAGGGCTAGGGGATTCGGCAATGATGCCAGTCTGCTCCTGGCGTTCACGGAAAAGAACGCCATTCAGTTCCGCGCCCAGCAAGGCACTGAACGACGGTGATATAGAGCCAGACCAGGGTGGCGATGCCGGCGCCGAATGAGCCGTAGAACATGGAATAATTGGCGATCCGCGTGACATAAATTCCGAAGGCCAGCGTGGCGAGAAACCAGGCCAGCGCCGAGGCAATTGCGCCGGGAAGCACGGTGGACCAATGCTCTCTGGTCCTGGCGCCGAAATAATAAAGAGCGCTGAGGACGGTGATGCTGGTGACCAGGGCTACGGCCCAACGCGCCAGGCGCCACAGGAAAAGTACGATGTGGCGCAATTCGTGGCGCGAGTTGGTAGACCATCCAGGCCTCGATCTGGTGGCCGAAGACAATGACCAGAGTGGCCAGCGACAAAGGAACCAAAGCGATGAAGATGAGGACGAGGGCGCGGGCCCGCCGCTCCCAAAAGCCCCATGCGTCGCGGGAGAGCCTATATGCGCGGCGAAAACCCTCCATCAGGGACAACATGACTCCCAAAGCGGCAAAGATGCTGAGAAAGGTCCCGGACCAGACCAATTGCACGGACAGGGTGCTGTGGGTATGAAGCGTAGATTGGAAGCAGGCCCATTGAGTCGGCGGGCATAAACTGCTCCAGAACGGAGCGAAACTCGCCCACCAGGTTGGGCCCTTCAGGGCTCTGGGCCAATAGCGTGGCAATCACCATCAACGCCGGGAATATCATCAGCATCCCGGAGTATGCCACGGCCTTGGACGTGTTGATCACGTCGTCGTCAAAGGCATGCCACAGAACTTTGCGCAGGTGAAGGAGAAAACGATTCATGCGTGTCACAGCCAAGAGTAGAACATTCACGGGGCTTGCGGCTACATTTCTTCGCGGCGGGCTTTAAAAAAATGGCAACTTGCCGGAGCCGGGGAATCTAATCCTTGAAAGGCGAACGGCTGGATTGCCGCGATGCTGCTGACGCTAGCTCCGCAAAGGATTTATGATAGCGGAGCGATGAAAATTCTTTCAATACGTGCCCTCTCCGCGGTGCTGCCGCTGGTGTTTCTGGCCAGCCTTGGCTGGTTTTCAGCCGCGGCCCAGACACGCCCCGTTCCCAACCCTCAATTAGCGTCGAAAGAAGTGAATGCCCGCGTCGAGGCGTTGCTGAAGAAGATGACGCTGGACGAGAAAGTTGGGCAGTTGACGCAGTATGTAGTGGGAGTTGGCCAGGGACCCGGTGGTACGGGCACGAACTACGAAGAGATGGTGGCGAAGGGGAAGGTGGGCTCGCTGATGGGTCTGAATGATGCGGAGGCGACCAATCGCTACCAGCACATCGCAGTTGAAAAATCGCGGCTGCATATTCCCCTCATCTTCGGTCGCGACGTGATCCACGGGCATCGCACTACATTCCCGGTGCCGCTGGCGCTTGCTGCCAGTTGGGACCCTTCGGCGGTGGAAACTGTGGCGCGATTTGGCGCAACGGAGGCTCGCGCGGATGGGTTGGCCTGGGTTTTTTCTCCCATGGTGGATATTGCCCGCGACCCGCGGTGGGGACGCATCGTCGAGTCAGCCGGCGAGGATCCTTACCTGGGTTCGGCGATGGCTCGGGCCTGGGTGAAGGGCTACCAACAGGACGATCTATCTAAACCTGATTCCGTAGCCGTAAGCGTGAAGCACTTTGCCGCATACGGCGCTCCCATCGCAGGGCGCGACTACAACGCCGTGGATATGAGTGAGATCACACTGCGGCAGATTTACCTGGAGCCATATCACGCAGCGGTGGAGGCTGGTGCGGCTACGCTGATGAGCGCGTTCAACTCGATCAATGGGATTCCTGCTTCAGCCGATCCTTTTACGCTGACTGAGATTCTACGCAAGGAGTGGGGCTTTGAAGGCTTTGTGGTCTCAGATTGGGACGCAGTGGCCGAGTTGCGCGACCACTCCATCGGCGCGGACGACGAAACGGTGGTGCGCAAGGCGCTGGAAGCGGGCGTGGATATGGAGATGAAGGGCTCTCTCTACGGAACGCTTATCGCGCCCCAGGTGCGATCGGGAAAGATTCCTGAAAGCGTGGTGGACGAGGCGGTGCGGCGCGTACTTCGGGTTAAATTTGCGTTGGGTCTCTTCGATCGTCCCTATACTCCGGAGGGACCTGCTTACGATGCTACGCCGGAGCGCCGCGCCGCGGCGCGCAAGATTGCCGATGAGACCTTTGTCCTGCTCAAGAACGATCCGGTAGAGAGCGTGGGTGCGCTGCTGCCCCTCTCCGCAAAGGTGAAAAAAGTCGCCCTGATTGGGCCACTGGCCGGTGACAAGAAGGAAATGTTGGGCGCGTGGGCCGTCGCGGGCGATCCCGAATACGTGATTACGCTCAGGCAGGCGCTTGAAGAGCGGCTGGGTGACAGGCTGCTCTATGCGCAGGGCTGCGGTCTGCTTTCAGGAGCAGACGCAAAGTTCCTTGCGGAGCTTGACGGGGACCAGGCGGCTGCCCAACTCCCCATTCCGGACGATGATCGTACCATCGCCGAGGCGGTGGAGACGGCTAAGAACGCCGACGTTGCCGTCCTTGCGCTGGGCGAGAACACGACCATTCAGGAAGGCGAAGCTGCAAGCCGAGTGCATCTGGGTTTTACAGGGGCACAAGAACAATTGCTGGAGGCCGTGGTGGGCACAGGTAAGCCAGTGATTTTGGTGGTGCTGGCCGGACGACCGCTGGAGTTGAAATGGGCCGCAAATCATGTGCCAGCCATCCTTGAGGCCTGGAGTCCCGGCATTGAAGCCGGTCACGCTGTGGTCGACGTGCTATTCGGGGACGTGAACCCGTCGGGCAAACTTCCGGCAAGCCTGCCTCGCGCGGTAGGTCAGGAACCGCTTTATTACGCGCAACTACCTACCGGAAGACCGGCCCACGGGGACCTTAGCCATCCACCGTCCGATCGAGATTCGAGCTTTGTATCCCGTTATATAGACGAGGAGAATTCGGCGCTCTTTCCGTTTGGATGGGGATTGAGTTATACGCGGTTCAGTTACTCGCAGCCCACCATCAACCGCGCCCAGGTTCCGGTGCGGGAGGTGATTGCGTCAGGACACGGCCCGGTAGTTACAGTGGGCGTAGACGTTAGAAACACTGGCAGCGTAGCCGGGACTGAGGTGGTTCAACTCTACATTCGCAATACGGCAGCCAGCGTAGAGCAACCCGTCAGAGAGCTGAAGGGCTTTGCGCGCGTAACTCTGGCTCCCGGCGAGCGGAAGCATTTGGAGTTCCCGTTGGGCTTTGACGAGTTGAACTTTTATAACGTCGAGGTCAAGCGGACAGTCGAGCCGACGACTTATAAAATCTGGGTGGGAGGAAGCTCGCTGGCTACGGCGGAGACGAGTTTGCAGGTGCAGTAACTCTGACTTATTCCTTGCCGGTGGAAATCTCTGCCAGGGCTTCCCGAACAAGATGGTGAGACATATTGGTGTCAGGAAGCAGGAGAGAATTTTCGAATGAATCTCTCGCCCGTTCCTTTTGGTTGAGGGCAGTCTGCAGTATGCCGGCGGCATACCACCACGGGCCTGTATATGTGCTGGACTCAATGTGGTTTTCCGCAACCGCTAGTGATTCAGTTAGCTGCTTCTTTGCCGTCTCTGATTCATAAGTACCCAGAGCTTTTTCTGCCTGGATCGCCCATATCTGGTCAGCGGGATCAGTACCGGCGGCAGCTTTATGCAAAAGAGCGTCAGACTGATTCGCCTGTCCGCAGCTTCGCGCAATATCGGCCAGCTTTACGTATTCTCGCGACGACGCTCGATGCTGGCTGGTTTTCAGTTGCTCTTCTTTGAGGAAATCTTCAGCCTGCTCGCAGTTATGTTCTTTGGCCCACGCCTCAGCCTGCATCAGCCTTATTTCCAACAGCACTTCTTCCGATGTAGTCCCTAACTCTTCGCTCGGGAAGAAGCGATCGTTGAAGAGTGCCAGCGCCTGCTGATATCGTTTTGCCTCGGCAAGCGTCAATGCGAGCTGGTAGACGAGGCTTGCAGGCATCTTCGAATTCGGAGCACCGGCTGAAGGATATTGGGACAGCATTGCCGCGCGCTCCGTGGCCGGTGCGCCTGTCAGACTCATTGCCGAATCCAGACCGATGTATACCGCGGCGTTGTCTGGATCGTTGTGCATGCCATCGCGGAAGGATTCCAGTGCGCGTTGCGGGTCGCGATTCACTTTGAGCAACGCATTTCCCATATCGACATCGAGCACGGTCATATGCGGCGCGAGTTGCTTTGCCTTTGCCCAGTGGGCCATTCCTTTGTCGCTCAAACCCTTGGAAAAAAGCAACGTCCCTAACAGGTAATGAGCAAGGGCATCCTTTCCATTCGCCACGAGCGCGGCGTCCAATACACTCCTGTCGGTATCAGACGATGGAAAAATTAGATTGGGGGATAGGTTTGCCACTTGCCAGTTCCGCGGCGCATCGTTGCCGAGTTTTTGTTTGCAGTAGGCAGAATAGAGACGGACCAATGGATGATTTTGCGGCAACACCGAGCCGGGCTCACTTTGGTCAGCAGCCACGGGCAAATAAGTTCGATCGAGAACGTTCAAAGCACTGCGATAGAGGCCGAGTTGCATGTACTCGGCCGCCACGCGCAAAACGCGATAAGGATCCGCGGCTAAATGTTGCAGGTCCGGTTTACCTGTGTCTTCCTTGAGGAAGTCATTCATTGGGTCCGCTGCGAGTCCGAGGTTTGCCAGACGGTCCGCTTCAGCATTGTCGCCCAGCGCACGCACGACTGCTTCCAACTCCTCCTGCGCACGAAGATTCGCCGGCTCAGCAGCTACAGCAACCTTCAAGTCGGAGGCCGCGTCCTGCAGTTTGCCTTCTCTCGCACTCAGTTCACCCAGCTTGATCGCGGCCGGCGAACGGAGATCAGCCTGACGATAAGCAACCTCATAGAACGTTTCAGCATCGCGAGTGCGATTTAGATTTTCCTCCGCAATTCCAAGGTAATAGGCGATCTCGGAGTTGGGGGTGTCACGCTCTTGCGCAAGCTCGAGCAAGCGGGCTGCTTCCTCATATCGCTGGAGCGAAACAGCCAATCTTCCCGCGGCAATCTGGAGCGATTGACTCTGGGGGAATTTCTCCAGCGCACTTTCATAGGCCCCAAGCGCAAGCAGAACCTTTCCGTTCAACTCCAGGTTCTGTGCTGCCTGCAGCCAATCGTCTTCCGATCGATTCGCAGGTTCTGGGATTTGCGTTGTTTGCTGATGTCCCACTTTGATCGACGATTCCGCGATCCCAATCGTACTCGCCATCAGTCTGCTTCAGCAGCGAGTGGCCGGCACTGTCTTTCAATTCGAAGGTCATCCTGACGGCATCTTTTGGAGAGACGGTTTGCGACCAGGTTTTCTCCGGAGCAAGATCTGCGGTTCCAGTCCAGAGGGGAGTTCCATTCTGAGTCAATGAAATCCGCGCGCCAGGGATTCGTTCGTTCACATTCAAAGCAACCGATACTTGAGAGGCATGGTGATCGAAATAAACCACGCCAGCTTTGTTTGCCCGGGAGATTCCGCCGGTTCCGCGCACGGGCATCCAGTACTCGCTGAAGTGAATGGTATTGCCCAGGCTCGAGAAACGCAAACGTTTCCTGATTGCGGAAGAGTCCCGCCTGCACTTCAGCATAGGCGCTGTTGTTGTCAGACAGCGCCGTGCGCCATTCAAGACCCGACGCATCGACACCCCACGACCAGATTTTCTTTGCCGGCAGATCCCGATACTCCGCAAAATGAGCCACCCCCGTCTGCGTATGCGGATTCCAGACGCCCATGAACGGCTCATGGCTTCCATGCACAAAGAGCGACACCGGCCCATCGGTTTGATCCTTGATCAAGCTCAGGTCTCGGCCTTGCGCGTCGATGGGCCAACGATAAACGTCAGTGAATCCATGCGAAGCGACAAACCGCATTGGGTATTCGATGCGCGAATCGTCCCACACCTGCACGCCCGCGTTGTTCCACCAGTAGTAACGGTGGCGAAGATCGCTGCGGTTATAGAGTGTCACCCGCTCTTCCAGCAGGGTCGAGCCCGGTTTCAATACCAGTTCCACTTCCCATTGCATGCCGTATGCGCGATCGATATTGCCCACCCATACCGACGCGCTTCCGTCCTCATGGGACCGCATACGCAAAGTCCACCGGCGACATCGAGACCCAGTTATGCGAGATGGGGAAGTTGAATTCCACGCCGAACTCCGCCCACGCTCCGCGATATCCAATCTGCGCCAATTTGATCGAAGGGTTGGCATAGAACATCGGCTGGCCGCTGATCTTGTCGATGCAGGTATAAAGTCGGCCGCCAATATCCGGCAGCACAGTGCACTTCAGATATTCGTTTTCGAGAAATATAGCGCGCCATGCGTGGTCCGCTTTCACGCCGGTCAGATTTGTCCTCATCGTGTAGGGATAATTGATGCGGTTGGTTGCATAGATATCGAATGGCGGGTTTGGATCGGGCTGGCCCTCTTCATAGGTCGGCAGCGTAAGCGTGCCTTGCCAGACCTTCACTTGAGCTGCGAGGGGGAAATAGGTTGCTGAGAGGGTTACCACCAGCAGCAGTGCACGGAAGGAGCGTTTCATCATTATCTTTACCTTTCATTCGGAGCTGCCTCAAAACTGCGGGGCTACGCAGGATTGTTGCGTCTTGTCGGACAGTATCCTAGCACGGTTGATCCTTCGCTCTCATTTATAATCCTTTGGTGAATTGAGTGGGCGAATATTCGTAGTGTAAACGACCGCAAATGACTCAGGAAGATCATTAAATGGAGATTAGCGCAGATGAGGTTGAATCAACTCAGGCTACAAATTTCAGCTCTTGCAATCATTCTTTCTTCCATCATACTTTCCAGTCCGGCTGAGGGACAGGGCGAGAGCAGTTGGAAGATTGTCGGACCGGGAGGTGGCGGCACAACTTACGATCCGATGATTAGCCCATACGATTCCAGTCTTGTGGTTGAGTTCTCTGATATGACCGGCGGTTACATCACACACAACAACGGTGAGTCATGGCGCATGTTCAACTTGCGAGGTCACACCGATGCCTTCGCCTTCGATCCTGTGGATCCGCAGGTTATTTATGCCGGAAATTCCGCGCTGTGGCGGAGCAGCGATTCCGGACAAACCTGGAAGATGATCTTTCCGGATCCCGCTCGTAACACTGTCGAGCATCAAATTGGCGATCACTCCGAATACATTCTGACCACCAGCGATCCCGCTTTTCCGGGCGGAAATCTCACAAAGATAGTCATCGAACCTGAAAGCGGCGCGAAAAATGGACAGGGAATTGCGGAGCATATTTTCCTTTCGTTTGAGCAGAGAGGGCAGCCACCAGTCATCGTCTCCTCCGCGGATGGCGGCGTTAGCTGGAAGCGCGTGGCCACGCTGCCGCAGCACGCACCGCTGCTCACTCCGCACGACTCCGGATTGATTGCAGTTTCCGGGCCCGCAGCCTGGAGCATCGCCGCAGACGGCGCCACTACGGAGTTGGGCGGTATCGCGACAAATTTTAGAGCGGCAAGTGCGGCGCGCTCTGGCGATGCGGTTTGGATTTATGCAACCGGCCAGGACGGAAAGGTTTATCTCTCGGATGATTCCGGCCGGCGTTTCAAGGAGGTCACTCCAGAACTCAAGCAGAGTGCAGGGAAGTTTGAAGCCATCGCTACCAGCGAACATCATCCGGAGGTTGCTTATGCCGGATTCCGCGGACTGCAGATCGGTGAGGGGAACGAGAATCTTTTCAACGGCATTGTGAAGACGACAGATGGCGGGCACACCTGGAAGATCGTCTTCAAGGAATCGACTCACGGCGCTGCCAATCTGGATGGAACGTGGATTGAACAACGCGCAAGACAGTCGGGCACTTCCATCTGGTTTGATTCCCCGACCAGCATCGGGGTTTCACCCACCAATCCCGAGATAGCGTATGCGAGCGACCTCTTTCGCACTTATCGCACGCTGGATGGCGGCGCAACCTGGAAAGAGCTGGATTCAAAACAACTCGCCGACGGAAGTTGGATCTCTCGCGGACTGGATATGACCACTAACTACGGTATGCAGTTTGACCCCTTCGATTCGCAACACATCTATATGGATAACACCGACATGGGTCTCTTCCAGAGTACGAACGGCGGGCAATCCTGGAGGAGCACATCAGAAGGCGTGCCTGAAGACTGGCGCAACACTACTTACTGGCTGGCGTTCGACCCGGCTCAGCGCGGCTTGATCTGGGGCGCCTTCAGCGGCACGCACGATCTTCCTCATCCGAAAATGTGGCGGCATGATGATCCTAAAAAATTTACGGGTGGAGTCGCTGTCACAACCGATGGCGGCAACCATTGGCAGCCGATCATCAATGCCGGCATTCCATCGGACGCAATCACGCACATTCTGCTCGATCCTGCGAGCCCCGCAGGCAGCCGTACTTTATACGCTTGCGCTTTTGGACGCGGCGTTTATAAGTCCACGGACAACGGGAAAAGCTGGACGCAAAAGAACAATGGCATAGCCGGCCAGGAACCCTTTGCATGGCGCATGACTCTCTCGCAGGACGGATCACTCTATCTTGTCGTCGCGCGCCGCAGCGAGAAACTTGACTATACTCCGTCACTCGCTGGAGCGCTCTATCGCTCGACGGACAAGGCGGAACACTGGCAGCGTATGGATATTCCTCCAGGCGTCACCGGTCCTACCGCATTGGAGGTTGATCCACGCGATCCGCAGCGGCTTTACCTGTCGGCATGGGGACAGGAGGGCAAAACCGCCGACAAAAATGGCGGCGTCTTTGCATCCGACGACGGGGGCATCACGTGGAAGAATATCTTTTCTCAAATGCAGCACGTTTACGACGTGACTATCGATCCCCAGCATCCCGACACGCTCTATATCACCGGCTTTGACGCCGCGGCTTATCGCTCGACCGACCGCGGCGTTCATTGGACGCGCATCGAGGGCTACGATTTCAAGCAGGGCAGCCGCGTGATTCTCGACCCCAACGACCCAACCCAGATATACATCAATACATTCGGCGGCGGAGTCTGGCACGGACCCGCCGTAGGCGTAAATAATCCACCCGAGGCGGATGTGACCCCAGTGCCAATCGCGCCTTCGGAGCAATGATGCCTGGAGTCGATCTTCAGATTTGGCGTGATGGACGACGAGTTCGAGTTCGGGGTTCGCGCGTGTAAAGGATACTCAGTACGCGTCTATAATCTATGGTTGAATTGAGGAGGCAAATCATTGCTCGCGAGTCAATCAGAAAGAAAAGAAAAATGGAGAGAGATGCCGATGAAACCGAATATGCAGATTTCTAAAACGCTAGGTATTGCAATCCTGCTCATTCTTACTCCGCTCGCCAGCTTCGCCAAGGGGCCGAATACAGACGGTTGGAAGATTGTGGGTCCGGGTGGTGGCGGCACTACCATTGGACCGACGATCAGCCCTCATGATTCTTCGGTTGTGGTTGAGCATTGCGATATGACCGGCGGTTACGTTACGCACAACAATGGTGAGTCATGGCACATGTTCAACCTCAATGCCGGAGTCACCAACACGGCATTCGATCCAGTGGACCCGAAGGTGATCTACGCAACGACCGCAGCTTTGTGGAAGAGCAGCGACTCCGGGCGAAGCTGGAGGATGATTTTTCCCAATCCTGCCCGCGACACTGTGGAGCACCAGCTCGGCGACCACTCCGACTACGCTCTTACTACGAGCGATCCCGTCTACCCAGGCGGAGATATCGCTGCGATTGCAGTCGCACCCGGTGGTGACGCGAAAAATGGCCAGAGAAGTTCAGAACATTTTTATCTCTCCTTTGAGAAGAGAGGCCAGCCCGCAGTCATCGTCTCCTCTGTTGACGGAGGCACGACCTGGAGCCGTTTGGCCACCATGCGCAAGCACATCGTTCTGCTCACCGCGCAGAACTCCGACCTGATTGCTGTTTCTGACTCCTCGGCATGGCGCATTGCGCCGGATGGTAAGACCACCGAGTTGGGCAGCATTGGAACTCCTATTCGAGCGTCGAGTGCGGCGCGGTCAGGCGATGTGGTTTGGATTTACGCGACCAGCAGAGATGGGAAGGTCTATCTTTCGCGTGACTCCGGCGAGAGCTTCACACCGGTTACTCCTGCGCTTGGTCAGTCCGCGGGAAGGTTTGAAGCCATCGCCGCCAGCAATCGTCATCCGGAGGTTGCCTATGTGGGCTTTCGCGGTCTGCAAATCGGCGAGGGCAAGGAGAACATGTTCAACGGCATTGCAAAAACAACCGACGGTGGGAGCACGTGGAAGATCGTTTTCAAGGAATCAAATAAGCCTGCTGCCAATCTGAGCGCCACATGGATTGAGCAGCGCGCCGGCCAGGGCAACCATAACATCTGGTTCGATTCGCCGTACAGTCTGGGAGTTGCGCCAACCAATCCCGACGTAGCTTATGCAACCGATCTCTTTCGCACGTATCGGACTCTCGACGGCGGCGCAACCTGGCAGGAGATGAACTCAGAGCAACTCAAAGACGGCAGTTGGGTCTCGCGCGGCCTTGATGTAACCACCAACTACGGTGTGCAGTTCGATCCATTCGACAAGCAGCATATTTATATGGATAACACCGACATGGGTCTCTTCCAGAGCACCGACGGTGGCCGCTCCTGGATTGGCAGCAGCGAGGGCATTCCCGAGAACTGGCGCAATACCACCTACTGGCTGGCCTTCGACCCCGCCCAGCGCGGCCTCATGTGGGGCGCGTTCAGCGGCACTCACGATTTGCCCCGGCCCAAGATGTGGCGTGGACGCGACACAAAGCGCTTCAGTGGTGGAGTAGCCGTTTCAACCGATGGCGGTCTGCATTGGACAGCCGAGCAACGAAGGCCTTCCGGTGGATTCCGTTACCCACATTCTTCTCGATCCGGCGAGCCCGGTCGGCAGCCGGACGCTCTATGCCTGCGCATTTGGACGCGGTGTTTACAAGTCCACTGACAACGGAAAAAGCTGGACACAAAAGAATAATGGCATCGCCGGCGACGAGCCTTTCGCATGGCGCATCACTCTTTCGCAGGACGGCTCTCTTTATCTTGTCGTCGCTCGCCGCAGTGAAATGAAAGACCTGAATCCTGCTCTTGCTGGGGCTCTTTACCGCTCGACGGACAAGGCGGAACATTGGCAGCACGTGGAAATGCCTAAAGGAGTAAACGGCCCAACCGGTCTGGAGAGTAGACCCACGCGATGCGCAGAGAATTTATCTTACGGCATGGGGACAGGAAGGTGAAAATGCGGATAAGAATGGAGGCGTCTATGCCTCAGACGACGGCGGCAAAACGTGGCGCGCCCTCTTCACGGAATCGCAGCACGTTTACGATCTGACCATCGATACCCATCATCCCGACATACTTTACATTTGCGGCTTTGATGCTGCGGCTTTCCGCTCCACTGATCGCGGTGCGCATTGGGAACGCATTAAGGGCTACAACTTCAAGTGGGGCCATCGCGTGATTCTCGACCCCAACGACTCGAAGGAGATTTACATTACTACATACGGCGGGGGAGTCTGGCACGGTCCGGCCAAAGGCTCGAGGAATGCTCCCTCGACGATTTTGACTCCGGTTCCGGTGGCACAGGCGGCACAGTGACGGAGGTAGTGAATTCAGTTTCGAGGTGAATTTAAATTTCGTCGAGCGCTTGACGGATTTTGAACAACGAATGTCGTTAATGGAGTGTGTGTAAATGAAGCCGAATACAAATTGGTCGCAATTTTCCGGTCTTGCAATTCTGTTATTCCTTGCCACGCTGGCTGGCTTCGCTCAGAGTACGGGCGAGGGCGGTTGGAAAATTGTCGGTCCCGGCGGCGGAGGCACTACGATCGGCCCGACGATCAGCCCTCACGACCCCCAACTGGTAGTTGAGCACTGCGACATGACGGGCGGTTATGTTACGCAAAATAATGGCCAATCCTGGCATATGTTCAATCTTCGCGGAGTGATCGACGTGTTCGCCTTCGATCCCGATCCCGTGGAGTCCGGCGTTATCTATGCCGGAAATGCGGCGCTCTGGCGCAGCAGCGACGCCGGCCTTACTTGGGAGATGTTCTTTCCCAGTCCTGCTCGCAATACCGTCGAGCACCAAATCGGCGATCACTCCAACTACAGTCTTACCTCCGACGATCCCGCCTATCCGGGCGGGGATATCACTGCCATCGCCATAAATATCGCTCCCGGAAGCTCGAGGCAATATTATCTTGCATTTCGGCACAGAGGCCACTCGGCTGTCGATGCCGGCGGCAGTGGCCACATCGATCCCGATGGCACTGTCATTGTTTCTTCGGAGGACGGGGGCGTTTCGTGGAAGCGTTTTGCCAATCTGCCGCAGAGCGTCCAGCTTCTCGCCCTCGATAGCTCGGGCCTGATTGCGGTCTCCGACTCCGACGCCTGGCGCATCTCAGGCGGCAGGGCCATCCGATTGGGCGGTATCGCATCCGGCATGCAGGCGGCCAGCGCAGCTGGTTCCGGCGGCTCGGTCTGGATTTATGCAACCGGTAAGGACGGAAAGGTCTATCTCTCTCAGGATTCCGGACTGCACTTCTCGCTTGTCACTCCCTCGCTCGGACAGAGCGCCGGCAACTTTGAAGCCATCGCCACGAGCAATCGCCATCCGGAGGTTGCCTATGTGGGCTTCAGGGGACTTCAACTTGGCGCGGGCAAGGAGAATCTGTTCAACGGCATTGCCAAGACAACGGATGGCGGCAAGACCTGGAAGATCGTCTTTAAGGAATCGAACAAGCCGGCGGATAACCTGAGCGTGACGTGGATCGAGAAGCGCGCTACGCAGGACAGCGATGATATCTGGTTCGATTCGCCTTACAGCCTGGGAGTCGCGCCGGGCAATCCTGACGTTGCTTATGCGTCCGATCTTTTCCGCACTTATCGCACACTCGACGGCGGCGCTACCTGGGAAGAGATGAATTCAAAACAAGCAGGAGATGGCGGTTGGGTTTCACGCGGCCTCGATGTGACGACAAACTACGGCGTGCAGTTTGACCCATTCGATTCCAAGCATATTTATATGGATAACACCGACATGGGTCTCTTTCAGAGCACCGATGGCGGCGAATCCTGGCAGACGACTTCTGAAGGTGTTCCTGATGAATGGCGTAATACTACTTACTGGCTGGCGTTCGATCCCGACCGGCGCGGTCTTATCTGGGGCGCATTCAGCGGACAGCACGATCTGCCGCGGCCCAAGGATTGGCGGCACAACAGCCCAAAGAATTTCAAGGGCGGGGTCGCCGTCTCAACCGATGGCGGACAGCACTGGCAGCCGAGCATCAGCGGAATGCCCGCGCACTCCATTACCCACATTCTCCTTGATCCCTCCAGCCCAGTCGGCAGCCGTACTCTTTATGCCTGCGCTTTTGGGCTTGGCGTTTACAAGTCCACCGACAACGGAAAAACCTGGACGCAAAAGAACAACGGCATCGCCGGCGACGAACCGTTTGCGTGGCGCATCACTCTTTCGCAGGACGGCTCGCTGTATCTCGTTGTCTCACGCCGAAGCGAGGGCAAGGATTATTCTGCGGCTGGCGCCGGAGCTCTTTATCGCTCAACGGATAAGGCGGAACACTGGCAGCGTATGGATATGCCTGCCGGCGTTACCGGGCCAACCGGTCTGGAGATCGACCCCCGCGATGCGCAGCGGCTTTACCTGACGGCATGGGGGAACAGGGGGACTCTGCCGATATGAACGGCGGCGTTTATGCATCCGAAGACGGCGGCAAGACTTGGCGGACGCTCTACACCAAGTCACAGCACGTTTACGATCTGACCATCGACACCCGGCACCCTGACACACTTTATATCTGCGGTTTTGATGCAGCTGCTTATCGCTCCACCGATCGCGGCACGCATTGGGAACGCATCAAGGGATACGATTTCAAGTGGGGGCATCGCGTAATTCTCGATCCCAATGACTCAACGCAGATCTATATCACTACATACGGTGGTGGAGTTTGGCATGGTCCGGCCGCAGGATCGCCGAAACCTGCCGAGGCTATCGTAACTCCTGTTCCTATCGCCAACTGAGACAATTACAGCTACGGTAAACCGCGTAAGTTCCGGCTTACCGTAGCTGTGATTGGGTTATTCAGTATTTCCAGGGCAGGGTTATCGCGGTTTCGATCCGGCCCGAGTTATTTGAAGTCCCTGAATAAGTAATGTTCTGCACCGTCCTTATGGGACTCCGCGACAAACTCGCAGAACCCGTTTTCCCCACACGGAAGCGCGGGGCTAACCAACTCTGCGCCTACGGCGCGTTGGTGCGGACATTACTTATGCAGCCCTTACTATTTAGTTCCGCCAAATCGAGTTCTCTCATATGGCCTGTAAGTCGTCGGCACTTCGCCTGTGATCGTGATGCCGAGGGTTTTTTGTGCTTTGCGCCCGCTCAGGCCCGTGGCTGTCGCCGTCACTGTATATTGCCCGGAGTGTGTATAGGCGTGCGAAACATTCGCGCCGTCCGCGCTCACACCGTCACCGAACTCCAAGTGATATTCAAGAACCGGCGCATCGGCATTGCCGGCAGTTCCATGAAAAGCGACCAAATCGCCGGCGCGCCCGGAAGCCGGCGCATGTACCTCAAACACAGGATCAGTCTCGGGTTGAGATGCATCGATCAACTTGATCATGCGTACCGAGTGGGGCGGCAGAGTCATCGAGAGCGCACCGTTTTCGACGGTCACCGCGCCGCCCCGCAGCACATCGGTCGCCGTATATGAGGCACTTGCCTTCAGTCCCAGATCGGCCAGCCCAAGCTTGTGGCTCTGCGAGTCCAAAGTCCAGTTGAATACGGTGAGAATCTGCTGCCGTGGAGTTTCTTTCAGGAAGAAAATGCTTGGCTGTTTGTCTTCAGGGCGGTAGGTCATCAAGTCGACCGGGAACGAGGCGCGGGCAAGATGAGCCATATCGAGCAGATCAGGATTTTTTACCAGGGCCATGCGATCAGGGGATTCGCCGAGCGTGGGCAAATCGTCACCGATCTCGAACATGCCGCCGGAGACGGCTGCGAGGGCAATGGAATCCTCGGCCTCCTCCAACGTCAGCGGAGCTTTGTTGCCATGCCAAATGCGGTCGCCGATAACCTGCTTGGAAACGGTAAATGCATCCGGATCGGAGAGATAGAAATTGTGGTTCATGTAGTAGCGCGCCGCAATGCCCGGAGCCGCGTCGTGCGTCGAGCCAAATGTGTGCCCGTATCCTGTCCGATTCGTCCGGTATTCACGAGTCCCACCGGCGTGAGCATGAAGCTGCCATCTTTGTCGAGAATCACGTCGTCTCCAACCGTCGACCGAATGGTCTCAAGGCCAATGCGCAGCGCCTCAAGGGCAGTAGTGTTCGGGCGGTAGTAAACGCCCTCCACTGCCGAGGTATCCATAAAATCCATCTTGATCAGCCGGATGCCCCAGTCTTTTACCAGGGTGTTGATAGGTATACCTGATGATACTCCTGCGCTCCGGGATTGGTTGGATCGAGCGCATACAGTTCGTCAGTAGTCTTGATGCCAGACTTTGCCCAGATGTATCGGCTCTCCAGTGAGGTTGTGCACCAGCCAATCTTTATGCTGTTCATAAACATAGGAGACGTTCCGACATTTCGAACGGAGCCACCCACACGCCGAATGTGAGTCCCTCGTCCTGCACATGATGGGTCACATATCCCATTCCATGAGGAAATCACATTTCCATCCGCAGTGGCGTACTCCCCGCGTGCATATTGATATCCCTCATCCACAAAGCAATAGTTATACCCAAGAGACAAAAGATTCTGCCTAGCCATCGGCATTGGTGAGTCACGGTATTTTGCGTTACTCCATAGTAGTAAGCGGTCCAGCTCCACCAGCCGATGGGGGTGGGCGTGGCATCGAGCGGCTTGTGAAGAATGCGAATGGCATGCCCATAGTTTTCGAGCTGGGCATGATAGTCGGAGCCGATTGCGAACATAAGCCGCTCTGAGCTTATGCTCATTCCGGCAGGCGCCTGCAGGCTAATGGGAACATTGTTGCCGGCCGGGTAGCGCATTACTCTGATCTTTCACGGATTCATTGGTTCCGGCGTCCGTTACCTCGTAGGAAAGCAGATGTGCATCCGGCCCTTTTGTGCTCAGCAGATGGAGGACCGTAAGCTAACTTGTCATCTGAAAGCGCTCCCAGAAAGAGACTCTGCCCGCTTTTTTGGTTGTAGATGAGCTGGCTTTCGAATCCCATGTGAGCGCCATCGTTCCGGCTCGCCGAAATCCATCAGCTGCACTGGATTTTCAGTGTAGTCGTCGGAGAGGACGCGGTCCGTCGATGGCAGGGCCATTCAGATTGAACGATATCGCTGGCCTTGGCTCTTTAACACGCGAATGGCATGAACCTCGATGGGGACTCCGGTTGTATTGTCAGGTTTACCCGAATATCTCCCCAGGGCTGGTTGTCATAAACACGAAATTCGCAGATGAGATCGGGCGTGCCGGGTAAACCTGAATGGGTCACGGTCAGCAGATGGCCTGATCCTAAGTCATCGGCAAACGGGGCAATCGAGTTTGTGTGATGGGGATAGAGGGAGGATTTAAGCGTTCCAGCGGCGGTATCGACTTCAACTTCGCCGCGCAGGACATCTCCTTGAATTGCGGTTGAGCGTAGCGCGTAGGAGCCGTCGTTAAGTACTTGAACGGCAAGGTTTCCTCCGTGAATCGAGTTGGTGAAGAGCGGAAGCTGACTTTCCGTGCGCCACGGTTGAAAGGCAGGTCATTTGTAAACAAAGCATGAGCGGCAATGCAAAGATCAAACGTGCTGATTTCATCGTTAATTTCCTCCGATGTTGGTGAAAATGCTTTGAGCATCTTCAAGGTTCTTGTAATTCGGGCGTCGTGCTGTCCCACTCTCGCCGCAAATCACGCGTCAAGGATGGACACCCACCATAAATAATGTCCTCCCGCTGTCCCTACGGGACTCCTTACCGAACTTAGGGAATCCCGTTTCCCCACGCTGAAGCGCGGGGCTTACGAACTCTAGGCCTCCGGCGCGATTCTGCTTCCACTGCTTATCTGGGCCTCCGGCGCGTTTGTGCGAACATTCCGGCCCACAGTAATTCTTCAGCCTCGGCCTTCAAAATGAGCTTCGATCTCTTCCAGCGTTTTACCTTTGGTCTCCGGAAGGAGGAACGCTGCGACGATAAAGTAAAGCACCGTAAAGCTGGCAAACAGGAAGAAGATCGAGGAGTAACCATGTTTGCTGACGAACGGCAAAAAGATGCCGGCCAGCGTGGTTGAGGCCAACTGGTTGAGGACCAGCGCAATGCTCATGCCGTTTGAGCGGATGCGGGTGGGCATCAACTCCGAGAGGGCGAGCCATACGCACACGCCCGGTCCCATGGCGAAAAAGCCCATGAAGATGTACAGTCCCAGAGCGACCCACCAGCCGTGGCTTGCATTAGGGACCTGGCCGACGAGCGCTTTTTCGATTTTCAGCGGCGCGGTTTGCGCGGCGTCCAGATTGCCAAGTGGATTATTGAAGAAAGCGATTACCTTGTTGGCCGGAACGCAGCTGGCGCGAGTGATCTCAACGGGGCGCGCGGCCGGGTCATCAGAGCGCACAAAGCTGGTTGTGGCGGCGTAATCGCCGTAGGCGTAGATGATCGCCAGCGATGCACGGCCGGCGTCAATCTGTTTTCCCTCATCGCCCTGAGCGGCCAGCAGTTTCGCGGCCAGGTCGCGATCAAAGTGGAGCATCAGTTCCTGGTTGGGAGTCACCATGGTTTCTACCTGAGAGCCCGCGTCAATGCTTAGCTTTTCAGTGCGCAGAAACAGGATGCCCACGCCCACCAGCGAAAGGATGATACCGCTGGTGCCGATGGTGAGCAGGAATTTGCGGCCCTTGCGATCCACCAGCACCATGCCCACAAAGGTCATCAGGAAGTTTACCGCCATGAAGATGACCAGGCCCCAGTGGGATGGAGATCGGAGAGTCCGCCCTGCTGCAGGATGGGGCCGTTATAGGCGATGATCGAATTGACGCCGGTCGTCTGGGTGCAGAAGAGCACCAGGCAGGCCAGCACGAAGGGCACAACGTATTTGCGCCGCAAAAGCGGCTCCTGAAGCTTCTTGCCGGTCGAACTGACGTTGAGGCTTTTTGCGCCTGCTCTTCCATCTCGTGCAACTCGCGTGCGGCCTGCTCAGGAGTGCGGGAACGCAACAGGGCTGCAAGGGCCTGATCCTTCTTACCGCGTTTGAAGAGCCAGCGCGGCGATTCAGAGACCAACAGGCTGCAAAGTAAAAACAGATCCCGGGCGGCAGAGCGACCCAGAAAAGATTGCGCCAGGCGTGATCCTTGTAGGTGAACAAGGCCGCGGGGTCGCCGCCCTTGGCTACCGCCAGCACGTGATAACTGAAGTAAATGCCGCACTGGGCCGCGAAGAGCATCGAGGAGACCGGCAGCCACTGAAAGACCGCTGTGCCCTTGCCCCGCTCGAGGCCGCTAGACACTCGGCCAGATAGAGCGGAATCACCACGCCGATCAATCCGGCGCTGATGCCTTCCAGCAGGCGTCCGAAAAACAGCGGCGCATAGCCATGCGAAAGTGCGATCAAGGGGATGGCGGCGACAAAGACGCCGCCGCAGAAGTTCATCAGCCGCTTGCGTCCCATCCAGTCCGCCAGCAGGCCGGCAAAGAGCGTGGAGAAAACGCCGCCCAGCATCATGGCCGCCACAATGATGGAGAGCTCGGCGGGGGTTCCGGCGAAGGTATCTTTCAGGTAGGGCAGTGCGCTGGCAACGATGCCGTAGTCCATGCCGTAGAGCAGGCCGCCCAGACCAGCAATCACGAGCAGAAAGATATTGTAGCCGCGCTTGGATGAAGATTCAGCGGATTTGGAGCCGGCCGTTGAAGTGCTAGAGTTCGTTGTCACGATTGGAATCCCCTTTCACTAATTCTGCTTCGTTATAGCAATTTCAGGATCTGCAATGCGAATTCCTCAGTCAACGTCCGGGGGAATATCGAAGTTGACCAGCTCAGAACGGAAACCGTGGGTTCGAATCGCACCGTAAGTAATGCCGGCAACCATCCATACCGCGCCCAGAACCTTTGCGGGCAAGCTGAGATTGAACCAAAGGAAGCCACAGATAATGAAACCCAAGAAGGGCCAGAGCATGGTGGTCAGGCCTCGGCTCTCGGGATGCTTTATCTGGTGGACGAAACGACGAGGCATTGACGCCCATAAAGGAAATGAGGGCACCGAAGTTGAGGGCCTGGGCGCCTATTTCGTATGCACCTCCGCCTGTCTTGTTGGCCAAAAGTTCAAGAATGCCGGCGCCGGCAAGCGCAAATGCTCCGACCAGCAAAATATTGTTGCGCGGAACGCGATTTTTGGGTTCGATTGCGCCGAAGAAGGACTTAGGCAGTGCGTTACCTCGTCCCATGCCATAAAGGAGACGTCCGGCTGCCAACTGTGATCCCATTCCGGATCCCATAGTCGCAATCAGCAGCGTGAAGTTAATCACTTGGAAGAGAATGACGCCTCCGGCCTGGCGCGATACGATCGCGAAGGCCGACTCAACTATATCCATCGGAAACGGTTTCGATCCCCAGATAAGTTGCGCGGCGTAAACTTCGAGGCCCGATAGCAGGCCTGTGACGAGGCAAAGCAATACCGTCGCCAGCATAATGTTGCGGCGCGGATTTTCCACTTCCTCTGATAACGTGGAGACGGCGTCAAAGCCGATATAGCTGAGCACCGCTACGGAGGTGCCGGCAAGGATGAGGGGTGGGTGAAAGTTGTTGGCATCGTAAAACGGTCGGGTAAAGAATCCTGGATCATAATGAAGATGCCAAACATAGCGAATGACGCAGGCAAAAAACAGCAGGACAACAATCGACATGCCGACGCACAGCGCCTCATTCAAGCGGGCGGAGGTCTTGATACCGCGAAGATTCGTCCAGGTGAAGAAACCGGCAAAGATCAGAATCCAGGCGTAGTAGGAAAGACCGGGGACAATATTCATTGCGGCCTTGGCGCAAAACGCCGTGCAGATGAGCGGATTCAGAATGTAATCCATCACCATGCCCCAACCAACGACATAGCCGAGGCCGGAATGCATCTCCTGGCCTACGTAGGTGTAAGCCGAGCCGGCGCTGGGATAAACGCGCGCCATGCGGCCGTAGCTGATGGCGGTAAACAACATGGCTACCATGGCTATGAGAATGGTGGTGACCACGTGACCGTGGGCCTTGTTGCTGATGACCCCGTAGATTCCCATGGGCGCGGTCGGCTGGATGATAACCATGCCGATGATGACGAGGTTCCATAAGCCCAGCGTGCGATGGAGGCGAACAGCCTCCATTGCCGGAGGACGCGGAAATCGCTTTAATCTGCTGCATCGTGGATATACTCCAAAAAATATATTGCTCAGGAGCGGCTTAATGGTGCGCGCCCACCGCCGTATCGAAAGTCTTGCACCTTAAATTGATTTGCAGACATAATATCACCCCAGCCAAGCGCCTTGTTCGCTTATGTTTTCCGGCTATATGCTATGATTTCTCTGGCCAAACGACGACGCGGCAAGTGCGCTTGAATGCTGAAGATTTTACTCACGAGACAGGGAATATCTGATCTGTCTTGTGAATTCATCTTAGCTCATGGCGCCCATAGGAATCAGGCGCTCAAGTTCCAGGCGATCTTAGCTGTTCAATCGTAGCCGCAGGATAGAACGATATGAAGAACCGTTTCGATGTAACCATTGCCGGCGAGATCAATCTGGACCTCGTTCTCTATGGTCTCCCTGAAGTAATGCCGCTGGAACGTGAGCTGCTGGCCAAGGATTTCCGGCTTACCCTGGGGAGTTCATCCGCAATTGTTGCGCATAACCTTGCGGCACTGGGAATATCAGTGGGCTTCATTACCCGGCTCGGGGACGATCCGCTGGGCAGCATTGCGCTGGAACGGCTGGCGGAGAAGGGCGTCGACGTTAGTCACGTCAAGCGCGTCTCCGGCGGCACATCAACGGGAGTCACCGTCTTGCTGACCCATGAAGGCAAACGTCACATTCTTACTTATCCCGGCACAATGTTCGAGATGACTGCATCGGATCTCGATATGGATTACCTGTCCTCTGCCCGGCATTTTCATCTTTCTTCGCTCTTTCTTCACAAGGCGCTTCAGCCCGACCTGCCTAGAATACTCAAGCAACTGAAGTCGGCTGGCCTCACACTCTCGCTCGATACGAATGACGATCCCGACGATCGCTGGGGAAGTCCGCTCGATGAGCTGCTGGGCATGGTGGATATCTTCCTGCCCAATGACGACGAGGCCTGCCGCATCAGCGGAAAGAAGGATCCAGACAGCGCGATTGAAGTTCTTGCGAAACGCGTCCCTCTGGTTGCGGTCAAGTGCGGCAAGCGCGGTGCGCTGGTGCAGAAGGGAAGCCGGCGCTGGGAGGTTCCCGCAAATTCTGTCACGCCTGTCGATACGATTGGCGCCGGGGATAGCTTCGATGCCGGATTCCTAGCTGCCTACTTGCGGGGCGAGTCGCCCGAGGCTTGCGCCGACTTCGGCAATCGTACGGCTGCGCTCTCAACGCTGCGTCCAGGCGGCACGGAATCATTCCGCGATGCCGCACTGGTCGAAGAGTACCTGGGCGCTGCTCGTTGATTTGCAGCCAGGCAAAAATTGGGTGAAAAAGAATCACAGATTGCTTCGAATCAATTTCGAGAGACTTGCGGGAGGGGTAGATATGCTTACCGGCGATGGAACCGATAAAGAAAAGTTTGTCGAAATGGTCAGCGCTAAAGCTGAGGTGGATCTCCGCCTCAGCGATTTCACACCACAATCGCAGCTTAAGACTCCGGTTTCTGTCATTGAGAAACCGCGGTTTCCGGTAATCGATTATCACAATCATCTCGATGCGCAAACGCCGCCTGAGGTGCTCCGCGTGATGGATGCTGCCGGCGTTGAGAAGGTTGTGAACATCACCATGCTGACGGGAGATGGCGCACTCGAAGTCATTGACCGTTTTCAAAAGGCAGCGCCCGATCGTTTTGCTACCATCGGTTGGATGGATTGGAATGGCATTGAGCGCAGCGACTTTACGCAGCTCAGCATCGATCGCCTGGAACGCCTGGTCGAACACGGAGCTTGCGGGCTCAAGTTCTGGAAAGATCTTGGTCTCACGGTCAGAGATGCGAGCGGCGCGCTGGTGCGGGTGGACGATGAGAGGCTGTCGCCGATTATTGAAAAGCTTGCGGAACTGGGTGTTCCAGCCATATTTCATACTGGTGATCCGGCAGCATTCTTTACCCCGATCGATCGGAACAACGAGCGCTACGAAGAACTGGCGGCACATCCGGATTGGAGTTTTTATGGTTCGCAATATTCCTATTCGAAACCAGAGTTGCTTGAACAGCTGAGCCGCGTGATTGCACGGCATCCGAAGACGACATTCGTCGCCGCTCATGTTTTTGAATGCAGTGAAAATCTTGCCTATGTTGGAAAGCTGCTGGACCGTTATCCGAACCTGTCAGTCGATATCAGCTCGCGCACGGCGGAACTTGGCCGCCAGCCTTATACTTCGCGTAAGTTCTTTCTAAAATATACTGACCGCATTCTCTTTGGAACCGACCTGTTGCCCGAGGTCGAAATGTATCGCCTTTACTATCGATTTCTGGAAACGGACGATGAGTATTTCGAGTACCCTTCGCACGCCTCGCGCCAGGGCCGCTGGAAAATTTACGGAGTTTTCCTGCCCGATGATGTGCTCGAAAAAGTCTATCGGGTCAATGCGCTCAAGTTGCTTGGCGCAAAAGCAAGCTGACTCAAATGCCTTTGCGCCAGTTGGGATCGTTCATCGGCTTCACGTCGAGCGATAGAGAGCCGTCCGCATTGAGGGGTTGCTCACAGGCCCACGCAACGGGCTTCAGCACATCGGGGCGGATTTCAATCTCTGCCGGCAGATTGATTGTTCCCACATAGCCCTTGGGCAGAAGAAACGAACCCAGGCGGAGAGCGTCGCCGTACGGGTGCCCAGGATCGAGTGAGCCGCGCAGGTTGACCTTGCCGTCGGGGCTTTTCGCCGTCAGCCAAAGTACGCCGGGAACGCCGGCAACTCCGCTGTTGGAGACGGCAACGACCAGTTCCGATGTTCCGAAGCGTTTGCGCTGCCACACCCAGGAGGGCCGCACGCGATAGCCCATCCTGGTGCGCAGGCGCGCGAAGCCGCGAGGATAGCGCTCGTTGTAGCTGGCCAGATTTTCTGACTCGGTCCAGAGCGACCAGTAGTTCGCTTTTAGATCGAGCACATGGAGCATATAGTTTTCCAGCTCATTCACGCCGGCCGCATCCACCTTGAGCTTCGCCGCGTCGTACTGCGCGGAAGTATCCGTCTTCAAGAATTGCCGCCAGCCATGGAGGGCGATTTGCGAGCTCTTCAATTTGAATCGGTTCTTCGACGATGATGCTGTCGGAGCGGACCCATGCGCCACCAGCGCACCGCGATATCGATTGCTTCGCGGTTGCCTGTATTGCTGATGTCCGGCTGCGTGTTCATGGCCAGCGGGGTCTTCTTCCAGGTGTGCCAACTGCATGCGAACCATCTGGTTGAGTGTGCGCTGCGCCGTCTGTGCATCAGGGAAGGGACTGGGATAGCCGCTGAAGTGGCCTTCGCCCCAGAAGCCGATATGCATGACGTCAACGAATTCGATCAGCGGATTGCCATCGAAGCGGTCGGCGAGCATGACGGTTCAATTCAGCCAGCGCTTTTTGATACTCGGGATGATCGTAACGTGGCTCAATACAATCGCCTTTCGCTCCGCTGGAGTCCGCACGGTATCGCCGTACTTGCCCATGGCGGCCTATAGAGACCATGGGAACTTTTGCGCGCAGGAACTCAGGAAGCGCAAGCTGCTCTGGCTGAAACACGGTATTGGAACTCTGAACGCGAAAGGCAACGCGCAACCCATGGCGTTTTGCGGCCGCTAGAGTCAGATCCCATACAGGATCAAGGTCGAGGCGGCCGGGTTGCTTTTGCACATTGCGCCAGTCACAACGGATATAAAGCACATCGACAAAAGGAAGACTGGCCATCTTTTCCACATGGTCTTCCAAGCGTCTGGCGGCCTTCGCGCACAGCGATGGATGGTCCGCTCTCTTCCCATGTATATCCAAGCAGGCCAAGGCCCGGATTGCGAAGCGGTTTTTCCGAGGGCGTTGTGTATAAAACGGTTTGCCAGCCGTCATCCTGGTCGATGTCGAATGGACCCTGGTTCAGCCGATCGTTGGCTGCGAAGTTCGAGCCGAAATCATAGCCCTGCCATAGGTGCTTTGGATCTTGTGCAAGCGTATGAATGCTGGGTATAAGAGGCATCAAAGCAGCAGACTTCAATAAATCTCGACGATTCATTAGTAGACTCCTTGTTACTTCAATCAATGACCGGGCTGCAATGCGGGAGTGGCGATGTCCGCATGCCCCACAGCGCCGGCGGATGGTCCATGCCACACACCACCGCCAAAAGTGCTGATATAGATCATGCTCGGATCCACAAGATCAGGCATGACGCGGTGGCCCCACTTGAAGTTGTAGCCGGGGATGCGCGTCCAATGCTCGCCCCGGTCATTCGAGCGCCATGCGGAAGATTCAAAGCCCGCCGCATAAAGTGTGGTGGCGTCGCGCGCTTCGATGGTGACGTCATAAATGTGCTGGTCGCGATCGAGGACGTGTCTTCCAGGTGCCACCTCCGTCTATCGATAGATAGATTCCACCTCCGCCGCTTTCCGTTGCATTTGCGCGTCTCCAGGCCGCCAGGTAAAGGCGCTGGGGATCATGCGGATCGATGGCGAGGCCGTTTGGCCCGTTGGTTCCCGCAGGCAGATTCACAGGCGTCCATGATTCCGCGCCGTCAGTGGATTTGTAAAGAGCTCCATCACCGGCGGTGCCGATGCTTCCGTCTTCGCTGCGCCGCGCAATTATCACGTACAGCGTTCCATCGCCGGCGCGAGTCAATCGCCAAGCAAATGGCTCATGCTGAACTATGCCGTTGTTTTTCAGTGTCCAGCTAACGCCGTCGTCCGTGCTCTTGTAGACGCCACGGCCGAAAGCAGCGACCCATAGCACTCTTTTTCCCACCGGGCTCGATGGATCGAGCAGGATGTGGGTCGGGGCCGTCTCCGGCATCCCTTGATTCGAAGGCTTCCACGTGCGGCCGCCGTCCACACTAACGCAGACCCCGCCTTTGTAATTGGCCACGCCGCGCGCTCGCCACATCTTTGGCCGGGGCAGGTCATGGGTTTCGCTCATTACGCCCCACATCTTGCCTCGAACGTCAGGATCGAATGCCACCCAATAAGCGGTGTTGTCCCACGCGTGGGGAACGCCGGCCATTGATCGAGTCCAGGTGCGCCCGTCATCCTCGCTGCGAAACAGGCCAATATCGGTGGTGGGAATAAAACGCCGGTGCGAATCAAAGGGGTCAAAGAGATAACCATAATTGGTGGTCACGTCGAGACCGGTACTTGTCCAATCCGCGCCATGCACATGGCTCGAATAAACGCCATACCAGCTTGCTCCTCCGTCGGTGGTCTGCATGGTGCGGCCATAGTCGGTGCCGTAAGCGAGGTTTGGATCCTGCTCGGCCACGCCCAGCGCAAGCGGATTTGCGCCCCAATCGGGGCCGAACTGCTCCGCTAACCAGGCGTCATGAAGGTTAGTGTGCGACCGTTGGTGTTTTCCTTCCAGACCAGCGCCCATGTGAGACCGCCATCGCTTGTTTTGGCTACGCCCATCCACGAGT
The DNA here is from genome assembly GCA_963839225.1 of uncultured Acidobacteriaceae bacterium. Classification (GTDB taxonomy): domain Bacteria; phylum Acidobacteriota; class Terriglobia; order Terriglobales; family Acidobacteriaceae; genus Telmatobacter. The sequence continues at coordinate 42,262 of CAWIVA010000048.1, forward strand.
TTCCCGTCGAGTTGAAGATGTTCGTAGGAGACATAGGCGGTTTCAGGATGATAAAGGCTGGTGGCGACAGCGTCGAAACGCGCGCCCTTGCCGGGAAGCGGAGAGGCAGTCCAGGTTGCCGCGCCGTCGTTCGAAACATAGATTTCCTTTTCAGAAACCGCATACAACCTGATGCCATGCGGAGATGAAAAGCCGGCGCTGACATCGGTGAAGGCAAGCTCCTGTGGGAGCCGGCCGCTTTGCCACTTGCTTTGATGCCGCACAGTGATGCTCGTTTTGCCCGCAACATAGAGATCGCGGTCACCGGCAGCGGAGTGAGGATCGATCCAGATTTTTTGCGGAGCCTCTGATAGATCGGTCGCTTTTTCCCAATCGCTGCCGTCATCCTTGGATTGATAGAGTGCTGCGGCGCCGTCCTTGACCGCTGCCGCAGTCAGAATGTGCGAGTCGGCGGGATCGATGGCCAGCGCAACGATATCTCCGAGTGGATTGGAATCGGAGAGGATGGTCTCGTCGGCATGGTCGGAGTTCATTTGAACTCCGCTCACTGTGGAGGGCTTCGGCCAGACAAGATTCCAGGTTTCGCCATCGTCGGTACTGCGCCACAGAGCTTTGGTGGCAGCATAGATCACCTGCGGCCGCTGAGGATCGAAGGCGAAGAACCGAACCGTGCCGCGCAGGTTGAACATGCGCCAGGAGTGGCCGCCATCATGGCTGATGTAGGCGCCGGTCATATCGCAGGCGACCAGCACCTCGTTGGTGTCACGCGGATCGATGGTGGGGTGGAACATGGCGCCGCCGCCGCCCGGGCCGACTACATGGAATTCGCTTGTATGCACGGCTTGGCCGACGGTCTGGCTTGCCATACAGATTGCGATGGTGTAGGCTACGAAGGTTCCCGTGATTTTTCTCATATGGACTGCGGCGGTGCGCGTAGTTCTTTTAAGAAGCTATCAAGTGCTTATGGGATTTCAAGCTAACACAATACCACCCAAGATACGAAACGAAGCGTAGATTAACTTTCCCAGTGACCGGTAGATGGAACTCGCTAGAAATGGATGGGGCCACCTTTTTGTCGCCGATCCGAATTCCATCCAGGCGCCATGAAAAAGCCAGCCAAATTGCTCAAGAGTGCTATGCACCTACAAGCGATTTCCCCGGAGGGATTAGGGCAAAAATTTAGTTTGCTTAATTGTTTGCATTTGGGCATTTCAAGCGTATTATGTTAGCAATAACCACAATACGACATAATTGCCCGCATTGCGGATAAGTATGATCTGTATTTTTGGGAGGATCGCCTTATGACATCAAGAAGGCTTCTGTGCACTTTCGCAGTCTTAGCCATGTGTTTCGCAGCCTACACTCCGAGTCTGTTTGCGCAAGGTTCAGATCTCGGCACAATCCGCGGACTCGTTACAGATTCCGGCGGCGCGCTTGTTCCTAACGCCCAGGTTCAGATCACCAACCTGGACAATCTGAGGGCTTACTCCTTCAAGACAGATTCACGCGGCGAATACAATGCGACCAATCTGATTCCTGGAAAGTACAAGGCCGCGGTTACAGCCCCGGGATTCGAGACCAGCGTCATCACTGGAATCGTTCTAAACGGCTCCGACGTTTCGCAGCAGAACGCCGTGCTTCACCCGGCGACGCAGACCGTCAACGTCCAGGTCACGTCTGAAGCGGTGGGAATCGATATGGACAATTCCACTATCAGCCAGACACTCAACTCCACGGCGGTGGTTGAACTGCCTCGCGACAGCCGCGACATCAATGAGTTTCTCTACATCGATCCCAGCATCACGGTGGGCGCCGGTACGGGCGGAGCGCCCGAGTTCCTTCCCACATTCAAGAGCATTGGCACCCAGAGCTACGGTTTCAGCTTCTCGCTCGATGGCCAGCGCAACAGCGGCGGCGTCTTTGGTGAGCAGACGAGAAGCGAGCCATCGCTGGAGTCGGTGGGCGAGCTGAACATCCTCTCGAATAATTTCAGCGCGGAGTACTCCGGCGTTCTCAATATCCGCGTCAATACCAAGAGCGGCGGAGCTAAGAATCACGGTTCGCTCTTCTACAACGACGTTAACTCCGGCCTGGCAGCTAATCAGATGCTTGGTACGGTGGGCGCTTCGAAACCGCATTCCAACTTCACTCAAACCGGCGGATCATGGGGCGGCCCCATTCCCAAGCTGAAGAATACCTTCTTCTTCATGGCCTATGAGTGGTGGGACAATGCCTATCCCATCCCAGAGTCGAATGTTACCGGCGTTTTGTCCCCCAAAGTACAGGGCGGCGACTTTTCCGAGGTCAATCTCTGCAACGATCCAACGCTGGCCAAGATCGCTGCGGACTCGCCAGGGGGCGCGCCCCGGCGGGTTTGACATTGGGGACATGCAGTTCATCCGGCGCGACGGTGGTCACGGGCGTTCCCTCATCCGTGCAGAACCCCCTCACGTCGAAGTTAGTCAGCCTTTATTTTCCACAGAATATTCCCGACTCCAACGTAAATCCCGTAACCGGCACTATTACCTCCTATTCGCAGACATTGCCGGGATCTGACAAAACACAGTTGGGTGACCTGCGCATCGATCACGACTTCAACGCATCCAACCGTCTCTACGGGGTCTACCACGGTTCTGCTGAAGACAGTGCCGCGAACGCGGTCTCCTATCCTTACACGGGCCTCGGTCTCAATCAATACATTCGCAAAAACTCCGTGCTTCAAGTCTCCTATACCCGCATCTTTACTCCAAATCTTGTCAATGAGGCGCGTGGAGGCTACAACATCGAGAACGCAGCCTACGGCGACAACACTACCGTCAGTAGTTTCCTTTCGAGTATTGGTATGTCATCCACCGATATCGCGGCCTATGGCGGCTTGATTGGGACGGGATCGATCGGGTTGTTGGGAAATCCCAACATCAGCTTCGGCGGCTCCGTTGCGGCGCTGGGCGATGACGGCCGGAGTTCCGATCGCAATCTAACTCAACATCTGGCGACTTTTGGAGATACACTTAGCTGGCAGAAAGGCCGTCACTCGTTGAAGTTCGGCGCGGACTTTGTTCGCAACGAGGCGCTGGATAGCTTTGGGTCGTTGCGCGACACTCCGCAGAGCACGATGTCATACAGTGGCACCGGCTCCAATCTTACGGGGTACACCAACTTCCTGCTCGGGAATGCGCCCCACAAGTATACCTACGTCTATGCTCCCCGTCCCCCGATGGATGTTTCGAACTGGGAGACCGGCTATTACGCGCAGGATGATGTGCGCGTAAACTCGCGGCTCACCTTGAACCTGGGCTTTCGCTATGACAGGTACACCCCGTATGTCGATAAGAACGACATCATGGCCAACTTCGATCCCGATTACAGAAATGCTGTGACCGGTCAGGTAGGCGTCTATCTCATTCCGTCGGCCAAGACGCTGCAATACCTCATCTCCAGCGAACAAGACAATCCTCCCTATGGAATTGGCTATATCATTGCGTCGCAGTCCGGGCTTGGAGTCGGCCGCGGCCTGGTCAGGCCCGACCGGTTTGATTTTGGCCCGCGTTTCGGATGGGCATATCGCATCACTGACAAACAGGTTCTGCGTGGCGGATTCGGCCTCTTCTATCCGACCTCGGCGGCGCATCAAATTCGCGATCCTCTCGCCACCAACACATTCAACGCCGACTACACCTTCCAGACGACTGGCGCCAGTCCAGTCTCGCCCTGGCCAGGCAGCAGCACCGATACGACGGGCACCGTTCCCATCTCCGGCGGCGCTCTAATCGGTTTCAATAACTATCCTACCGCCGAGGCTGTTGATGTCGGCATCAAGAATCCTCGCCTGATGCAGTGGAATGCTACGTTTGAGCAGCAGTTGGCGTGGCAGACAACGCTTCGGGTTTCGTATATCGGCTCGGCTCAACAAGGTATGGTCATGGATTACGATCAGGACATGATCCAGGCCAGCGATAACCCGTTCGGCACCACCCAGGGTGATTCGAACTTCATCGGGGGTCAACCGCAACCTCAAACAACTCCCTACTACAGTTGCGATCCCTACGCCGATGGTGACTGCGCCTATTCCTACGCAGACGACTCTCGCATAACATTTCCTGTACTTGGAGATTTTGCCTCAAAAACCATAAATCGCGGCAAGAGTATGACCAACTCATTGCAGGTTCAGGTCCAGCGCAAGGCGAAAAACCTGACTTACAGCGTTGCCTATACCTACCTTGATCAGAAAACGACAGCCGGGGACGCTGGTGAACAGAGCTTTGGAACGGATGCCTATAACCCGTTCGATCCGAAGTACGACTATACGCGGGACTACTTCGTATCCACGCACCGGTTCGTTGCTTACGCCGTCTACGATCTCCCGTTTGGTCACGGACAGCACTATGCCGCCACTGCAAACAGAGCAGTGGATGCCATAATCGGCGGATGGCAGCTAACAACCAACATGTTCGCGAAGTCCGGTGTTGGGTTTACACCTACCTGGAGTTGCGGAGACTGCGACCCTGTGATGGCGGGTAACATTGCTTCGGGAGCCGAGGACGCAACTGGGGATGAAGGACCACAATACCGTGCCAATATCGTTAACAACCCGTATGCCGGACAGGGGAAACGCTACCAGTTCGCGGCAGAACCAACCGATAGTCTCGGAAACCCCACAGCTTCCGCTCCCTTCCAACCGCCAGATTTAGGTTCCACTTACTGGACTAACCCAACGGTAGCCAGGCGCGGCGCTCTTACCGGTCCGTCAACCTGGGGCGTGAACCTGGGACTTCACAAAACTTTTCACATCAACGACCGCATCGCTTTGAAAATAGGCGCGGACGCCGACAACGTCTTCAACCATGCAATGCTATCGCCCAATTCGTTTGATACATTTGGAAACGTAGGAACCATCAATATGCTGACGCCGGCGAGCGTCGACGGCGTTTCCGATGGAACACAACTCGCTCCGGGAGTTGGGACGCCGGGAGGGCCTCCGCAGCCGGCACTCCAACCCGTCACTTCCGTTGGCAACGGTACCGGGGGCTTAAGCACAATTGTGTATAACCCGGCCTTTGGCCTGAAGAACGTCAGCTATTCTCAGGAAGGAATCGCCGGCAACCGGGTAATCCGTCTGATTGGCAGAATCACCTTCTAACTTGACTTGCAGGCGTTGGCTTCCGGTTCTCGGAAGCCAACGCCTAAACATTTGTATTTCATTGTTGATTGAAAGAAGAGCAAAGCCCTTTTCCGTTTTCGCGGATTAGGGCTTTGCCTCTTCTGTGCCATTTCCTTAGCGATTAGGGTCGCTGGGAAGGGAACTCGCTTGACCTATCGAATTGCGCATGTCGGAGCGGGCGAATGGAGCCGCTACGCCCACGGGCCTGCATTGCAGCGGCTGGCACAGCAGTCGATCGTCTCTCTGGAGCTTATTTGCGATCTGCAGATTGAGCGCGCTCGTACCTTCCGCGAACAGTTCCATTACCGTCTTGCATCCGACAATATCCACCAGATGCTGGCTGAAGCACGGCCGGATGCGATTGTATGCACTGTGCAACCCACAGCCACGGCGGAGCTGGTGAAGACCCTGCTTCCGTTGCGCATTCCGCTTTTTATTGAGAAGCCGCCCGGAACCACACTCGCTGAAGCAACTTCACTGGCCTCGGCATCTCTCGCTGCCGGTGCTTTCACATTTGTCGCATTCAATCGCCGCGCCATTCCATCCATCGTTCAATTGCGCGAGTGGGCGACGAAGCACCTGGTGCGCTTTGCGCGGATCGAGATGCTGCGTACCAACCGCCTGGAACCTGAATTCGTTACCGGCACGGGAATTCATGTATTTGACACGATCCGTTTTCTCATGGGCGACCCAGAGCGGGTTGAAGTTGAATCCCGCCCCCACGATAACCCGGCTGTGCGCGACTATACGGTGCAACTGCGCTTCGCAGGCTCGGCCAAGGCTGAGATTTCCTTGATGGTCAATACCGGGCTGCGGCGCGAATCCTACTCTCTCAACTCGGACGGAACTACGGCAGAGGCCACGCTCGGTTCGGCTTACAGTTCTGACCTCGCCTATCAGGGCTATCGCGAGTGGAGCGGAGAGACGATCACCAAGGAGCTTGCGCTCTCAGGGGATCCGCTGATTGATGGCGGCTTTCTCGGCGAGTATCAAAACTTTTTCCGTCTTCTGAAAGAGGGAACTCCATCACCCTGCTCGCTCGACGATGCGGCGCGATCGATGCAACTGGCTGAGGCCGTTCGGAATCAATATTGCGGAATTCTGCCGCCTTTGAGCTTTGGGTGAACGGGGCAAGGGAAGGGGCTAAGCGGTCAAGCGTTCCAGTTGGTCGGGCTTGACAATGGTCATGCTGGAGCCCTTGATGGTGATCCACTGGTCGCGGCGAAACTGATTGAGCAGCCGGGTGACGGTCTCGCGCGAGGTACCGGCCATATTGGCGATCTCTTCGTGAGTCAGCGCCATAGTGAAACGAATCTCAGGCTTGCCATTGGCCGCGGCGCGTCCCCAATCGAGCAGCAGGCGCGCGAGACGCCCGGCAGCGGAGCCGGACAAGGCGAGCCGCTTGGCGTCGTGAAAGACGGTCAGGTATTCGCCGGAGAGCGATTGCGCGGCGCGCATGCTGGCAACGCCGTGGCGGCCCAGGAAGTCGACAAATTCCTGTTTACGGACAGTTTTTACCTGGCAGGGTTCTATCGCCTCAGCGGTCACTTCATGGGGCACGTTGGCCAGAACGGCACTCAGCCCCATCACGTCTCCGGGGCCGGCAATCTTTAGAATCATAGTTTTGCCGTCGCGAGAAGTGGAAGAGATTTTTACCTGGCCGAAGCAGATGACAAAAACATTGCGAGCCGGGTCGCCCTCTGAAAACAATTTGGCGCCCCGGGCATGGCTCATCATGATGCCGATTGCGTCGTAATCCTCAAGCGCCTCGGGCGTGAGATTGCAGAACATTCGCAGATGGCGATGCTCACAATTAATGCAATCTTCCGGGGGGTGATGGGAATGGAAAGCAGCCATACTTATTCCGAGAGCCAAATTGAAGTATAACGCACTTTAGCGGGGAGCAAGGCAGGGATTTCCGTCAATTTCCGTTGCGGGCAAAGGAAGCCCAAATGCGGGAATTTGACTCCTCGAACTACTTTTTCTACGCCAGCGAGACTTCAGTCACTCGCCGCCGTGCTCGCGCTGTTCGGTTCTGGCAGGAGGCGTTATAAGCGCGAGAGACCTCGCGGGCTAACTCCTCCAGCAACCGCATCCGCAGCGCGGGATAATTTTGAAATGCCTGGCTGAGAGCCTCCATCGGCAGCAACAACACCGAGCCGGCGGTCAGCGCGCTCATGGTATAGGTATGACGGCCGTCTCCCAGTGCGGCCGCCAGCTCAACCAGATCTCCGGTGCGGGCCGGCGAAAGAGTCAGCCGCGCCTCCATGCGTTCCGCCCTGCGCTGAAACTGCCCTGAAACCACAACGTAGAGTCCCCGGCAGTTCTCAGACTGGCGAAAAACAGTTTCCCCTGCCGCAAAGTCGAAGCACCGTGCCGCGCCGTTGAGAAGATTTCCGGTTTCCGGAGGGCACTCCAACAACTCTGCCAGCGGATGAGCCTGTACGGCTTCCATTCGCCAGGATAGTGCTTCAGGTCGCATGGTCACATCTCCCTCATTGGGCAGCCACCGGCATCGAAGCCTCCGGCTCTACGGCGGCGACTACCGGTTGCGGCGGAACACAAAGCACGGGCACACGGGAGCGGGCAAGCAGCGCAAAGGCGGTTCCGTGCGGTCCCGGTGTATCGCTGGTACGCTTTACTCCGGCCACGAGTATGCAGGGATGGTTTTGCTCAATCGCTTCCGCAACTGCATCTGCCGGATTGCCATCCTTGACCATGCAGCGTACCGGAAAACGCCCGCTCGGTTGAATGCCAAACTCATCCAGCGCCGTCGCGCAGGGATTCAAAAAGGCCGAGGCCTCCGCGGGTCCGCGCGCGTGCAACACCAGCAATGTGCGATGAAAAACTTCCGCCAGAGAGCAAGCCGTATCCACTGCGGCTGCCGTGGACTCATTGCGTTCCATTGCCAACAACACTGGACCGCCTGGAGTGGGACGGAACTCCCCTGCATTCCAATCCGCCGCCACTGCCAGCACCGGACACGGTGACAGCCTTACCAATTGTTCAGCGACAACGCCCACAATAACTGGACCGGCGCCTTCGATTCCCCTGGTTCCAATCACAATCAGCCCGGCTTCATATTGACGCGCCACATCCACCAGCATCTGCGCGACCGCGCCCTGGCGGATCTCCGAATGGCTGTGAATGCCTTCGACGAGCAGATCGCCGCAGAGCTTGTCAAGCGAGGCGCGCGCGGCATCGGTCAACTCCTTACGCAACCGCCCCGGCACGTCATCCACTGCCGCATAATCCAGCGGATCAACGCCGTGAGCAAGCACAATTCGCGCGCCATAGGCTCCCGCCAATTTACGTGCATACTCGAGGGCAGCTTCGGATTGGCTGCCCAGATCCGTGGCCACGACGATGGTCTTCATTGCGGTCGCAAAACTCATGGTTGTCTCCTGGCGCCTGAAGTGATTTCCGAATTGCGATCGGTGCAGCCGGCCTGTCTAGGGCTTCTGCTTCGATGAAGAGCCGCTAAATAACGCAAATTCGGAAAGTGCACCAGCGGCGTCCCTGTTTCCTGCCCTTAGAACTTTGAGTCTGCGCTCTCGATCAGGAGCAGGCAGTGACCACATTCACCCCGCCCTGTGACCCGGGTCACAGGGTTGCTTTGAATCGTCTTAGATACACATTCCGCAAATGTTACCATCCGCCTCGAAACGAAATACGCGGGCAGGAGGGTGTCTGAGGCGCGCCGCGCAGTCCCGAAGATAAAGCTGCGCTCCAGAGCAACCGTGCCGGATAGATATGTTCGAAAAACAATAAGAACAATTTTGGGAAGAGTGTGAGCAATTCTGATCAGCAGGGCGATTTTATATTTGGAACGGAATTCACAAAAACAACATAAATGTGTATTATGTGGGTGACGATTAAACCAACAATCTTTCGTTTTATAGCGAGGAGAGACCTATGATTCGCAAAACACGCTTGTTCACACCGGGTCCCACACCACTGTTGCCGGCTGCCCAGTTTGCCATGGCGGCGGCGGACATTCACCACCGCACTCCTGAATTTCGTGCCTTGTTCCAGAAAGTTCTGGCTCAGTTGAAAGTCTTTGTGGGCACAAAGAACGACGTGCTGCTGCTGTCGAGTTCGGGGACGGGGGCGATGGAGGCCTCGGTCTCGAATCTCACCTCTCCGGGGGATCGGGTGCTGGTGCTGACAGCCGGCAAGTTCGGCGAGCGCTGGGTGGATCTGGCCAAGGCCTTCGGCTGCCAGGTGGACCTGGTGAAGGCACCCTACGGCCAGACCTTTGAGCTGGATGAAATCAAGCAGGCGCTGAAGCCGGAGCATCGCGCCGTTTACATGCAGGCCACGGAGACCTCGACAGCGGTCAGCCACGACGTGGAAGCGATTGCCAAGTTGGTGAAAGAAACCGATGCGCTGCTGGTTGTGGATGGAATCACGGGGCTCGGCACCACGCACCTGGACCCGGACGGTTGGGGGATCGATATCCTGATCGGCGGCTCGCAGAAGGCAGTAATGATTCCGCCGGGGCTGGCATATTTAAGCGTTAGTGACAAGGCATGGTCGGCCATGGAGACCGCGACGAATCCGCGTTATTACTTCGATCTGCGCAAGGAACGCAAGAACGCAGTGAAGGGCGAGAGCGCGTATACCCCGGCAGTGGCGCTGGTTGCCGGATTGGGCGCGGCGCTGGACTATATTGCCGGCCAGGCGGGGGGCGATCTGGAAAAGGGGCGTATAGCGCTGGTGGACAATGCGCAGGTGAACGCGGCGGCCACGCGGGCAGGCCTGGTGGCGCTGGGGTTCACGTTGTTTGCGCCCACCTCGCCGGCGGCGGCGGCCACGGCGGTTGCGGTGCCGGAGGGGATGAATTCGGGCGACGTGGTGAAGGCTTTGAAATCGCGCTTTGCACTGGTCACTGCCAACGGCCAGGGGGAGATGCAGGGCAAGATCTTCCGCGTGGCGCACCTCGGCTTCTTCGATTACCTGGATACGGTGGCGCTGCTGGGCGCGATGGAACACATTGCCAAGGACACACTGAAGCTGCCGGTGAAGTATGGGCAGGCGGTGGCGGCGGCGCAACAGGTTTATGCGGATGCAGTGAAGCAGTAAAGATGCAGTGAAGAAAGTGAACTGGTGAATAAGTGAAGTGCTACCGCTGACGATTCGCTCCTGATTCGCTACGACACGGTCTCGTTCACTTTTTCACTTATTCACCGGGTCACTTCTTTGCATTTCACTGCGTCACGTTGTCGCGAGAGGACACATGGCCGTACTGAGTTTTGGAGAAAAGCTGCTGATCGCGCGGAAGCAGCTTGATCTCTTTCAATACCAGATGGCTGAGCGGCTGGGTGTGCACCCGAACTCGATTGCCAAATACGAGCGGGGCGAGGGCAAGCCGCATGCGGCTGTGATGCGGATCTTCGATTTGTTGTGCGAGAGTGAGGGCATCCGCTTTGACAAGTATGGAAATGCGTCCGCCGGGGCGGACAAAGGAGACGCGATGAAGATCATTTTGGCAGAAAAGGTATCGCCGGCAACGCTGTCTGTGTTTGCGTCCGAGCCGGGATGGGAAGTTCTTACGCACGACCGGTTGCCGGATGGGCTGCCGGCGGCTTTGGCCGATGCCGATGCGCTGGTGGTGCGCAGCGCGGTGCAGGTGGACGATGCGCTGATGGGGCACGCGCCTAAGTTGCGCGTAATAGGACGGGCCGGGGTGGGCGTGGACAACATCGACGCCGAGGCAGCCACGCGACGGGGCATTGTGGTGATGAATACGCCGGGCGCGAATGCGGTGGCCGTGGCCGAGCTGACCATCTGCCTGATGCTGGCCCTGGCCCGCAAGCTGCCCGCGGCCAACTCGACCATGCACGCCGGCAAGTGGGAGAAGAAGAACTTGCAAGGCACAGAGCTGCGCGGCAAGACACTCGGCATTCTGGGCCTGGGGCGGATCGGCCTTGAAGTGGCCAGACGTGCGCGGGGTTTTGGGCTCGAAATTATCGGCTGCGACCTGTTTGTGTCGGCAGCAATTGCGCGTGAGAACGGCATCAAGCTGGTGACACTGGAAGAACTCTTCGCCGGGTCCGATTACCTGACTCTGCACGCGGGCCTGACGCCGCAAATGGTGGGAATCATTAACGCCAAGTCGCTGGCCGCGATGAAGAAGGGCGTGCGCATCATCAACTGCGCACGCGGCGAGCTGGTGGACGACGCAGCGCTGGTGGAGGCGCTGAAGAGCGGCCAGGTAGCCGGCGCGGCGCTGGATGTTTACGCGGTAGAGCCGCCCAAAGATTCGCCCTATGCCGCGCTGGACAACGTGATTCTGACGCCGCACATCGCCGGCTCGACTAACGAGGCACAGGAGGCGGTGGGCATCCAGATCGCGCGGCAGGTGCGCGATTATCTCAAGCTGGGCGTAGTGCAGAATGCCGTGAATCTGCCGGCGCTAAGCCATGAGGAGTATCTGCAACTGGCGCCCTATATCAATCTGGCCGGGCTGCTGGGCTCGTTCATGGCGCAGGCTGGATTGGGCGGCATCGAATCGATTCATCTGGTTTACGGCGGCTCGCTGGCTGAGGGCAAAACGGAACTGGTGCGCAACGCGGCCATCGCCGGGCTGCTCGAAGGCTCGGAGAGCGTGAACCACATCAACGCAACCAGGGTGGCCGGCAGTCGGGGTATCCGCATCCACGAGGAGAAGCAGGAGGAGAACCATCGCGGAGGCGCGGCCAGCCTGTTGACCATCGAGCTGCACGCGGGCACAGCCTCCAGCTGCGCCACGGGCACCGTGATTCACGGGGAGCAGTCGCGGTTGTTGGCGTTCAACGGCATCGACATCGAGACCCCGCTCGAAGGCAACCTGCTGGTCTGCCGGAACCTGGACGTCCCCGGTGTGATCGGCAAAATCGGAACGATTCTTGGCGAGCACAAAGTAAATATTGCCAACTTTGCGCTGGGCCGCGACCGTTCTGGAGCCAAGCCAGTGAAGGCTCTGGCCGTGGTGCAGGTAGACGCACCGGTTTCAGACAAAGTGCTGGAAGCGCTGGGATCAATTGAAGCGCTGCTCGAAGCAAGGCCGGTCAGTCTGCCGGTGGGCAACCTCTGAGTGGGCTGATTGTGAATGTCGAAGCGCTATCCGGATAAGGAAAACCACCGCCAGGCGAGCGGTGGTTTTTCGTCTGCACAGGAGATTTTCTGATGATGGGATCGCAACCGGATTCGAGCACCTTCCGTGTCTATTAGTAACAAGCAGTCGAATTCAATTCGTCGGATCATTCACGCGGCCCATGAACAGAATGCCGCCCGAGTGATTGTCGCGGATCAGGAAGACAAATGGATGGTCGGCGCGGAAAACAATGGGCGGCGGCGGGGGCGGTCCGCGCCTTGCCATCGCCATCTCCATCACGGCTGCCGTAGCCGCCGCTGCTTCGGTTCCTTCCTCATTGACATCGACAAAAGCCTTATGGATGATCGCCGAAATAAACAGATCGCGTTTGCCGGTCATCCCTGAGAAATCCGCGGCAATTCTGTCGAACGCCGAGGGCATCCCCATCGCGCCCAGCGTATCTTGAAGCGAAAATTGTCGAGTCATTTTGAATTTGGGCAATGTCAGAATCACGTCGGAAGCCGGCCGCAATTGGCCCAGCCATTGCCGCATCGTGGACGCAGTCAACGAATCTTCAAAAGCAGGCAGACCGCTCACATCGTTGGGAAGGAAAACGATCATCGACAATTCGTTGTTCTTGTACGGGATCTCCAGGGCCTGGAACTTTCCGCCGTTGAGGTAGTAGAAGCTGTCCCGGATATGCATGAGCGGGGTTTTCACGGTCTGCGCAGGAGACAAGTGAAACTCCTCAACCTCTGTTAAATCTTTTTCGAACGGTGTTTGCCAATCACCTTTGAAGTAGATTGCGTTCGTCAGCACCAGTCTTGTGGTCCTGTCCAGGACACCCGGTTGCAGCAAATCTTTGATCTTGTTTTCAGTCTTCTGCTCGACCCATTGGTTGATGGTCAAGCGCGCCGTTTCGGTTGCGCCTTTGAAATCCACCTGGTTCAATCCAGCGCTGTAATCACTCTTGGTCAGCTTGAGAAAATCATCGAGAAACGTATAACCCTGTTGTGCCCAGAGTGCGTTGGCCAGGCGAAGCTGATATCCATTGTGTGCGGCGTTCAGATCGCTGAGCAGTGCGCCCATCGCCGGATGCAGACGATCCGGCGGCAGCGTGAAATGGAGCGTTTTCGCCAACTCAGAGGCGGTGTCACCACGCGCTCCGGCATAGGTCATGGCCAGTGCGGTGGAGATGCTCTCAGGCGAGAAGAAGAGATTGCCGCGTTGATTCCGCAACTGGCCGTAGAGCGCAACGGCGAAGTCATTGTTGCCCTCCACAACCGCAGCCCGGTCAGCCGTCGCCGGCGTCTGCGCAGCCCAGGCGGGAGCGAGTGCGATGAGATAGATAGTGAGCAATGAAAGCAGTAGTTTCATGCGGTCCTCCACGCAGCCAGGTGCGAGAGCTGCCGGCTTTTGGTCGGTCACTGACGAGCTACCGCGCACTGCCTTCCACTTATCCTATGCCCATCTCTTTCCGGGTGGGATAAAGGATGGGAATTTATTCTCGCAGCAGAGATGCTTACGCTCGGCTCAGGTAGGCGCCCTCGCTGGTATCGACGCGGATCTTCTCGCCTTCGTTGATGAAGGAAGGAACCTGCACCACCAGGCCGGTTTCGGTCTTGGCGGGCTTGGTGACGCTGGAAGCCGTAGCCGACTTCAGCCCCGGCTCGGTCTCCACCACTGTCAACTCCACCGCGGCCGGCAAATCGATGCCTACCGCCTGGCCGTCGTGATAGCTGACTTTGATTTGAAGATTTGGTGTGAGGTACTCGACGGCATCGCCCAGCGTGGAACCCTTGAGCATGGTCTGCTCGTAGTCCAGGGGGTTCATGAAGTAGTAGTCGTCGCCGTCCGCATAGAGAAACTCCATGGACACTTCGTCCACGACCACTTTCTCGATGGCGTCGGCGCTGCGAAACCGCTCCTCGAACATGGCGCCGGACTTGAGGTTTCGCAGCTTGGCCTGGATGAAAGCCCGAAGGTTCCCCGGAGTGCGATGCTCGACCTTGAAGACCAGGTGCAGTTGGTCCTTGTGCTTGATGATCATGCCGGGACGCATTTGAGTGGCGGGAATCGCCATAAAATTTGTGGCTCCTTGCTATGCTTGCGCTCATAACGCGAAATAGATGGGCATAAGCCCATCTATTATTGTAGCCTAGCCGCGGATGCCTCACCGATGGCCAGGTTCGCCGGCCACCATCTTGCGGCGACCGACTCACCATTCAAAATCCCAAATTCGCTTTGCGAAGGCCGTCTTTGTATTCATCTCGGGCAAGCTTCGCTTTGCTTCGGGCATCTTCCTCAGCCAATCCCGCAGTGTCCCAATGTTCCCATGCGAGTTCGGAATGGCTGGCGGTGGCAAGGGCTTCTTCGGCACGAATGGCGTGCACCCATTCGTCGACCGCTCTTTTGTAGGCAACGCGCAGTTGATCGAGGCTGGATTTGTCCATAGCTCAAGAGCCTAGAACAGGGTCCGTTTGCCGTCAATAGTTGTTGGCGGGTTTTACACAATGTTCACGGGCGATGCAGATTCGCCTCTACCGCGCAGGTTGGTAAGGCTCGACGCGCAATAAATCGGTGAGGATGCCGCGCTCCTCCGGGGTGAAGACGCCCTGGTAGCGTCCGGAATTGAGCATGATCTGCCGCTGGTCAAGTGGAACCGCGCGCAGGTCCTGGAAAGCGCCCTTCATCAGCGCTTGTCGAACCGGCGGCAGGGAGGCCCAGTGGCGTGCGGAGATGTTGATCTGCATCCGCTCCTGGGGCGTCAGATGCTCGATCATCTCGGCGCGTGCCAGCCTGCGCTGCCGCTGGTCTTCCGGCATCTGATTCACTTGGTGCAACTGCTGCATCAGCCTCTGCTGATCTGCCGGGTTAAGGCGACGAAAACTGGGGTCGGCGCGCAGCATTTGCTCCTGCTCCTGGATTGGCATGCCGCGGTGCTGGTTGAGCCAGTCGCTCAGGTGGCCCGGAGGAGCATAAATGGGAACGCCGTATCCAGGAATCGCAGGACGAGGGTAACCCGGCCCAAGGTAACCTGGATAGCCGGGGGCAGGACGCTGCCCGTAGTTCCCTTGAGGCCGGGCTCGAGGTTGTCCGCCGAGCGGGTTCTGGCCTTGAGGTCTGGCAGGTTGATACGGCACGGATTGAGGGCGGGAAACTGGTGCGCGTCCGCCGAGGCGCTGGCCGTTAGCGCAGGTCGCGGAGACGCAGAAAACTGCGGCCAGCGCAGCGGCCGCCGCGCGTGCTGTCATTGCAGTCATTCTCGCTTTTCGAGCGTATTCCGCATTGTGTTCCCCGGTCACACTTATCTCCCGGTCCCAGCCCCAATCCTAAGCCGTTAAGAATGTTCGTTAATCCCCGTTTTCGTTGTTGCTAGAGAGCGTCTCTAACTGGTCAAGCAGTTGAGCATTGCTATCCAGCGTTTGCAAATCGTGCACCACGGCGGCCTCTGGAGGATTGGCCGTCTGATCCCAGTTGGTGACACCCAGATAGGTCCCGCCGCCAATAAGAAGCATAACTGTAAGCGCCATGGCCGCCAGGGGACGAACGTGGAGGTGTGGCCCATAAAGAAAGCCGGCGCGCAGACGAGCAAACCATCTTGCCGGCCAGTTCGCCGGTTCCGCTTCACGCTGTTCCCGCATCCGAGCATCCAGCCGGCTAAGGAAATAGGGACTTGGCTCCGGACCCTTCCAGGTATCCAGCAGCGCCATGGTAGCCTGCAACTCTTTGAGTTCGGCGCGGCAGTGCTCACACGTATCCACATGCGCTCTCACCT
The DNA here is from genome assembly GCA_963839225.1 of uncultured Acidobacteriaceae bacterium. Classification (GTDB taxonomy): domain Bacteria; phylum Acidobacteriota; class Terriglobia; order Terriglobales; family Acidobacteriaceae; genus Telmatobacter. The sequence goes on from CAWIVA010000048.1 coordinate 58,279, forward strand.
TGGAAGGCACTTGATCGGGATCGAGCAGCAGGTCCGCCAGCCTGGTATCCATTCCGGTGCAATTCGTCTTCATAGCAACCACCCCATTCCCGCCGGCCCAGTCCGGCTTGCTTCTCTTTACACAAAATCCTTAAGCTTGTCTCGCAGCGTCTGGTAGGCGCGGAAAAGCAGCGACTTAGTCGCCGACTCGCTTAGCTTGAGCACCTCACCGATCTGCCTGTAATCCATCCCCTGGTACTTGTGCATCAGCACCGCCATCCGCTGCCGCTCCGGCAGGGCCATCACATGCGTGCGAATGGCCGCCATCCGCTCATCGGTCATCAGGCGCTGCTCCACCGACGGTTCATCGTCGGCCACATCCGGCTTCGTGCCTGTCTCGTCGTCCGGAGCGTCCAGATAAATGGTCTGCGCCGCTCGCTCGTGCCGGGTATCACGCGCGTAGTTCACTGCCAGGTTGGTCGCGATCCGGTAAAGCCAGGTGGTGAACTTCGCCTCCGCTCGATAGCTCTCGCGTGATCGGTAAACGCGCAGAAAAACCTCCTGCGCCAGCTCTTCGGCGACGGCCTGGTTGTGGACCATGCGAAAGAGAAAGTGAATCATGGCCCGGTGGTATTTTCCTACCAGGTAGTTGAAACACGAATCGTCTCCAGCGGCCAGGCGCAGCATGATGGCTGCGTCGCCGACTGGATCCCGCCCGGTCTGCAGGCCCGTTCCTCCATTTGGAATTGAGCCCGGCCAAGTTGCCGCGCCCACTCCCAGAGCCGAGTTGTCCAGAACAAGGCTCGCCATATCCTCTGGAACCCCATCCACAGCAGAAGGTTGCGCCTCAGGCTCCGTTTCAGGGCCGGAATCTCCGCCTGCGGCTCGATTCTGTTTCTTCCCGTGCCGAGAGCCGCTGGATTGGATGGAAAACAGGGCCAGAATACGCGGCAAACCAACTCCAACCAGTCGCGAACCGCCCAGGCGCTCTCCCGCCCATGCCGGGCTCGCCTCAAGACTGCCGAGGCCCGGAAATGGGCGGAAGGCCGCACCCCCGTCAGTGGGTAAGTCGGCTGCGGGGCGGATTGATTTGGCTCGAAAGCGCATCGGTATCCAGCTTGGGACCCGGGTCGGCCGCGGCGAACGCGCCTCCCAGAGGTCCGGAGGTTTGGGCGGCAGCCATTGGCCTTTAACGCCCCGCTAGTGTTACTCTACCCTATGGGATGCCCCGCTGGCGCGGCCTTTGCCGACCCACTCAGGGGCGCTTAACTCAGCGGTAGAGTGCCACCTTCACACGGTGGAAGTCGCAGGTTCAAATCCTGCAGCGCCCACCATATCCAATTGAAAATAAACAGATTATATCTCTCCCACGGTTATATGCCTCAGCTCGTTCACTACCCGCTCCAATTCCTCCACAATCCGGTTGGGTGCTGACGATTTGAAGATTGCCAGCAGTTCATCAAAGTACCAGATTTGCTCTTGCCTGCCGCGCTTGAATCGATCCCAGACCTTTGGCCCGATCTTTCGATAGTCTTCCAGGATCGTTCTCGCGTTGTAGAGTTTGTCTGCCGCCGAGATGAGCCGAACGTCAGCCGGTTCCTGGCGGAGTCTTTGCAAGTATCCCTGTTTGCGCTTCTGCCAGGCCTGCTTGTTGGAGGAGTCCTCTGCAAGGCTGTCGGAGAGTCCCTCCACCATGCGCGCCACATTCAGGCCGAAGTTGCGCTCGATGTCCCTTAGCCGCAATGATCCTCCATGGTCTTCGGCGGCGTCGTGCAGAAGCGCGGCGATCACCATATCTTCAGTGACCGGAAATCCGGCGTGCCCGGTTTCGCCCATTACCAGGGCTGCCACCCCCAGCAGGTGCGCCATGGAAGGAATGCCGGTTCCTTTGCGCCGCTCAATGTGGATGTGCCGCGCATAGTCGACTGCGCTGGTAAACCGGCCGGTCAGGTGGAGCTCATCGTTCTCATTATTTTTTGTGCTCTTGCTTTCAGCTGTCATAGCGCCTCAATCTCCAGATTAACTGACTTCAATAAAGTGGGACTGCCGGGCAGTCACGGCTTCCAGGATTGTTCGATCTCTTCGAGCGACCTGCCTCGCGTCTCCGGTAGCCGTGAAAAGAATAACGCAGCGAATGCGCAGATGCTCGCGTAAACGGAAAAAGCTCCACCTGGACCCAGAGCGCGAACCATGGTGAGGAAAGTGTTGGAAACCAGGATGCAACTCGCCCAAAGGATGGCAGTGGCGATGGACATGGCGCGACCGCGAACATTGGTGGGGAAAATCTCGGCGATGTAGAGCCATGCGCCGGGACCAAGGCCAATGGAGAATGCGGCCGTATAAAGCATGGTGCTGCCTACGACGAGAACGAAGTCGGTATGAGCGCGGTGAAGTTGAAAGACCAGCAACAGCAGCGCCGCACACATGACGGAAGCGGAGCTTGTGAGCAGAGTGCGCCGACCAATGCGATCCATGATAGAAAGCGCAATCAGCGTAAAGACGAGGTTGCAGATCCCGATGAGCACATTCGCGGCGAAGGCGCGTTGATCGCTGCCGCTGTTGCCATGTGCTCTAAAGAAATCTGAGCCGTAATAAAGAACGGTGTTGATGCCAGTGATCTGTTGCAGGATGGCGACGCCAACAGCCAGCAGAAGGGGGCGGCGAAGACGGCGCAGCCAACCGGGAGCTGGAGTCTCCTGGGCAATGGCGTCGCGAATCTCCTCAAGCCGTTCTGAGCGGCCGGTCTCGCCTCCGATGGCGCAAAAAGCCGCGTCTGCCTCCTCAACGCGATCCTGCTGAAAAAGCCAGCGTGGGCTTTCGGGAACAAAGTGGAGACAGAGAATAAAGCCAAGTGCGGGCAGTGCGGCCGCGCAGAACATCCAGCGCCATGCCGATGCGCCGGTGAAGGCCAGTGACCAGTTGGTGCAGTAGGCCAGCAACATGCCCAGGACAATCGCAATCTGATTCAGCGACACGATGCTGCCGCGCTTTTCTTTTGGCGATACTTCCGCGAGATAAAGAGGAGCGATGGTGGAGGCGAAGCCGATGCCGAGGCCGCCGAGAAAGCGGGCCAGCAGAAATTCGATAAAGGTTGCCGGTATGGCGGCAAAGATGGCGGAAAGGAGAAAAAGCGTGCCGCTAAGGCGAAGCATCGATCGCCGTCCATATCGGTCGCTGAGTGATCCGGCGGCCATGGCTCCGAACAGGCAACCGTAGAGCAGGCTGCTGGCGGCAAATTCCACCTGCGGTTCAGAAAGCGCAAAGTGGGTGCGCAGCGAGAGCAATGCGCCGTTGATGACAGCCGTATCGAAGCCGAAAAGCAGGCCGGCGAGCGCGCCGGTGAGAGCGATGCGATAGAGATAGCCTGAGCGGACTGTGGGTGAAGAAGGCAAGGGCGCAAACTCCGGCGGGTTAAGGTGGCGGGCTCCAATGGCGGTTGACTGCGTCCACCATTTGAATTCCATGTGCTGTTGTATGTCAATTCGTTCGGCGAACGCGCTCAGCATGAATGCTTGATTGAACAAAGATGGAGCGGACGATCCGGTGCCCGATCACCAATATTTGTTCTATGGACTGGCGATGAAAGATGAGCCCGACCAGTCATTCCAGACAGCCGATTTTGAGGAGTTAATGGGCCCGGTGGCCAACAATTCCACCAGCAAGACCGGCCACGCCATGATTCTGAATGAATACGGATGGCTGTGGCTGAATCGCGACGGCACGCCGACGCTGCTGACAGATAAGCTTTATCCGAGGCTGCTGGGCGATAAAAATACCACCGAGAATCGCCGCACGCTGCAAGCTTATCTACTGGGCGGGGAGACGGAGTTCTGGCGTGCCTATCGGCGCTTTGCGGGCGTGCTGCATTTTGTTTATCTCACCGCCAGCGACCCGCTGGCGTTTACCTCGGACCACTTTATCGATTTGAAAACTTTCAAGCTGGAGCCGCATTTCGAAAAAGCCATGGAGCAGGCTTTTAATCCGCTGGGAGTGTATTTGAACTTCTGGCATCCGTCGTTGAATGCGGACCAATCGCGTGACTATACCATCGCCATGGTGAACGATGAAGAACGCCCTCGCGCCGGCAAGCTGCGGTTGGTATTCATGGATGAAGCGGGCAGGGAAGCAGCCGCCGCGGAGACTCCATTTTCGCTCTCACCCTTGGGAGCGCAGTCCTACCTGGTAACGCTGAAGGCGCCGTCCGCGCTGGGGAATTACTCGCTACAGGCAATTGCCACGGCAGAAGATGAGAGCGCGCATCCCGTGATTTCACACAGGAATGTTATGGTTGTGCAAGCTGCGGCGGCAAAGTGAGAGAAGAAAAAATACGCTGCGGAGTGAGTATCTTCTTTTCAGTTATCTATAAGTGCCGCTCAGCCGGATGGTCCGGCTGAGCGGCGTTTACTGTTTAGTTGTTTTCGCCGGCCAGCGCCAACCGGGTCAGGTGGTAGGCCAGAGTGCGGTCAGGCTTCATGAATGCCTTGTGGAAGTCCTCATCGGCTTCTGCTTTATTTCCCAGCTCTAGTTGCGCCATGGCGGCGAAATAGTAGTGAGAGCTTGCCCCTCCTTCATCATGCGAGGAAGCCGCACGCATCAGTTGGGCATGCCATTTGGCTGCGTCGTAGTTGCCCAGCTTTCTTGCCGCCTTTGAGGCCCATGCGGGATCGCCTTCACCCTTCAAGCCGGCAGCCTTTTCATAGTGCTTTTTCGCTGCGTCCGAGTGCCCGCAACCCGCCTCTAAATTGCCCAGCAGGTATTCGGTACGCGCCGAATCGAGTGTCGGCTGCATGCCATCCTTCGTAAAGTACAGGCCGGGTACAACGGCGCCCAACTGCGAGGCCATCGAAAGCGCCGCATCGCAATGCCCTTCTTTGGCCAGCGCCATGGCATGCATCAATCGCACTTCCACCCACACCTGACGAACGTTCGTTCCACCTTCGGCACGCACGAAGAAGCGGTTTTGGAAGAGCGACTCCGCGCGATCGAAATCGCCTGTTTCCGCCAGCGCCAAGTCATATTCGTAGAAGAGATCGGTGGGCATGTTCTTGAGATCTGGATAGTGGCCCAGTGCTTCCACGCGCTCTTTGGCCGGATGCTTCAGCAGACTAAGAGTCTGGTCGATTCCGAAATAATTATCCAGGTTATTGGGATCGTCGACCTCCACACCGCGCTTGAATGCGGCCATCGCGCCTTCATTGTCGCCCTTGATTTGCAGAAGTGCGAGACCGATATCCCTATCTAACGCCGGAATCTGCGGATGCAATTGCTGCGCATGCTTCCACTTTTCCAAACCCGCATCCATCATGCCGACTGAGAACTCAAGAGTTCCGAGCAGATAATTGGCATTCGCAACGTTGGGATTGGCAGCCAAGGCCGCCTTCAAAACCTGGTAGCTTGTGGCCCCACTCGGGAAAATGTATTTTGTCGAAGCCTTTGCGGCCGCGGCATAATCATCGGTTGTGGAGCGGCCCAGTTTCTGTTCGCAATAGGCGCGGTAATACAACACCTCCGGATCGTCCTGAGGCAACACATTGGCCGGCTCGGCCTGGTCGGCGGGAACTTGGGGATAAGTTCTGGAGAGAACGCCTAATGCTTTCTCATACAGGCCCAACCCAATATATTCACCGGCGATATTCAGGACACGCTCATAGTCCGCCGCCAGGTGTGCATTGTCGGGCTCTCCGAGCTCCTCGCGAAGGAAATAGCTTGTGGGATAACGAGCCAGCCATTTACCGGCCAGCTTATTTGCCGCTTCATTGTGGCCCAGCGCGTGCTCAACAGCCACTAGCTCTTCCGCGCTACGGATATCGTCGCCTGCGCTATGGAGCGCTTCTTTCAGGTCATCCGCCGCCGCCTGGAGCTGGCCTTGTCGTGCTTCCAATTCAGCGAGCTTCAAACTGCCGGCGGCGTGGAACTCCGGCACTCTTAGGGCTTCTCCATAGGAGAGCCTGGCTTCGCGTTCGCGGCCCAGGGCGTCGTAAGCGATTCCCAGATAATAAGAGGGTTCTGGGTTTGAGGTCTCACGGGCCTCTACAGGAACCAGATATTTAATCGCCTCGTCGTAATGAAGAAAGTCTGTCGAGAGCCGTCCAGCGGCCAACTGCAGCGAGTAGCTAGTGGGAAACTTCTCCAGCGCTTCTTGTAGTTGTTCAAGGCGCTTAAACGAGCGCCGTTCAACTCTTCATCCTTGCCAAACTGCACCCAGTCGTCTTCGGTGCGTTCCGCGGCAGCAGGCATGGGAAAGTGCTTCTGCGGGCCGACGTGGACGTCTTCCTTCGGGGTCCAGTCGTACTCGCCTTCGGTGTGATGCAACAGCACAGCCCCGCTCGCGTCCAAAATGTCCACGGTATATTTCTTTTGGCTGTCTGCCGAGGCGATTTCATGCTTCCAGGTGTGCTCGGGCGCAAGATCCTGCTTTTCGTTCAGCACCACACTGCTTCCGTCTGATATGCGGACGGTGGCGCCGGGAAACGCCTGATTGGCATTGAATGCGACTTCGAGGGCATTGTCCTTGCGGCTCAGATTCAACACACCGTTCAGGTTTGCACGAACAAAGCCACCCAAATCGCGTGCCGGCATCCAGTATTCGGAGAAGTGGATGGTCTGCCGCGGCTCAAGGAATGCGTACGTTTCCTGGTTGCGGAAGATGCCTCCCTGGACTTCCATGTAAGCGCTGTTATTGTCGGAGAGAGTTTTGCGCCAATCCAGCCCGTCGGCATCGGAGGCAAAGGACCAGATTTTTTTGCCGGGTAAATCCTTGAAAGGGGCGTAATGGACAACGCCGGAATTGGTATGACGGGTGCCAGATACCGTTATAAGGCTCGGCGCTACCATACATAAACCGCGATACCGGGCCGTAGATCTGGTTCTTCAGAATGCTGATATCAGTTCCGCTCGAATCCACCGGCCAGGTATCGATATCCGCAAAGCCGTGGGCCTGGGTAAAGCGCTGGGGGTAGGTGATCCGCGAATCGTCAAACACCTGCACGCCTGCATTGCTCCACCAGTAATAACGGTGACGCACATCGTTGCGATTGTTCAGCGTCACCTTCGTTTCCAGAACCGTTGATGCCGGGCGAAGCACCATCTCGACGATATATTGCGTTCCGTACACGCGGTCGATGTTGCCAATAAAGATCGAGCCACTGCCGTCTGCATTCTTCGCGTAGGAATAATCGATGGGCGAAAGAGTGATCCAGTTGTGCGATACGGGGAAGTTGAATTCCACTCCAAACGCGGCCCAACTGCCCCGATAGCCGATCTCCGCTTTTTTTATAGAAGGATTAGCATAAAACATCGGCTGATTGTTCAGCTTATCGATGCAGGTGTAGAGGTGCCCACCAAGGTCCGGCAGAACGGTACACTTCAGGTACTCATTTTCCAGGAATACCGCACGCAACTCGTGGTCATTCCGCTGGTTCGTCAGTTGATCGCGCAACGTATAAGGATAGTTTGTGCTGCGATTGTATTGGTCGAATGGCGGGTTAGGATTGGGAGGGCCCTCTTCATAAACAGGCATCTTGTATGTGCCTTCCCATACCCTTACCTGAGCGGATGCTGTGTGCAGTCCTGCGAGGAGGCTCGCGACGACGATTAGCAGACCAAAGTATTTACGTGTGGAAATCATCCCAATAGTGTAGCAAACGCTCCATGCTGCAAACAACGGAATAGGGGGTCAGGTGCGGGTCGGCTGAGCAGAGCGAACTCGGAGGGCTGCACGGAGTAGCCACGGGGTTGAAACCCATGATGATTCCTGCGGGGTTTATGAGGGGGGTGAACCCCCACCTCCCTCCCTAGCCTGCGCTCGCGATCGGTGGTCCACGATCTCTTCCGTCGCCGGATTCCAGTAGAGTTTTTGCCGCTCCGGTAGGATTGTGCCGCCATTATGCAAACAACAGAAGCAGAGAATCCGTGATTCACGTTGGCGTTGGGCGTACTGCGCGAACGCATGGAGTTCAGCCAATTCATGATATGAACCAGGCTGTCATCGCCGGGCCCTCCGATGTTTGGTGGTTCGGCGCCCGCAACCTTTACGACCTCTTCCTGATCCTCCGTCGGGCTCACGATCGGAACGCCGGTGCTTAATGGGCTGTTGCCCCATTCGTGTCTGCCGCCTTCTTTGCTCACCGTAAAGAGGGAAGCGCCTTCGCCGCCGTAATTTGCGATGGTTCCATCGCGCCCCTGGATCCGGGAGAAGCTTCTGAAGCTGTTCCCGAAAATGGTTTTGTAGGTATAGAGAAATCCCTTGGGATAAGTGACGGCCGCAACGCAGGTATCCGGATTCTCGCGGCCATCTTTCCACGCGTAGATTCCACCGTTGGCGACAACACTCTCCGGATACGCTCTCGTCGGTCCAAAAATGCACCAGGTCGCTGCCGTGGCTCATCCATTGGTCGAAGATGCCCGAAGAGTAATCCTTGTAGAGACGGAATTCAAGATACACATGAGGATCGAAGGGGCGATAGGGTTTGCCCAGCAGCCAGCGTTTCCAGTCCGTATCTTCCTCGCGCAACTTTGAGGGCCGTTCGTAAAGCCACTTCTTCCATTCCATGTTGCGATCCTGCTCCATCTCCGCGGAGATGCCGGTATCCATATCCACAAACCGCCAGCGCTCCTGGTTCACATTCCATTCCTGCTCGATGTGGACAATCTCGCCGATGCGGCCAGAGCGCACGATATCGCGAACGGCCAACTGGTAAGGCTCGCTTCGGTGCTGCGAGCCCATCTGCACCATTTGCTTCGAGCCTTCACCAGATCGCGGGTTTCTTTGGCCTCGGAGAGAACATTGGCGAACGGCTTCTCCACGTAGCAGTCCTTGCCTGCCCGTACCACTTCCGCGCACAGCTTGGCATGCTGGAAGTCGCCGGTGGCAATCATCACGCCGTCGATATCCCTGTCGGCTAGCATTTCTTCAGAGTACTTATAGGATTTCGGATCAAGATTGAAGGCCTGCTTCACCTGGGCGGCCCGCTTCTCCCGCGCCAGGCTCCAGATATCGCAGACGGCGATGGTTTCAACCGGCAGTAACTTTTGAGGCCATTTGTGCCATATTCACATGGCCGTGGCTGCGTCCTCCGCATCCCAGTTGAGCCAGCCGGATGCGATCGTTGGCGCCCAATACGCGCGCGTAGGAGCGTGCGGTCATTCCCGCTGCGAGCATGGTGCCCGCGGCCTGTTTCATAAACGTTCTGCGATCGGTGGCGCTGCCGGAATTCTCCATCGTCATGCACCTGTTCCTTTAGTTTATATGTTGGCATGCTGATGCTGATCTGTCATCTCAACGCCTTCAACCAGCACGTTCTCTATCAGCATGCTTTTCTCCTCAGAATTCATCGTAAAGCGGACAAGGTCCGCATTTGCGCCGACTCTAAGCACACCCCTGTGCCCAACGATTCGACCGGGGTTTTCTGTTGCCATTCTCACCGCGTCTCCCAGTTCGCAGACTGCCGAGGCGGCAACCCAGGCGATTCCATCCTTAATCGGTAGCGCGGCGCCAGCCAAGTATCCGGCATCGACTGAACGCACGCGGCCATCCGCGCTCAACTCGACCTCGCCGCCAACGGCTGTATCATAAACTCCCGGTTCCATCCCTCCCACAGCAACAGCATCTGAAATCAGGATGCTGCGTTGGATTTCCTTGGCGCGCACCATTGCTTTCAGCGCGTCCGCCGGCACATGATGGCCGTCGGCGATGAAGGTCGCCGTCAGCCGGTCGTCGGCAAGTTGCGTCCAGATGGGGTTGGGGTGTCTGGGCAGCATCCCCGCTATGCCGTTGCCGAGATGCGTGGAGAGTGTGGCGCCGGCCTCGGCGGCCGCGTGGATCTTGTCCGGCGAGGCATGAGTGTGGCCAATCGAGACTCGTATATCCCTGCCGGCAAGCGGCGCGGATAAACTCCGGAGCATTTTCCCAATGCGGTGATAGTGTAACCATCCCCACCAGGTCGCCGCTGGCCGCCTGCCAGCGTACAAATTCATCCAGGCTTGGGGGCCGAACGTACTCGCGGTCATGCGCTCCAACCGCGCCGTCCACTGGGGAGATAAACGGGCCTTCAATCTGCACGAAGGGCATGGTATAAGCCACCAGCGGACTCATCTTTCGAGCCAGCGCAATGATCCTCAGTGCGTGAATAATTTTTTCTTCCGACGCAGTAATGACGGTAGGAATAAAAGTGGTTGTGCCAGTTGCGAGCACCTTGTGCGCAAGGGAGATTACGATTTCGGGATCGTCCAGCTCTCCGTTAAAATCGCATCCGGAATATCCGTTGATCTGCAGGTCGATGAAGCCATGCGAAAGCCACGCGGTTTCGTCGGCGGGGCCCGGTTCAATTGCTGCAATGCGGCCTTGTTCGACGGTGATGCGAAGCGGCTGCCCGCTGCTGGTATTTCGGCCTGATATCACGCGCGAATTCATTTTTGCCGCTCCGTTCCATGCGCGCTTCCCATGCTCGAAGTGCCGGCCTGGCCCGCTTGCATCCTTTCCAGCAGTTGAAGTATCGGGATTATCCCACGTGGCAAATGAAATGGATCCTTTACCGGAAGCGCAACAATTTCAGTCGTGGGTTTGCCCTCCCGACTGAGCCGTTGGCGCCACTCCCCAAACTCCGGCGCGGGAAAGTGCGCCCACGTCCAGTCCGCCACCTTCTCATGCCAATCCAGGCACCACGGTTCCCCCGTCAATTGGTGCGCCAGGTAGCGTGCCGTAGAGTGCTTCGACGTGCGGCCACCACAGCTTCATCTCGGAGTGAGGCAGATACGGTGGATGCCCTTCAATATCCCGCGACAGAAATATTCCGCCAAACTTTTCGTCCCATCCGAACTCCAGGTGCTGGCACATCACCTGAGCGGCGCGGCCGATCAAATCTTTGTTGCCGAGGCGCTCAGCCACGTGCATCACGAACCACATGGACTCGATGGCGTGGCCGGGCATGACAAAAGTTCCTGCCGGCGGCGGCAACTCTTGATAATCGGCAGTCAGAAACTCCAAGATCACATTTCGATCGGGACGCAGAAAGTGACTCATCACCCGTCCCGCGTATTCGCCTGCCAGCACGTCAAGACTGCTGTCCCCGGTCGTCTGCGCAAGCTCATTTGAAAGCTCGGTCAGCATCATTGGAGGTGCCGTGATTCTTCCAACCAAAGGGCAGCGGGTACGGAGCGGTCTCAGAAAAATCAGGCTCTTCCACGCGGCGCCTCACGCGCTCAAAATCATCGAGCGCAATCGAGAGCAGGCGCTCGTCCTTAGTGGCGCGATAGTATTCGCTGAAGCCGTAGACCGCAAAGCAATCGCTATAAATGCTTGTCGGGCCTTCAATCACTCGGCCTTCCCGATCCGTGCGATACACCCAGCGGCCATTGTTGTCGCGCCCGTGCGCCAACAAAAATCGGATGGAGCTTTCCGCAGCTTCTAAAAATTCCGGCCTTTTCTCCACCCGGTTATAGAGGGCTGAAAACGTCCATACCGAGCGTGCCTGCGACCAGATGAATTTGTCGCCGCTCACCAGGGAGCCATCGTCGTTCATGCAGGTAAGGACCCCGCCATGAACGCGATCCATGCCATGACGAAACCAGAATGGTACGACGTCATCGAGCAACAGTTCGCGGTACCTGTGGTGCAGGTTCTTAAGATCGATCATTTACGTCCAAATAGTACCATGAAAGAAAATTTTCTGATAATTACAGAAACAATTGTAATATCTTTCCCTGCTGATTCACGTGCTCTCCATCAAAATCCGACTATTTATGTTAAACCGCCCGAGTGGCCGATGAGCGTCCGTTGTGGATGGGTCCTGTTGAAGTACAGCCCGTTTTTACGGTAACCACATTATTTTCAGCGCGAAGCTCTGTTTTGTTGAAGGTATCTCACCAAGGAAACAGGTTCGCTTGACAAGGATCGGCCCGCATTAAAGAATCGCGCTGGGGGGAAACTAATCTTCTCTGGGCTATTTTGCGTCTTCCAACCCGGTTTTCAACTCAACTACAACGCGACAGATCAGGAAAGGAATTGGGCATGGTCTCTATGGCAATTCGACGTTTTCAAGTTGGTAATCTAAAGATTGAAATTCATCCGGACAGTGAATCCGCCGGAAAAGCGGCCGCCGAAGCCGCCGCTGACACCATGCGCCAGTTTGCGGCCAGGCAAGAGTCTGTCGGCGTTATTTTCGCCACTGGCGCTTCACAACTTTATATGCTGCGGGCCTTGGTTTCTATTCCCGGCGTGCCCTGGGACAAGATCATCGGTTTTCATATGGATGAATATATTGGGCTTGATGAGAACCACCGCATTTCGTTCCGTCATTATCTCCGCAATGAACTTACATCGCGGGTCCACATGCGCGAGTTTACCGGGGTAAACGGAAATGCCGATCCCGCGACTGTTTGCCGGGAGTATGCCGCAAAGCTGCGCGCGGCCAACCCGCAATTGTGCCTGCTCGGCATTGGCGAAAATGGCCACATCGCTTTCAATGAGCCCGACCAGGCGGATTTCGACGACCCCGTGAATGCGAAAGTTGTGACTCTGGATGCGGCATGCCGGCAGCAGCAATTGGCAGAGGGATGGTTTGACAGCCTCGATGAGGTCCCCGCGCAGGCCATCTCCCTGACGATCCCCACGCTCTTCCGCGTGCCCAAGCTCATTCTTTCCATTCCCGGGCCACGCAAGGCGCATATCGTAAAGCGCTCGTTGACTGAGCCTATCTCGACCGATTGTCCGGCCACGATCCTCCGCACCCATCCCGACGCCACCGCTTATCTTGACGAGCAGTCCGGCTCGGAACTGGAGAGTTTTCGCTGAGGAACCACAGGACGCGTACGAACAAGGAAACAAATGAACACCACGGGATCGATGCTGGCGATGGGAATTGGATGCACTCTCGTCGCCGGCATAACGTGCGGCCTCTATATGTTGCCCATGCGCTATCTCGGCCGCTGGTCATGGGAAAATCTGTGGGTCATTTTCATGCCGGTTTCCTGTGTTCTGATGCCAATCGTGTTGGTATGGTGCACGGCTCCGGATTTTCTGCGCGTGATTCGGCTCACCTCGCCCCATGCGGCTAAAATGGCCTGCATCGCCGGCTTCACCTGGGGCTTTGGCGCCATCATGTTTGGCCAGAGTGTCAGCGCCATCGGCATCTCCATCTCCAACACCATGGTGCTGGCCATCAGCGCATCCATGGGCTCATTTGTTCCCATGCTGCTGTTATCGCCGGAGCGGCTGCTGCGGCCGCAGGGAGGGGCCATTGTTCTCGGCACGCTGATCGGCATGGCCGGCATCGCTTGCTCCGGTTATGCCGGAATCCTGCGGGATAAAAGTCAACAGAACAACAAGGAAAACCTGCGTGGAGAGATGGTCGGCAAGGCCAGGCCCATGGGAGTCGGACTGTTGCTCTGCATCGGGGCCGGACTGCTCTCCGCAGTTCTCAATATCGGCTACAGTGCCGCTCAGCCTCTGGTGGCAACCGCCATCCGTCTCGGTTTGAGTTCCTTCGCCGGCTCTAACGTAATCTGGCTTTTGTTGCTGGTCAGCGGGTCTATCCCCAACATTTGTTTCGGCGCTTATCTTCTCATCAGGAATGGAAGCTGGAAGAAATTCGCCATTCCAAACTCCGCGCCGCTCTATGCCCTGGCGGTTCTGATGGGGTTGCTTTGGGGAGGGGAGATCTTTCTTTACGGATTCGCATCACCGAAGATCGGCCGTCTGGGACCGTCCATAGGCTGGCCCATTAAGCTCATCTCCGGCCTGATTGCTGCCAACGTGGCCGGCTATCTGATCGGGGAATGGAAGCTCAGCCGGCAGAAAGAGCAGCGATGGATGATGCTGGGGCTGGCGGTGCAGCTGGCCGCCATTGTTACATTAGGGTGGGCGGGCACACTGAATTAAACTCATCCGCGCAAGGCGAGAAGACGCGTCTTCCCGCCCGCCGGAACTTTGCCGGCCAAGCAAAGAGAGGAAACCATGACCGAAGCAGGCGCACTCGAAATCATCATTAACCGACAAATCGTTGCCGCCATGAAGGCCCATGATCAGACGCGTACCGGCACCCTGCGGCTGATCAAGAACGCGCTAAAGAACAAGGCTATTGAGAAGCGCGAAGCTCTCACGCAGCCAGAATCCGAGCAGGTTCTCGCCACCATGATCAAGCAGCGCCGCGACTCCATCGAACAGTTCACCAAGGGCAACCGGCCGGAGCTTGCGGCCATTGAAGCCGCCGAAATCGTCGTCATTGAGGAGTTTTTGCCCAAGGCCCTCGACGAAGCCGGGCTCAAGGCCCTGGTGGCCGAAGCCATCGCCGAAGTTGCCGCCACAGCCGGCCAGAAGCCCACCGCCAGGGAGATGGGCCAGGTCATCAAAGCCGTCCAAGCCAAGCTTCAGGCCACCGGCTTCAGAGCCGAGGGCCGCTTGATCAGCGAGCTGGTGAAAAAGGCACTGGCCGGGTAAGTCGGTGGTATTATGGAGGAAATTTCTGTTTCGTATTGGCTTCGTTCCCCCGTTGGGGGATTGACCCGAAACGGGACAGTTTGGTAGTCTCGATGCATCACTCAAGGCATATGTATCTTTGGATGCGTGTTTTTTTTTCGGGCTGAATTGGCCCCCATGCCTTTCGCTTTTATAAGTTCATCGGCGAATTGCGGCCCTGCCGGGTGCAGGGATGAAAGGCTAGGAAGATGCTACGCAAACGCTATTACATTCTCTTTGTTGCCAGGGATGACGACGGGCAGATTCGCAAAATCCCGGTTCCTCTTCGCTATGCATGTGGATTCGTTGCCGCGGCCCTGGTGGGCGCATTCACCATCGTCGGACTTGCTGGTTCCTACACCCGCATGCTGCTTAAAACAGAGAGCTATAACCAGGTCCGCCTGGATCGGGAGAACCTAAGAAAAAACTTCAAGCAAATGGCGCAGATTGCGCACGACCGCGATATACAGGTTGCCTCGCTGGGAGCGTTGGCCAGCGAAGTGACTGCGCTCTATGGCCTGAGGCAGAACAAGCTCACCGCGGCCGCGCATGCGGCTGCCGCCAGTGCCGCTGAAGCGCCCACGCCTTCTACCCTTGCGCTGAATGAGGACGTAAACCCGCAGCAGATGAAGGTCACCGTCGATCAGTTTTACGATCTGCGCAATCAGGCGCTTTCCGGGCGGGTTTCGCGCGCTTTGGAGAGCGGCCTTTCGCCCAGCTTTGTTGGCGACTGGACGGAGCTGGCCGATGCGCCCTCGCTCTGGCCTCTGGAAGGCCGCGTGACCTCGAGTTTCGGCGAACGGCTCGATCCATTTAACGGGGAAGGCGCATTCCACTCCGGCATCGATATTTGCGCTCCGTATGGAACGCCGGTGCGCGCTGCTGCTGACGGGGAAGTGACCGGTACGCCGCTAGGCGCAGGCTACGGTCGCGGGATTGAGATCGATCACGGCCACGACGTGCTTACCATCTACGGGCATCTGTCCGCCATCGCGGTACTGCCCGGCCAGCACGTGGTTCGCGGCCAGGTCATCGGCTACGTTGGTGAGTCAGGGCGCGCCACCGGCCCGCACCTGCACTACGAAGTGCGCGTCCACAAAGTCGCGGTGAATCCGCACAAATATCTGCGCACTACCTACGACCAGATATCCAATCTTGATAGCAGTTCACTGACTGCCTCAGGCTTGTAGTCAATCACTTCCCAAATGTACTGACGGCTCCCGCGCAATGGGGGCCGTTTTTGTCGCGGTTCTATAATTATTTTGCCCTCCCGGCCGTTCAATTTTTTTCGAGGAGATCAGTTTGCCCATTCGCCTACTCATTCTTGCCGTTTTGCTCGTCCTGGTCCTGCCTGCAGCCGCACAGGAATATGCCGCGGGTTTGCAAACTGCTTTTTCCCGTGCTCAGCACCTGAGGCATGGCATCAATGCATCGGAATGGTTTGCACAGTCGGCGAATGATTACTCGGCTGCCCGCACCAACCGTTATACCGACGCGCAGGATATTGCGCTCATGGCCCAGCTGGGCTTCGATCATGTGCGCCTGAGCATCGATGCCGTCCCGCTGGAGCAGTTGCCGCTGGGCAGGGAAGGATTGAATGCCGACTTCCTCGTCCGCCTGGACCGCGCCGTGGATACCATGCTGGCCAATGGATTGGCGGTCGAAATCGATCTGCACCCTGAGGACAGCTTCAAGCAGCAGTTGCGGTCGAGCGACGACGCTGTGGACCGTCTGACGTTGCTATGGAGGCGGCTCGCAGAGCACTATGCCACGCGGGATTCCGAGCGGGTCTTCTTTGAAATTTTGAACGAGCCTGAAGTCAATGATCTTTACCGTTGGGCCGGCATCCAGGCGCGCCTGGCCGCCGCCATCCGCGACTCGGCCCCGCGAAACACCATCATCGCCAACGGCGCTAATTACTCCGGCATTCATGACTTGCTTGCTCTGCATCCACTCAACGACGGCAACGTGATCTACACTTTCCACTTCTACAATCCAACCGAATTCACACACCAGGGCGCCAGATGGGGTCCGGCCTGGTGGATTTATACCCACAGCGTTCCCTACCCGGCCACGGAACGCTCGATGCAGGAGATTTTGAAGCAGGTTCCCGATGCAGCCAACCGCTATCAGTTGGAAACCTACTGGCTGGACCACTGGGACGCGCACCGTATTCAATTGCTGATCGACGAAGCCGCGGCGTGGGGACGTGAAAATCATGTGCCGCTGATTTGCAATGAGTTCGGCGTCTACCGCGAACACGCGGACCCTGCTTCGCGCGCAAACTATATTCGCGATGTGCGGACGGCACTTGAAGCGGACGGCATCGGCTGGGCGATGTGGGACTATCGCGGCGGTTTCGGCGTGGTCTGGAAGGAAGACGGACAACCGGCGCGGGTGGATGAGAGTGTGGTGAACGCGCTGGGGCTGGGGAAATGATCCGATGATCGAAGTTTGTGCTGTCCCAGGTCTCAAAGGCGAGACCTGGGCACCAGTCAGATTGACAAGGGACCCGGGCTCCCGGCTTTTGTAGTTTGCCGCCCATGCGCCAATAAGAAGGCGCATGGATGGGGCACGGGTATCGATGGCTTGGGTCAGTTAGAAGCCTGGAACAGGCTACTTGCCCTTGTAAATCACATGCCAGATGGATTTTGAACCGTCGTCGGAGACGAAAAGCGATCCGTCATTTGCTACGGCTACTCCCACCGGCCGGCCCCAGACGGTGCTGTCGGGATTGACGAACCCGGTTAAGAAGTCCTCGTACTCACCGGTGGCGTGACCGTCGTTCATCGGCAGCCTGATTACCTCATAACCGGAGCGCTGCGCCCGATTCCATGAGCCGTGCTCGGCCGGCGAATCCGTCGCCCTTATATTCGGCGGGGAACTGCGAACCCTCATAAAACAGCATCTCCAGCGAAGCGAAGTGGGGATTCACCAGGATGTCCGGTGTAATCACCTTGGACTGCAGCTCTGGATGCTTACCCGCGTGGCGCGGGTCCTGATGCGCCTCGCCGCCCATGTAGTACCACGGCCAGCCGTAGAAGCCGTCCTCCTGCACGTGGGTCACGTAATCAGGAACCAGGTTGTTGCCCAGCGCGTCGCGCTCATTGGTGGAGCACCACAGCTCGCCGGTGATGGGATTGATGGCCTCGCCCACGCAGTTGCGAATACCGCTGCGCGTAGACCTCGACGAACTTGCCCTCGCGGCGTGAACTCCAGCACATCGGCGCGGTGGAACTCCTCGGGGTGGGTGTCGGGGTCGTCGACGTTGGAGTGCGAGCCGACCGAGGCGAAGAGTTTGCTGCCGTCCTGCGAGAAGACCAGGTCGCGGGTCCAGTGGCCGCCGCCGCGCAGCCGTCCGCCGCCGGGCAACTCGGCCAGCGTGCTCCGGCTTGGCGCGCGCCACCAGATCGCCATTGTGGTAAGGGAAGCGCACGATGCCGTCGGTATCGCCGATATAAAGCCACTGGGGATCGGGGCCGGCAGGATAGAAAACGATGCCGAAGGGCAGGTGCAGACCGCTCGAAAAGACCGAGATCTGCTTGGCGGTTCCGTCCCGTCCTACACCGCGAAAGACTTTGATCTTGCCGCTGGCGCTCTCAGCGAGAAAGAGGTCGCCGTTGGGTGCGGTCCGCAGCAGGCGCGGGTTGTCCAGATCGAAGCATAAAGCTCCACCTTGAACCCCTTGGGCGCGATGGGCCAGTTATCGTTGGTCCGGGGAACTAGCGTAGGGCCGTTATCCACTGATTCCCCGGGTGCTGGCGCAGGCAGGTCCGCAACGGTCAGATGGCGGCGAATGCCGGGCGATTCGTGGGCCGCGTCGGTAAAGGCCGCCTGTCCGGTAAGAACCGGTGATGGTTTCGACTGCACAGCTTGTGACTGCGCGGTGAACATGAAAATGAACGCAAGTGCGCAAAGGAAGGCTGAAGCCTTCAGGAAACGAAACAGTAAATTACGATTCATGGGACCTCTTGGTTGGTATTCGCCAGCCTGACGGCTGACACATAAAGCAGCCGTGGAGGCTGAGGCGGCAAGCAAGCGCGCAATCTGTTTCTTTGATGCGGCTGGTCCCGATTCGGGTTCAGCTTCGAGCGAAATATTCACAGTGATAGTCAGGTTGCATTTTCTGTCTGCTCTTAAGAGCCAACCGTTCTAAAGGAAAACAGCACTGTGCCGAAAAGGCAATTACCAGCATTCGGGCTCAATCAGCGGCTCCCCGGTTCCCTCTGAGAAGGGAGACGACCGGATTGGCGCGTTCAAATAAATGCTGCAGTCGCGGGGGCTCGGAAGGTGGGTACTGAGACACAAAAAATCGATTTGGCCGGGCTTCCCTGGGCCAACCTGCATCTGACCCCGTTTCCCCAGGTTGCAATCCGCGTACTGCAACTGGCAGGGAATGAAAATGTGCAATTGCATCAACTCAGCGATCTGATCTCCTCCGATCCTGCGTTCGCAGGTGAAGTGCTGGCCATCGCGAACTCTCTCCTTTATGCCCCACGTTTTCCTGTTACCAGCATCCAACATGCGATCGCCGTGCTGGGCGCCAATCATCTGCAGGGGTTGTGTGTAACAGTCGGAGTCAGAACTTATCTGAATGGAGCGCTTAGCCGTCCTTCCATGCGGGCTGTGTGGCGCCACAATCTGGCTTGCGGTTTGATTGCGGAACAGTTGGCCGGAGCAGGATTCATGGACAAAGACAGCGCTTATACCTGCGGAATCATCCACGATATCGGCCGCCTAGCTCTCGCCGTGATCCGGCCCAGAGAGTACGCGGTTCTGCTTGGAATGCAAAGCGGGCCGCCTGCGAGCATCCTCGAAGGCGAGCGCGAACTGTTCGGGTTGGATCATTGTCAGGCGGGACGGCGCCTGATCACGGATTGGAATCTGCCCGTCGACTTTGAATCCATTGTGTGTGAACATCATTCTCCCCGACGGGAAAACACTTCCTGGGATATGGATGAATTGATCAACATCAGTTGCAGGCAGGCCGATGCGGCCGGTTATGCCGCCTTTCCCCGTTGCGAGGTCACACCTTATGAGCATTTGCTTGACGACTCCCGGCGAGGGAGCGCAGCCGCTTCCATGCTGACCTGGAGAACCTGATTATTGAAGTTCGCGGCCAGATCGAAGTGTTGGAATCTGCCTGAGGCGACGGAGGATTTATTTTTGAGCGGAAGCGCCGGTGTCTTCGGCGGGTGCTGGGCCTTCACCTGAGACCAGGCCAGCAAGAAAAACGGGTGAAAGCGTTGCCGTCACCTCGACGAGGTCGTGCTTTTGCGTCACTTCGGCGGTCTTCAGCAACTCCCTCAGCCCGTTGTTGGCTGAATTCTGTGCGAGGGGAGCGCTGAGGCTGCGCACCAGGGTGATCAGCGTGGCCAAAGCGGCTGCCTGGCTCGCTGCCGTCTCTTCGCTGGGTGCGATCTCTTCCACTTTCAGCCGCAATGAGCCAGCTATGGGCAACGCCGGCGCCACGCTGGCAATGATGGTGGAGTCGTCTTCCAAAGGCAGCGAAAGCCCGAAAACCTTAATCGCCCCGCTTTCAGAAAAAGGCAATCCGATCTGCCCCACGCCCCAGGCCAGTGAAAGCAGCGGCACATCGTGGTAGTGGCGGGAGAGAAGCGTTGAGCCTGCAAATGGCAGCGCGGCGGCTCGATGCCGGTCCAGCATAGAATGAATCTGCTCCGGCGTAGGAGTATTGGAGACGGCCACCATGTCATAGCCGATCTGCGCCACTCGCACTGTGCGGCCTTCGGAGGGAATCGAATAGACAGTGTGTCCTACATAAGACTCGCGGCTGGCGGCGTGGGAGTCGAGCCAGGTATTGAGGCGCTTGCCGGTAAGCTTGCCCACCAGGACCATCGAATAGGCAACAGGGCCGTTGGGACCATTAGGGTCGGGCATGCGGTGCAGCGCTATGGCCACCTCGTCCAGATCGTTTTCCCAATCGATGCCGGTCGCGTCAATGAACTGCTGGTAATCAGGCACGTGCTGGGGCGGCTTCAGGTCCTTGTGGAGGAAGACGCGGATGGGCTTGAAGTGGATATAAACGATGCCGTCAGACTCGGGCAACAAACGGGCCGCTTCAGGCGGGGCTTTGGAGCGCAGAAAGATAGCCACGGCCAAAACCAGCAAGACCGCGGCCACAATCCAGAGCGTTCTGCGCGTGCGTCTGTTCATGAAGTGCCTTTGGAGACAAAGGTAACACTTGAACCTTGTTGAGGATCCTGCAATTTGGGAGAATTGTCTACCAGGGAGCAATACCCTTAGAGTGGGTACCAGAGAGCAGGCGATTATTGAAGGTTATTCAACTGACCGATTACTGAAACACATTCAACTAACATAGGCATTTCCGCGGTTTGCTCCGAGGGCGGTGGTGTGCTAACCTTGATTTCTGTGCCGTTCAGTGTGCGGGGTGGGAGTGTGTCCGCACGTAATGCCGAAACGGTGGCTTAGGGTTTCCGGAATCGGTTTCCGGTTGGGTAAAGCGGTTCCACAATTTGCGTACCCTCGCTAGCGTTGAGCAGGGCGTCTTTTTCTCAAGGAAAAAGTCACCTGGCTGCAGTGACTTCGAGGAACCGGGATTGTGAACGGCTGCAGGGCTGGCGTAGCTCAGCTGGTAGAGCATCTGATTTGTAATCAGAGGGTCGGGGGTTCAAATCCCTTCGCCAGCTCCACATAAGGAACCGGTAAACGGAGCCTGAAACGGCAGAAGTTTTTGCCGGCGCTCGAGTTTAAGCGCCGGGTCTGTCCTCCGCGGCGATCCCACTTCAGGTGCAGGCTCCGCTGAGCCGGAGATTTTCCGGGCGGGGTTTGATGCGCTGAACGAGATGCGTTGGTACGGCGCTGGGAGTGGTTTGCTGGGGACGGTGAGGGTTTGGCGTGCTGGGCTGTTGCGGCGGACGCGGATTTTTGTCGCTGGGGTGGTTGGGCACAGGTGGCCGAGCGGTTAATGGCAGCAGACTGTAAATCTGCCGCTCCTTGGAGCTACGGAGGTTCGAATCCTCCCCTGTGCACCACGAGATTGAGGGTGGAATGCGCGAAGGGTCGCAGCCGGTATGAGTTTATTGGGCGCGAACCGGATCGCAAGACGAAGGGGATGCACAGTACCGGTGCCGAGTTGGACCGGAAGTACTGGGTGGCCCTGGGGCTGTATGTGGTTTTGGCAGTGCTGGTTTGGTTCACCATGGGCGAGGGCAAGGTTCTCGTCATGGGCAGGCCGGTGGAGTTAAGGCTGGTTCCGCTGATCATTATCGGCGGGCTGGCTTTGCGAACGGTTTTAGCCCGTCAGGCGGAGAAGATTCGCCGCGGCGGGGAGAAAGGCAGCTGAGCAGCTGTAGCTTAGCGTCTGGATGAGCCGATGTCGGAGCTAAAGTTGGCTAAGCTAAGAGAGGGCTGATGTAGCTCAGTTGGTAGAGCACTCCCTTGGTAAGGGAGAGGTCACCAGTTCAATCCTGGTCATCAGCTCCAGAAATACAGCTGACAGTGTCAGCTTTCAGCGTCAGCTGGTGCAGGGGGAGAGCCGATGCGGCTTCGATCGGCGGGAAGGAACTGAGAGCTGACGGCTGAAGCTGAAAGCTGTTTTGGGCGGGAGTAACTCAGTGGTAGAGTCACAGCCTTCCAAGCTGTTGGTCGCGGGTTCGAACCCCGTCTCCCGCTCCATAGATTGGGTGATTGCTGAAGTGCTGAGCGGTTGAAAAGCGACGCAGCTGAAATGATGAGGCAGGGATGATGTTTGAGCAGGCAGCGATTGCGGTTCGGGACGAACAAGGATACGCGCAGCTTCACGCGCTGATCGACACGGCCTTCGACGCCCGGGATGTGGAAGTTTTTCTGAATCGGGTAACCAAGGCAAGCTGCGGATTCGCGACTATGAGGGCGTACTGAAGCGCGGGTTGCTGGGCAAGGAAGCTGGCCCTTTACGCGGCGCTGCCGGTATCGGACCAGGGATTGACGCGGGAGCGGTATTTGCGGCTGGTTGAAGCGGTGCCGCTGGAACTGCGGCAGAGGTATTTCAAGGTGTACGCGTACTACTGAGGCGTGTCGCGAAATTTTCGAATGCCGGCAGGTTGGTAACGTCAGAAAAAGTCTAACGGAAGGAACTGAAGGGCATGGCGAAGGAAAAGTTTGATCGCACGAAGCCGCACGTAAACGTGGGGACAATCGGTCACATTGATCACGGCAAGACGACGTTGACGGCGGCCATCACCAAGGTATTGCAGAAACACAATCCGAAGATCGTTTTTCGTTCGTTCGACTCGATCGACAACGCGCCGGAAGAGCGGGAACGCGGCATCACGATTGCCACGGCGCACGTGGAGTATGAGACCAAGAACCGGCACTATGCGCACGTCGACTGCCCCGGTCACGCCGACTACATCAAGAACATGATTACCGGCGCGGCGCAGATGGACGGAGCGATTCTGGTGGTTGCGGCCACCGACGGGCCTATGCCGCAGACCAAGGAGCACGTGTTGCTGGCTCGCCAGGTGGGCGTGCCCTCCGTGCTGGTCTTCCTGAACAAGTGCGACGCGGTCGATGATCCGGAGCTGATTGACCTGGTGGAGATGGAAGTTCGCGAGTTGCTGGGCAAGTATCAGTTCCCGGAAGATGCACCGGTAATTCGCGGTTCGGCACTGGGCGCTCTGAATGGAGAGGCGCAGTGGGAAGCCAAGATCGACGAGTTGATGGAAGCGGTGGACAGTTATGTTCCGCGGCCCGATCGCGCGGTGGATCTGCCCTTTCTGATGCCGATCGAAGATATCTTCTCGATCTCCGGCCGCGGCACGGTGGTGACGGGCAGGATCGAGCGCGGCAAGGTGAAGGTGGGCGAGGACGTTGAGATCGTCGGCTTCCGGGAGACGCGCAAGTCGGTCTGCACGGGCGTGGAAATGTTCAAGAAGCAGTTGGACGAGGGCCTGGCGGGCGACAATGCGGGAATTCTGCTGCGCGGCATACCTAAAGAGGACGTGGAGCGCGGGATGGTACTGGCCAAGCCGGGATCGATCACTCCGCACACAGTCTTCAAGGGCGAAGTCTACGTGCTGAGCAAGGAAGAGGGCGGACGGCACACACCTTTCTTCAAGGGCTACCGGCCGCAGTTCTACTTCCGCACGACGGACGTGACGGGGGTGGCGGAGTTGCCGGAAGGCGTGGAGATGGTGATGCCGGGCGACAACGTGCAGCTGAAGGTAGAGCTGATTACGCCGGTGGCTCTGGAAAAAGGGTTGCGCTTTGCCATCCGCGAAGGCGGACGCACGGTGGGCGCGGGAACGGTTTCAGAGATTGTGAAGTAACTGGTGAACGAGTGAAGAAGTGAAAGAGTGAAGACGCGACGACCTGCAATTCACTCTTTCAATGATTCACGTGTTCACTGCTGACCGAAGGGAAGCCAATGGTAGGACAGAGGATTCGGATACGGTTGAAGGCATACGACTATCGTGTGCTGGATAATTCTACCGGCGAAATTGTGGAGACGGCCAAGCGCACCGGGGCAACGGTGGCGGGGCCGATTCCCTTGCCGACGATGAAGAACAAGTATTGCGTGCTCCGTTCGCCGCACGTGGACAAGAAGTCGCGCGAGTCGTTCGAGATTCGCACGCACAAGCGGCTGATCGACATTCTGGAACCGACCCAGCAGACGGTAGACGCGCTGATGAAGCTCGACCTGCCGGCGGGGGTGGATGTGGAGATCAAGGCGTTCGAGAAATAACAGTTGTCAGTGGACAGTTTTCAGTGATCAGTTACGGACTCGATAAGGAATGCGATGAGGCTGGACTCGGCACGACAGGAACTGACCACTGAGAACTGACCACTGATCACTGGTTTTCCGGCAGTGCGGTGAATTCAACATCGCATGATGAGGCGAGGACGAGATGGCAGTTACGGGAATTTTAGGCAAAAAGATCGGCATGACGCAGGTCTTCGATGAGAAGGGCGACGTGCACCCGATTACGGTGCTGCAGGCCGGTCCCTGCGTAATTACGCAGTTGAAGACACTAGCCAACGACGGATACGAAGCCGCGCAGATCGGCCTCGTGGAGTTCGTCAAGGAAAAGAATGTGACCAAGCCGCAGGCCGGCCACTTTGCCAAGACGGAAGCGCCGCCGGTAAAGGTCATCAAGGAAGTGGATCTTGAGCTGGACGCCGAAGGCGTTGTGGCCACCAAGGCCGGCGACCGGGTTCTGGTGGACATCTTCACGGAAGCGAAGTTTGTGGACGTGATCGGTACTTCCAAGGGGCGGGGTTTTGCAGGCGTTGTGCGCCGCCATCATTTTGGAGGCGGACTGAAGTCGCACGGGCACATGTTCCAGGTGCAAGGTTCGATTGGCGCCTCGAGCTATCCTTCGCGGGTCTTTCCCGGCCAGCGGATGCCCGGCCACATGGGAGCAGCCCAGATCACCGTGCGCAATCTGCGCATCCGCGGAATCGATTTGGAAGAGAACCTCTTGATGGTCGAGGGCGCGGTGCCCGGATCGCGCGAGGGTTATGTGTTGATCTCGAAGGCTAAGAATCCGCCGCGCGAGCGCCGCGGCTTTGCCGGATCAGGCACGGTAGATCCGTTGAAGGCATCGAAGAAAGCCGGCGGCAAGAGGAAGTAATAGCTCCTGTGGCTGGGTGGGCATCGTTCCCTCCCTAGCCGCAAAAACAAGTACGCAGCGAGGGTGGGGCACCCCGAAAGAAATTGGAGCCGGGTAGTTAGTCCGGCAGAAGAAGAAGAAGATGGCAAAGGTTGATGTAGTGAATATGAACGGCGAGAAAGTGGGCTCGATTGAGCTGGCCGACGCACTTTTTGGGCCGGACCAGGTGAACGAGGCCCTGCTATGGGAGGCGGTGAAGCACTACCGCGCTTCTCTGCGCCAGGGCACGGCTAAAACCAAGAGCCGCACCGAAGTTGCGGGGTCGGGCAAGAAGCTGTGGAAGCAGAAGGGCACGGGGCGGGCTCGCATCGGGTCAGTCCGGTCTGCCTTGTGGCGTCATGGTTACACGGTTCACG
The DNA here is from genome assembly GCA_963839225.1 of uncultured Acidobacteriaceae bacterium. Taxonomy (GTDB): domain Bacteria; phylum Acidobacteriota; class Terriglobia; order Terriglobales; family Acidobacteriaceae; genus Telmatobacter. Next base: position 83,703 of record CAWIVA010000048.1, read on the forward strand.
GACCGCAGCCGCGCAGCTACGATTATGCGTTTCCGCGCAAGAAGCTGCTGGGCGCGCTGCGCTCGGCGCTGGCTTCGAAGCTGGCTGACGGCAAGCTGACGGTTGTGGACTCGTTTGAACTGGCCGAACCTAAGACCAAACTCTACCGGGCAGCGTTGGACAAGCTCGACGTGACGCGCACGGCACTGCTGGTGGAGAACGGCAAGGCGCTCAGCAAGGCGCTGCTGCTGGGAGCGCGCAACCTGGCCGGCGTGGAACTGGTGCTGAATAACGAAGTGCATCCCTACGATTTGCTGCGCTATGAGCGCGCCATCTTTTCGACGGCTGCGCTGGAGCAGTTGACGGAGATGCTGGAGAAGAACGTGTCGAAACGCAAGCTCGCCGCAGCGACGGAGGTGGCGTAATGCCGAGTGTTTATACCGTAATTCGCCGCCCGCTGATTACCGAAAAGGGACTGAGCGTGAAGGAGACCGAGAAGACGCTGGTCTTTGACGTGGCTCCCGATGCGACCAAGACAGAGGTCAAGCAGGCCGTGGAGGCACTCTTCAAGGTGAAGGTAGCCGCGGTTCGCACCGCAAATGTGATTGGCAAGGAACGCCGCCGCGGAAAGTACACGGGTTTCCGGCCGGATTGGAAGAAGGCTTACGTCCGGCTGAAGGAAGGCGAGAAGCTGCCTGAGTACGTGAGCAATCTGTAGGGCAGTGAATGAGTGAAGAAGTGAACGAGTGAAGCAGCGGGCAGATTGAGCTGCTTGCCACGAGAAGAAATATCGGAGCTCGAGCGTTGCGAGGAGTTCCGGAGAAGCGAAGAGGGCGGCGGGGTTTAGGTTCCGGCGCTTCAGGACAAAGACGATGGCAATCAAGACATACAGACCGATAACGCCGACGTTGCGGTTTCAGACCACGCTGGTGAACGACGACCTCACGACGTCGACGCCGTACAAGCCGCTTCTGGCGGTGAAGCAGCGCACGGGCGGCCGCCGCAACACGGGCGACCTGACCATCCGCCATCAGGGCGGCGGGCATAAACAGAAGCTGCGCCTGATCGACTTCAAGCGCGAGAAGTACGGCATACCGGGGAAGGTTGCGACCATCGAGTACGACCCCAACCGGTCGGCCCGCATTGCCCTGGTTCACTATGCCGACGGCGAGAAGCGCTACATTCTGCAGCCGGTGGGGCTGAAGGTGGGCGCCACGGTGAGCTCGGGTCCGGAAGCGGACATCTTAGTGGGTAACGCACTGCCGCTCAAAAACATTCCTTCCGGCACCACGGTGCATGCGATTGAGCTGCGGCCGGGCAAGGGGGCGCAGATGGCGCGGTCGGCAGGAACGCAGGCTCAGTTGGTGGCCAAAGAAGGCGATTACGCGCTGCTCAAGCTGCCCTCGGGCGAAACTCGCAAGGTTCTGGCCGAGTGCATGGCAACCATTGGCCAGGTGGGCAACACGGATCATGAGAACGTGTCCATCGGCAAGGCGGGGCGCAACCGCTGGAAGGGCATTCGCCCGGCCAATCGCGGTGTGGTGATGAATCCTGTGGATCACCCGCACGGCGGCGGCGAAGGCAAGACCTCGGGCGGCCGTCATCCGGTGACCCCGTGGGGCCAGCCTACTCGCGGATACAAGACACGCAACAACAAGCGGACCGACAGCTATATTGTCAGCCGCCGGGTGAAGTAGAGGAGCTGAGGATTTATGGCACGTTCGACAAAGAAGGGCCCATTCGTGGATGCGCACCTGACGGTGAAGATCGAGGTGCTGAACCAGGCCAACGACAAGAAAGTTGTGAAGACCTGGTCGCGCCGTTCGACGATTTTTCCCGAATTTGTGGGCCACACGATTGCGGTGCACAACGGCAAGAAGTTCATTCCGGTCTATGTGACCGAGAACATGGTGGGCCACAAGCTGGGCGAGTTCGCGCCCACCCGCATGTTCAAAGGTCATACCGGGGGCAGCAAGGCCGTCGTCGCCGAAGCCGGGGCCAAGCCGCGGTAAGAGAAGCAGTGAACAGTGGATAGTGATCTGTAGTCAGTTCACTGAGTGCGGTCAGCGAAGAGATTTGAGGATAGAGCAATGGCAGTCGAGACAAAGGAATACAGGGCCGAGGCCAGGTTCCAGCGCGTATCGCCGCAAAAGGCGCGGCTGGTGCTGGACCTGATCAAAGGCCGGGGTGTGGAAGAGGCGCTGACGACAGCGGCCTTCACCAAAAAGCGCATTGCCCCGGTGATCTACAAGCTGTTGACATCGGCGGTGGACAACGCGAAGTATGTTTCCGGCGAGCAGGGCACGGACCTTGACGTGGACAACCTCTACGTGAAGACGGCGCTGGCCAACGACGGACCGCGCATGAAGCGGATCCGGCCCGCTCCGATGGGACGGGCCTTCCGCTACCAGCGCAGGCTGACGCACATTGTGCTTTCAGTGGCCGAGCGCGAGTCGGCCGCGGGCCTGGTGACCAAGGTCGAGGAACCGGCGGCGGTGAAGGCGGTCCCGGCAGCCAAGGCGAAGGTTCAGGAGCCTGAGGTGCCGTCCCAAAAGGTCAAGACAGCGAAGAAGGCCGAGGAGCCGGAGACAACCGCCAAGGTTAAGAAGATCAGGGCTGAAGTGCCGGAGACTGCGGCGAAGGCCAAAGCCACAAAGAAGAAGGCCGAGGAGCCGGAGACGGCGCCGAAGGCAACCAAGAAAAAGGCCGGTAAGTAGGCCTCAAAAGGTTTTGAGAGGTAAAGCATGGGACAGAAAGTCCATCCTTATGGATTCCGGCTGGGAGTGAACAAGCCGTGGCGTTCGCGCTGGTTTTCAGAGCGCGACTATTCGAAGCTCCTGGTCGAGGACGTGAAGCTCAAGGCTGAGCTGCGCGAAAAGCTGAAGGCCGCGGGCGTTAGCTCAGTGGAGATTGAGCGTCCGGGCAACAAGCTGCGCTTTTTGATCCGCACCGCGCGTCCGGGCATCGTGATCGGCCGCAAGGGCGCGGAGATCGAGAAGCTCAAGACCGATCTCGGCAAGCGCACCAACCGCGACGTGTTCATCGACATTATCGAGGTGAACAAGCCGGAGCTGGACGCGCAACTGGTTTCTGAGGCGATTGCGCTGCAACTGGAAAAGCGCGTTAGCTTCCGCCGTGCCATGAGAAAGAGCGTGGACTCGGCGCTGCGCTTCGGCTGCAAGGGAATTAAGGTGAGGGTCTCGGGCCGATTGAACGGCAATGAGATTGCGCGCTCGGAGTGGTATCTGCAGGGGCGGTTGCCGCTGCACACGCTGAGAGCCGACATCGATTACGGCTTCACCGAGGCGCAAACGACCTACGGCGTGATCGGTGTGAAGACCTGGATTTATCGCGGCGATATCTACGAGCAGAAGCGGCGGCAGGCAGCGCCGGTGGGAACGAGCGTGTTTTAAATGTAGGGACAGGGAATAGACTGGGAATAGAAGACTCCCAAACCGCATACCTTAGTCGCCTGCAGTTTTACGAAGTTGGGCCAAAAGAGATTTCGGCTGGGACAGCGGAAGCGGATTTGACGACGGGAAGAGCTATTCCCTAGTCCCTATTCCCTAGTCCCTGTTTTTGAGGGTTTCGTTATGTTGATGCCAAAGAAGGTGAAGTTCCGGAAGCAGCAGAAGGGCAAGAGGCGCGGCAAGGCCTGGCGCGGTTCTACGCTGTCGTTCGGTGAATACGGATTGAAGGTGATGGAATGCGGTTACATTACCGACCGTCAGATTGAGGCCAGCCGTATCGCCATGACCCGTTTCATCAAGCGCGGCGGAAAAATCTGGCTGCGCTTGTTCCCGGATAAGCCGATTACCAAGAAGCCGGCCGAAGTGAGAATGGGATCGGGCAAGGGCGCTCTGGACCATTGGGTTGCGGTGGTGCGGCCGGGCAAGATCCTCTTCGAGATGGAGGGGGTGGATACCGCTACTGCGCAGGAAGCCATGCGGCTGGCATCAAACAAGCTGCCGCTGAGGACCAAGTTTGTGCAGCGGCCGGGTGCGGAAAAGGTAGTGGCCGCGGAAGCCAAGTAGACATGCAGCTTTTAGCTGTTAGCCTCCAGCTCTTTACGCTGAATCGAAGGGTTACGCGCGAGCAGGACGAGAGGCTAGAAGCTAGCAGCTAGAAGCTAGGAGCTAAGAAGAGATGGAACTCGAAAAAATTCGGAATTTGAGCGACGAAGAACTGGTGCACCAGGAGAAGACGACCTCCGAGCAGCTTTTTCGGCTTCGCTTCCAGGTCTCGCTGGGGCAGAACGACGGGGTGAAGAAGCTTCGCGAACTGCGCAAGGAGATCGCGCAAATCAAGACCGTTGCCAAGGAGCGCGAGCTGGGTATTCGCGGCGCGGCCAAGGACGTGGACGCCAAGGCGGACGCGGAGAGCAAGAAGGGAGCCCGCTAAATGACGGCGACTATAGATGCAGTGCAGGCGCCGGCGGCTGTCGGCGCGCGGCGTAACGAGAAGGTTGGCCAGGTGGTTTCGACCAAGATGCAGAAGACCATTGTGGTCGAGGTTGAAATGCGCAAGGCTCACGGGAAGTACAAGCGGATCGTGCGCTCGACGAAGAAGTTTTATGCCCACGACGAGCAGAGTTCAGCGCGGATGGGCGATGTGGTGCGCATCCGCGAGACCAGGCCGCTGAGCAAGCTGAAGCGGTGGTCTCTGGAAGAAATCGTGCGGCGGTCGACGCTGGGACAGATTGAAGACGCAGAAGCTTCCGGACGAAATTACTATTTCGAAGTAACCGGGCGAGTAAGGAGAAGGACCCATGGCTGTGCAAATGAGAACGATGCTCGCGGTGGCCGATAACTCCGGCGCGCGCAAGCTGCAAGTGATTCTGCCGCTGGGCGGCGGACTGGGCAAGAAGGCAGGCCTGGGCGACATTGTGACCGCGGCGGTGAAGGAAGCTTCGCCGGACGGCACAGTGAAGAAGGGCAAAGTGGTGAAGGCGGTGATCGTGCGCACCCGCAAGGAGTACCGGCGGCGCGACGGCACCTACATTCGCTTCGATGAGAATGCGGCGGTGGTAATTACCGACGACCACGAGCCGGTGGGCACGCGCGTATTCGGGCCGGTGGCTCGCGAGTTGCGCGAGAAGAAGTTTTTGAAGATCGTTTCGCTGGCTCCGGAAGTTGTTTAAGAACAGTGGTCAGAGATCAGGGTCAGGGATCAGGGATCGTTACCAGCTAAGGTGATTGACAGTTTAGTTTCGAGTGTTTTCGGGATCGGCCGATGCAATTTATTGCATGGCAGCATAAAGCAACTGATCCCTGACCACTGATCACTAACCCTGTATTTGGAGAGAAGATGCCGAGTTTGAATATTCGTCGCAACGATACGGTCACGGTCCTGACGGGCTCGGATCGCGGCAAGACGGGCCGCGTGCTGCGCGTCTTTCCGGACAAGGGCACGGTGCTTGTGGAGCACGTGCGGGTGGTGAAGAAGACGGTTTCGAGCAAGCAGGGACAGCGGACCAAGGGCGGAATTGCCGAACAGGAATCGCCCATCAATGTCTCCAACGTCGTCCTGGTGTGCCCCAACTGCGGGCCGGCGCGCGTGGGATACAAGGTCGAGGGCGTCAGCAAGATGAGGATCTGCAAGAAGTGCGGGCAGGAATTGCCCACGAAGAAGTAGAACTGCAGTGAGCAAGCTGAACTAGTGAAAAAGTGAACGTTCTAGGACTTAGAGCAGCGCTGGAACGAGAGAAACTGGCGCTGCGGCAAGCACCTTCCGAAACGGTAAACGGGCGGTGAGCCCACTCCGAGAGCCGGAAGAAAGAGAGCAAAGCAAATGGCGGCAAGGCTGAAAGAGAAGTATCACAAAGAGATCAAGCAAGCTCTGCAAAAGGAGCTGGGTCTCGACAATCCGATGGCGGTTCCGGAGCTGAAGAAGATCGTCGTCAACATGGGCCTGGGCGAGGCTACGCAGAATACCAAGTTGCTTGATCCGCTGGTGGCCGACCTGACGGCGATCGTGGGCCAGAAGCCGGTGACCACCAAGGCGAAGAAGTCGATTGCGGCCTTCAAGGTGCGCGAAGGCATGTCGATTGGCGCCATGGTGACCTTGCGGAACGAGAAGGCCTACGAGTTTCTTGACCGGCTGATTTCGACGGCGCTGCCGCAGGGTTCGCGATTTTCGCGGCGTGTCGACAAAGAGTTTTGACGGGCGCGGCAACTACACGCTCGGTTTGCGCGACCAGCTGATTTTTCCTGAGATTGACTACTCCAAGGTGGAGAAGCTGAAGGGCATGAATATCACGATTGTGACCTCGGCGAAGGACGACAACTCGGCGCGGGCGCTGCTGAAGCACTTTGGCATGCCGTTCCGGCAGGGCGCGTAAAGAGGATTTGAGGGTTTATGGCAACTACTGCAAAAAGGGTGAAGGACGCGCGGAAGCCGAAGTTCAGCTGCCGCAAGCACAACCGGTGCCAACTGTGCGGGCGGCCGCGCGGGTTTCTGCGCAAGTTTGGCGTTTGCCGCCTGTGTTTCAGGGCGCTGGCGCTGAAGGGCGAGATTCCCGGCGTCGTGAAGTCGAGCTGGTAGTAAGAGTTCTTAGTGGATCAGGGTTCAGTGGTCAGGATCAGTAGAGTCCGAAACTGAACCACTGAACCCTAATCCCTGACAACTGTAGCACGCATTCCCGCAGGTTTCCGCCGCAGGCGGACGAACGGGGAATGAAGGAGAAGGAATGAGTCTGACCGACCCAGTAGCAGATTTTCTGGCGCGGATCCGGAATGCGATCCGGGCGCGTCATCAGAAGCTGGATGTTCCGGCTTCGAAGCTGAAGACCGAGATTGCCCGCATCCTCAAGGAGGAGGGGTATATCTCGAACTACAAGACCCAGGAAGAAGAAGGCAAGCTGGTGCTGCGCGTGTATCTGAAGTACGGCGGCACGGAAGCGGCCATCCGCGACCTGGCGCGCATCTCTCGTCCCGGCTGCCGGGTTTATATCGGCCACGACGAGATCAAGCGAGTGCAGGGCGGTCTTGGCATCTCGATCATGACCACGCCGAAAGGCGTGATGACCGGCCGTCAGGCGCGCCGTGAGCGCGTGGGCGGCGAATTGCTTTGCGAAGTGTGGTAAAGACAGGGACTAACAGGTCAGGGACATTTAGCTCACCAAGTCTGAACAGTCAAAGGCTTGGAGTAAGCGTGATAGCTAGGAATGTCAGCTAATGACTGAGAGCTGCTTTACAGGCTGCAGTGGAACGATGAGCGTTGAAACTGATCACTGAAACTGATCACTGACAACTGCTTTTTCGGGACTCGCAAGCCACTAGAAGGATTGAAACGATGTCGCGTATTGGAAAGAAGCCGATCCCGCTGCCCGCGGGCGTGAAGTATAAGGTCGAGGGCAATACCGTTCTGGTCGAGGGGCCCAAGGGCAAGGTTTCGGCGCTGATCGCCGAGGGCATTTCGCTGGAAACGGTGGGCGGCGGAACTGCATGTGAATCGCGACAGCGACAAGCACGCCGCCTTTCACGGGCTGACGCGGGCGCTGGTTTTCAACGCTGTTCAGGGCGTGACCAAGGGCTGGACGCGGGAGCTGGACATTGTGGGCATCGGCTATCGCGCCGAGATGAAGGGCAAGGGCACGGTGGTTTTCACGCTGGGCTACTCGCATCCCATCGAGGTTCCGCTGCCCTCGGGCATTGAAGTGGCGATCGACCCCAAGCAGACTCACCTGACCATCACCGGCATCGACCGGCAGAAGGTGGGCCAGGTGGCGGCCGATATGCGTTCGCTGCGCAAGCCCGATCCGTACAAGAACAAGGGCGTGCGCTACTCGGACGAGAAGCTGAAGAAGAAGGCCGGCAAGACCGGGGCGAAGTAAAGACAGCTGATCAGCTGACAGTGGTCAGCTTGACAGTTTGAAATCGGCACAGATGAAACTAGACTAGCTGTTAGACTGGCAACTGACCAGCTGAAATTTAACCGAACGGGGCTGCAGGGCTGCTCCGCTGATAGGAACGGGAGACCATGATTACCGAAGACGAAGAGAAACGAAATTCGCCAGCGCATTCACCAGCGCATCCGCCGCAAGATGTCCGGTACCGGCGGAGCGGCCGCGGCTGAACGTTTACCGTTCGCTGGGTCACATCTACGCGCAGGTGATCGACGATCTGAAGGGCGAGACGCTGGTTTCGGCTTCGTCGCTGACGTTGAAACTGAAGAGCGGCGGCAATGTGGCCGCGGCCAAAGAGACCGGCAAGGCAGTGGCCGAGCTGGCGGTGAAACAGGGAATCAAGAAGGTGGTCTTCGATCGCGGCGGCTATCTGTATCACGGGCGCATCAAGGCTCTGGCCGATGCGGCGCGCGAGGCAGGGCTGGAGTTTTAAGGGCAGTGAACAGTGCACAGTGAATAGTGGACAGTTTGCTGTGGACTAGAGAAGCTGACGTGGCGATGGTCAAGCTGACCACTAATCACTGACCACTGGAAAACGAGAGAGCAATGACGATTTTGAAGAAGAAACTCGATGCCAACCAGTACAACCTGAAGGATCAGGTGGTGGCCATCAATCGCGTAACCAAAGTGGTGAAGGGCGGCAAGAACATGTCGTTTGCCGCGCTGGTGGTGGTGGGCGACGCCGCTGCGGGAGTGGTGGGCCACGGTTCGGGCAAGGCCAAGGAAGTTCCCCAGGCGATTCGCAAGGGGATCGAAGCGGCCAAGAAGAACCTGGTTCGCGTGAACCTGACCGATACCTCGATTCCGCATCTGGTTCTGGGCCGTTACGGCGCCGGACAGGTGCTGCTGAAGCCGGCTCCGGAAGGCACGGGCGTGATTGCCGGCGGCGCGGTGCGCGCGGTGATGACCTCGGCCGGGGTGCAGAACGTGCTGACCAAGAGCCTGGGTTCTCCCAACCCGCACAACGTGGTCAAGGCCACATTCAATGCCCTGACGCAGTTGCGCGACAAGGCCGAAGTGGCCACGATGCGCGGCAAGACCGTGGAGGAGATGTGAGCCATGGCTAAGGCAAAGATAAAAAAGATTCGCATTCAGTACTACCGCTCAAAGAACTCCACGCCCTATCAAGCACAAGGCGGTGGTGAAGGGGCTTGGGTTTACGCGGCTCAACCAGATCGTGGAGCGGGTGGATAACGAGTCCATTCGCGGCATGGTCAAGGCGGTGCCGCATTTGGTGAGGATATTGGAGGACTAGTGAACGAGTGAACAAGTGAAGAAGTGAAGAGTCGAGCTGCTCGAAGCGAGCTTTGTTCACTCTTTCACTTATCCTCATTATCACTTCTTAACACAACGCGAGTCGGTGGAGACCTGAACGCTCCCCGGCGCTACAGCGAGGAAAATATGGCGAAGAATTTATCGAATTTGCGCGCGCCCCGGAAGGCCAATACAGGGCGCAAGCGTGTGGGCCGGGGCATGGGATCCGGCATGGGCAAGACGTCGACCCGCGGTCATAAGGGCCAGGGTTCGCGCTCCGGCTTCAGCCTGATGCGCGGCTTTGAAGGCGGCCAGATGCCGCTGCACCGCCGGCTTGCCCAAGCGGGGCTTTACCAATATCTTCCGCACCGAGTACACGGTGGTGAATCTGGACCGGATTGCGGAGCTTGAAGTGACCGAGATCGGCCTGGACGACTACAAGAAGCTGGGCCTGGCCTCGAACAAGAAGGCGCTGATCAAGGTTCTGGGCTCGGGCGAGTTGAACGTCGGCTGTTACGATTCATGCGCACAAGTTTTCAAAATCGGCGGTGGAGAAGATGACAAAGGCCGGCGGTAAGGCTCTATTGGCGGGTGGCGAGGATGCTGCGGCGGCGGTTGAGAGTGCTCCCGCGCTGTTAGGGCTGCGCCAGCGACGACGGTTGAGGCTGTTGCGGCGCCGGTTAAGGTTAAGGCTAAGACCAAGGTGGCTAAGCCGACGGCGGAGTAGACAGTTGGGTTCTCCCGGTCTGCAAAATCGAAACCTGGGTAACCGCACGGAGCAGGTTCGGCGCAGTGTGAGTCAGGACACTGCTTGCTAGGCACGGGTAAGATAAGTTGTGGCAGTGAATCAAGTGGCGGCGAACGCCCTGAATCGGATAACCAATTATGCTTGAGAAGTTTCTAAATATCTTCCGGATTCCCGACCTGCGCAAGCGGGTGCTTTTCACCTTCGGCATTCTGGCCGTCTACCGGCTGGGCGCGCATATTCCAACGCCGGGCGTAAACGGCCACCAGCTGGAGCTGCTTTTCAGCCAGCAGAGCGGATCGGCGCTGGGGTTGATGGACCTGTTCGGCGGCGGCAACCTGCGCCGCATGACCGTCTTTGCCCTGGGCATTATGCCGTATATCACGGCCTCGATTATCTTTCAGCTTTTGACGGTGGTCTATGAGCCGCTGGCGCGCATTCAGAAGGAAGGCGAGCTGGGACGGCGGAAGATCACGCAGTGGACCCGCTACCTGACCGTGATTCTGGGCGCGTTGCAGTCGATCGGCATCGCGGCCATTCTGACCAAGCAGCACCTGGTGCTGCAATCCCGGGCATCGGCTTCAGCCTGATGACGGTGCTGACGCTGACCGCCGGCACGGCCTTCATCATGTGGCTGGGCGAGCAGATTACCGACCGCGGCATCGGCAACGGCATGAGCCTGCTGATCTTTGCCGGCATTGTGGCCGGGCTGCCCCGCGGCGTGGATGAACTTCTACCAGAAGGTCCAGACCAACGCCTGGGGTACGTTTACCTTCCTGGCCGTGCTGCTGCTGGTGGCGGCCATGATTGCGGTGGTGGCCTTCATCGTCTTTGTGGAGCGGAGCGAGCGGCGCATTCCCATCCAGAGCGCGCGGCGTATTGTGGGCCGCCGCATGATGGGCGGGCAATCGAGCCATTTGCCGCTGAAGGTGAACGCCGGCGGCGTGATGCCGGTGATCTTCGCCGGCTCCATTCTCTCGGCTCCCATGCTGTTTGCGCAGGTGGATTGGGTGCAGAACAACCGCTTTCTTCAGCCCATCATTCAGGCGCTCTAGCCCGGCTATCCCGTGGTATGAAGCTGCTGTACATGCTGGGCATCATCTTCTTCGCCTACTTCTATATTTCCATCGTGATGAAGCCGGACGACATTGCCGACAACTTCCGCAAGTCGGGCTCGTTTATTCCCGGCATCCGGCCCGGCAAGCGCACCTCGGACTTCATCAACGACATTCTCACCCGCCTTACGCTGGTGGGCGCGGCTTACTTGATTGTGATTTCGCTGGTGCCCACCTTCATGATTTCGGGCATCCGTTTCGACAAACTGTGGCTGGTCGGACGGGTATTTGAGAGTCTTCCCAACTGGACGACGCATGGTATGGGGGTGAACTTCTACTTTGGCGGCACCTCACTGTTGATTGTGGTGGGTGTGGCCATGGATACAGTCAACCAGATCGAATCGCAGCTGATCATGAGACACTATGACGGCTTTTCCCCTCGTTCCGGTCGCATTCGCGGAAGGAAAACGTGGTAAATGTCTTCATTTATAACTGCTGTTGAAACAGGCCGGGAAACGGGTCGAAAGATCTCGTCCCGGCCCAATTCTTTTATTGGGCGCGCCGGGCGTGGGCAAAGGAACCCAGGCCAAGGAGCTGGTAAAGCTCTGGGGAATTCCGCAGATTTCGACCGGCGATCTGTTGCGCGCCAACGTAGCCCAGGGCACGTCGCTGGGCAGGGTCGCCAAGGAGATCATGGGGCGCGGCGAGCTGGTTCCCGATTCGCTGGTCAACGAGATGGTGGCGGTGCGGCTGCAGCAGCCGGATACCGCCAACGGGTATATTCTGGACGGGTTTCCGCGTACGCTGGGACAGGCCGGCTGGCTGGATGGACGGCTGGCGGCGCAGTCGGAGGCCCAGGGCGGAACGGGGCTGCCGGTGATTGCCGTCAGCATCCAAGTGGACTATAATCAATTACTGCGCCGGATTACGGGGCGCCGGAATTGTCCTGTCTGCCAGACCATCTATAACGTCTACGTGCAATCCCCCGAAGCAGGATGGGATTTGCGATATAGAAGGTGCGGCGCTGGTCCAGCGAGCCGACGACACGGAAGAGGTTTTCAAGGGGCGCATGCGCGCTTATGAGGCCCTGACCGCGCCTGTTATCGAGCACTACCGGGCTCAGGGACGTTTTGCTGAAGTGGATGGTGACCGGCCGATCCCGGTGATCGCGGCCGGAATCGTTGCCGCCGTCGAGCGGTTACGCGCAGTAGCGTAGCCGAACGGCGGGTTTGTGCGCGTGAGTCGCTGAAATGAAAGCTGGTTGAGTGGCAGTTGTACTGAAGTCGTCCCAGGAGATCGAGAAGATGCGCCGCGCGGGCCGGGTGGTCCGCGAGGTTCTTGAACTGGTGCGAAGCAAGGTGAAGCCAGGGGCCACGACTCTGGATCTGGAGAATGCGGCGCAGGCGCGGCTGAACGAGTTAGGCGTCAAGGCGGCATTCAAGGGGTATCACGGTTATCCTTGCGTGCTGTGCGCTTCAGTCAACAGCGAAGTGGTGCACGGCATACCGTCGGCCAAGCGGGTGTTGAAGGAAGGGGACATCGTTTCGCTCGACTTTGGGGCGGTGGTGGACGGCTACTTCGGAGATGCAGCCATCACGGTGCCGGTGGGCGAGAAGATTGACCCAGGCACGGTGCGGCTGTTGAAGGTGACGGAAGCTTCATTGCATGCGGGAATTGCCGCAGTAAGGCCGGGGGCGACCCTGGGCGATGTGGGCGCGGCGGTGCAGGGGGTGGTTGAGGCCGAGGGATTTTCAGTAGTGCGGGATTTTGTGGGCCACGGCATCGGCGTCCACATGCACGAGGATCCGCAGGTGCCGAACTTCGGCGAACCGGGCCGTGGCATGAAGCTGCGAACGGGAATGGTGATTGCCATCGAGCCGATGGTGAATGCCGGCAAGGCGGACGTGGTGGTACTGGAAGACGGCTGGACGGCAGTGGCCGCGGACGGAAGCATGAGCGCTCATTTTGAGCACACGGTGGCGGTGACCGCTACCGGAGCGAGGATTTTAACCGAGTAGCACGCTCGGGATAACGGCCGGAGGCGCCAGAAAGCGGCACGGCGGAAGTGGACACAGTTTGTCGAAGGAAGATGCGATCGAGGTAATGGCGGTGGTCACCGAGACGCTGCCCAATGCCATGTTCAAGGTCAAGCTCGAGAATAATCACGAGGTGCTGACCCATGTTTCGGGAAGGATGCGCAAGAACTTCATTCGCATTTTGCCCGGCGACCGCGTGGCCGTGGAGCTGAGTCCCTACGACCTGAATCGCGGGCGGATTGTTTACCGCTACAAATAGCTGTGAGATTTTGCTTCGCTGTAGGTTCTGGTGCCGGGCAGCCGTGCGACAGGCTAGTTTTGTAGGCTAAATTCGCAGATCGCGGAGAAGGGCAGCAGTAATGAAAGTTCGGGCATCGGTAAAAAAGATTTGTGTCAAGTGCAAGGTCATCACCCGCAAGGGAGTCGTTAGGGTGATCTGCGAGAACGCAAAGCACAAGCAGCGCCAGGGCTAGTCGGGACTGGCAGAACGCGGAAGCTTTCACGACAGTGAGCATTGGGCAACAAACAGTGAACAGTAAAAGCCGGCAAGCACAGGCAAGGAAAACTGACCACTGTTCACTGATCCACTGAAAAAGGGGCTAGTTAGCTGGAATTAAGGCTTGCGATGAACCCCTGAAGGCAACCGCACTAACCGTGCGAACCGGCTGAGGCCGGGGGCACACAAACTGAAGTCGCAAAGGAATCAGCATGGCACGTATTTCCGGCGTCGATCTGCCCCGCGGCAAGCAGGCCAGGATCGCGCTCACTTACATCTTCGGCATCGGGAATCCCCGCGCGCTCAAGATTCTGGAGAAGGCGAATGTAGATCCCTTCAAGAAGATCCAGGATCTGGGCGAGGACGAGGTCAACCGTATCCGCCAGGTGATCGAGGACGAGGGGAATGTGGAGGGTGACCTGAGGAAGGACACCCAGATGCACATCAAGCGTCTGATCGACATCCAGAGCTATCGCGGCAACCGTCACCGCCGGTCGCTGCCGGTGCGCGGCCAGCGCACCCACACCAACGCCCGCACCCGCAAGGGACCGCGCAAGGGCACGATTGCCGGCAAGAAGAAAGCGACGGGTAAAACCTAATGGCTAAAGCAGAGCAGAAAGCCGGAGCGGGCAAGCCTGCCGGCAAGGGCAAGAAGTTCAAAAAGCGCGAGCGCAAGAATGTGCCGTTTGGGATTGCGTACGTTCAGGCGACGTTCAACAACACCATTGTCACCATCACCGACCAGATGGGCAACACATTGAGCTGGAAGAGTTCGGGGTCACTGGGGTTTCGCGGTTCGCGCAAGGGTACGCCCTTCGCGGCGCAACAAGCTGCCTCAAACGCCGCCAGCATGGCCCGCGACCACGGCCTGCGCGCGGTGGATGTGCGGGTCTCCGGTCCGGGTTCTGGCCGCGAGTCTGCCATTCGCGCTCTGGCAGCGGCAGGAGTGGAAGTTCGTTCCATCCGCGACGTGACCCCGGTGCCGCATAACGGGTGCCGCCCGCCGAAGAGACGCAGAGTGTAAGAGAAGCGAGTGGGCAATGATCAGTGATCAGCCTACGGGCATTTACTGGCCACTGACCACTGACCACCGAAACTGGGCCGGGAGGAAATGTCCTCCGGACACGTAAACCGGCCGTCATCCGAAGTCAGGAGAAAAAATGGCACGTTATACCGGAGCAGTATGCCGCCTTTGCCGTCGCGAAGGCACCAAGCTTTTTTTGAAGGGCACTAAATGTCTGTCAGACCGTTGCCCGCTGGAGAAGCGGAATTTTCCGCCGGGGCAGCACGGCAAGGACCGCAAGGCCAAGATTGTGGGCTACGGCCTGCAATTGCATGAAAAGCAGAAGGCCAAGCGCATGTACTTTACGCTGGAAAGCCAGTTTCGCGAGTACTACGAGAAGGCCAACCGCGCAGCGGGCGTTACGGGCGAGTTGCTCATCCAGCAGTTGGAGCGCCGCTTAGACAACGTGGCTTTCCGATTGGGATTTGCCATCTCGCGCCGTCAGGCCCGGCAGATTGTGCGTCACGGCCATGTCACGGTCAATGGCCGCAAGGTCAACATTCCCTCTTACCAGTTGAATGAGGGCGACGAGATCGCCATCCGTGAGAGCGGGAAGAAGCTGCTGATTGTGGAGCAGGGAGCGCAGTATGCCGCGCAGAATCCCGTGCCCACATGGCTGCAGGCCGATTTTGAAAATCTTTCAGGGAAGGTGCTGCACCTGCCCAAGCGCGCAGACGTCAACCTGCCGATCAACGAGCAGCTGATTGTGGAACTGTACAGCAAGTAGTGAACAGTGAGCAGTGCGCAGTGAAAAGTTTTCAGTGCTTACCCGCTTTGGGGTTTTACTGACCACCGTTCACTGGACACTGGCCACTGCATTTCAACCGAAGGAGAACTCGCGCGGCCGCCGCAAAATGCATCGCGACGTACATGCCGCGCCGGAAACGAGACAACGATATGCTTTGGAGAGGATTTCAAAAACCGAAGCGTTTGGCAGTGGATGCCGAGACGCTTAGCGAAACATTTGGCAAGTTCAGCGCCCAGCCCTTTGAGCGCGGCTTTGGCACCACGATCGGGAACGCGCTGCGCCGGACTCTGCTGAGTTCCATCGAGGGCGCGGCGGTGACCGCGATTCGCATTGAAGGCGTACTGCACGAATTCCAGTCCATCACCGGAGTAGTCGAGGATGCCACAGACATTATCCTGAACCTGAAGCAGATTCCCTTCAAGCTTGCGGGCGAAGGCCCCAAGGCGCTGTATCTGCGCGCCGACCAGCCCGGCGTCGTGACTTCGGGAATGATTGAAGCCGACGGCGACGTGGAGATTCTGGACAAGGATATTTACCTGGCTACGCTCTCAGAAGGCGGCAAGCTGGATATGGAAATGCGCCTGAAGAGAGGGCGCGGTTATATCTCCGCGGATAAAAATTTCGACGCCGACTTGGGTTTGGGATTTATCCCAGTGGATTCGGTTCACTCGCCAGTGCGCCGCGTGAATTATGTTGTGGAAGCCGCCCGGTTGGGGCAGATCACGGACTACGACAAGCTGACCCTGGAAGTGTGGACCAACGGCGCAGTGCTGCCCGCAGACGCGGTCGGCCTGGCGGCCAAGCTGCTGAAGGACCACATGAACATCTTCATCAACTTCGAGGAGGAAATCGAAGCTGAGGCGCGCGGCGAGGAAGGCCGCTCGCTGCTGCGCAACGACAATCTGAACCGGTCAGTTGAAGAGTTGGAGCTTTCAGTCCGCAGCTACAACTGCCTGAAAAACGCAAATATTCAGACCATCGGCGAACTGGTGCAGAAGACCGAAGCGGAGATGCTGAAGACCAAGAACTTCGGGCGCAAGAGCCTGAACGAGATCAAGGAAATCCTGGCGCAGATGGGTCTATCGCTGGGCATGAAGATCGACGAGCAGGGCAACGCGGTTCCGGGGCCGACCAGCATCCCTCCGGCAGCAGCACTGGCGGCAAGTTATGGCCACTACGACGAAGAGGACGAGCCGCTGGATTCAGTGGATTTGCAGTTGCCGACCGAGAGCGAGAATTTTTAACAGGGGACAGTGAACAGTGAACAGTAAAAAAAGCCCGATCGGTTCTTACCAACCACTGACCACTGTTCACTGACAACTGATCACTGATTCGAAAGAGAGTTTCATTATGCGCCATCGCAATGCAGGATATAAGCTCGGACGCAATACCAGCCACCGCCGTGCGCTTTTGCGCAACCTGGTTACGTCCGTTCTGGTGGAAGACCGCGTGGAGACTACCCTGACCAAGGCCAAGGCCGTCCGTCCACTGATTGAAAAGATGATTACCCTGGGCAAGAAGGGCGATCTGCACTCGCGCCGCCAGGCGCTCAGCTTTCTCATGACCGACAAGTCCGTGACGCGGCTGTTCGAAACGGTTGCGCCGCGGTATGGCGACCGTGAGGGCGGCTATCTGCGGATTATCCGCACCGGATTTCAGCAGGGCGATGGAGCCGCGAAGGCGTTCATCGAATTGCTGGGCGCCGAGAAACAGCTCGACGCCAAGCGCCAGAAACGCGACGACATCAAGGCCAAGAAACGGGCTGAGCTGGAAAAACAATTGGAAGAGCAGAAGAAGGAAGAGGAGACCAAGGAAGAGGCCGCGTAAGTGGCATCTGTCTGACTGTTTCGACCTTCGATTGGAAGGCAAGCACGGGCGCATTCCCACGCGGGATGCGCCCGTGTTTATTTTTGGTTTTTTGGGAGCACCAAACGAACTTTTTAGCCGCCAAACCCGAATAACTGGGTGGAGAAGTTAGTTGACGGACGACCGGGAAGTTTGGAAGAAGATCTCTCGGGGAGATGCGGCCGCGTTTGACGCGTTCTACCGGGAAAACGCGCCTCGGCTCCGGGCATTTCTGCGGCGAGTCGTCGGCAGTCATCAGGCAGCTGAGGATATTGCGCAAGACACGTTTACCCAGATATGGAATCGTCCCGGCGGATTTCAGCCGGAGCGCGGGACTCTCCGCGGCTACCTATTTGGAATAGCTAAGAAGCAAGCCTCGGAATGGTGGCGAAAACAGCCATCCGGTACGCCAACGGCTGAGGAAGATAAGAGCTTCTGCCGGACAGAAACCGCTTCCATTATGGGAGATGCGCTCGACCGGCTACCAGAGGAACAACGAACACTGTTGTGGTTGCGCGAAGTCGAAGGGCTGTCCTACGCGGAACTGGCATTGAATCTGGAAGTTCCCGTCGGGACCGTGAGATCGCGATTATTTGCGGCGCGGGAGGCGTTACGGAAAATCTGGTTGAAGAAACACATTGAAGTGTGAAGGAGGACTGTATGACCTGTGAAGAAGCGGAGTTTGTCTCCGCACTTTACGACTACGAAACGATTCCGCAGGCAGCAGCCGGACATATCGGCGCGTGCGCATCGTGCCAGGCGCGGCTGAAGGAATACATCGAGATGGGCGTGGAGTTGCGGAGAGTAGCAAGCCTGGAATCGCTTGAAGAAGCGAGACCGCGGGCCTGGGAAAAACGCCAGGCGAATTTATCTATCTGGTGGCAGAAAGGATGGGAGACGATGAGAATTCCGAGATTTGCATTTGCACTATTGCTAATGGGAATCGTAGGGCTGAGTTCCGGCCTTACCCTGGTAGGGGTCCGCGCGCACGCGCGTGAAACGATGATGATGTTGAACATTGCTTTGGAACGGGGCCAAGTGACTCCATGCGGATTGTCTTTCGAAGAAAAGGAATACTCCGACTGCGGCATGTCGTATGGCTTGAGTGACGGCATGTTGACCTACAGGATCAGGCTGCTCTCAAAAGAAAGCGACCGCGTCGAACTTGGAGTCAAGACGTATTTTGCGCAGGGCGTGCACTCGAATGAGGGAGCGGGCGAAGCCATGAAGAGTGTGCCGGAAAAGCGATTCTGGTTCGAGCCTGGGAAGACGCTGCGGATCGACGTTGACAAACTCGGACCGATCACGGTGACCGGAGAGTGGCTGGATCATGTGCCGTATTTTGCGACGATGGACCTGGAACACAATCTTGATCCCGACGCGAATCAGATTCGCATGGTCTCGCCCATTTTGCTGAAGGGCGACCGGGTTCTGTACGACACAGGAGGGGGAATCGCCACCACGGGAAGTCAGCAGGATGCGGCATTCTGGATGTATGTGCCCGGAAGCGGTCTCTACTTGCTGTCTTTGTCGCCTGCGAAAAATGCGGTACAGGGCCACGTAGCTGAAAACCGGGTATCCTTTGAGATCGATGGCGAGCCCTACCAGTTTGTCACGGCAGCTCCGATCATGCGGGGCGATACGGCTTGGGTGCTGCATTTGGCCGGCGCGCACAGCCCCGCGGGTGATTCAAAGCAATACTCCTTCGGAGCAGGCAATCTGAATCCCGTGATCGCCAGCGCTGAGGCAGGGAAGTGAGCGTTGCGCGAGGGATTCGAGAGAGCGCTCCGACCCCGAAGCCTGATCCCTATCCGTCATGCACCAGCTTCTTGGGCTGGAAGATGCGCATGAAGATGTAGACCGCCAATTGTAGGGTGATGACGCCGCAGCAGTCGAGCAGCACGTCCCATGCAGAGCCGGTGCGGTTGGGCAGAAAGGTCTGGTGCCACTCATCGGCGCTGGCTATCAAAGCGGTTCCCAAAAGCGCGAGAAGGGAATCGTGGAGAAAGCGCGAACGGGGCAGGGTGAGCCACCATGCACGTAGCCATGCCAGCCCGATTGCTCCATAGCCGATAAAGTGGCCGGACTTGCGAATCAGGTGATGCAGGGTAACCCATCGCTCGTCAGAGACGGAGCCGAGGATGGCCTCGTATAGCCAGCGGAGCGGCGGGCTCGTTCGATCGGCGCCCATGTATTCGGTCGATTCCAGAGCGATGAGAGCGAGGCCCGCGATAACGGGCCACCAAACGCTAAACCAGAATTTAAAGCCGCGTTGGTTACTCGACATGGTAGTTAGGCGCCTCCCGTGTGATGATCACGTCGTGGACGTGACTCTCGCGCAGGCCTGCGCCGGAGATGCGCACGAACTGCGCCTTCTCCTGGAGTTCAGCGATCGTTGCGCAGCCGACGTAACCCATGCCGGAGCGAAGACCGCCAACGAGCTGGAAGACCATGGACTCAAGTGGGCCGCGGTAGGGCACGCGGCCCTCGATGCCTTCTGGAACGAATTTGGCCAGGCGGTTCTGGTTTGTCCGCTCACGCTGGACGACACTTTCGGCCCCGGATTCTCCGCTGGCCAGATCGTCAGTGCTCTGGAAGTAGCGCTCGCCAGAGCCCTGGCTCATCGCGGTCAAAGAACCCATGCCGCGATAGCTCTTGAAGCTGCGTCCTTGATAAAGGATGGTTTCGCCGGGGCTCTCGTCAACGCCGGCAAAAAGGGAGCCGATCATGACCGAGCTGGCGCCTGCGGCGATGGCCTTAGTGATTTCGCCGGAGTACTTGATGCCGCCGTCGGCGATGACGGGAATTCCATGTTCGCGGGCGGCGCGAGCAGCCTCAGAGATGGCCGTGATCTGAGGCATTCCGGCGCCGGTGACCATGCGGGTCGTGCAGATGGAGCCGGGTCCGATGCCGACTTTGACGGCGTCCGCGCCGGCTTCGATGATTGCCTGCGCGCCTTCGTAGGTGGCGACATTGCCGGCCAGAATGCCGATTTCCGGGAAGCGCTTCTTGACCTCGCGGATCGCCTCGAGCACTCGCGTGGAGTGGCCGTGCGCCGAGTCGATGGCCAACACGTCGGCCCGCGCGCGAACCAACTCAGCCGCGCGCTCAAGAAAATCGCCCGTGGCCCCGATGGCTCCGCCCACGCGCAGACGGCCCTGATCGTCCTTGCTGGCGTTAGGGTATTTCAGTTTCTTCTGGATATCTTTGACGGTGATGAGGCCCTTGAGATTGTATTGGTCGTCGACGACGAGTAGCTTTTCAACGCGATGCTTGTGCAGGATCAATTCGGCTTCTTCAAGCGTGGTGCCCACGGGAACGGTAATCAGGTTCTCCTTGGTCATCACATCGCCGATGGGGATATCGGTGCGGGTTTCAAAGCGGAGATCGCGGTTGGTGAGGATGCCGACCAGTTTTTGCCCTGCGTGACGGGCACGCCGGAGATCTTGTAGCGCCGCATCACGTCGAGAGCGTCGGCGATCAGCTGGTCGGGCCCGATGGTCACCGGGTCAACGATCATGCCGCTCTCAGAGCGCTTGACCTTGTCGATTTCGCCGGCCTGTTCGGCGATGGAAAGATTGCGATGGACGATGCCGATGCCGCCCTGCTGGGCCATGGCGATGGCCATGCGCGATTCGGTCACGGTGTCCATGGCGGCCGAGAGCAGCGGAGTGTTCAGCGTAATTTTGCGGGTCAACTGGGTCTGGGTACTGACCTGGACGGGCACTACGTCGCTCAAGGCAGGCACCAGCAACACGTCGTCAAAGGTAAGGGCTTCCGGCAAGTTTTCGTTCAGCATATGTTCCAATGCGCCGGGCAGGCCAGGGAACTCAAGTCCCTGGCGTGGCAGGCGCTTCGTTCTATTGTAGCGGAGGAGGGCGAGAGGATTGCGGGGAAGCGCGGTTTCCAGCCCGGGCCCAGCAGTTTTCGGCATATAATCTTTCTGTCGCATTTTCCGTTGGTTTTCACTGATTCGGGTGAGGTGCTATTTCGACTCAGGAAAGGTAATGGTGATTATGTACACGCTCGGAAAGATTTGCGCATTCCTCTCGTTATCGATGGTCTGCTTTTGCGCCTGCAAGGCGTCAACGCAAACACAAACCCCATTCACAATGGTCAGCGCCCCGCAAGGTGGCAGGATTGTTTACGGCAGTGCGTCTGGAGCCACTACGCAGGCGGCAGCCATGAGCAGCATGCTGAAAACAGTGCATAACAACTGCGGCGAGAAGCCGCAAATTGGTAGAGTCTTCCAGTTCACAGGATCCAATTCAGTTGGGGTCTTCTTTACGGTGACGGACCACCCGGACGGAAACCTGCCGCTGGCGGGAATGGTGATTGCTACCGCAACCGGCCCGAACCAGGCGGAAGCGGCAATGGTCTATGACAAGGCGGCTCAGTTCGGGCAGACGGTGAATCCGATGCTGCAGCAACTGTCCGGCGTCTGGCATCCGGGCGCCGCGCCTGCGGCTTCAGGTTCCGCGGCCGGCGGAACCGCTGCGCCGGTTTCCGGTTCGACTGCCGGCATGCCTGCCGGGATGCACACGGTATCGCTGTCCGACGGCACGGCCAGTGTAGCTATACCCCAGGGTTGGACGGTCGATCCTCAGAGCGGCGGCGGGACGATGCTTATCCACGGCACGCACGGCGAGGTAGTTATTCTCGGCAACATGTTTCTCGCGGTGGACCCCAGCGCGTTGAAGGGGCCCGTGAAGCCTCTCAAGGGGCAGATTGTATACCCCAGCAACGTCGACCCCGTGAAGTCATTCGCAGACCTCATCCAGCAATTTCGCAAATCGAACAACATGGGTCCAGCTCCGATTCAGATCCAAAACGCTGAACAGGTTGCGCCTCCGCCGGGAGATGCGTTCCAGGGCGAGCGTTGCGCCCAGGCAACTGGCCAGGTGAATCCCGACGGCAAGGGTATGCAAGGGATGTTCAGGGTGATCTGCGTAAACCCCGGGCAATATGGCGACTTCAGCTTCCTTGACTACGTTGCCGAGTTCCCCCTATCCGAAGCCAGCCAGGGAAATGCGATAGGGGCGGCCATGATCAACGGCTACCAGGAGAACATCGCGCTGGTCACGCAGCGAGCCGCGGCAGAGGCCGCACCGCACATCGCACAACTGAAGCAGGTGGATGCTCAGCAACGGGCAGCAAACCAGGCCTTCACGGCGAATGCGATCAACAATATTCACGCCATTGGCGCGGCAGCTACGTCGCGGATGAACGCGACGGAGGCCGCCAACAGCGCCGAACAGTCGTCCTGGGAGGCCGGTCAAAGTGCCAATGCCCGGAACAACCAGGGCTTCAGCAACTACCTGCTTGATCAGTCGGTGGTTCAGAATAACAGCACGGGCGCCCACACTACGAACTGGAACTCCGCCGCGGACGCGATGGTGAAATCCGGAAAATACTCGTATGTGAGCAGCTCCAATTACATTCCAGGGACGGATTACTGATGGTTTAGCCGCTGCAGGTCGTCAAACCGCCAGATGAGGCTCTGACGAACCGGAGTAGAATCTGACGGGAACGGTGTGGCATTCATAATTAGTGCCAGACGAAACGAGGAGTGTGCTCATGCGCGAAGAGATGACATCGCTGGAACGGTGCTGGGCAACGATACGGTACGAGCCTCACGACCGGGTTCCGGTGGACCTGCATAACTTCATGATGACGGTTGCGGGGCTCGAGCTGCCGCCCAACAAGATCTTCCCGGACGGGCGGTTGCTGGGAGAGGCGCAGGTGGCCGCGTGGAAACGGTATGGGCACGATCTGCTGCTGATTGAGAATGGAACCGGGGCGCTGGCTGAGGCTTGCGGGTGCGAGGTTGTTTATCTGCCGGGCAGCGCGCCGATTATTGAAAAGCCGCTCCTAAAGAGCCTTGCGGAGGTTTCGAGTCTGAGGAAGCCCGATCCGTGGAATTCGCCGCTGACCAGGGCTGTGCTGGATGCTACTCGCTACGTGCTGGACGAGATCGGCGACCGGGCTTTCGTGCTGGGGCGAGCTGATCAGGGGCCATTCGACCTGGCTTGCCTGATTGCGGGGCCGGTGAATTTGATGACGGAGATGGCGGCAGGCGAGAGCGATGAGCAAATCTTCGCACTGCTGGAGTATGCGAGCGATTGCTACATTCTTTATGCGCAGATATTCAAGGAGATGGGATGCCCGGGGACTTCGCTGGGAGAGGCGCAGGCTTCTCCGGATGTGATTTCGCCGAAGATGTTTGAGAAGTATTGTCTGCCTTATGGGAAAAAAGTGGTGAGCGCGCTGCAGAGCGACGATTTTGCTGTTGCTTACCACACGTGCGGCAACACTACGAAGATTATCGGCGGAATGGCGGAGACAGGGGCGAAGATACTGGAGTTCGATTACAAATGTGACAAGGCTGCGGCCAAGCGGGCTACGGTGGGAAAAACTACACTGCTCGGTCCAATTGACCCCAGCGGGGTTTTGCATGAGGGTTCGGTTCAGGACGTGGAAAGAGCCTGCCGCGAGGCGATTGAGGTGCTTGCGCCGGGAGGCGGGTTTATTCTAGGGCCGGGCTGCGCTCTGCCGGCAACCACGCCTGCGGCAAATATTGACAAGCTAATCGAGTGCGCCAAAGTTTACGGGAAATACTAAACGAAAAGGTAGGGTCACCTTCCGCTCGATTTCACTTTACACCCCCACCGGGAACGGCTTGGGGCTGGATTCGTCGGTGTTTGCGCCGCCCGAGCGCCAGCGCTCGAAGCGGCCTTGTAACAGGCTCATGAGGCCGGTGTACCAGTAGCCGATAACGAAGAGAACCAGGAACGGAGCGGTGAAATAGTTGTGGTTTGAGAAGGTGTAGAGAATAGCAATGAAGAAATAAGCGCCCAGCAGCATTTCAATCCACGGGGCCAGCAGCAGCCGCTTCCGATACTTGGCGGCCTGGGATTTTTCTCCCTTTTTGGCTACGCGGTACTTGGGGGTGCGTACAAAGGGACTTTTTAGGCCGAAGAGGGCTTCCATCACCGCCTTGGTATTGGTGACGGTTAGGCCGATGCCCAAAGCCATCAGAAAAGGCAGATATAGGAAAGTCTTCAACCAGGTTTTGGGGAACAGCTCGCGCTCACTGGCCAGGTAAAAGAAGGCGATGGAAAAGCTGGAAGCGGTGAAGAGCGGAAAATCGATGAGCAGCATCTGAAACCATCCCTGATAGAAGCGGCAGATCATGGCCGGCATCAGCAGTACAGACATAATGACCATCAGCGGATAGCTGAGGTTGGCGGTGAGGTGGTAGACGGCTTCGACCTTGATTCGGCGCGGGACGTGCGATTTGAACATGAGGGGCAGCACTTTGATGCTGGTTTGGATGAGTCCCTTAGCCCAGCGTGCCTGCTGCGTCTTGAAAGCGGTCATCTCAATGGGCAGCTCAGAAGGGCACTCGACCTCAGGCAAATATTTGAACTTCCATCCGGCCAGTTGCGAGCGGTAGCTGAGGTCGGTGTCTTCGGTGAGGGTGTCGTGCTGCCAGCCGCCGCCGTCTGATATGGCCTTGATGCGCCACATGCCGGCGGTGCCGTTGAAGTTGAAGAAGTCTCCGGAGCGTTCGCGGGCACCATGTTCTATCACAAAGTGACCGTCGAGGAGGATGGCTTCGATCTGGGTAAGCATGCTGTAGTCGCGGTTCATGTGGCTCCAGCGCGTCTGTACCATGCCGATCTCGGGCTCGGCAAAATGGTGGATCACCTTCATGAGCCAATCGGGCGGCGGGACAAAGTCGGCGTCGAAGATGGCGACGAACTCGCCTTTGGCCAGCTTAAGCCCAGCATCGAGAGCGCCGGCCTTGAAGCCATGGCGATTGGTGCGGTGAATGTAGACGATGGGATGACCCAACGCGGCATAGCGTTCGACGATGCCGGCGGCAACTTGCTGGGTTTCGTCAGTCGAGTCGTCAAGCACCTGAATTTCAAGCTTTTCGCGCGGGTACTCGATGGCGCAGATGGCGTCGATGAGCCGGTCAATGACGAACTGCTCGTTGAAGATGGGTAGTTGGATGGTAACGCGGGGCAGCTTTTCGAAATGCTGGGGAGGGTCCGGGTGGTAGTTTTTGCGGTATTTGTAGTAGAGGTAACACATGGTGTAGCGGTGAATGCCGTAGATGGACAAGACGATCATCACCGCGAAGTAGGGAAACAGCACCGCGGCATCAAAAAGGTTCCAGTGGTATAGTCCCTTGAAGGTCTGGTCGGTGGATTGCAATGTCTTCCAATAGTGGAGCAGGCCGTTCTGGGGGGCAAAGAACAGGAAAGCGGCGATGCGCGACGGCAGACCCCCGGTGAGGGCCCGAAGAAGGCTGGAAACGGGGTTCAGGTTGGTCACAAGCGCAGCGAACAGAGCAATCCTCCACGACCGGGATAACATCCATTGTATGTGAAGGGGCTGTTGTTGAAATGCCAGGTATGGCGTTCAGATTTGAATGGCAGCTGCATATATGAATTTTGCACATTTACCTTTGCTACACTGCAGGCGTAGTGTTTTCTGTCAGTTGGAGATACTCATCATGACCACGCATTCCGCTTCGCCGATTGTTGCCGCCGCGGGTGGGAGTTTTCTGCTGGAGACTCGCACGCCAGTCGAGGTTTTTACCCCTGAAGACTTGAACGAGGAGCGGCGGCAGATTGCCGCCACAGTAGCGCAGTTTGCCCGCGAGGAGATTTTGCCCAAGGCTGCCGCCATCGAGGCCAAGGAGCCGGGGGTAATGGCGGGGATGATCAGAAAGGCGGGCGAACTGGGTTTTGCCTCGGTCGATGTTCCGGAAGAGTACGGCGGGATGGGAATGGACAAAACTGCTTCCACGCTGGTTACCGACCATATCGCGGTGCTGGCGAGTTTTTCGACGGCCTTTAGCGCGCATATCGGAATCGCGTCGCTGCCGCTGATCTGGTATGGCACAGAGGAGCAGAAACGGCGCTACCTACCCAAGCTGGCATCAGGGGAGTGGGTCGGGTCGTATGGGCTCTCGGAGGCCAGCTCGGGATCGGACGCGATGAATATTCGCACCCGCGCAACGCTCTCGGCAGACGGAAGTACTTATACACTCAACGGCGAAAAGATGTGGATTACCAACTGCGGCATCGCGAGTTTGTACACAGTTTTTGCCAAAATCGATGGGGAGAAGTTTTCAGCGTTTCTCGTTGAGAGAGATACACCGGGACTGAAGGTGGGCGCGGAGGAACATAAGCTGGGGATCCACGGCTCGTCGACCTGCCCGCTGGCTCTGGACGAATGCAAGATTCCCGCCGGCAATCTGTTGGGTGAGGCCGGCAAGGGGCATCACATTGCGTTCAATGTTCTGAATATGGGGCGGTTCAAGCTGGGAGTGGCGTGCGTGGGCGGGGCCCGGCATGCGCTCGCGCACATGATCAGTTACGCCAAGGAGCGTCATGCATTCGGAAAGTCGATTGCGGAGTTTGGTTTGATTCAGCGGAAGATTTCTTCGAGCGCCGCGCGCCTCTTTGCGGCTGAAAGCATGGCCTACCGGACCGCGGGGATGATCGATGCGGGGCTGGCGCAATTGAACGAGGAGCAGGCAAAATCACCACGCGAGACGCAGAAGCGCATCGAGGAGTACGCCGTGGAGTGTTCCATCCTTAAGGTTTACGGCTCGGAGATGCTGTCGTTGGTGGCGGATGAACTGGTCGCTACGATGGGCGGGTATGGGTATGTGGAGGAGTATCCGGCGGAGAGGTACTACCGCGACGCGCGGATTAACCGGATCTTTGAGGGAACGAATGAAATCAACCGGATGATCATTTCCGGATGGCTGATGAAACGAGCCCTAAGCGGGCAGCTACCGTTGCTGGGAGCAATCAAGAAACTCATGGATGAGGTGACGCAGGCGCCGTCGTTCGACGCGGGCGCGGATACGGGCGAGGTGTTGGCGCGGGAGGCTGAGGCGCTGGCCGGGGTAAAAAAGATGGCGCTGTTCGCAGCAGGAGTGGCAAGCCAGCGGTTTATGACCGGTTTACAAGAACAGCAGGAGGTAATGGCCGATTTGGCCGATATGATTGCGCAGGTTTATGCGTTGGAGTCGGCGCTGTTGCGGGCGCGGAAGATGGCTCATGCCGGGAACAGCGCGGCTGAGGCTGCGGCGGCAATGACAGGACTGGTGGCGGAAGAGAGCATGGGAGTGGCGGAGCAGGCGGCGCGGCGGGTGCTTGCGGCTTGCGGCGAGGGCGATATGTTGCGGACTCAGTTGGCTATTCTGCGGCGGCTCGCGCGGTTCACTCCGGGCGATGCGGTGGGAATGAGCCGGATTGTGGCGCGGCACGCGATTGAGTTGGAACGGTACCCGGTCTAAAGAGCTGCGAATCGGAACAGAAAATTGAAGGTCAGGTACATGGGTGGGATTACCACCCTATCGAAGAAGACTTGCCGCAACCACTCAAGAGTGGTACACTTCCCGCAAAATCAATGCTCATAATAGGAGATTCGAGTCCTACTCGAATTCTTCGTCATGAATGAATCCTTAGTTCGTCGAGGTTCGCATGTCTAAGCTTTATTTCCAGCGCACTCATTTTTCAGGATTATGTTTTGTCGCTTTAGTGATCCTTGCATTTTTCGTAATTGGATGTGGAGGCGGTTCGGGCGGGGGGAACCCTCAAACGCCGACTGTGGATTTTTCCATTTCCGCTTCCGCAACAAGCATGAAATTAGAAAGCGGGCAAAGCCAGAATGTGACCATCAGTGTGACCGGCAGCAACGGTTTTGCTTCGAGTATCAATATATCCATGAGCGGTATGCCTGCCGGAGTTACGGCTTCGCCGTCCACATTCACTCTGATGCCTGGAAATCAGCAGGTTGTGGCAATCAGTACGTCGGCAGCGGCACAAACCGGAACGGCTTCCATCATAATTCAGGGCACATCCGGCAGCTTGAGTCATTTAGCACAGTTATCTTTGAATATAATCGGGATTGTCACTGAGGCACATCCTCCCACTCGCACGCGGTACCTGCGAACTGATTCGTTTTACAACCCCAATGACTTATCGATAGCACCACCGCATTTCTCTGCCTACGATGCAGCTCACAAGCAATTCTTTGTCAGCAACCCCTATATGAACGAGATTGACGTGTACGATGCAACGCAGGAGATAGAGACTGCGCAGATTCCCGTCCCGATGGCGTGGGGGATTGATGTTTCTCCTTACAACGGAAGTCTATATGCTGGCACTTTTATTGGTGATATTTATCAAATTGACACATCGACACTCAGCATTATTAATCATTTTCCATCCGCATCGATCGGTCCGAACGGCTTCGTTGCAACCACAACCTTGGTATTATCCGATGGACGCTTGGCACTACATGGTGCGCCAGGAGGGATTCTCGGTGTCGATGGTTATGGCGCTTCAGCAGTTTGGGATCCTGTCACCAATTCCCTGGATGCAGGTTCATATGGCACCGGTTTTTGTTTCGGATATGATGAGGGTGGATTTGCAGTCAGCGGTGACAGGATGCGGGTTTTGGTAACAGTGGTGTATGAAGGCGGAGCTGGTGAGCCAATCTGTTCTTACGATCCGATTGCTAAGGTTGCAACATTCGGAACATTTCCATATGCATCATTTGTGAGACAAATCATTCCTACTCCAGATGGGGCACGCTTCTTCCTTACTTCTAACGTGGATGGTGTTGGTGTATTCGATGCTAAAACGGTTCAGTTGCTTGGCCGGATCGCCAGCTCTGATCCAGGCGGCGTTATTAACAGCCCTACTCTTCCGAATGCTGCCGCCGGTGCGGTCATCAGTCTAGACGGAAAGACTCTGTACTTGGTAGATCAGGGATCGGGAGCAGTTGAATCCTATGATACAACTGCACTTGTTCAGACAGGATGGATCCCTAGTTTTATTGTGACCGATTCACAGAATACGATCGTAATCTCAGCAATCGATGAGACTGGTTTGATCGTTGGCCCAACTGGGCATGGGACTGGATTTATCGATGCTTCGCAGTTGGAAGTAAACCAACCGTCAATGTTTGATCCAGGATTTGCTTCCCCTAATACGGGACCAGAAGCTGGAGATACAGAATTCAACGATAATAGCGGTGGCTTTTTAGTTGCACAAATAAGTGATGGCGCTACTTTGAGCAATTTCTATGTAGGCAATCAGCCTGGGACAGGGGCATCCCTTACGGAATTTCCGAACAGTATTTATTCAGCGCTGGCAACCACTCCCCCCAGCGATCTGGCAGGTGCAGTCGATTTAGCAGCAGTACTGAGCGACGGCGGAGTTGGCATCGTGCCGGAAGGCTTCAGTTATGGACCAACAATTCTGGAGGTTATTCCCAATGGAGCGACGGCAGAGGGCGGGCAGACCGGGTCGATCTTCGGGTATGGTTTTGGGAGTACAATTTCTGGCATCCAGGTGACCATAGGCGGACAGAATGCTCCCGTAACTGCAATTGGCGGCTACCCGGATTACACTCCCTTTCCATTCCCCGAGGAAGAGGTACAATTCACAATTCCGGCCGGAACTGCAGGCACGACTGTCAATGTTACGGTGACCACGCCTTCCGGAACCGCAACTGCGACGGGAGAATTTCAGTACACGGCGGCAGTGGAATCATATCCGGTCAAAGCCAGTTTGCAGGCCGGTATTTACGATTCGGCAAGAGATCTTTATTATTTTACAGACCATGCGCAAATTCAGGTTCTGTCAAAGAGCACAGGGATGTGGCAATTGCCGATTACTCTTCCCGGTGTGAGCAGCAAGACTCAGTTGCTGGCAGTTTCGGAGTCTCCAGACGGTTCCAAAATTGCGGTTTCCGATTTCGGCGGTCAAGCCATCTATGTACTTAACCCTGATAACACCAAATCTGCGACACGCTATCCGATGTCGTTGGACAACGATGGGGGCTCATCCATGTTGGCCCCTGACGGGCTTGCTGTGACCAATGCTGGAATGGTTTATTTTGTCTCTGCAAACATTGGTGGCGCAGTGGCGCGAGCGCTCCATAAATTGAACACTTCAACCGGCGCTATCAATGATCTTTTCTACCTGGAACAAGGAGACAAGATTTACCCGGCGAGCAAGGATATAAATGATGAATTTGACCGAGTCATCCTGAACTCTGATGGTAGCCGTGCGTACACTAACATTGCAGGTACCAGCTACATGATCGATGCTT
Source organism: uncultured Acidobacteriaceae bacterium (assembly GCA_963839225.1). Taxonomy (GTDB): domain Bacteria; phylum Acidobacteriota; class Terriglobia; order Terriglobales; family Acidobacteriaceae; genus Telmatobacter. Next base: position 113,982 of record CAWIVA010000048.1, read on the forward strand.
CGAATGATCAAGTCTATCTATCAAGCAGAGCATCTAATAACGATGGCGTCACACAGGATTTAGCAGTTTCCGCTGACGGCGGAACGGTTGATATCAACGGTTTTATGACCGATTCCATGCTAAACCCTGAAACAGAGACCGCTTATATCGATTGGGAGACGTGGTTACCAACCGCTGCGCTCGGGCAGAAACTCAATCATGACGGGAGCATCCTGTTCCAGCCACTCACCGACGGCATTGACCTCGTAGCTCGCAATACCGGCCGTTTGCTCTACCGCATACAGATTCCTGTTACGCCGGCCAATGTTTACGATTCTCTTGTAATAGGCAAAGGGCAGAATACTCTGGCCGTCATTTCTCCAACAGGCGTCTCTTTTGTGGATTTAAGCAGTCTCCCGATTGCAGCGAAGTATGCACAGTCGTTTGCGAAAGCTGCGCACTCAAGAGCAGGTAGTGCTGCTTTCATGCCGAACAACTCGCCAATCAAACATACTGCTTCGAATCGTTCGATGCATTTGAATTCGCGGCCCAGATTGAAGCGCAGACTTGGGGAATCCAAGCTTACTGCATTGACTCAATAATAGGGCATCCGCTTCATACACATTTGGCTCGACGACCGCCCAGTCTCGGCTTGATTTGTGTTTCTCCTTTAGGGCAGTTCCTTTACGATTAGATTCTTGAATTCGATTTGATAGCCTTCGGCTTCCAGACCGATATATCCCTTCTCCACGTCGTTATGGATCGTGTTCACCACTTCGCCGTTGACTGCGAGCGTGCAGGTGTTGGCAACGCAGCGGATATCGTAAGTATTCCACTTCCCTGGGGGATTTAGACGGTTCTCGGTCATGTTCTTTAGCTCGTTGAAGTGTGTCAGCTTACCGTCAATCATGGTCCAGCCGAAGATATAACCGCCATTGAGCGCTGTTTGTGCCTGGTGCCAGATGGACCCGTCCTTGTTGTTGCGGAAAAAGACCCCGCTGTTGTATGCGGGAGAACCCGGCAGTTTGGCGAAGCGCCATTTGACGTGGAAAGTGAAGTTGCTGAATTCCTGGTTGAAGCGGAGCCATTCGTGACCGCCGTTGCCGTCACAAACAATGACTCGTTTGGATGGGTCGATATGCCATTGCGCGATCTGGCTGACGGGATGATCGGGTGGAATGGCGACGCGCGTCCATGCATCCTGATAGTCTTCCGGAAATAAGTTAACAGCTTGCGAGAATGCCGGCAGGGTGGCGATCAAAAGTGCAGGCAATAATAATTTGCGACCCATCCGCATACATAATTCAGTAATTGTGCTTTTGACGCCACCGGAATTGTAATAACAAAACATACTTATGCATCTCCCTTCCAGCACTGACTACCAAAATTCTACTTCATGCAGATGGGCCTAACCTAAGTGACTTACAGTTGCCCGCCGCCTGGAATCATTAATTATTAGCAGGCAGGTGTCAGATGTGAACAATCCCGCGCCGTATGGAAGACACCGCGCCAGCGTAAATCTATCGAATCCAATTCATGCATTCCGGCCGGTTATCACAGTACCTTGACGCGGTATAAGACGACTCCATGCGACGGGACAATAGCATTGATGGTGCCGCCCGTCTTCTTCATTTCGCCTGTCCACAGGTTGTGTGCAGAATAGCCGCGTTCACTCCCTGGTAGGCCCACGGCAGACGCTCGTACAGAGATTCTTTCTGCCTTCCCACCGGTGTTGAATAAACCGACGATTGCCTCTCCGTTTGTTTCCATCTTGGCAAACACCTGCTGGTTGCCGGCATTGACAACTCTTTTCGCAGCGATCGAATCTTGGTCAACAGCGAGGACTGCGGTGTTTTTGAGGTATTTCTGTAGATCCAGTTTGTCGAGGTTAGTTAGATCGACGCCGAGGATAAGGGGCGCCGATCCAAGGGCCCACAGGCTGATTTGAGTCTGACGCTCGACTGGAGTGAGTCCGGTGTTGCTGCCATTCCCTACCTCGATAGAGTCATAGTCGTTAAACCGCCCCGAACCGGAGTAAGGCTGCCAATCGGCCACAAAGTTGAAGCGTTTGGCAATATCTTTCCAGCTTGTGAGCGGGTAGCTGCTGTCGCCCTTTTCGCATTTATAGCATTCGACGTCGGGTGCGAATTCCCATTGATCAGCGTACTTCATCAATGTCGGCGTGAGAGCCTGTGTAAAGCTCCCTTGCGTGACGTCAAGGGCGATTGGCCGCCCGCTTTTCCGAATTGCATTCGACCATGCTTCAACGTCAGCGGCATTGCTGTCCTTCATGCCGTCGATTTTGATGAAATCGATGCCCCATCCCGCGAGCATCCCGACCCATGAATTAATAAACTCCTGCGCTCCGGGCTTGCTGTAATCAATGCCCATCATTCCTTTGCAGTTGTAGTTTTCTTCCTTTATAGACGGTTCCGCAATCTGTGCGGCCTTGTACGGCGTGCCTTCAATCGATGCGTTCTTACTGATTGCCTGACTCGAAATACCTGGTGTAACGTAGATTCCGAACTTCAGCCCCAGGCTGTGAATGTAGTCGGCGACTACCTTGATGCCATTTGTATCTCCCTGGGGTGGGAATCTCGATGGGTCTGTCACCCAGCGGCCATAGGAGTCGACGTTGGGACCCTGCGGGCCCGGGCACTGGTACCAAAAGTCGTCGAGGTTTACGTAGGTGTAACCGATTTTCTGCAAGCCAGAGTCCTGCATTGCTTGCGCCTGCGCTTCGAGCTTGGCTGCCGTCGGATCCTTGCGGAGGAAGCTCCAACTACTCCAGCCGAGAAGGGGTGCGCGCTCGAGACCATTCTTCTCTGTTTTGGCATTCTGTTGGCTGCCCAGAAAGGCCCCGCCTGCGAACACCATGATCACCAGCGCAGCCGCTAACGCATGTGTCAATTTCCTCATAAAATCATTTCTCCTTTTGTTCAACCGCTTCAGACTCGGGCCGTGAACGCGATGCCTTCCCCTCTTAGAGGAAGTGTTTTTGTCCCACATGGAGCGGAACTCGATCCAGTTCAGGCTGAAATCATGCGAGACGACGTAACAGACATGGTCAAAGTTCCGCGATATCTCATTGTCGATGACGGCGATTTTGAATAGAGATTTTAATGGCTTAACTTTGCCGGACGGTGAGCCGCCGGCGCAGACAGCATCGGTCATCCCCGCATCCCGAAGAAATCCTCGTCCTGAACAGCTTTCCATATGGCTTCTTTGGCTTGCGCGCGAACACCGGTCGATTCGACCGACGCAACTATAACATAGGTCCGGTGAGCAAAAGCGAAACGATAGCCCGGCAGTGAAAGCACAATTTGACGATGCATTATCTTATAAGAGGTTCAGGCCAGCAAACCCGAAAAGTCTGCTGGCCTGGTGGAGGTTGAATCAGAAAGTAAATCTCGATCCAAACTGGAATTGGCGCGGCGTGTTGACGGTATAGCCAATATAGCCAAAAGCGTTGTTGGACCACCCGCTGGTGTAGGACGGAACGTTCGGATATCCAAGCTGCGCCTTGTTGGTGACGTTATAGGAAGATATCTCGAAGCGGAGATTCCTGTCTTTCCCCATCGAGAATGTTTTGTAGAAGGAGGCATCTACGTCATCGGCTCCCATGGTGCGCACGTGGTCCATATACAACGGCGCCGTTCCAGGTATATACGGGCTGGCTGGGTTGGCGAAACAGGTTGGATTGAACCATACCTGTTGTGTATGAGGCGCACCCTTGCTGGGATCGCAGGTCATGTCGGCGCGCTGATCGAAGTAGGAGAGATTTGCCCCTACTATCGGCCCCGCGATGGGAACGCCATCGCTCAGGTAGAAAATACCGTTGATCGTCCAACCGCCCAGGGCATCATTTGCAAACCCATTCAGGTTTACCTTACGGCCCTCGCCGACGGGCAAATCATAGGATGCCTGCCATGTGAATTGGTACTTAACATCCTGCGCGCTGACCGCATGCTCATAGTTCAGATTTTTCCAGTCCTGAACCCGGCCTGCGTGAGAGCCAATGAACCCTAAGGTCGGAAGGTCGTTATCCGTAATCAGCTTGGCCCAGGTGAAAGAAGCCAGGGTGGTGAAGTGGCTGGTCAGGCGCTTCTGCACCCTGGTTTGCAGGGAACTGTACTCGGAATCGGCGTTGGGCAAACTATGTACCTGGATGCCGGAATTATAGCCGTTGCCCGGGTTGTAGTTACCGTTGCCAAATTGCGGATACTCCTGCAGTGATACCCAAAGCGGAACAGTGGACGCGCCATAATTGGCATTTGTGGGCGGCAGGAGCGGCTCCCACACATTCGGCACCATAACGCAATTCGGGTCCGCAGTATTCAAGCACAACGTATCTGTATACTTCGCGATAGTGCCCAGATCGAGTTGGTTTATATCCTCATGGTTCATCGCGTTAAACAGACCCCTGCTGCCTACGTAGCCGGCGCTGATGACGAATCCGTGCGGGGCTTCGTATTCAATGCCGAAGTTGAAATTATAAGTTTCCTGTGTACGGTTCTTATGTAGGACTGTATTCAGATTCGTGCCAAGGTTGCTCGCATACCCTGCCGGCGCCGTCTGAAAGGTAGGAACCACGCCCTCCGGGAACGGGTCGGTAAGTGAATAGATGCCTGTTGTGCTTGGCACGGGGCTTCCCGCCGCTGCATTGACGCAGGCGCTGGTGCCGGTGAATGTCGAATTGCCGTCAACGTTATAGCAGGTAGCATTCCAATTGGTTGTTGAACTGAAGCCGTCGCTGAAATGGGAGTTGTTGACGACCTCAGAGGTCGGGCCAAAGTACATTCCGGCGCCGCCGCGGACTACCCAGTGAGTCACGGGCTGCCAGGAGATTGCCAGGCGCGGCCCAAAGTCCTTCATGTTGACGGCATATGGATTGCGATCGCCGCTGGTTGCGTATACCTCGCCGCCGGTTAAAGGTACAGTACTTGCGGTATACTGCACGGCCGGATCGAAGTATTCCAGGCGGTTATGGCGCTCCGTAACTCCAGCGAATATGTCCCAACGAAGCCCCGCGGTGATGGTGAGATTGTTTCTGGCGTGATAGGTATCTTCGATGAAGGATCCGTAATAGGGGCTGGCCATTGCCGAAAAGAGATCCTTGGTGAAGTTTTGTGATTCAGTGCCCGGCGCGGTTCCCATGCCTATCTCGAACGATGCGAGGTCGTTGCCGTAAGGACTGCCGTCGGGGAACGATCCCGGATTGCCCGTATTGTCGGTCGTTGCGGACATGTCGAAGTTGTACGAACCGGAGGGGGCGGGTGGTTGGCCTATATTCAGGAACCGCTTCATATATTCCGCGCCGAGATTGATTTCGTGCTTGCCCCAAACCTTGGTGAGGGTTGCATTGGCGTCGCTGTTCTCGTTGGCGGCAAGAACGGTGTTTTCCTGCGCTGTGCCTCCGACTATGGTTCCCGTATCGTTCATGGTCATGTAGGGAAGGGTCTTGTATACCTCATCCGCGGTTGTAGGAGTTACGAACCCCAGCGAGGACAGGTCGTCCTCCTGGCTCTGGCGAGGATCGCCCCCTTGATTCACATTCGAGCGCGTAAAGGAGTAGCGGAGTTGCAACACCGTGGAGGGATTAATGGTGTAGTCATCCGCCAGCAGAGCATTGTACCCGTGGTCGACGGCCTGAGCATAGTTGCCATCCCACGCATTGTTGAAGGCGTTGACACCGGCGAGGAATATCCGCTCGTAAGAGAACCGGCCGAAGATGTGCTGGTTCTCGCCGTGGTAATAGTCTGTGCGAACGTTGAACTTCTGCATCTTTGTAGGATCCACTCCCGGTACATAGAGGTTGTTATTGTTCTGGGAGCCCTCAATGGGGTGGTTGGGCGGCGGCAGATGCTGCAAGAATATCTGTGCGATGGGGTTGAGATAACCCTGTGGAATGCAGTTGGGATGTGGAGTAGCGCATCCCGGGCCGCTGTTGGAACCCACAATCTGGTTCCTTGAACCGTCAGGGTTGGTGGCGATCGGGTCAAAGATCATGATTTCAGGGTCGGCGGTGAAATCGCCCTGAGCTTCCGCTGCGGTAGGAACGGTGTATATGTTGGAACCATCGAATTGGGCCTGCTGCGTAGCCTCATAATCGCCAAAGATGAAGAGCTTCTTGTGCAGGATGGGTCCGCCGACCGATCCGCCTTCCTGGTAACGGTGGAAGGAGGGCGGAGAGTTGGGCTGATCAGCAAAGTACTGGCTCTGTTTGTTGAAATACTCATTTGCTGACATGACCTCGGGGCGAAACACGCCGAAAGCGTCGCCATGGTACCGGTTGCCGCCGGACTTGCTCACCAGGCTGATGACTCCCGCGCCGCCGCTCTGATACGAGGCCGGAGTGTTTTGGGTCTCCATGCGGAACTCGGCGATGGAATCCTGAGTAACATGGAAGGCGGGCGCGATGGAGGCCCCTGTCGCGACGCCGAGGGGGCTGCCGTCGAACATGTAATAGACGGTGCCTTGAACGGAGCCATTGATGGTGTACGCCGAGACATCCAGATTCGGGTCACCGTTGGAGATGTTCTGGACAGTCTGGGATTGGGAAGAGCTGGGCGATCCATTCACCGGAGTCACGCCGCCGCTCAATTGAATCGAGCTCGTACACATCGCGGAATAGATTCGGGACGCGGTCGATGGTCTCCGAGGAGATGAGCTGGCCGACAGTAGAGTTGCTGGATTCCATCAGGTCGACGTTGCCCGCCACGGTCACCGTATCGGTTACGACGCCCACGCGCAAGGCAATGTTGACCGTGCTCTTTTGATCCACGGTCACATTCACGTTGTCCTGGGCGACGCTCTCAAAGCCTTTCAGGCTGGCCGTCACTTTATATACGCCTGGGTTGAGCGAGATAAAGGTATACAAGCCCTCCGCGTTCGTTGTGGAGTGCTGCTCGACCCCGTTTGCCCGGTCGAGCAGAGTTACCGTGGCTCCGGGAACGATGGCCCCGCCTGGATCAGTCACGAGGCCGCTGATGCTTCCGCGGCCTGCCTGTGCGAATATCACCACGCTCGCACAGAGGACGAGGATGCAAACGCAAATGCATTTCATTAGAATCGAACTTGTTGAATTGGGGTACTTCATGAACAGCCTCCTGTATCGAGTAAACTCGTGGGTTTGAAAGGGTTAAATGTTTGAGAAGAATCTCCGGAAACTCTCTCTTTCCCTGTCGAGTTTCTTCCCCTGTCGAGCGGAAACCTAAAACCTGGCAGCCGATTCGTCCCCATCCTGCGAAAGGTCTAGCTGCCCAGGCAAAGCATCGCATTGGGTTGGGCCGGAGGAAGATGGCCGCTGCCGGCATTTTCACTCGGCCCCTGTTGTCCCGTTCGTTGAACGCACGTGACATTTCAATCGATCCCCTAAGTACAGCCACATGAGCGGAGGTATTGAACCCCTCGCTCAGCCCATTCCTGCTCCATCGCGACCGTGGCCTTAATGGAGTCTTTTAGCGGCGGCCACTGTTCCAGAATGGCCGTCATGTTGTTTTCGGAAGGCATTTGGCCCAGCAGCCATGGAATATCCAACCTGCCAGTTCCCGCGGGCGCTCCGCTGACAACGAAGCCCATCTTCTGCGGAACGCGGTCAATGATAAAGTCCTTTATATGAAGGTTCACGGTCAGAGGAGCCAGTGTTTCGACGACACGATCCGGCGTCTCCAGCGCCCCAAGTGAGTTCACGGTATCCAGGCAGATGCCCACGTGGCGGCTTTCAAGCCTGCGCACCAGAGCCGCGAGTTCGCGGCAAGAATACGCTTCGTAGTTTTCCAGTCCAAGCGTGATTCCCTGGTCTTCAAACGCCGGCAGCACTTCGCGAATCCATCTCTCCGCCTGTTCCAGGGAGGGTTGCGATTCAGCGCTCGCTATAAGAGTTCGAAGCAGGACCGCGTCAAATTGATCAGCTAGGCTCAGGTAACGAAGCAGGTGAGCCGGCTCAACACCCCGTGTTCCGACTTCGATCGCAAGGCCCAGGCTGGCGGCTTGATGGCGAGCGTCGCGAAGTTCGGCGGAGTCCAGCGAGTGAAGCGGTACGTTGTCGGCAATTTGCACGACACCAACCTTGAGCGCCGAGGCTCTCTCCAACAGGCCGGCAAGCCGCATCGGCCGGGATGGCTGCGGAAATCCGTTCACCCCGATTGCCCAGGGATACGTCCATGAGCTGATGCCAAGACGCATGGTATCGCCTAACCTCTCGCTGCATCCAGGCAACGCCGGTAGTTATCGCTGGCCGTAAAGGCAGGGACAAAGACAGTGGCCAGCTTCAGCGGAATATCACCGGAGTTGATAATCTGATGTTTCTCTTCCGCTGGAACCCAAAGTGCTACATCCTCTTGTATTGGTGTATGCTCGGTCTCGTTCACGCAGAGGCCGCTACCCGAGACGACATAGATCAATTCCGGCCGGTCGTGGCTATGGAAATCGGTGCGGCCGTTTGGCGGAAGGATTGCATGGCTGAACGTGAGTTCCTCGACGCCTTCCTTGTCTGGAGCGAAGATCACCTTAATCTGACGCCGGAAGGGGTCAGGAATCTCAACCCCCTTTTCTTCCCAAGCCTTAACGACTTTCAACTGAAACTCCTTTCATGCAACATCGCGGGACAGCAGCCCGGCTTTGAACCTTGCGTGTTTAAGCGCCGGATCTGGAAGAAAATCTAGCGCAGAAATGTAATCGATTACTAATGCACTGTAGTGAACCATATCGAAACAATTATTGTCAAGCTAATAATGAAAAATAATTGTAAATGCGCTAAGGTATGGCCCAGAATATCTCCAAATAGCTGAAATTAATGGAAATTTGATCTACTCGATACATGGAAAACATCGTTCCCGCCTACCATGCGGTCAAATCCTTTTAGCATTCTGCAGGCAAATTTCCGGTTTTTAGTGAGAACGATTACTATGTTACTTTAAAAGACTTGTCTTTGCCCCGCGTGCAGCAAAGGCCTGGTTGGTAGGAGCAATTGAAAGAATAATGCCTTTCACTGCCAGTGAAGAGAAGCGGCAACATGATGGCCAGACATTCGAATGAAGACGTTATTGGGCAGATCCGTTAAGCAGTATAACTGCTGATTCTTACGAATTAATTTGATCGCAACTCGCACTTTACTCCCGGCAAACGGGAAAGATGCAGGACTTTGGAGTGAGAACGATGACAGAAGGAACGATGATACTTGCGGGCGACGTGGGCGGAACTAAAGTCCATCTAGCGCTGTATGACTTTATTGATGGCAAACTGAAACACACACGCGATAAAAAGTATCCTGCCAGGCAATACTCGGGACTGGAAGAGATCGTAAAAGAGTTTCTGGGTGCGACCAAGGTGACTGCGGCCTGCTTTGGCGTGCCGGGGCCGGTACGCGACGGTCGCCTACGGCTCACCAACCTGCCATGGACGCTGGACAGCCGGGAACTCTCAGCCACACTGAAGATCGAACATATCTTCCTGATCAACGACCTGGAGGCCAACGGCTACGGCTTGGCCGAACTCTCGGCCGATCAGATTTATACCTTGAGCGAAGGAGATGCCATCCAGGTGGGCAACCGCGCGCTGATCGCCGCCGGAACCGGACTCGGCGAGGGCTACCTGGTGTGGAACGGCCACAGCCACGTTCCTTATCCCTCTGAAGGCGGGCACGTAGACTACGCGCCGAGAAACGAAGACGGGCTCGACCTGATGCGTTATCTGAGGCAGAAGTACGATGGACGCGTCAGTTATGATCGCGTGGTTACCGGCCCGGGGCTCACGAATATCTACGAGTTTCTGCACCAGGGCCGCGGCATGGAAGAGCCGGCGTGGCTGGCCGCGCGCATGGCTGCCGAGGATCCCAATGCCGTTATCACCGAATTGGCTCTGGCTGCCAAAAGCGAGATCTGCGAGAAGGCAATCGACATGTTCGTCTCCGCCTACGGCGCCGAAGCCGGCAACCTGGCGCTGAAAGTTATGTCAGTCGGCGGCCTCTACGTGGGCGGCGGCATCGCACCTCGCATCCTGGAGAAGCTCAAGGACGGAACCTTCATGAAAGCCTTCACCGACAAGGGCCGCCTCAGCCAGTTGCTCGTCAACATGCCGGTGCGCATTGTTCTCGAAAGCCGCGCCGCGCTGCTGGGCGCAGCCGCCTACGCTGAAGCACGCGCCGCCGAACTCAGTGGCATCTTGCCGCGAGCCGCCTCGGTCATGGTTTAAGAACCGCAATCCAGAGGCTGTGGATTCAGTGGCGCGGATTCCCTCAGCCTCTTAGAGCTAATTCGCTCTCGGATGCCCGCCGGCACGAAAACGAAACCCGGCAGGTTTGTATTGATGTAATTCGCTTACTCTTTCAGGTCGAAGATCAATCCCGCCGCCGCAAACCCGCCGTCCACATTGAGCGTCTGGCCGTTGATAAAATCGGCTTCCTGCGATGCAAGAAAAACCGCGGCGGCGGCAATCTCGTCCCGCTCGGCATAGCGGCCCATGGGAATCAGACGGTAGTAGGCTTCGCGTGTTTTTTCGTCGTGCGTTACCGCCGTCATCTCAGTGTTCACGGGGCCTGGTGCTATTTCATTTACGGTTATTCCGTACCGCGCCAGCTCGACGGCCATCACTTTCGTCAGCATGGTGACGCCGGCTTTCGATGCGCCATAGGCGGCTCGGCCCGTTCCTCCGCGCTGCCCCGACAGCGAAGCGATGTTGATGATCTTTCCATGCCTCTGGGCTTGCATGATACGAGCGGCGGCCTGTGAGCAAAGAAAACATCCTGTCAGGTTGACGCGCAGCACGTTCTCCCATTGTTCCAGGGTGGTGTTCAGAAACAGCCTGGTCAATCCGATCCCGGCGGCATTCACGAGCAGGTCGAATCTATTCCAATCCCGAGCCGTTGAATCAACCAGTTCCACCACCTGCGCCTGATTGCCAACATCAACTCGCCTGCCTCGAGCTTTGCCTCCCGAGGCAACAATCTCGGCTGCTGCAGCCTCTGCGTTCTTCGCATCCAGGTCGGCAACAATCACGGAAGCGCCCTCGAGTGCAAAGCGGATAGCAATCGAGCGGCCGATGCCGCGACCGGCGCCTGTCACGAGTGCGACTTTGTTCTCCAGCCGAAGCATCACGTACCAGTATGCAACCGACCAACAGGACGAGTAGTCCCGAGGCGAACGAATCGCGTGGCCATCAACCCTCAGACCGCACGTAATCGTTTTCCAAGCGATCCTAGATTGAGGGGGAAAAACCTGTCAAGTGGATTCTGGGCGGGTGATCGGCCAGAAGAGTCAAGGTACCATTCACTTGCGAGGATTCCTAGAGGTGCCAGATTCGACCATCAGGACCTCGCTGCAGAGAAGATCGGGCGAAATTCGATCCCGCGACGCCCAATTAGGGCGGGCTTTTAGGCGGAAGTAAACCGCTTATTGAGCGGGGAATACGCCGCCAGCCAGAAAAAATGCTGGCAGTCGCAAATCTTGTTCCGCGTCCCGTTCTGACCTCCCCTCAGTCATGGAAGCTGCCCGAATCCTGCCTAAAATCTTTCCATTTCAAATTCCACCTTGACACTCTCTCGGATGAGGAGTATCAAAAATACAATGTAATGGATTTCATTTTATGACCACTTCGGAGGTGTGTAGAAAAATTCCACGGCCCAACTGGTAGCCAGATGTTTTCATCACTACTCCAGTGTTAGTCCATGCCGTGAACAAACCGCAGATTCCTTGGAGCAATCATCAAACGCTCTTGACGCCAACTGTTGTGAGGGTCATATTCTGACTGATTACGATTGCCCATTGGCCGCGGAAAGTGGGTTCTGCTTTTGCGAGACTCCATAGCGTCGGCTGGCGGGGCACGAAGCCGGTCGAGCAGTTTCATCTTGCTGCATTCACATGTAAATGGATTGCTTACCAATGCGTAAAACAGAACGTTCAGTCAAATCAAAGCCTTTGGTTCCCACGGTCAAGGAAGTCGCACTGCGCGCCGGCGTCTCGACCGCCACGGTGTCGCGGGCTCTTTCCGGGTCAGCCGGGGTGAGGGAACCGCTTCGTTCGCGAATTTTCGAGGCAGCGCGGTCGCTTTCCTATCGTCCCAACCGTGCCGCGCGTGATCTGCGCGTGCGTTCGAGCCGCGCAGTTGGGGTGCTCATTCCGGATATTGAGAATCCCTTCTTCACGAGCCTGGTTTGTGGGATTGAAGACGCGCTAGGAAAAACGGACTACTCGCTACTTTTGGCCAGTTACAATGAAGATCCCGATCAGGAGACGCGCCGGCTGGAGGTATTTCGCGCCGAGGGCGTTCGTGGTTTGATCTTCGCAGCCAGCCGAGCTCCGTCCAGCCTCTATAAGGATATGGAAAGATCGGGCATGGCGATGGTCGCGGTCTCTCGCAGCCGTCCCCATTCAAATTTCGATCAGGTTACGGTCGCCAATCGGGACGGCGCCCACGCTGCTACCGCGCATTTGATTCAACTGGGTCATAAACGCATCGCCATCATTAACGGTCCTATGGAATTTACGACCGCTTTCGATCGCCAGGCGGGCTACGAAGACGCTTTCCACGAGTCAGGCATGACCGTGGACGAGAAACTTGTCGTCCATTGCCCATTCAAGCAGTCGGCTGGATATTCCGCCATGCTGCAGTTGCTTGAATCGGCTGATCCGCCCACGGCGGTCTTTTCCGGAAGCAACCTGCTGACGCTGGGCGCCCTGCAAGCCATCCATGAACGCAATCTCGCCATTCCGGGCCAAATCGCGATTGTGGGATTCGATGAAATGCCCTGGGCGATGTCCCTGCGCCCTCCACTGACAACCGTCGCGCAACCGGCCTTTGACGCTGGACGGGCTGCCGCCGAACTGCTGCTGGCGCGCGTTCGCGAACCCTCCATGCCGCGCCGGCAGGTGGTGCTGGAGACGCGGCTCATCGTTCGATCTTCCTGCGGATCTGATAGCGCAAAAGATATCCCGGCGGCGTCAGCGGCGAGAGGAGTCAGCTGATACCATGGCCCGCAACGAGCACAACAATCCGCCGATGGTGATGGGCGTGTGGCTTTCACTGATTGGAGCAACACGAAGATCTACCTGGGCCGCGTATGGGGCGGCGGCATTGCCGTCGATCGAATCTACAAGGCAGGGAAGTGGAAGCGATCCCGCGCACTGCCGGCCATGTTGGGATTCGGACTGGCCATAGCTGCCTTATTGCCGGCCCCTTTTATGTCCTCTGCGGGAGGGTTCATCGCATGTTTTGCGTTAACGACAATCGGTGTGGATCTCACCATAAGCTCCAGTTGGGCCGTCTGCTGCGACGTGGGCGGCAATTACTCGGGAACGCTATCGGCAGCCATGAATACCCTGGGGGCGATGGGTTCATTTGCAAGCTCGTTGCTATTTCCCATCCTCATGGGCTGGACTGGAAGCATAAAAGTTTATTTCTGCCTCGGGGCGCTGCTGAACATGGTTGCGCTAGGTTGCTGGAAGTATATCGAGCCGGCCAGGAGTCTGTTTCGGGAGGAGAGTCTGATCGCGCCGGCCACGTCGGAGTGAGCAAATTAATCTCACGACATCCAGCTGGCACCGCTGTTTGGATGGCGCCGCGTAGCGTGAGAGTAAAGCTTGTTGGAGGAAATCGTGAATCATCGGCTTTTTCATATAGTCGTGGGCATCTGTCTCGCGGCGTTTTTCGGACCGAACTTTGTTGCACTGTCTCAAAGCCCGACGCCTGAAACCAGGAGCTCGATCAGGATTGAAGGTTGGAGCCTGCAGTCTTCGGCCCATGTTACTGAATCGGGAGAAAATCTTTCGTCTCCCGCCTACCAGGTCAAGAATTGGCACACTGCTGTGGTGCCTGGCACGATTATTACGTCGCTGGCGAAAGACAAAACAATTCCCGACCCGTACTACGGGGTCAATCTGCGCAACCTGATCGGCAAAAAATTCAACAGTGACGTAATCGCTGCCGAATTTGCCATGGATATGGATAGTCAATTTGCCGTTCCGTGGTGGTATCGCGCGGCGTTTACTGTCCCGGAGAGTTACAAGGGAAAAACCGTCTGGCTGCACTTTGGAGGGATCAACTATCGGGCGGATATCTGGATCAATGGACAGCAATTAGCCGATGCGGGGACAGTCGTAGGTACCTGGAGAGTTTACGAATTCAACGTCACGAATCTGGTGCGCCCCGGCTCCCAAAACGCGATTGCAGTCAGGGTCTATCCCCCCACGCAAACGACTGACCTGGCGCTCTCCTATGTGGATTGGAATCCGGGTTTTCCTGACCGTTATATGGGGCTATTCCGTGAAGTTTCGCTTTCGCCCAGCGGTCCCGTGGCCCTGCGCTACCCCGCTGTCAATTCTCATCTTGATCTGCCGGATACAACCAAAGCCCATCTCACTGTCTTGGCTCGATTGGTGAATAGTACCGACGAGCAGCAAACAGGATCGCTTCAAGGCCGCATCGAGGATATTCATTTTTCACAGGACGTGGAACTCAAGCCGCGGGAAACCAGGGAGGTCATTCTCGACCCGGGCGCGTTCCCTCAACTGAACATTCAGAATCCGCGCATCTGGTGGCCGGCACAAATGGGCCCCCCCAACCTATATACGATGCAACTGCAATTTGTCATCAACGGAAGCATTTCCGACAGTGCCGACATGCACTTTGGCATTCGTGAGATCACGTCGCAACTGGATGCGAATGACCATCGGATCTTCTTCATCAATGGCAAGAAATTGCTGATTCTTGGTGGCGGCTGGGCCATGGATCTGATGATGCAAAAGAGCAGGGAGCGGATAGACGACGAGTTTCGATACGTGCTGGGTATGGGCCTGAACACGATTCGACTCGAAGGAATGTTCGAAACGGAGGATTTCTTCGATCTCGCTGACCAAAAAGGAATTTTAATTATGCCCGGAATCTCCTGCTCGTTGTGGGAAACATGGCCGAAGTGGCAGAAAGAACAGGTTGACGTCGCTGAACAGTCAGTGCGTTCTCAAATCCTGCGGCTGCGGTCCCATCCCAGTATCCTTGTATGGCTCAATGGGAGCGATAATCCTCCCCCGCCGGATATCGAGAAGATGTACTTGGCCATTGAGCGGGAATATCACTGGCCTAACCCGGTGATCTCATCCGCTTCGGAGCAGTCTACATCCGTCACGGGAAAAGCCGGAGTAAAAATGACAGGGCCCTACGAGTACGTGGTTCCTGAATTCTGGACTGGAGAGAAGGACGACAAAGGTGATCGCGGAGGGGCATTCGGCTTCAACACTGAAACCGGACCCGGACCGGCAATTCCGCCCATTGAAACACTGGAACAAATACTTCCTAGGGAACACCTGTGGCCGATCGACGATTGGTGGAACTTCCATGCAGGCCTTCACGATTTCAAGAATATTTCCATATTCACGAAATGCCTGAACAAGCGTTATGGTGATGCCACGAGCCTCGATGACTACCTGATGAAGTCGCAGATGATGAGGTACGAAGCGATTCGTGCTATGTACGAGGCTCATAGCCGCAACAAATATACCGCGACTGGTGTAATCGCGTGGATGTTGAACAATGGCTGGCCTTCGTTGATTTGGAATCTCTACGACTATGAACTGCGGGTGGCAGGCGGGTACTTCGGCGCAAAGAACGCGCTTGAGGCCCTGCACCCAATCTACGGATACGACGATCGCGCCGTTTGGGTCGTGAGCAGCCAATACAAGGATGCAAAGAAGTTGCGACTCACCGCCAAAATCTACGACTTGAACATGAGGGAGCGCTTTTCCCACCAGCAGAAGCTCGATACTGCCGCAGACTCAACGAACAAAGTGTTCACCTTGCCTGAGATCCCAGATTTGACGCCGGTTTATTTTCTCAAGCTGACTCTCGCCGATGCTTCCGGAAAACTGGTTGGTTCCAACTTCTATTGGCTTACCAGTAAGCCGGAAACAATCACGCATGGAGTCATTAACCTGGAAGATGGGTTCGCGGATACGTTTGCGGATTTCCGACCGCTCGGTCAATTGCCGAAGGCAACGGTAAAAGCCACGACGCAGACAACTCAGGATCACGGGGACGTAGTTACGCACATTGCGTTGCAGAATAACGATGCAACTCTGGCGTTCTTCATCCGACTCAATCTGAGCGCTTGCGGCAGCGGTAAAGAGATTCTTCCGGTTTTGTGGAGCGATAACTATATTACGCTAGTGCCGGGTGAGGCTCGGGAACTAACCGCGACCTATCGCGCATCGCAGCTAGAGCCGGTTCGCGTCGATATCGCCGGATGGAACGTAAATCACCAAGTGGTTGGCTGTGCTGGCGGATCGCAGTGAACCCGCGATCGCACCAACTTTCATTTGCAAGATGAATCAACAAGAGATCAACCTAAGTTCATCAGAGGAAAAGAAATGCACAATCAAAATAGAACCCAGTCTTGGCTAATAATTGTCTTTCTCGCGTTTACGTCTTTTGTGAGCTCCGCGGCAGCCCAGGACTCGAAATACATTTCGGATTACCCGGATTCACAGCAGATGATTCCTGCACCTCCTTGCTATGCGCCAAAAGACCCCTGGGGGCCCGGCGATGGTGATCGCGCTTGTGAAACTCATGAAGCATGGTTGAGCGATATAACTCACTGGCGGGCAGAACGCAGAATCCGGATTGGATACGACGGCTCCCGCTACCAGATTCCTTCGCTGTTATGGACGCAGCGCAGCTTCATTCAGCCGCAAATGATGGTTCAGGATCGATACTTCTACGATTCCGTTGCAGGTAAGTACACGGTCGATCGCTATCTAGACGATCTGCAGACCAGGTACGGAGGAATAGACGCAGTTCTAATTTGGCCGACGTATCCCAACATGGGTATCGATAACCGAAATCAGCTTGATATGGTCGGTTCGATGCCGGGAGGCATAGCTGGCGTGAAACAGATGGTTGCTGATTTCCACCGGCGCGGCGTTCGCGTGCTTTTTCCCATGATGATGTGGGACCAGGGAACGCGGGATCCGAAGGAACCGTGGCCCGATGCGATCGCTCACCTGATGGCTCAAATTGATGCGGACGGAATTAACGGAGATACCATGGACGGCGTCGCCTTGGCTTTTTTTCAGGCGGCTGAGAAAATTGGACATCCACTAGCGTTCCAACCCGAAGTTATACCGCACGACGAAGCGGTTGCCTGGAACCTAATGACCTGGGGCCAATACAGGTTTCAGTCTGTGCCGGCCGTGGACCGCTTTAAATGGCTGGAGACCCGGCACATGGTGAACATTTCCGATCGCTGGAATCGCGACAAGACCGACGATCTGCAGTTTGCATTCTTTAATGGTGTCGGATGGGAGAGTTGGGAGAATATCTTTGGAATCTGGAATGGTATTTCCCCTCGCGATGCGGAGGCTACAAGACGTATGGCTACGCTCGAGCGCGCATTAGCTCCCTATCTCAACAGTCCGGGGTGGGAACCATTTTACCCAGCAGACGCCTTTGGTGTTTTCTCAAGCAAGTGGCCTCTGGGCAAAGCCACACTGTGGACGATCGTCAACCGAAATGAATATAACGTCGACAGTACGCAGCTATCGGCTCAGGCGTTCGACGGAGCCCGTTATTTCGACCTTTACCATGGTGTCGAACTTGTTCCGAGTATGACGCGGGATGGCAGTCGAACCAATTGGGCGGCTCTTTCGTTTCCAATCGAGGCTCATGGTTTTGGCGCCGTGCTTCAAGTTGTGGGTGAGCCGGATTCCTCCGTGATGGAATTAATGTCGAAGATGAAGAATATGACTGCCAAACCACTGGCGAGTTACTCAAAAGATCACACGACTCTAACTCAGCATATCGTCGATATCAAACCAACCAGGCTGCAATCCACTCCTTTGCCTGAGATGATTCATATACCAGGCAAGGATTTCGACTTTGTCGTCGGAGGAATTGAAATTGAAGGCTCGAATGACGAGGGCGTTGACGTTCAATATCCGTGGGAAGATTCGCCTCGGCGTATGCATGAGCACTTCATGCACATCGATGCTTTCGACATCGATAAATATCCTGTCACCAATAAGGAGTTCAAGGTCTTCCTTGACGCAACGCACTACCATCCGAAAGATGACCTCAATTTTCTGAAAGACTGGCAGGGAGGGATGTACCCTCCAGGATGGGAAGACAAACCCGTCACCTGGGTTTCCCTTGAAGATGCCCGCGCCTACGCTACATGGGCCGGAAAGCGTCTTCCCCACGAATGGGAATGGCAATATGCTGCGGAAGGACCCGAGCAGAGAAAATATCCCTGGGGAGATATTTGGAGACCCGATGCGGTGCCTTTGCCGGACCAGGATCGAACCATGCGTGGCCCAGACGATGTGTACGCTCACCCCGCGGGTGTTAGTTACTTTGGAGTGATGGACCTAGTTGGAAATGTCTGGCAATGGACGGATGAATACGTCGACGAGCACACCAGGAGCGCAATTTTGCGCGGGGGCAGTTATTACCAGCCCCAGGGTTCTCAATGGTATTTCCCGCAGGCGTATCAGAACAATCAGCACGGAAAAATCCTGTTGATGGCGCCGAGCATCGATCGCGCTGGTACGCTCGGGTTTCGTTGCGCGACGGACAACCCTAAGACCAACCCCTAGCATTGTTCGCCAACAATCGCGTTGATACTTATCGCGAAATTTGTTAATCCATTGCAGAGCACGCATAAGGATTCTGATGCATCGATCCACAAGGAAAGTGAACATAGGAGAGTGAGATGAAAACAATATTGGCATTCCTGGCATTCATAGTCAGTGTGAACCTGTATGCGGCAGAGACTTATACCCCTCCCCCCGAGTCAGCTGGCGGATGGAGATGGTGCAAGACTCCCGAAGAGGTCCGCACCCTGGCGGGTATGGATCCTGCAAAGCTTGACCTGATCAAGGAAAGACAGCTGCAGTTTTTCCAGGGACCATGGCAAATCGTGATTATCCGCAAGGGCTATCTTGTAGCCGAGTGGTATGGTACTCCGACGATGCCGACCACCACTTTTGACGGTTGGTCCTGCACTAAGTCGTCAACTGGAATCGCCTTTGGCCTGCTTATGGATGATAGTCTTCACCACAAGCTCCCGTATGATGCGCAGATCAATCTCGATACCCCTATTTATGATTATGTGCCGGAAGGCTTTCCACTTACCGATCCGGAGAAGAAGAAGATCAAACTGCGGCATATACTCTCGATGACCTCCGGTATCCCCGGGGAGGACCATGGGGTAGTAGGACTTAGCGCCGCGCCCGGGGGAGGCGATTTCGAGATTGCCCTGGGGAAGCAACCGAACCGCTTTGGGAAATGGGCCGATAAATTGACCGGCGAGCCGGGGACGGCCTGGGAATACTCTGACACCGGCTTTGCTCATTTATCACTCTTCTTCTATCACGCGACCGGGCGTGAGATTGCGGATTTCATGAAGGAGCGAGTCTTCGATCCCATTGGCATTCAGAATGAAGGCTGGGACTGGCAAGGCGGAGTTGCGGGTAACATAGGGCCACATACAAATCCACACAGCGGCCTGCGTTTCTCCGCCCGTGACTTTGCGCGGTTGGGCTACTTACTGGCGCATAACGGGAAATGGAATGATAAGCAGATCGTTCCTGAGTGGTGGATTAAAGAGGCTACAAAGAGTTCACAGAAATTGAATCCAAGTTACGGATACACTTTCTGGGTGAATACGGACGGTGTGCTCTGGCCGACAGTTCCGAGGGATGCATTCGCCTTCATGGGATTTACTGCCAGCCGGCTTTATATCGTGCCTTCCCTGGACCTTGTCGTTGCGAGGTTGGGATATGCGCCTCAAAACTGGGGAGAAGGTACATTGCTTCCAGCGGTGGTGGCTGCCATTGTGGACGTACCCCAGGCTGCGAAATGACCTTGTTTTCAGCCACACCTTGAGGCTTTCAGCTAAATTCGCGGGTGCGACTTATCATCGCGCCTGCGAATAATTTCAGTTCTGCCAGTTATCATCACAAATCAACAATCTGGTAATCACTCTGTCGTGGTCACTTTTTCAATTTGCTCGAACTTTCCTGCTTCACGCCCAGCTATTTCGGCAAGAGCAAGTGAGATCATATGAAGAGGAAGCATCTCAACAATCGGACGAATTTCTCTGCTGACCGCGGGCAAGCGAAACACATCTAAGTTTGCGTCGGGTCCGGCCAGCGCTGTCCTCGCGCCGGTTTTGCGGACGTCCTCCACCAGCGCTCTGTTCAATGGTTCCACGACTGAATCACCGGCGAAAACCAGCACGAAGCAATCTTCGCTCATCATTTCGAATGGGCCATGCCGCAAGGCAGCGCTACTCATTCCCTCCGAGTGGATGTGCGCGGCCTCCTTCATGAGCATGCCTCCAAGTCCGACAGCCGCGAGAGAGGGGCCTCGGCCTGTTACAAATACATGACGGGTGCCCTGCAACTCCGTGCGAAGAGTGTCAAGATGATCTCTCCAGTGCACGAGATAGCGCTCGACAGCCGGAGCGGCCAATTCGAGCCGGGATTGAGCGGAACCTGGATCCTTCCCGCTGATGATGTCGCCAGTCCACGCCAAGGCGGCTAAAGAGGCAGTGGTGGTCTTGCAACTCACCGAAGCCTCCGGTCCGGCCTTAATCAGCGCTACAACATCCGACTCCAATGCCAAAGGCGAAGAGGCGTCATTGGTGATGCCAATAATCGTGGGACGCTCGCCATCCTTACCCAACAGCCGGATGATCTCGGCACTGCGGCCGGACTGGGAGACAACAATGAGTAGCGTGCTGCGATTCAGAAGACGGGGCAGGAAGTAGACCAGTTCCGATGCTTCCGTCATCAGAGCCGGATAGCCCAGGTCGATTAGTCTTTGATAGAGCGGATTCAAAATGTGGAAGGATCCGCCCATTCCCGTAAGCACTATTCTTTGGTAGCCACTCGGAGTGATAGCGCTGATAAAGTCGTTTAGCTTTTGCGAATGAGAAAGGTTAGTAATCGTGTCCCGTATGGCTCTCGGTTGATCCAGTATGTCATGCAAGTACGCGTTCTCAATCAAAATGGTCTTCCCTTTCTGGATGGTATCCCACAACTCAAATCATGCTTCTTGTTAAAGCAATCTTTTGCGCGGCATTGGCGCTAAGATCGCTTTCCATATAGAAACGGATAAAGCGCCGCTCCGGTTAGTCCTGCATCGGCGCCGAGGGTGGCCTTTTGCACGATTGTGTGCTGCTGGAATCGGGATCCAGGTTGAGTAAGCCGGTAAATATAGCTGCGGTGTTGCAGTTCCTCAAAGATCTTTGGGGAAAGCAGCGGCCATGCATCCGATACTCCGCCTGCAATCACCACGAGAGAGGGATTGAAGTTGTTGATCAGTGAAGCGATACATATTCCTAATGCACGGCCGGCTCGATCGAAAATCGATTGGGCCCCAGCATCGCGTGCTACAGCCAGAGAATAGAAATCGCTCGCCGTAGCTTCCGGCTTTTCCTTGAGGAGCAGTGCTAATCCCTGCGCCCCTTGCTCGGCAAGCCGTATAGCTTCTCGTCGAATTGCTCTGGCGGAGGCATAAACTTCAAGGCACCCATGGTTGCCGCAATTACAAAGCTCACCGTCCGGCTGCACAGATACATGGCCGGCCTCTCCAGCCAAGCCGTTGGCTCCATGCACGATGCGACCACCGGAGATGATGCCATGGCCCACGCCCGTCCCCAGAGTCAGCATATTGAGATTGTCCAGCGCCAACTCCTTTCCGCTTCCCAGATGGCACTCAGCCAACGCCGCAACATTTGCGTCGTTGTCAAGGAAAACAGGAATATCCAAAAGGCTCTCCAGCGCTTGCAGGAGCTCGAAGCCATCCCACCCCGGCAGATTTGGCGGTTGATGAAATCGGCCTAATGGAAGCTCTAAAGGCCCTGGCGCAGCAACGCAAACTCCTAGACATGAGGCTGTGGGAACTTCCGACGCCTTGGCGTACAGAATGAGGGAGCATATATCTTCAGCCACCGCGGCGGGGCCATCCGAAAGTCTTGTGCGAACCGAACGGCGATTTTGCAAGCCGCCATCTGGCGTATAAGTAGCAACTCGCAGATTAGTTCCGCCCAAGTCTACTCCGATTGAATATAACTCCACCCGCCCTCCTCAAACACTTGCCAAGCAGCAATAAGTATTCGTCTTCCACACAGAACCCAATACCTCATTTATTTGCACTCACCTGATAGCTTCCGCCCGATCAAGGGGGTATAATCGCGAACAATCTCTGCTCTTTCCACACCGGGCGTATGCCGCTCCATCAAATCCCTCTTTTAGGCTTCTGAAATTCTCCTGCTAGCACCGCGGTCAGAGAGGGGAGATCGTTTCTTCCGAGTTCCCGCACTGATTGATCCAGGCAGGCCTGCCCGCTTTTGAACGTCCAGCGCTGTAAGTAGATGCGCGCGCATCGCGCGCCTCGCCTTCCTCGCATCCCGCATCGCCACATATTTCAACATCTCGGTGTGCGCCGGCATTACCTGCTCGAAAAGACCTCTGTCCCTGGCAACAAATTCACGAACCTCGGCCATCAGGTCCTGAATAGAGTCCAGCAACAAGATAAGCAACGGATTGTGCGTGGTTTGTGCAAGACGCCGGTGGAACTCGGAATCTTTGGCTGCGAAAAGTTCCGGAACATCTTTCGCCGCTTCCATCTCTTTAACGATGCGGCGAAGATCCTGGATATCTTCTTTTGAAGCCTGTTCCGCTGCCAATCCGACGTTCTCCACTTCAAGAAGAGAGCGAACCTGATGCAGGTGACCGAGGCTGACATCCCGTCCCCAACTGCGGAGAAATAGATTCAGTGGCTTTACTACCTCTTCGCGACTCAAGGCGCGAACAGTAGTGCCGACCCCGTGGCAGGTTTCAAGCAATCCACTGGAGGCAAGAGCGCGGACGGCTTCTCGCAGGACGGTGCGGCTGACGCCCAGGCGCTCGGCTAATTCCCGCTCCGGCGGAAGTTTTGTCCCGACGGCTAGACGTTCGGAAAGGATTTGTTCACGTATTGAATGGACAACCCGGTCAACCAAGGCACTCTTGTTGCCAACAATTCCGAAACGAACTCTGGATGGTTTCCTGATTGGCGATTTTGTCATTCGCTGCTCCGGATCATCTTCTAATCATAGATTTATTCCACGTGAAGTCAACTTCAATATGGTAGGAGGTCTGACCCATAAGACAATGTAGATGGTTCAAATCAAAATGGCTGCGAAGAACGAGTATATGATATGTGGTAAGAGGTCAGACCACTATTATATCCTTTTTATTCATATATATACATAAATTATGTTGACAATTCTCCAGTCCGTTCCCTATGATTCGTGCGAACTTGCGGAGAATTCGTGTGCCGGTGACAATATTCACGATCAGCGGCCTGTTGGGAAGAGTACCCGCGGATTCCAACTCATTCCCGATAGCCTGCAACTTTCAGAGCCCGGTCAAAGCCGATTCGAACTCCCGAGAGGAAGAGCAATGCGTCGACGTGATTTCTGCGAGTTGATGGCAACCGGCGCCGGTCTGGGCGCATCGGTTTTCGCGGCATTTGAACTTGGGCTGCTGGCAGGCACTCCGCTGGAGGCCTTCTGCCAGGAGGCATCGACTCCCTGGCCGGCGATGGCGAATTATCCGAACAATCGCAGCCCGCTGTTCCAGACAAAATATGTCAAATTGCCTTTGGGCGACCGGCAGGCCGTCGGGTTGGCTTCGGGATCAATTGAGGGTGCAGGCAAGCGGATTGACGAGTCACCTGAACGAAGTGTGGGGAGTGATTGAGGACTCCGCGTGGATAGGAGAGGCCGGGAAGAATGTCCGGCGATTGTTGTATTGCCCGTTTTGTTCCTCGTTGGCTTGAGGGATTGACAGTTCTGGCAGGCGTGCTTCACGACGATCATCTCAAGGCTCTCGCCGACCCTTATATGCAATACATATTGATGGTGAAGGACCCTGCGACCGTTACGCCAAGTTTGTGCGCCTGGTGCCACCTGGGAAGGTTCCTGCCCGAATACTATGAGCTTACCGGCGATACTCGTGCAATCAGACTGGCACGGATGATCCTGGACTACGCAGACTCTGTGCATGACTCCAAAGACGACGCGGTGGTTGAGCCGGCCAGGCTTGGCATGCTGCTGAGCTTTGGATGGTGGTATTACAACCGCACGGGAGACAATGATATTCCCGCACTCCTGGAGCGATGCACGAAGCGTTGCATTGAAGATTGGAAGCACTATTTCGTGCACTTCCCGGAAGACCCCAAATATTTCGTTCATTTTCCCGACGTAACCACGGAGAAGAGCTCAGACGAAGATCCATCGCTATGGACCCGCCAGGGCGTTGATGTCACCCAGGCAATCCAATACCCGGTGCAATATTATCTGATGTCGAAGGATGATACCGACAAGGACAGTGTGATTCGCGGATTAACCAATCTGGACAAAGGTTACGGTCAGGTGGGCGCACGTTGGAGCGGCGACGAGTGGCTGGCCAACACCGATCCGACCCAGGGCACAGAATTGTGCGACGTGGAAGAACTGCTCTTTTCGCTTGAAAAGAACTTTGAGGCAGTGGGGAATTTGGCTTTTGCCGACCGCGTTGAACAATTGATGTTCAATGCCTTCCCCGGCACTTGCACGGCGGATATGTGGGCGCATCAATACCTCCAACAGACAAATCAGGTTCTGGTATCCGACGCGAGGCGCCCGTGGCATGGGGACGGCGATACGTCAAATATCTACGGCTTTACGCCCAATTTTCCCTGCTGCCTGGCCAACATGCACTCGCCCTGGCCCCGCTACGTCGAATCCATGTGGATGGCCACTGCGGATAACGGCCTGGTGGCCGCACTTTATGGTCCCTGCCATTTCAACGCCAAGGTTGGACACAGTGCAAAGATCGAAATCACCGAGGAGACTGAATATCCGTTCTCCGATCGCGTGCGCATTACGATTCACACCAAGCTGCCCGTCTCGTTTCCGTTGTATTTCAGGATTCCCACCTGGGCCAATCAGGCAAAATTATCTGTCTCCGCCGATTCATATTCGACTCATCCGCAAAGCGGGAGTTTGTTCAAGGTGGATCGCCTGTGGAAAGACGGCGACGTTGTGACACTGGACTTCAATTTCAAAGTCCGCGCCGAGACCCGGAGAAACAATGCGGTGGCGATTGCCTGGGGGCCGCTGTATTTTGTTCTGCGAATTGGCGAGTCGTTTCAGAAAATCCCGGCGCTTGCCCTGGGGGATGATCATGTGATGGTTCCTGCTCCGCCTGGATGCGTCAACTGGCGCATCGCCCCCACGACCGATTGGAATTACGCGCTGGCAATCGATCGAAACAATCCTCAATGCATCATGATTGTGAACAAAATCAGTTCCATGCCGTTTGCCCAAAAGGGAGAACCCGTAAAGACGGCCGGCGCGAGCGAGTTTACCCCGTGGCAGGAGGATGTTCCCATCGTGCTCAAGGTCAAGGCCAAGCATCTTCCCCAGTGGGGAATGAACGGGGCCAATGCAGCGTCGGTTCCTGTTAGCCCGGTGAAAACAGATTCCCCGGAGACCTTGGTCGAGCTTATTCCTTACGGTTGCTCCAGGCTGCGGATTGCCGAATTCCCAACCGTCTAAGCCATCCGGTTAGGGTGCTATACCCAGTTGACGTTATTCTCGCTTAGCTACTGGTGGCGACTTGACTTCGATCCCTGCCATTGATTCGATAAACGTAACGATGGCAGAATGATCCAATTCGCCTTTCCCCTGGTTCATGAGCGCCATCAGCATCTGCTGCACGGTGCTGGTAAGCGGTAGGCCAACTTTCATCGATTCGGCCGCCAACAGCGCGTTTCGAAGATCCTTTTGATGCAGGCGAATTCGGAAGCCGGGCTGGAAATTGCGGCCGATCACCATGGGCGCTTTGGCATTCAGTACAGTGCTGCCGGCCAGGCCGCCTTTAATGGCATTGAAGACGATGTTGGGATCTAGGCCGGCACGAGTGGCCAGTACCAGCGCCTCTCCCATGGCGGCGATGTTGCAGGCCACAATAATCTGGTTGGCCAGCTTAGTGACGTTGCCCGCGCCGATAGGGCCGGTCAGTGTGACGCTCGAACCCATCGCCCGCAGCACCGGCTCCATTTCAGTGAATAAGGCCTTATCGCCACCGACCATGATGGCCAACGTTCCGTCAATCGCCTTCGGCTCTCCGCCGCTGACCGGCGCATCCAGGAATCGAACTCCTCTGGACTCGCATGCCTTGCCAATCTTTTGCGACACCAATGGGCTGATCGAACTCATATCGATGATGATTAAACCTGACCGGGAGCCGTCCAGCACCCCGCCCACCCCGAGTACAGCCTCCTCCACTTGAGGCCCGTCGGGAAGCATTGTGATCACTATCTGGGAACGCTCGGCGACAGTGCGAGCAGAGCTGCATGGAGACGCGCCGTTTTCGGATGCACGCTCCACGAGCGCAGGAATAATGTCAAAGACCGACACATTATGACCGGCCTTCATCAGGTTCCGGCACATTGGATTACCCATAATTCCCAAACCAACAAAACCGATATCAGACATGTGATTCTCCTTATTCCTTCATTTACAGTTAGTGGACTTCCGGCCAGAGATATCGTTGAACCAGGTCAGCCCTTCTACTGTTGTTCCGGCCGGGCGGTACTCGCATCCGATCCATCCCCCGTAACCAATCTCGTCCAGATGGTCGTAGAGGTACGGATAGAAAACCTCTCCGGTGTTCGGCTCGTTGCGCTTTGGCACTCCTGCGACCTGAACGTGCCCGCAGTGCGGAACGTACGTGCTGAGTTTGACCGCCAGGTCGCCCTCTGTAATCTGCATGTGGTAAAGGTCCATTTGCATTTTAAGATTCGGTGCTCCTACCTCTTCCAGAACCGCATAGGACTGGGCTTGCGTGTTGAGGAAGAAGCCCGGCATATCGCGCGTGTTGATGGCTTCGATCAGAAGAGTCATGCCATGCTTGGCAAGCTCCACTGATGCGTACTTGAGATTTGAAATGTAAGTCGTACGGGCAGCCGCAAGGCTGGTGCCTTGCGGAACAATGCCGGCCATGGCGTGAACTTGTTTGGTGCCAAGCTTCTTTGCATAGTCGATTGAGGTAACCAGCCCGGCGCGGAAGTCTTCTTCGCGGCCCGGCAGACAAGTGGTTCCACGTTCACCAACGGCCCAATTCCCAGCAGGTAAATTAAACATTACGTTTACCAGATTGTGCTTCCTGAGTTCTGCAGAGATAACTTCGGCGGGAAACTCATACGGAAACAGGTACTCGACGCCCGTAAACCCCGCATAGGCTGCGGCAGAAAAGCGCTCTAGGAACGGTACCTCATTGAACATCATGGAGAGATTGGCTGCAAACCTAGGCATCGTTAATTTCCTCCGAACAAGTACTGCACTTCTTGGCTGAAGATTTTCGCTTCAACACGCGACGAACGGCATCAGCGATTGCGTCCACGCTCATGCCGTATTTGTCCAGCAGATCGGCATACGGGCCGCTTTCCGCGAATGTATCGTCTATTCCGACTCGTTCCAGGGGAGTGGGGCAAGAGGCGGACAGAAGTTCAGCGATGGCGCCGCCAAGTCCACCGATGATTGTGTGCTCTTCGACAGTGACAATGGCGCCAGTCTCACGTGCACAAGATGCCACCAGGTCGGCATCCAGCGGTTTGATGGTGTGCATTTCAATGACGCGCGCGTGAATTCCTTCCTGGCGCAATGTATCGACGGCTTGTAGTGATCGAGCTACCAGCACGCCGCATGCAATGATACTCGCATCACCGCCATCGATCAGCGTTACGCCCTTGCCAATCTGCGGCTGGTAATCATCGGTAAAAATCTGCGGCACTTCGTTGCGGCAAAGCCTGAAAAAGACTGGCCCGTCCCAGGCAACCACCTGGGGCAACAGTCTGACCACGGCCAGCGGATCGGCGGGAACGACGATCGTCATTCCAGGTAGACTGCGCAGGATAGCCAGATCGGCGATGGAGTGGTGCGTGGGACCGTCGAACGAGTCTGAGAGTCCGGCGTAAGCTCCTGCAAGTTTCACGTTAGCGTTGCCATAACACAGGTGAGTGCGCACCATCTCCAAAGCCCGGGTTGCAAATAAGAACGCAAAGGTATTCGCGATGGGAACAAATCCGCTGTTCGCCATGCCGACGGCGGCATCGACTAGCGCGGGTTCGGCGATACCGACGTTGAAGAAGCGGTCAGGGAAACTCTGCTCAAACATATAGCTGAAGTCCGAATTGCTGACGTCGGCGCTCAACACCACTACGTCGTTCCGTGCCTGGCCCATTTCCACCAATGCTTCGCCATAAACCTTTCTCATCAAAATGGGCCGGCCAAAAGGGTTTCGAATCAGGCTTGCCATTGTTCAACTCCTTCCTGCAGCTCGGCCATTGCTTTTTCAAACTGCTCTTGATTCGGTACTCCGCCGTGCCATTGCGGAGCGTTCTCCATAAAGCTCACTCCCTTGCCCTTCGTAGTACGGGCAATGATGACCACTGGCCGCCCGTGAATTTCATCCGCGCTGTCAAGCGCATCAAGAATCGCGGACATATTGTGGCCGTGAATCTCCAGTACATGCCAGTTGAATGAAGCCCACTTATCGGCGATTGGTTCGGTGGGCATAACATGATGCGTGGTTCCGGTTTGTTGAACTCCGTTGTAATCGACAACTACTTTCAGGTTGTCTAATCCGTATTTAGCTCCCAGGAGCATTCCTTCCCAGATCACGCCAGAATTTAATTCTCCGTCGCCAAGAATCACGTAGACTTTACGGCGCGATCCGGCCAATCGGGCGGCCAGGGCCATGCCGGCGCCGATTGCCACTCCATGGCCAAGTGGGCCTGCCGCCAAATCTACCCCCGGAGTTTTTTGCGGTTCCGGGTGTCCTTGAATACGGCTGTTCAATGCGCGAAACGTGCCCAATTCATACACCGGGAAGTAGCCGCGGTGGGCCAAAACGGTGTAGAGCATGGCGCAGGCGTGACCTTTTGAAAAGACAAGCCGGTCTCGATCGTTCCAACCCGGGTTTCCAGGATCCAATCGCAACTGGTGGAAGTACAAAGCCATGAGTATCTCCGCGACCGAAAAGGCCCCACCGAGGTGCCCGGTCTTCCGCTCGTAAACCATGCGAAGTACTTGGGCCCGAAATTCATAAGCACGGCGGGAAAGATCCGCAATCATTGCCTCTGTGTGCCGGACGCCATATGGATACAACCTGCCTGTTGAATCGTCTGCGTTCCCGCTCATGGTATCCTCGTTTCGAATTTCCAGTTTTACAATTTTGCCGATGGCCATTGGATTAAGCTGGTGCGCCCTCCCTATCGTGAGTGCTGATTAAGATAACCGGTTCGATTCTGCGCACCACAAGCAGAATGATGACGAACGATAGCGGATGCAACAGTCCCGCGATGATAAATACAAGGGCATAACTGTGGTATTCCGCAAGGAGCGAACCCACGGCTAGGTTGAACAACATTCCGCCGAACGCACCAACCGCACCAAGTAATCCGGCAACTGAGCCAACGACCGTTGAAGGAAACATGTCCGCTGTAAGTGTCTGGATGATCGTGGACCAGAACTGATGCCCTAACATCGCGAGGCTGAAGAAGACAATAGTGATCGCCAGCGGAGATACGGTGATCATGAGGGAAACGGGCAGGCACGCGGCGCTAATGCCTAAGCATATCTTTCGCGACCTATCCAGAGACAGCTTGTGTCGTATCAGGTAACTTGAAAACCATCCTCCCAGCAGACTTCCTGAAGCGGCCCAGGCATAAGGGATCCACGCGTAATATCCGACGCCCTTGATATTTAAATGACGCACATCGAGAAGGTACTTGGGCAGCCAGGCGATAAGAAAAAACCATGCCGAGTCTGATAAGAACTTAGCCGCCACGAGACCCCAGACTTGCCGAAAATGAAAAAGATCGAGCCACGGAAAGCGTTTCGCAGCGATCGATTGAGGAGAAAGAACATTCTTCAAGTAGATTGTTTCGGCGGCCGTAATTTGCTTATGACGATCCGGTGGGTAGTACAGCCGCAGCCAGACCAACGCCCAGACGAATCCAATGGACCCTGTGATGAAAAATACCCATCGCCAGTTCAATCCAAGTACGATCATCGCAATAAGGGGCGGGGCAATCGTTGCGCCGAAGCCCGAGCCGGCGTTGAAGATTCCAAATGCCAGCGATCTCTCTTTTGTAGGGAACCACTCTGAGATCGCCTTTGCAGCAGCGGGAAAGCAGCCACCCTCGCCGATACCCAGCAAAAATAACCCCACTCCCAGGCCATATATGCTGGATACTGTTCCCTGCATCAGGCTGGCCGTCGACCACCATACGATGAAGGCGACATAACCCCATCGCGCACCCAACTTATCAGTGATTTTGCCACCAACAGCGGACATAATTCCATACGCCAGAAAAAACATGAACTGTAGGCGGCCATACTGCTGGTCGGTAATTGGAATCGTTTTCTGAATCTCTCCAATTACGATAGGCAACGTCTGACGGTCAACGTAGGCAAGCGCACTTGCGGCTGTGAGCAGCCCTGCAATCCACCAACGCAGATTTGGAATGCGCTTCATCATCATTCGAGGACTCTGAATAAATACTGCGGTATGCTACTGTGCCCTATCATTCGATATGCAACAGATGCGGCTTTCATTCGGCGAAAACTCATATCCAATGCCAGGTTGAAGTTATGATCCATTTTGAAGCCGGGCGCGTAGGAATCGTACAGCCTGCCGCGCAGCCGAGTCGGGGTCCGGCTCAGGCAGGATTTCCGCTGTGATCCAAGCGTAGTAACCGATCTGATGAAGGGTCTCGAATATCTCATCGAACGGTATGTGACCCCATCCAGGCGCGAGACGATTTGAATCGGCAACGTGGACATAACCGATAAAGTCGCGTGCCGCGAGCAGTGCATCCCGGAACGAAGCGTCTTCAATGTTCATGTGAAAAGTGTCGGGCATCATTTTCACGCATCGCCGCCCTATTTCACGAACAATATCGAGACCATCCGCGCAGCTGTTGATGAAATTTACTTCGTAGCGATTCACGGGTTCAACCATCAACTCAACGCCGAGCGGTTCAGCTATATCGGCACAGCGGTGGATGCAACCAATGTAGTGCTGCCGGGCTATCGTTGGACTGTCCCCCGCATGGATCACACCGCGAACTCGGCCTGTATTGACCTTGGCGCTGAACTCAGCCGCGAGACGAATCATATCGATGATTCGTTTGACAGCGAGATCGCGAACTGTAACATCCGGGTGGGTAAAATACAAGTGATCCGCTGCGAATACCTGGCCGGTGGAGATGCACGGCACCTGGAGTCCGGTCGCTGCAAGTCGCTGCTTTATACGGGACACGTCAACTTGTGACGCGTGACGCAACGCGAGTTCCACGCCGTCATATCCCATTTCAGCGCAGCTATCGATGCAGTTACCGAGGTCGTCGCGGAGCGTAGCAAAAGCACTCGGCAGTGCATCCGGTGTAGATGCGACCAGGCCAATCTTCATTGCCAATCTCCGATCATTGATTGTGCGCTGGAATCCAGCCCTCAATTGTTTTCAATGCTCGACCGCTTGACCCGTAGCCGTTGCCTGCAAACGTGAAACGTAGAACTCGTAGAGATCAGCATGCAGCCAAGGGAAGGTGAATATATTTCCTTTAATATTATCGAGGCGGCGGTTTTTGACTGTCAAGCATTAAATGGTAAGACATCAGAGGTCATACCACATTGATTAATCTTGTGTAATCAATTACATAGCTGACGTTGTATCGACGAACTATTTGGCAGTCCTCTATTAATTATGGCAAAGTAATTGCAAAGGTTGAAATGCAGGGCGAGCTTAACGAAGGCATTAAATGCTGGTGCACCGGTAAAATAATACTTGGGAGATGTACTTCGAGGGCGCGGCCGGTAATTGGTTGAGCTTTCAATTCAGCCCCGCGCGAAAGGATGGTATTCAAGATGGGCAACCTTGCTATCTGGATTGGTAATGATCACGGTGGTTATGAGTTGAAAATGCTGATTGTCGAACATCTCACCAAGAAAGGCATTGCCGTTCACGATATAGGCTGTCACTCGACAGAAATTGTGCGCTACCCTCACTATGCGGCCCAAGTCGTGGAGGCCGTTCTTCGTGGGGAGGCAAATCGTGGAATCCTGATTTGTTCGACAGGAATCGGGATGAGCATTATCGCTAACAAGTACAAAGGCATACGGGCTTCTCTCTGTACCAGCACATACATGGGCAAGATGACTCGAGCGCATAACGATTCAAACATTCTTTGCCTCGGTGGCAAGATCACAGGAGCATTCGAAGCATTGGACATACTGGATGCTTGGCTCGAGACGCCCTATGAAGGAGGTCGGCACGACATTTCGCTCGGACTCATTCGTGATACCGAAAGCGGAATTTCGACGTGTGGCGGGGGCAAGCCAGCCATCTCGATAGTCACAGATAAAGAGTAGACACCTTGTTGGGATCTCTAGTGCAAAATAGCTCTGATCTGTGCTTCCTTCAGATCTCACAGACTAAACTACTTATCGCGCAGGGGGCGGTCACTTACTACTGACTAACTAATGGAATCCCGGTACGCTGCTTCCATTAGCAGGAAGAATGCCTGGCCCTCAGCGGCGGTTCCGGGATGATCGAAGTGGGGCGAGCCGCAGACCCCTTGGACGAGGCCAAACTTGTCCACCTTGGCATGTGCGGCGGCGCGCATTCGGTTTGCTGCAGCGAGATAGCGCTTGTCGAGCCATCCGGAGTGGGTTCCGCGGTAAACAGTGTAAGCCAGCATCTGCGCCAGATTGGTTTCGACGAAGGTATCCGGTTTGTCCACCATGTTGTGGAAGAGTCCGTCGGGACGCTGATGAGCGAGGCAGCTCTCCAGGATCCTTTGCACGGTGCCGACAAGCAGCTGCTTCTCCGCCTTCATGCTGGGCGGCAGTGCCTTAATAACGCCGGCCATGCCGGCCGCCGCCCATCCGTTGCCGACTCCCCAGCAGCCCGGATCCACCCATGCCTTCTTGCCGTCGTCCCAGATATGCGCCAGCAAGCCTGCCTTCTCATTCCATAGAGCCTTGCGGTGGCCCTCCATCTGCCGGATCGCTTCATCCGGGTGCCCGGCAATGGCTAGAAAGGGCGGTACCATGTACATCGAGTCTGACCATAACTGGATGTCGCTCT
This sequence comes from uncultured Acidobacteriaceae bacterium, assembly GCA_963839225.1. GTDB lineage: Bacteria > Acidobacteriota > Terriglobia > Terriglobales > Acidobacteriaceae > Telmatobacter. The sequence continues at coordinate 147,137 of CAWIVA010000048.1, forward strand.
TGACGCCCGAGATGATGCCGTCCGAGGTTCTTGGAGCGTCATGCAGCAGGTAATCGAGCATCTTATCGGAGGCCTTCTGGAAGGCCGGATCGCCGGTGATCTTGCCTGCCTCGAGAACGGGTTCACCGAGTGAGCCAGGGTCTGCAACCTCGTCGCCGTCGCCGTCCATGCCCAGACGACCGTCGGTGTTTTGGCGCACTACCGCATCCTTGGCCATCAACACCATGCCGTCCATATCCCCAAGTTCGAGCAGGGCGTGCGAACCCACTCCTTGTTCCCATGCGGAGCGCTGCATAGACAGCATTGCGAGCTTAATCTTCTCAATCAACTCATTGTGCGGCTGATTCTTGGTATTGAGCGCGGACGCAAGAGGTCTGGCGCTAAAGGCGGCTGCGGCGCCGGCGATAGGCACCGCTGACTTGAAGAACTCCCGTCGTTCCACAACTGGGCTCCAATCGATGGGGATTTGGATAGATCATACGACATTGCTCCGGCTCCAGGGCGCACGGGTGACTTTGTCTCGACAGGCTGGCTTCATCCCGTAACCGCTTCGAAGTTTATGGAGGATTTCGATGAGCGCGTAATCGCCAAATTCCCTTATTGGCGCAGAGAGGTCCTGAAATGTCGGCCAGTGTTCAGGAATGCGATCGAGGGCCAGATTTTCAACTATCGCCACCAGCCCAACGCGCGATTCCAATTATGACGGGCCTGAAACTGCGGCTTCCGGTAGTGAGCGGAAAAACCCCATGAAAAAATGCTCCCTTCGTGATGTCAAATGCATATAGTGGCCCCCACACGATGTAAAGAGTTTTTTGTTCGCGTGTTTAAGCGCCCCCGCCCATCCATCAGTGAACGTTTCGCGACTTCCGCAGTGCTTCATAAAGTGAGAAGGAAATTCAGTCCAAACGGTAAACGCATGCACGCCGACGTGCATACCACGTTGCAGATTTAGGTCCACAGTCGGAGCGAAGACCGAATGACTGCATAAGGGGATATGTTGACGGCGTTTTTCGCGCTGTCATCGCAGGCGGTGCAGTAGCAATCACGGGTGAATTGCGGGTGAGCCCATCCCTCTAATTTACCGCTAACTTCTTTAGAATGTGGTGGCCAGAGACGGGATTGAACCGCCGACGCCGGCCTTTTCAGGGCCGCGCTCTACCACTGAGCTATCTGGCCTCAGTGCAAAATTTTGAGTTGCGATTCTCCGCGCGGATTCCTGCGTCGCCGGACAAGGTGGGCGATTCCACGAACACTGCGCTTGAAAACAACTCTTGCCAGTATAGCAATTCTGAATCGGTGAGCCAAACCCTGACCGGCTGGCTGCGAAACCATCTGTTGTTTTCGCATTCCGGTTCAAATGCCAAACTTGCCGCGATCTTCTCCTCTGGTACCAGCAGTTCGAATAGCCAGCCAGGCAAAATTCCAAGATTCCTCGATCGCAGGAAATACGTTCTCCACAAACTAGTGCGACCAGGGGTATACTTGTCTGCATTTCAGGAAACTCTCGATCAGCCGGGCCACGCAACACGAATAGCTCCTTGAGTACGTCCTATGGCAGAGATGCGGCGCAATTCACACACGCTTTGGCTTATCTTCCTTACCATGTTCGTCACCTGCCTCGCGTGCCACCTCCCCTCCAATACCCCTCCCCAGAGTTCAGAGCAGGACCAGCACCAGCGCGTCATTGCTCTTCATAAGCAGAAGTTGCAAGAGGCGTTTCACGCTGGCGACCAGGAAGGTATGGCGGCGGAGTTCCTCGCCCTCGGCAAGATTCACTCAGTGCCGGGAGAGGAGGCAGATGAAATTCTGTCCTTCAGAGCGGCCTCACGAATCCTGCGCTCTATCGGTGACGTGCCAGGGCAGGTATGGGTTCTGCACCGGCTCGGCAGGATTTACGCCGATCTGGGACTCATGCAAGATGCCCTTGCCTATTACAACCAGGCAATGGATCTTCAGCAGATGAGCAGTGATCATAGCGCCGAGGGCGAACTTCTTAGGGATATGGGCGACGTCTACTCCAATCTTGGACAGAGAAGAAAGGCAAGCGAGTATTACAAATCCGCATCAAAATTTCCGCCCACTCCGCCTGGTAGTGCGACTTCTGACCCTCCAACACCTAAAAAGGGAGAAGTCATTGACTTTGGTGAAGAAATTTTGGGTGCTACGGATGATACCCAGGAAATTATTGCTCAGGTCGCAGCCGCCAAGGCCCGCGCTCAGGCCGCGACCACTAAAAAGATTCACGACCTGAAGCAGAGCAATACCGGAGGCCCTGCCGTATCTGTGTCTGCGAGAACAGTGCATAGTTCGGCGACGACGACCACTGCCAAAGGGCCGGCAACCCAAATATTTGTGCCGTTGATCAATGGCATTGTGCAGACGAGTTCGCTATCGCATGTGATCACCAAGCAGCAAAGCCCTCCGGATATCAACCGTGTGTCATATCCCAAGGGATCTGATTCGCCGAATCGCAGTGCAGCTAGCCCCGCAGGACCACCTCTGGCGGAGGCCGAAAGTAGCATCGAACGCTACCCCAACATCGAAGCCCCGGACACCGTGGCCGCCGGCCAGGAGATCGCCGCCCAGGTCTCCCTCACCGCCGAGCAAATCTCCTCCGAAACAATAATCGTCAGTGGCGCCAAGAACCAGGGCAAGCTTCAGTTGCCGATGCCCGAAGGCGAGCGTCAATGGACCATTACCGTCAACCTCATCGCTCCCGGCATGGAGATCACCCGTGGCGGCTCTAACACTGCCACCATCACCATCGACCGCGACGGCGACTCCACCATTGCTGCCTTCTATCTCCGCGCCCAACCACTCGATCCCGCCGCCAACGGAAAACGCGACACTCGTATCCTCGCCACGCTCTGGCATGATGGCGCATTCCTTGCCCGCATCGCCCGACCCTTGACCATCATTGCCGTAGCCGAGCAACCCGACACGGCCAACCAGCCCCTCGCGGTATCCTCAGCCAATGCCGCCGATCGGGCCCATGCGCCATCCGCAGTCCCCGCGCCGGCCCCGGCAACTGCATCGCGCCCCACACTTACTTTCGCGCCGCATTCTGGATCTCCTCCGCTCATTTTCAATCCCGCAATCGCCGCTCCCGACCTAACCATCGAAGAAAACCGCGTCGGTAACACCCTCGTCATCGTTTTTAGGGATTCCGGCGACGCCGCACCGGTTAAGGCTGAGATTGCCAATCCAGACCAGTCCTCCACGCCTGATCAACTCCAACTTTGCCAAAATGTCCACCCTTGGCAGAGGCTTTGGAGAGCGTAACAGTCAACCAAATCCTGACCAGCTCCACGCCTCCGACTTCCTCAACGCATTTGGCGCCGATCTTTACGACCGTTTCGCTCCCCCGGTCTTCAAAACCCTCTTATTGAATCTCATGCGGAAGAGTGCTGGAGGAAAGTCCATCAGCATTCAGATCCTCAGCGACGACCCAGCCATCCCCTGGGAGCTGATGCGTCCCATCCTGCCCGACAACACCACACGCATGGACTTCCTCGGTTCCTCCTTCTCCATCGCCCGATGGCCTCTCCGAGGCATCATCGTCCCGCGCCCGCCACAATCCCTCGCCGTGGAGCGCTCCGTCGTCGTCGCCCCCAACTACCGCGGAGGTCAATCACTCGCCGCCGCCAACCAGGAGCTCAAAACTCTGAAGAAGATTCGCGGATTCACCCAGGTCACTGGCGACTACGTCTCCGTCCGCCAACTGGTCCTTCATCCGCCTCAGGGCATCGTCCACTTCGCCGGTCATGGCGCGGTGTCCCATAAGGACGGTGTCCCCCAGTTCGCCATTCTGCTGGAAGACAGCGAGATGGACCCCGCCACCTGGCAGGCGCTCGGTATTTCCGACGCGGCCACCCATCCCCTCTTCTTCTTCAACGCCTGCGACGTCGGCGAGTCCGTCCAGTTCATGAACGATGTGGACGGATGGGCCCCCGCACTGCTCGGCAACGGAGCCAGCGGCTACATTGGCGCTCTCTGGCCCGTCCAGGACAAAACCGCCGCCTTTTTTGCCTCTACGTTCTATGAAGCCCTTGACCACTCCCTCGCTACGGGAACCAAACTGAACGTAGGCTCTCTGCTCGCCCTTACCAGGTCACAGGTCTTCCGTGAAACTGGCGACGCCACCGCCCTCGCCTACGTCTTCTATGGAGACCCCTTATTGGTCCTCACCAAGCGCCCCACGCCTCAATGAGTGCCGCTGTCTCCGTTGCATTAAGATCGCCTTATTCGCCGGATACAGGTATCAGTAGCTCGATTCTGAGGCCTGGAGCCACCTTTTCCCCACGTTTCCAATCCTGCATTACACTGAAAGGCAACTATGCGCTGCTTTGCTCGCTTCATCGCTACGCTCTCACTTGTTTTCGCTGCGACTTTTGTTTCCCACACTCAGGCACCTGGTGGACGCGCTGACGGACAGGAAGCCCGCGCCGCACGGGCTTACCAGGAGGCGGTAAAGGCTGGACCGCTGGCTCTGCATGCGTTTCTTGCCGATTTCCCTAAAGGCGCGGACCTGCATGTGCACCTCTCCGGAGCGGTCTATGCGGAAAGCTTTATTCGCGCCGCGGGTGAAGATGGGCTTTGCGTGGATCCAACCGCGCTGTGCTTTGCCAAGCCGCCATGCGTGGGCGCGCTGATTCCGGCGGCGGGGGTTACGGGAAACCAAGTGCTCTATGACCGGCTGATCGACTCCTTCTCCATGAGGAGCTTTGTGCCTACGACCGGATTCAGCGGCCATGACCATTTTTTTGCCACGTTTGATCGCTTTGGGGGGGTGAACAAGCGGCATACGGGCGAGTGGGTGGATGAGGTTGCCAGCAGGGCGGCGGCGCAGAACCAGCAATATCTGGAGCTGATGCATACGCCTGACTTCAAGCACGCTGCGCAGATTGCGCATGAGCTGGGGTGGAATGCTGATTTGGCGCAGTTTCGGCAATCCCTGCTGGATCAAGGACTTAGGGACGAGGCGGCTGCTGGCATCGAAGAGGTCCGCGGGGCCGAGGCGCTACGCAGGCAGATGGAACGCTGTGGGACCGAACAAGCCGCGCCGGGCTGCGGGGTAGAGGTTCGGTATATTTACCAGATTTTGCGCGGTTATCCTCCGGAGCAGGTTTTTGCGCAGACGGTGCTGGGCTTTGAAACCGTTGCTGCGAGCATGGAGGCGGAGCGGGGGGGTGGCCTCGAGGGGGGATGGGTGGGCATCAATTTCGTGATGCCGGAGGATGGATTCATTTCCATGCGGGACTATAGCTTGCAGATGAAGATGCTGGATTATCTGCACTCGGTTTATCCGCAGGTGCACATCAGCCTTCATGCAGGCGAGCTGGCGCCGGGGCTGGTGCCGCCGGAGGGGTTGCGATTCCACATTCGCCAGGCGGTGGAAGTGGGTCATGCGGAGCGGATCGGGCACGGCGTGGACGCGATGTATGAGGACGATGCGCTGGGACTGCTGAAGGAGCTGGCGCAAAAGCACGTGATGATCGAGATCAACCTCAGCTCGAATGAGGGGATTCTGGGCGTCAAGGGGGCTGAGCATCCATTTATGAATTACCTGGCCGCGCGGGTTCCCGTCGCGCTTTCGACGGATGATGAAGGGGTGGGCCGGTTTGAGATCACGCATGAATATGTGAGGGCGGCGCTGGATTATCACTTGAGCTACCCGGAGTTGAAGAAGCTGGCGCGCACGGGGATGGAACATAGCTTTCTGCCGGGCAAGAGTCTTTGGGATATGGAGGACGAGTTCGCGCTGCCGGTTGCTGCGTGCAGGGCGGGATTGGTGGGGTCGGAGAAGCCCGCCGGCGCATGCAAGAAATTTCTTGACGGGAGTGAGAAGGCTGCGGCGCAGTGGGAGTTGGAGCGGCGGTTTCAGGCGTTTGAGGGCCGGTATTGAGGATGCGAGTCGCGGGCGTTGAAATCTGCTAAACGGCTTTGAGGAGCAGGAGAGTAATGTCATCGTGCTGGGGGGCATCGGCGACGAAGCGATCGAGGTCCTGCATGATAGCGGTCAACATTGCCGGCGGCGAGAGAGCCTGGTTGGCGAGCAGTACGACCATCAGGCGTGCTTCATCGTATTCTTCTGCGCGGGAGTTCTCCGCTTCAGTTACGCCATCAGTGAAGATGGCCAGCCAGTCGCCGCTTTCGAGCGTGACCTTTCCTGATTCGTAGGGAGCATTCCCAACGATGCCAAGCGGAATGCCGCCCGCCTCAAGGCGCTCGATGGCACCGGTGCGACGGCGCAGGATGGGCGGGTTGTGCCCGGCGTTGACATAGTTCAGGCTGTGCGACGCGGGGTCGTATTCGGCTACGAATGTGGTGGTGAAGCGGCGGCCGTTCTGGCTATTACCGCAGGCGTAGTTGTTCATGCGGCCGACCAGTTCGGTGATCGACTCGGAGGTGCCGGCGAGCGTTTTGAGGCTGGCTTGATAGGTGGCCATGAGCATGGCAGCGGGAACGCTTTTCCCGGCTACGTCGGCGATGGTGATGAGATAAGCGCCGCTGGGAGAGCCGGAATTGGAGCGGGGAAAGACGTCGTAGTAAGTCGCCTGCCACAGTATTGGCGGGGCGAGTGGCAAAAGCGATTTCGAGACCCGGAACCGGCGGCGGGTTTGCAGGGAGCAGCCAGGACTGAATTTCCTTGGCGATCTGCAGGTCGCGCTTCATGACGACGCGATCGGCGATTTCAAGGGCGAGCAGCATAAAGAGCAGAATGCCGCCCCAGAAGGCTCCGCCTAAATGAAAGGTCACCAATTCGCCTTCGCTGTCGTGCCAACTTGAATCCATGTTTACGAAGAGAAGGAACAATGCGATGACTAAGAATACCCGGCGCGCAGGAGAGAGCTTTTCAATGATGGCCCATAGGAACTGCATGAAGACGTGAAAGAAGTGCTTGACCCGTCCAACTCCGGGCTGGCGGAGGGAATCGACTTCGAGCGAATAAAGACGATAGCTGGAACGGGCATCGGTGCGAAAGTTCTTCCACAACTCGCTCAGCGCGAGGCCGTCGGTGATGCGCTGCCAGATTTTCTTTTTGGGCGTCATGTTGGGTCGAACTCGGGGATGAATTTCTCCTGCGCCGGCGGTTAAGGTTCCAAGTGAAGCGCCAAGATCCTGCGCGTCATGGCGGGATTATACGTGAATACGAAAGCTGCGCAGGAAAAGTTCGCATTTGCGAATGGTGGAACCGGGGCAGAGTTTTGGTGACCTGAAGCCGGTTTCATCTTACACTGTCGCCATGGATAACGAGCGGGTACGGGAAATCTGCCTGGGATTGCCGCATGCGGCGGAGACGTTGAACTGGGGGCACCACCTGGTTTATTGGGTGGGCGAACGGGAGATTGGCGGCAAGATGTTCGCCATGACCGATCTGGATGGGACGGGGTTTGGCGTGTTGTGGTTTCACTGCGGGGCGGAGCGGTTTCATGAATTGCTGGAAAGGGATGGGATCAGCGGCTCGCCTCATCTGGCAAAAGCCTTCTGGGTGGCTGTGGAGCGCTGGGATGTGCTCAGAGCGCGGGAGGTGGAAGAGGAGTTGCGGCGGGCTCATGCGCTGATTTATGAGAAGCTGCCCAAGCGAACCAAGGCGGTGCTGGCTTTGCCGGAGAAGGAGCGGGCCAGGTTGATAAGAGAAAGGAAAAAGCTGCTGGCGGAGCGGGAGAAGGCGAAGGGGAAGTGAGTGAATCATTGCCTTCCTAAATCTAAATTAAGGTTTGTGGCAAAGTGGATGAGTTTCAGAAATACCAAAAAGCAAAAGATGCTGTGTAGGTGCAGCTCTCCCAACCTGAGCGAAAAACAACGATTTGGCGAGGGTGGGTGCCCGTTCTTTTTCTTTGGGCACCCGCGTATTTCCAACCATATGAATTCAAATTTCTACTGGTTGGGCTGGGCCTGATTTGGTGCGGGCTGGTCAGCGGGCTTGCCTGGCGGCGGAGTGGGCGGCGGACCGGCTTTGGCGGGCGGGATCAGGACGAAGCCTTTGCGGACCAGAGCGAATCCCTGGTAGGGAAGTTCGACCTGAAGCAGGTGATTATGGGGGCCAGAGAAGATGTGAGTATCGTTGCCGGAGATCGTGGCGACCAGGTGGTGAACTTCAATGGGCTGGTCATCCATGGTCCCCTTCTCGTCGGCGTAGGTGGCGAGCCTGATAGGAACTATAGTGCCGGCTTGCTTGGGGATGATGGCCCAGAGGTCACGATTGTTATTTTCTGCGGCAAGGGCCAGCAGGGTCTCATAGGCGCCGGGATCGAAGTCGGGCATGAAGACGGCGTTATGGTGAAGTTCGAGCGGAGTGGTGGATCTTTGGCCGTTGGCTGAGATATTGAGCAGGAACTGTGCGGCTTGCGGATCGCCGGTAATGTTGACGGCCGTATCGTTAACCTTCGCGCTCAATTCGACGTGCTTGAGATGGGCGTCGTGGGTGAGCTGCTGAGTTTTGGAAATCTCGTAACTTAGGCCCTCCATGGAAACATGAACTTTGGAGGTGGAGTCGTAGCCGTCGGGAGTTGGTGAGAATTTGTACGAAGCCGAACCGACGGTACTGCCGTGTTGGGCGACGATAAAGCTGCCCTCTCGGGCTGTACTTTGAGCAAAGGCTGTGGTTGCAAACAAGACGAGTAGTCCAGCGAGTGAGGCGAAAGCGAATTTTGGAACACTATTCTTCATGGCTCTAGCTCCCAGCTTTTTAGACACAGGATAGGGAAAAGAGTTGCGCAGAAACAGCCTCTAGCCACTAGCTTCCAGCTTTTAGCTGGTTGTGGGAGAAACCAGCATTTCACCCTTCGGGGGTGGCGAGCATCGAATGATCGAGTGCCTGGTTTGAGCCTGCGGCCAGAAGCTAGAAGCTGTTCCTGCTGCTTTTAGCCTTTGGCTACGGCGAAGCGCTTGTTGACCTCGGCCCAGTTGACTACGTTCCACCATGCTGCCAGGTACTCGGGGCGGCGGTTCTGGTATTTCAGGTAGTAGGCATGCTCCCAGACGTCGTTGCCGAGAATGGGGTAAAGGCCGTGGGTCAAGGGCGAGTCCTGGTTCGCGGTGGTGATGACCTTGAGCTTGCCGCCGGAGAAGACCAGCCAGCCCCAGCCGGAGCCGAACTGCTTGGCAGTGGTTTCGTTGAAGGTCTTCTTGAAGGCTTCAAAGTCGCCGAAGTCTGCGGCGATCTGCGCGGCGATAGGGCCGGTGGGCGCGCCACCGATGCCTGCGGAGCCGGCGGGACCCATGAGGCTCCAAAAGGCGGTGTGGTTGGAGTGGCCGCCGCCGTTGTTGCGGACCGCGCCGCGAATCTCCTCGGGGATCTCGGCCAGATCGCGGACCAGGTCATCGATGGACTTGGTTGCCAACTCGGGGTGGTTCGCCAGAGCGGCATTCAGGTTGTTGACATAGGTCTGGTGGTGCTTGTCGTGGTGCAGGTGCATGGTCTCTGCGTCGATGAACGGTTCGAGGGCGGCGTAGTCGTAGGGAAGGGGAGCAAGTTCGTAGGCCATAAAGGAAATCTCCTCAGATTGCGATTTTTCGAGGGTAGAGCCCTCGGGGAAAGCCATGATCGCAGGCGAAGCATGGAACCTAATCTTCACGTTCGGAGTGCGCACTATTATGCTTTGATGCTCAAAAGGGCGGGCAGGGTTCGGGATTGTTGTTGACCATACGAGATTTGAGCGGATAGAAAATAAGCCAGAGCGGAAACCTCAGGCGCTTGAGAAACGTCGATAATTAGTTGAGCGCCGCTAGCTTCCTCTTAACGAGCGCAACTTTCCCAGAACGAAAAAATGGAAGATTGGCGCCAATCTATGAGCGATCAGTCCCAATACCGATGGCTTGAGCAGCAGGGCGAGGCCTTTGGCGCGCCCGGCATGGAGCCGCGATGGACCTCTAGCGTGAAGGATGCGGTCGGGACGGCCTACTCGGCCTCCAGCCGGGTCTGGTTTACCTGCTCGCACGGGATTCTCAATGAGATTTACCACCCCACGATCGATCATCGCCCAAGTGCGCGACATGGAGTTCCTGGTGACTGATGGCGAGACATTTGTGCACGAGGAGAAGCGGGATTTGATTTCGACTTTCGAGTACATCGATCCCGAGGCGCTGGGGGTGCGGTATGTTAACCGCGATCCGCGGGGCGGTAAGCCTGACCAAGGAGATCATTTGCGATCCTCATCATTCGGTGGTATTGACGCATGTGCGGCTGGAAGGGCACAAGGATCTGCTTCCGCGGCTGAAAGTCTATGCGCTGCTGGCCCCGCACCTGGGCGGCGGCGGAATGGGCAATTCGGCGCGGGCTGTGGATATTGCCGGGCCACGGTGCTGATGGCGTGGAAGAACAGTGGGCGCTGGCAATGGGGGCCAGTTGCGGCTCGGATCGCGGATTTTCAAAGGTGAGCTGTGGATTTGTGGGAGCGAGCGATGGCTGGCGGGACCTGATGGAAAACTTCCGCATGGACTGGGAGTTTGGCTCTGCCACGGAGGGCAACGTTGCGGTGATGGGGAGCTGGATTTCAGCGGCAGGCAGGGGCGGCGGATACGAATTTACGCTGGCACTCGGAATCGGGGAGGGGCATACACACGGCGGCGCAGAAGACCATCACCTCACTGTCCACGCCGTACGAGCAACATCGCAGCCGGTTCATTGAGCAGTGGCATCGGGTGGCCAATCCGGAGTGGTTGGCGGCCAAAGCAGGCGATGGGGGCAAGCTGATGCGGGCCAGCCACAATGTGCTGCTTGCGCACGAGGACAAGACCTATTCCGGAGCATTCGTGGCCTCGGCATCGATTCCCTGGGGGCAGGTGCACGGCGACGACGACCTGGGCGGCTACCACCTGGTTTGGACTCGCGATATGGTGCAGACGGCGACCGCGCTGCTGGCTTGCGGACGGGCAGAAACGGCGCTGCGGGCGTTGATTTATCTGGCCTGCACACAGCGCCCGGACGGAGGATTTGCGCAGAATTTCTGGATCGACGGCACGCCCTACTGGAGCGGCGAGCAACTGGACGAAGTGGCGTTTCCGGTGATGCTGGCTTGGCGGCTGTGGAGGGCCAGCAGCCTGGACGAAGATTGTCTTTCATTTTGTCGAGCGTGCGGCAGGGTATCTGGTGCGGCATGCGCCCATTACCAACCAGGAGCGATGGGAAGAGAATGCGGGCTACTCCCCTTCCACCCTGGCGGCGGTGATTGCGGGACTGATTTGCGCGGCGGCAATTGTGCGCGCCCACGATTCGACGGAACTGGCGGAATTTCTTGAGGAGTATGCCGATTGGATTGAGGGTCACCTGGAGGATTGGACGGTGACCAACAACGGCGTGCTCATGCGGAGATCAAACGGCATTACATGCGCATCCGTCCGCCCGAGTGCGGCGAGGCTTATGCGCACGAGAGCTGCGGAAAGGAAATAATCCGGCTGCAAAACCGGCCGCCGGGACGCGTGAAGAGTTTGAGGCGCGGGAGATTGTCGATGCGGGATTTTTGGAACTGGTGCGCTATGGGGTGCGACGGGCCGACGATCCGCTGATTGTGGACTCGCTGAAGGTGGTGGACGCGGTGCTGAAGCGTGAGCTTCCCCAGGGGTCCGGCTGGCTGCGCTACAACGGCGACGGCTACGGGCAACGACCGGACGGAGGGCCTTCATGGGCTGGGGTCAGGGGCGGGTTTGGCCGTTACTAACGGGAGAACGCGCGCACTATGAGCTGGCCGCGGGCAAGGAGATCGGCGATCTGATCAGGACGTATGAAGGGTTTGCCACGAAAGGGCAACTGCTGCCGGAGCAGGTTTGGGATGAGGCGGACCGGCCTGATTGCAGATTGTGGATAGGAGAGCCCGCGGGGTCGGCGGTGCCGCTGGTATGGGCTCACGCTGAATACCTGAAGCTATTACGCTCGGCGCTGGATGGGAGGGTCTTCGACCGCATCGATCCGGTTTACGAGCGATACTCAGAAAGGAAAGAAATTCGGCAGCGGGGAAATCTGGAGATTTATCAGCAAGCGGCGACCAATCCAGAAAATTGCCCCGGGCAGTACGCTGCGCATTCTGGATGAAGGGAAGTTTGAGGTAATTTGGAGCGCGGACGGCTGGCAGACGGACCACACTACGGCAAGCCGCAGCGTGGGCAGCGCGGGATACAGCGCGGATATTGCCGCCGCGGCCGAAAGCGGGGTGATCGCATGGACGATGCATTGGCCGGAGCAGGACAGATGGCTTGGATACAATGTGGAAGTGAAGGTTGACGCCACTTAGCGACTCATTCCCCATCAAACAGGTGATCGACACATCCACACATCAGCGAAAGGAATTCGTTCGAAATCATATGACTGCCAGCATCGCGGAACAATCTCTCGACACCCAGGCTCTGGATCAACTGTCCATCAATACATTGCGGCTGCTTGCCTTGGATGAGGTGGAGAAGGCCAAAGCCGGCCACCCCGGCGCTCCGCTGGGATGCGCGCCCATCGCCTATCTGCTCTTTCACAAACTGATGAAGCACAATCCGAAGAACTCCAAGTGGGAGGACCGGGATCGCTTTGTTCTTTCGAATGGGCACGCTTCGGCGATGCTGTACGGGATGCTCTATCTCGCCGGCTACAACGTGACGATGGACGATCTGAAGGGATTTCGCCAGTGGGGTTCGCGGACGCCTGGCCATCCGGAGTACGGCCACACGGACGGCGTGGAAGTGACGACTGGACCGCTGGGACAGGGGATTGCGATGGCCGTTGGAATGGCCATCGCGGAGAAGCACCTGGCGGCGGTTTATAACAAGCCCGGGTTTGAGGTGGTGAATCATCACACCTTCGCGCTGCTGGGCGACGGCGACCTGATGGAAGGGGTTTCGCACGAGGCTGCCTCGCTGGCCGGAACACTGGCGCTGGGCAAGCTGATTTTTATTTACGACGACAATTTGATTTCGCTCGACGGGCCGACCAAGCTGAGCTACACAGAGGATGCGCTGGAGCGGTTTGAGGCTTACCACTGGCACGTGCAGCGGGTGAAGGACGGCAACGATCTGGAGGCCATTGAGGCGGCCATCAAGGCGGCGAAGGCGGAGACCGCGAGGCCGTCGATTATCGCAGTGCGGACGGTGATCGGCTACGGCAGCCCTAAAGCGGGTACAAATAAAGTGCACGGCGAGGCGATGGGCCCTGAGGCCGCCGCGGCGACCAAGAAGTTTTTCGGCTTCCCTGAAGATCAGAGCTTTGTTGTTCCTCCGGCGGCGCTTGAGAACTGGCGCAAGGCGATCGATCGCGGCGCGAAGCTGGAGGCAGAGTGGAAAAGGCTCTTCGAAGGCTATCGTTTGGCCAATCCGGAGCTGGCGGCTGAGTTTGAGCGGACTCAGAAGGGCGAACTTAAAGCGGGTTGGGAGAAGAAGATTCCAAGTTTCGCGACGGACAAGCAGCTGGCCACACGCAACGCCGGCGGAGAGGTGATGAATGCCCTTGCCGATGCGGTACCGGAGCTTTTTGGCGGGGCCGCTGATCTAACCTCTTCGACGCGGACGATCTTCAAGCCGGGGGAGAGTTTCCATGTAGATCCGACCGCGCGTAATGTTTATTTTGGCGTGCGCGAGTTCGGCATGTGCGCTGCGGTGAATGGAATGGCTGCGCACGGGGGGCTGATTCCGTTCGGCTCGACCTTCTTTGTATTTTCGGATTACGCCAAGCCGGCGATACGGATGGCGGCGCTGATGAAGGTGCATTCGCTGTTTGTCTTTACGCACGACTCGGTCGCTTTGGGCGAGGACGGGCCGACGCATCAGCCGGTGGAGCATTTGATGGCGCTGCGGGCGGTTCCGCAACTGACCGATTATCGTCCGGCGGATGCAAACGAGACGGCCGCGGCCTGGAGATTGGCTTTGGAACGCAAGGAGCCGTGTTTCTTGGCGCTCAGCCGGCAGAACTTGCCGGTGCTCGATCCGGCTGCTTACGATTTGTATGCCGGAGTCAGCAAGGGTGCATATGTGCTCCAGGACGCATCGAATATCCAGGTGGTGCTGATTGCAACCGGAGCAGAAGTGTGGCTCGCGCTCGATGCGGCAAAGCTGCTGGCGGCGGATGGGATTCAGGCGCGGGTGGTTAGCTTCCCCAGCTGGAAGATCTTCGAGGAGCAGACAGCTGAGTACAAGGCCGGCGTCATGCCGGCGGCCGTGCCGAAGCTGGCGATTGAGGCTGGGGCGACACTAGGCTGGTGGAAGTATGTGGGCCTGGACGGCGACGTGGTCGGCCTGGATCGGTTTGGGGCTTCAGCTCCGGGGCCGATTGCGATGAAGGAATTGGGATTCAGCGCAGAGAATGTAGCGGCGCGGGCGAAGAAGCTGGTGAACTAAGACAGCCACTAGCTTTTAGCTTGATCGTGCCGCAGGTAAACTCCAATTTCCCATTGCGGCAAGGACGGGCCGAAAGCTAAGAGCTAAGAGCTAAGAGCTAAGAGCTAAGAGCTAAGAGCTAAGAGCTAAGAGCTAAGAGCTAAGAGCTAGGAGCTAATTGTGAAACTCGTCATTGCTTCCGACCACGCTGGGTTTCCCCTCAAGGAAGAGGTACGCGACTATCTGGCGAGGGCTGGCCACGAGATTTTGGATCTGGGCGCTTATAACACCGAGCCTTCTGACTATCCCGACTATGCGGAGAAGGTGGGGTTGGCATTGAGGCAGGGCGTTGCGCCGCGCGGGATTCTGATCTGCGGGTCGGGAGTGGGAGTGTGCGTGGCGGCAAACAAAATTCCGGGGATTCGCGCCGGCATGTGCCACGATACTTACTCGGCGCACCAGGGCGTGGAGCACGACCAGATGAATGTGATCGTACTGGGCGCGCGGATAATTGGATCGGCGCTGGCATACGAGGTGGTGAATGCCTTCATCGGCGCTGAATTTATTGCCACGGAAGAGCGCTATATGCGGCGGTTCAAGAAAGTGATGGCGATCGAACGGAAATACCTGTGCGGCGATGGCGGGGCGAACCCGGCTTAGCTGCAACGCCGGAGATTGGCGTGGAGGTCCGCTGATTACGGTGCCAGCTCAGAGAATTTCATCAAGCATTCATCGCAGCAACCGAAACTGAAAGGCGTTGATGTTCCCCTTCGACGTGATCCTTTTTGATATAGGCGGAGTCCTGCTGACGAACAGCTGGGACAAGCGCGAACGCGCCAAGGCAGTCGAACATTTCGATCTTGATCCGATAGCCTTCGAGGACAGGCATGCGGCTCCCTACGATGCGTGGGAGCGAGGCTTGCTGCCGATGAAGGCTTATCTTGACGCGACCGTATTCTACGAGCCGCGCAGTTTTTCTCAAGACGAATTTTTCGCATTTATGCTTAGCATGTCAATGACGCAGCCGGATGGGGCATTGGGAATCCTGGGCAAAATTTCAGCATCGGATAAGTGCATGCTGGGCGCGCTGAATAACGAGGCGCGGGAAATGAACGAGTATCGCTTGCAGTATTTTGGCCTGCGGAAGTATTTCCAGGTGGCACTGAGTTCCTGTTACCTGGGATTGCGCAAGCCCGAGCCGGCTATGTATAAGCGCGCACTGGATATTCTGGGCCGACCTCCGGAGCGGGTTTTGTTTATTGATGATCGACCGGAAAATGTGGATGGGGCCCTGACTGTTGGGTTGAAAGCTATTCGATTTGAGGGCGCAGAGAGTTTGCGTATGGAATTAGTGGAGTTAGGAGTGTTGTAAGTCAGAGGCCACTAGGAGTCGGAGGTTCTATGCAACTGGGAATGATTGGCCTGGGTAAGATGGGCGGTAACATGGCGGAGCGGCTGCGGCTGGGCGGGCACCAGGTGGTCGGCTTCGACTTCAACGCCGAGACCGTGGCGCGGCTCACTGCCACGGGCAACGTGGGCGTTTCAACTCTTGAAGATCTTGCAAAAAAGTTAACCGGCCGGAAAGCGATCTGGATCATGGTGCCGCAGGGCAAACCTGTGGATGAGACGATCACCAAGCTGGCGCCGCTGTTGAAACCTGGCGACATATTGATTGACGGCGGTAACTCGAATTACAAGGACTCGATGCGGCGGCACAAAGAAGTTACCGCCAAGGGCTTTCAATTTGTTGATGTGGGTACATCGGGCGGCGTGTGGGGGCTAAAGGAGGGTTACAGCATGATGATCGGCGGCGATAAGGAGCCGGTGGATTATCTGCGGCCCATCTTCAGGCGCTGGC
Organism: uncultured Acidobacteriaceae bacterium; assembly: GCA_963839225.1. Lineage (GTDB taxonomy): Bacteria > Acidobacteriota > Terriglobia > Terriglobales > Acidobacteriaceae > Telmatobacter. Next base: position 163,290 of record CAWIVA010000048.1, read on the forward strand.
TCCGGCCGCCGATAAGGGCTGGGGGCATGTGGGACCGGCGGGGTCGGGGCACTTTGTGAAGATGATTCACAACGGAATCGAGTATGGGATGATGCAGGCTTATGCCGAGGGTTTTACGATTCTGGAGAAGAAAGAGGAGTTCAAGCTGGACCTGCCCCAAATCGCGCAAATCTGGCGTTACGGCAGCGTGGTCCGCAGTTGGCTGCTCGATCTGACCGCCGATGCGCTGGGCAAGAATCCTACGCTCCAGGGGTTGGAGGCATATGTCGAGGACTCCGGCGAGGGGCGCTGGACGGTGATCGAGGCGATCGATCTGAACGTTTCCGCGCCGATTATTACCGAGTCGCTGATGCGGCGCATTCGCTCGCGAGAGGAGAATAACTTTACCGACCGGATGCTGGCGATTATGCGGAATGAGTTTGGCGGGCATGCGGTGAAGAAGGACTAGCAAGTCAGCGAGTCAGCAAGTCAGCGAACGGAGGCTAAGACAGAATGGCTACGATTCAGATGAGTGTGCGGGCAGAGGATCTCTCCCACGTTGCAAAGGGCGCTGAGAAGATTCCGGAGCCGGAGATTATGGTAATCTTCGGGGCTTCAGGTGACCTTACAAAGCGGAAGCTGTTGCCGGCGCTCTTTCACCTGGAGCAGGCGGGACTGCTGCCAAAGAAGTTTGAGATTGTGGGCGTGGCGCGGCGGCCGCTGACGACCGAGTTTGCGGCGGATATGCGCGAGGGGATCGTGGAATTTGGGAGCGTGGATAAGACCGATCCCAAGCTGGATGAGTTTGCAAAGAAGATCGGTTACTTTGCTTTGAATTTTGACGATCCGGCAGATTATGCGGGGCTCAAGGCTGAGTTGGACCGCATCGACAAGGAGAAGGGCATCGGCGGCAAGCGGATGTTCTACCTGGCGACGGCGCCGGAGTTTTTTGCCGGAATTATTGAGAACCTGGGTGCGCAGGGGATGGCGCAACCGGAGCATGGGCAGGCGTCGGTGGTGATTGAGAAGCCGTTCGGGCACGATCTGGATTCGGCACGCGAGTTGAACCACCAGGTGAACGCGGTCTTCGATGAGACTCAGGTTTTCCGCATCGACCACTACTTGGGCAAAGAGACGGTGCAGAACATTTTGGTTTTCCGGTTTGCCAACGGAATGTTTGAGCCGGTGTGGAACCGGAATTACATTGACCACGTGCAGATCACCGTGGCGGAGACGCTGGGCGTGGAAGGGCGCGGGCCGTTCTATGAGAAGGCGGGCGCGCTGCGCGACGTGGTGCAGAACCACGTGATGGAGCTGCTGAGCTTTGTGGCGATGGAGCCGCCTTCGAGTTTTGATGCCGAGGCGGTGCGGCGCGAAAAAGTGAAGGCATGGCGGGCGATTCCTCCCATTCCGATTTTGAATACGGTGCGGGGGCAGTATGGGCCGGGCCTGATCGACGGGCAGCACGTGGTGGGTTATCGCGACGAGGAGCGGGTCAATCCCGAATCGGGCACGGAGACTTATGCGGCGCTGCGGCTGGGAATCGAGAACTGGCGCTGGGCGGGGGTTCCGTTTTTTCTGCGCGCGGGCAAGCGGATGAAGAAACGGGCTACCGAGATCAGCATCCAGTTCAAGCAGCCGCCGCTGCTGATCTTCAATCGCATGGCCTCTGCGGGGCCTTGCCCCGAGATCCAACCAAATCTGCTTACAATTCGTATTCAGCCGGACGAGGGGATTGCGCTGCGCTTCGGCGCCAAGGTGCCGACCACGCCGAATATGGACGTGTGCCCGGTGATCATGGACTTCGATTATGCGGCGGCCTTCGGCAAGTCGAGCGCCAACGGATACGAGCGGCTGCTGCTGGACGCGATGCTGGGCGACCAGACGCTGTTTTCACACCGCGACGGAGTGGAGGTTACCTGGGCGCTGTATACGCCGGTTTTGCAGGCCTGGGCGCGAAAGAATCCTGAGGTTTTTCCGAATTACTTTGCCGGGAGCTGGGGGCCGGAGTGTTCGGATCACCTGCTGGAGCGTAGCGGGCATAAGTGGAGGAACGATCTGGGGCGGAAAACAGCGAGCTAGCGGGTCAGCGAGTCAGCGAATGTGCGAGCTTCTGTGCTCTCCCGGGTCTCTTGCACTCCTGGCTTTCCCTGGCCATACCCCCCTACCTGTTTTTGCAAAATACTCATTCTAAAGAAGATGCCTGCATATTCCAGATAACAAAGGAGTTACGGCGCTTTTTTAACGCGTCCGGAGTCCGGCCGCCCTGTTTCAAACCCTGGGTACTTCGCCTCGGCGCAGATTGTGAAGGACACCATGGAGCAATTGTGCGCTACGCGGGGGTAATTATCTGCAAAAGGGCTCAATCTCGACCAGTTCTCAAACACCGGTTGCATTTTGGTTGAAGCTGCTCCCTTCCACATCTCAAAGTCGAGACGTGGATGTCCGCCCGCTCATCGCGATGGGGCCGAGATGAACGGGGCACAGCATCTCAAAACTCAGAGTGATTTTTCGGGGCAGATGACCGGGGCACTTGCAACAATGGCCAACGCCGCATTTGCGTCAAGCGTTACATTGCTTTTGTAGAGTGTTGGGTTTATGGTATCCGGGTTAGTCTTAACCCAAACGGCCTTGGGATCCATAGAGGCCCCACCTTAGGCGCAAGAACAAGTTCACGGCGAAGGCTGGGCACCCGGCCAGGGTAGTTGGTTTCCTTATAATTAATGTTGATTGCTCCGTCCCTACGGGACTCCGTAACTAACCTTTGAAATTCCTTTTCCCCACGCTGAAGCGCGGGGCTAACAAACTCTGCGCCTACGGCGCGTTTGTGCGGACATTTCTGCTTCTGCGACCACGGCGCATTTATGTGGATATTCCTGCTTGTGCGCCTACGGCGCGTGTGGTGTATCCGGCTGTGTATGGGGATAATTCACACCGTCCCTACGGGACGGTGTGGTGTGTGGATTTTCGGTTACCCCGGGTTTCACCCCGGGGCTATTTTCATTTGCTCCCTCCGGGAGCTAAAGCGAGGCATGGACGATTATCGCGATGGTGGCCGCGCGGGAGGTTGGTTGTGCGCGGATCCCACCCTTTGCAAAGTGCGCGAAGGATGGGGCACCCGGCGATGAGACCGCGCGGGAGGTTGGTTGTGCGCGGATCCCACCCTTCGCAAAGTGCGCGAAAGATGGGGCACCCGGCACCGATTTTCTCTGGGTCTGGGTCGAGTAATGGAAAAACTGGACTGCCAAGCTCCGTACTCCTCCCAGGTGCCCAAATGCGAGGCACCTGGGGCACCCATCTTCAGTTGTTGTGCTTACTGTTACCGGCACCTGGGCCCCCCAGTATTCAATAACTCCAATATGCAGCCCTCAGGGGCCAAAGCCCATTATTTTTCGACATTTTTCGGCACGACTGAAGTCGTGCCCTGACACAAAGCGCGTTTATGAAACACTTCCAAGTATTCTCAATCAGATTTGCCGAAAGTGCCGTCTGGAATTTTGCCTTCGTGCAGGAGGACTACACAATTTTCCCCATGCCTTTGTCCATGGCTTCGTTAGCTAGTCTGTCGGCTTCTTTGTTGCCGCCGCGGAGGGTGTGGCGGATCTCGAAGCGGTCGAGGCGGGCGGCGCGGCGTTTGGCTTCTTCCCACAGGGGGCGCAGGCCGGGGCTTTTTACTTTGTACTGGCCCTTCATCTGCTTGACCATCAGCTCGGAGTCGGAGATTACGCGGAGGGATTTCGCGCCGTTGGCGATGGCCCAGTCAAGAACTGCCAGAAGGCCGGAGTATTCGGCGTAGTTGTTGGTTTGGAGGCCGAGGAATTGGCTCAGGCGGGCTACTGTTTGGCCCTGGGGGTCTACGATGACGGCGCCGTAGCCGGAGGGGCCGGGATTGCCGCGGGCGCCTCCGTCGCAGTGGGCTGTGAACCAGTTGGCGGGGGATTTGGCGGGGGTGAGTTCCAGGGATTCAAAGAGATTTCCGGTCATTTGGTTCTAGTGTAGCGGGTGGGGAGGGGCGATTGGGTTTTGTGGGTTCCCACCCATGCGACAAAAAGAAGTCGCTTGGATGGGGCACGGGGTATTTGTGGGGGAACAGACAAAGGACGCGTTGGTTTTTGTGGGTTTCCTGGTCTCAGAAGCGAGAACTGGGGTAACCGGCTGACGGCCCGAAAAGCAACCGCAGGTCCTTCGATTCCGGTCGCCGCGGCGACCTCCGCTCAGGATGACAGCTATGGAAGAAAGGGCGCGGGGCTTTTGTGGGGGTTTATGGGAGAAAAGCTGCCTCGGAGTGACGGGCTTGGTTACCAAAGCGGGGGTTTGGCGTCTCTTTGAGTACGGGCTTTTATCCATTCCACGGAGCAGAAAGACTGAATGGCTACGGATGCTGTGAGCTACCCGATTTCTCCGGCTGCGGTTCCGGCAGCTTTGGCATGGCCGGCTGGGCGGAAGGTACAATCCATCCCAGGTATGTCTGCGACGGCGATGGACAGCGCGAAGAAAGCACAGGAACGCATGCAAGCTCGCGCTCCGGAGATGGAATTGATTCGCGAGGCGCAGGCGGGTTCGCGGGCGGCCTTCGATGCGCTGGTGAAGCAGTATGAGCACCAGGTTTTGCGGCTGGCGCTGCACCTGACCGGCAGTGAGCACGATGCCGAGGATATATACCAGGAGGCTTTTCTGAAGGCCTTCCGGTATATCGGAAATTTCCGCTTCGAGTGCTCGTTTTATACATGGATTTATCGCATTGTTACCAACCTGTGCCTGGATCAGTTGCGGCGGAAGAAGACCCGGCGCGAGGACCGCTCGGTGATGGTGGACCACCAGGGCGGGGAGATTGACTTGCTGGCATCGGTCTCAGACGAGCGGTCGTTTTCAAACCCGGCTCGGGAGCTGGACCGAAAGGTGCTGGGAGAGAAGATTCAGTTGGCGCTGGAGAAGCTGACGCCGCGGGAGCGGATGGTTTTTGAGCTGAAGCACTACCAGGGGTTGCGGTTGCGGGCCATTGGAGAGATGCTGAATACGACGGAAGAGACGGCCAAGAATACTCTCTTCCGGGCTACCAAGAAGCTGAGGTTGCAGTTGGCGGAGCTAAGGTAAGTGCCCCTTGAGGGCGACGGATTTACTTAAGAATCATTGTGGCATTTTTTTGAGGCTGGAAGGACGTTGAGATGAACTGCGAAGTTGCACACGAACGGATTGTGGCGGCGGCATATGGGGAGCTTGGCGACGAGCAGACTCACGAGCTGGAGAGGCACATTACGGGTTGCCCGGATTGCGCGGCGGAGCGGGAACAGATGCTGGCGCTGAAGGCACTTGTGGAGATGCACCCGGTGGAGGAGCCGTCAGCGAATCTGGTGGCGCGGGCGCGGCTCCGGCTGGATGAAGCGCTGGACGCAATGCCGCCACGGCGCTGGTATGAACGGCTGGGGCAGCGGGTGAGGAACAACGTTGCTGGCTTGCAGGCGGTGCCGGTGGCTGCTTGCCTGCTGCTTTTGATTGGTGCGGGCGCGGGCAGCATGGGCGGCTATCAATTTGCGCGGAATCGCGCGGCGCACACGACAGCAGGAGTGCAGACGGCAGCGGCAGCGGCGATGACTGCGCCGGCAGGGACGCAGCGCGCTCAGCCTCAGATTCAGCTGCAGGGCGCGCCGGGGGAGATTGCCAACGTCTCCAGCATAGTTCGCGAGCCGAACAGCCATCTGGTTGAAGTGCGCTATAACCGATTGGTGCCGCAGCAGATTGAGGGCTCGCTCGACGATCCGGCGATACGGCAGTTGCTGATGATGGCCAGCCAGAGTTCGGCTTCGGCGGGGGTGCGAGGCGATTCCGTGGAGTTGCTTTCAGATGAGTGCAAGGCTGGGCACAGTTGCCAGGCGGCGGGCATTCGCGCCGCGCTGATGGCGGCGCTGCGTTACGACAAGAATGCCGGTGTGCGCGAGAAGGCGCTGAAGGGGTTGGAGCCCTACGTTGCCGAGGATGTGCGGGTGCGGGATGCGGTGCTGGAGGCGCTGATGAATGACGCGGCGCCGAGGATTCGCACCGCGGCGCTGAACATTCTGGAGCCGGTGGAGGGCGACACCAGCGTGCGGCAGGTGCTGCACTCGGTTGCCGATACGGATGTGAATCCGTATATCAGGACTGCTTCAAGACAGGTTTTAAGCCGTGAGCCGGAGATTCAATAAGACTGCCCTGCCAATTCGAGCAGGGCGCTGCCTGATAAGCGTTGGGCCGGAATGGAGAGGAAGCCGGGGAGAAGAAGAGATGAAGCATTTATTGAGGCCGTACGAAAACCGTTCCTTTTCGAGTCGTCTGATTTGCAATCTTGGCATTGTGGTGATGGTGGGGGGGGGCGTTGATGGCGCTGCCCGGGGCCACTGCGCAGGCCACGAAGATTGCGCAAATCATGGAGGGGACCGGGCCGTTGCTGCTGGCTGGGTTCGCAGGGGTACCTGGGGGTAGACCTGACGGACGTGGACCAGGAGAAGGCGCAGTCGCTCCGGCTCAAGGAGGTGCGCGGGGCGGTGATCACGCTGATCGACCACGACGCTCCGGCGGGGCAGATTGGGCTGCGAGTCAATGACGTGGTGCTCAAGCTGAACGGGCAAAGAGTGGAAGGCGCCGAGCAGTTGCGCCGGATGCTGCGGGAGATTCCGGCGGGGCGCAAAGTGAGTATGGAGATCAGCCGCGACGGGAATATCCAGACACTGGCCGTGGAACTGGCCGAACGCGGGTGATGGAGCGCGATGTTTGGAACAAGATTGGCAACGGCGGGGCGGATTTACACAATCGCCGCCGGGGATGGGAATTCTGGGCAACGGG
>CAWIVA010000049.1:0-34253 GCA_963839225.1 uncultured Acidobacteriaceae bacterium
AACCCAGGCCCCATCATGATCCAACTGAGATCCATACTTGAAGTTGCCGACAACACCGGCGCCCGCCGCGCCGCCATGATCAGCAAGAAGGGGCAGAACACCGACACAGCCGCGGTGGGAGACATCGTCACGGTCCACATCAAGGAAAGCACGACCGACGCCACAGTAAAAAGGGCGAGGTCGCCAAGGCGGTCGTCATCCGCACGAAGGCCCCGGTCCGCCGCTCCGACGGAAGCTACCTGCGCTTCGACAGCAACGCCATCGTCATCCTCGGCCCCGACGGCAATCCGAGGGCACGCGCATCTTCGGCCCGGTCGCACGCTGGAGTTGGCAGCTATGACGCAGAAAGACCATCTGCTTGGCGGGATCGGGAATGTATCCGCGCAGCTGTTCCTGGAAATCCTTGCCCTTAATGGGCCCTCCGTACTCGTAGACATTTCCGGAACATTCCAGGTCGCCGCTGATGGAAAACAGCGCGTAGGTGCCGACAGAGCCGCCGCTATAGGAAACCTTGGTGCCGAAAACGTTGCTGGATCTGGTTACGGAGCCTCCGGATTCCAGCGCCGTCATCAGCAGGATATGGAGGGACGCTTCATCTTTCAGGCAATAGTGTGCCGGTGTCCGGATTGACGCCAAGCTTGGCTGCCAGACCGTCCGCCAATAGTGCAGCCGTGAGGTGTGACGACGAAGGCGGTAGTGTAGTGACTTGGGGGCTCTGCGTATCATCAGTGTTTTGCGCCGGGGGGCCGCCCGCGGACCTGGCTTGCGTTCCTTTACGACCTTTTGCGCCGCAGCTCCGCTCTCGTTGAGTGTGCCTAGAAAGGCGTCGATGTCCGAGATCATTCGCTGGGTAATGAAAGCTTTGGTGTCGTCTGTTGTTTGGTTACCCCCCTTTTCCTCTGCCGCAAGACCTGCGAGGCATCCGCGCGCGCCAAGCGTCCTGGCCAGGCTGCTCAGAAACGGCGAATCCGATTCCTTAAGCGAGGTCAATGAGTACGGGGAGTAGGCGGAAGGCATGACCACCGGTACGCTGAGCTCTTGCAATTCCCGGCCCACGCCATCCATGAAAGCCTGATCGTGAATGGTGCCGCCGACTGTCATGGTAGATTCTTGCTTGGCCAACATGGCAAGAACTCCCTGCGCAACAGCAAGTGCCGGGCCTGCCGGGGTGGCGCTTGCCGCGGTACTTGCCGCAGCCGCCACGGCCTTTGTCGCTCCTTTTGAATTCGAACCCGGCTTACTGGGGCAGCCAAGTTGATCGGCTTTGTTTTGAAGCCTGTCCATGGTTGCCATATCCGCGCGCCAGATCTGGAAGTCAGCGAATTCGCTCGAATCGAAGGGGAGAATGACGACAGTGGCTTTATTGGCGCCCGCCTTCACATCACAAACAGCGCCGCCGGGACTGCTTTTGAAATCTGCATTGGTCCCGTTGATAAAGGCGGCAACGTCGCAAGCGATAGCTTCGCTGTTGGACAGCAATGCGCGGTAGGTCAGCATCTCCGATTCGATCGAGAATCCGGTGGCTCCCGAAGAGGCGTCAGCGCTCCCCTTGGCCGGTTGAGTTTGGGCTCCCAAGCAGCCCACCGAGAGAGCTACAAGCGCCAGTGCAACAACCATCCTGCGAGCCGAAGCAATGGATGGCTCTAACGTCGCGATACTTTCAAGAATTCGCATGAATTCACCTCAGGCTATTGCCAGTGAGTATACAACGATCATGTAAGGGTGCTCACAATTAAGTTCGACGATGTTTCAGCTTGGAAGTTGCATTCCGTCGAGTATTATTCCGGTCAGTGGGGTCGCCTTGTTAGTTTGGGTTCCTTGATTGGAGTTATTGTCCCGGCAATGCTAATCCTCCGCCCCGATTCATCCGTCAAACTCAGAGGAGGCGCCTCTGCGCACGCGCTAAGTTGCTTGACTTCCGCTTACTGTTTCTTTACCTTCTTGTCCAACTTATCAATCTTGCCGGAATAGGAGTGAAATCGTGCAATTTTCCAAAGTCCGCCTTCTACTTAAGGTGCTTTGCGTTTTGCTTTGCTGCCGAATCCTGGCTCAGGCGCCGGCCGGCTCGCCGCCGGCCCCGACAAAGAGAGCGCTGCTTATCGGAATCAACACCTATTCGCATCCCAGCCATGACGTGTCCGTGCCCGACGGCGCTCCCCGGATCGGGCGGTATGAGCCGCTTTTGATTTACCACGACCTCAAGGGTCCGTCTCATGACGTGGCCGCGATGCGCGAGCTACTCACCAGCGAGAAATTCGGCTTTCCCAACGACGACCAGCACATTCACATTCTCATGGATCAGGCTGCGACTCGCGACGCCATCCTCAAGGCGATGCAACAGTATCTGGTCAAAGATCCCAGCCCGGGCGACACTGTGGTGCTGTTCATCTCCTCGCATGGTTCGCTCCGCGCGGACCCCAAAGCGCCAGGGCAGAAATACGACCTCGACGGCACCGGCAAAAACCCCTCGGCGGTGCAGAACACCATCGTGCCTTACGACTGGTATCTCGGTCAGGACGACATCTTCAGCCGCGATCTACGTCATATCTTCAATCAAGCCGCCAACCGCGGCATCCACCTGACGGCTATCTTCGACTCCTGCCACTCCGGGTCGTTGGCGCGTGGCGCAGAGAGCACGGCGTATGTACCCCGTGATTTCGACTTTGACCCGCGCCCCATGCCGGACGATCCTTATCCCGCGGAAGCAACTGCGACCCCTCCGGAGATCCGTGCGGACAATCCCGTGTTGGTCCTCTCCGCGGCCCAGAAAGACCAGTCGGCGATTGACGTCCAGAACAGCAACCCGCCCCACGGCCTGTTCACCGATGCGCTCATCGAGGCGCTTCAGGCACTTCCCGCTGACCGGCCCGCAAGCGAGGTGTTCAAGCGGTTGCAAGTGGCCATGGAGATGGCTCCCGGTGCTGCCAATCAGCAACCTGAGTCGACACTTCGTCCACCCGCAAGGAGCAGCCGCTCTTTGGGGGAAAGGCGGGCAGCGGACCGCCCACGGCTGCGATTGTTTCGGCCGATGGCAGGGGCGTCGTCCTCGATATCGGCGTCATCGCCGACATTGGCAAAGGCAGCGAGTTCACTGAACTCACTGAGACCAACGGAATGCGTGCTGTGCTCGAGGTAACGGATTCCGTCGGCTTGGCGCGCTCCAGGGCCACGGTGATCTCTCCAGCAGGCGCCAAGGTGCAGGCCAAGGATATCGTTCAATTGACCAAATGGGTGCCTGCGCAAAGGCCCACTTTGAACTTCTACGCGGGCGCGTCGAATCCCGCGCTCGGGGATATTCAGGATGCTCTCAAGCAGTTGCGCACAGCCAACGTCAGATTCGTGGCCGACCCCTCCATCGATCCCTGGACGCACCGCCTGGAGTGGGACGGCACTCACTGGATGCTTTACGCGCATTCCAAAAAGACCGCCGCAGGACAGGTCCAGAAGGAAAACTCCATCTCCCTTGGCGCCAGGCTATCTTCAGGATCGCTGAAGAAACTTCCCCTCGACAGCATCCTCTGGTTTGATGCCCCGATGCCCAGGGAGTCCGTGAAGGGTCTGCTGGCGCCGCCGCCTGAAGGCACACCCCCCAACGCGGCTCAGCTCACCACGGATCGAAGCCAGGCAATGTATGTGATCGCGGGCGCGCCCACCGGCGCTGGAATCGAATATGCATGGTTCAAGCGCGATGATATGGACGCCGAAGTTCAAACGCCGAAGGATACCGGCGCGGGTTGTTCGCCCAGCTCGCCCTACCCTCTGCGCACGGATTGGGTCGTCCAGAATTTCCCGGTTCCGTCCGAAGCAATCCCGCTCGAAAGTACCCTTACGGATTCCGCGATACAGTTGGCAAGACTCAATGGTTGGTTGCATCTGGATTCGTCGGCGCTGGGCGGGCAGGCGGCTTTTCCTTACCGGCTTGCCCTGCGGCGCAAGTCGGATGAGAAGTACCTTGGCGACGGCGGCAAAACCTACAAGGGCGATTACGAACTGTGGCTTGTTGGGAACGCCAAGGCCGCAGTCTCGCCTCGCTGGGTCTATGTTCTCGGCATCGACTGCCAGGGCAAAGGTACACTGCTGTGGCCATTTAACGCACCTTCCGAACAATTCCCCTCTCCGGACAAAGGAAGGCTCAGCGAAATTCCCCTGCCGGGAGACGCATTTCCGGTGGGCGACCCTCTGGGGACTGACACCTACGTGCTGTTGACCACGTCTTCCCCGCTCGCGGATCCATTGGCTCTCGAATTCAAGGGCGTTGTTACCCGAGGGGCAAAATCCGCGCCCCCGGCGGACCCCCTTGAGGAACTTCTCGATAACACCAGCGCCGGAACCCGCGGGGCCAGCAGGCCAACTCCCACCAATTGGAGCGTTCAATCGCTCAAGACACAAAGCCTTGCCGAAGCGCCTTCAACCCCGTGAATGATAAACCGCAATTACCGCTCCTTGCGATTACATAAAGGGTCGTTTCCTACCGGCATTGTGCCGTTCTGAACGTCATGATCCGCCGAGGACGCGACCTCCGGCAACCCGATTATCAGAGGCGGCATCCAACCAAAAGGCAGTTTCAGGTGGCTTCCCCGCCTATTCAATTCCTTGAACCGGCATGTCCCCGACCCCCCATGTCGAGTTCATCTGAACTGCAAGCCTAATTTCTGGAGGACAAGTATGCAAGTCATTGATTCAAAATCCCCTTTGAACCCGATGCGGAGAATCGCCAAGGCGTTTTCGTCGCGGATCTCCTTGTGTACCCCGGCATTTCTGCTGGTCGTTCTGCTGGCTGCTCCGGCTCTTGCGCAATTCCGGACTTCCATCCAGGGCACTGTGACAGACACAACGGGCGCAGTTGTTCCAGGCGCAACCCTTACCCTCACGAACCTCGCAACGAATGAGACCGCGGTCAGAACCAGCAACGAAGACGGCGTCTTCAACTTCAATGCTCTTCCCGCCGACCACTTCAATCTGGTTGTGGAAAGACAAGGATTCAAGAAAAAAGTGCTGAGTGACCTGCAGTTGATTCCCGAGCAGGCCAACTCATTGAACGTCCAACTGGAAATTGGCGAAGTGACGCAGACGGTTACCGTGAATGCATCTACCACGCCAGCTATGGATACTGAGACCGCGAACAACGGGCGCACCATCACAGATAATGAAGTCCAGCACATGCCGACTTTCCAGCGCAACGTGCTAAATCTCATGGAGTTGACTCCCGGTGTCCAGTCAGACGGAGCGCAGAATGCTGGAGGAGGCGGATTTGCCGCGCCCGGTACGCAGTCCGGCGCCAGCTTTGGCGGCGGCGGCAACCTCGGAGCTTCGAGCAGCGTCTTTGCCACGGAAAGTGGCGCTTCGGCGAACACCAACGGCCAGCAGTTTGAAAACAACGGCTACACCGTTGACGGTATCGGCACAGAAAGTGCCGTTTGGGGCGGAGCGACGGTCATTACTCCCAGTCAGGATTCGATTGGCAATGTCAGGATCGTCAGCAATGCGTACGACGCTGAATATGGCCGCTTCTCGGGTGCGATGACCGAAATCACATCCAAGAGCGGGACTAACCAGCTTCACGGAAGTTTTTTCTTCCAGGTCTATCGCCCCGGGTTGAACGCCTTCCAGCGTTGGAACGGTCCCCAGTCGGTTGCACCTGGCAGACCTGGAGTGTTAAGGGCAACAGACCGCTACAATCAGCTTGGCGGCAGCATTGGCGGGCCGATTTGGAAGAACAAAATCTTTGCCTTCTTCAACTATGAAGGACAAAACCAGAACACTACCTCTACGGGCACGGGGTGGTATCCGACTTCGCAGCTTGCATCACTGGCTCCTTCCGGAAGCATTGCCTCAACATATCTGAATTTCCCTGAGGCAGGCGTTCTCGGCACGATCATCCCCACCGCGAACTGCGATACCGCTGGACTCTTACCGGCATATTGCGCGAATGTCGCTGGGGGTGGTATCAACATCGGCTCCCCTCTCACAACTGGACTGGGCACCCAGGACCTCACTTATATCGACGGCGCCAGCCCCGGCGTTGGCAGCGGACTTTCAGACGTCGCCGATATAGCTGAATATCTCACCAGCAGCCCATTCAATAGTGATTTCAAACAATACAACGGGCGTCTCGATGCCGATGTAACCAGCAAAGATCACGCGGCCTTTGCAATTTACTGGGTCCCGGCCAACACAACGAGATACAACGGCGGACTGGGCTATGACATCTTCCATCACTCGCAGATCAACGATGCGTTCACAGCCATTTGGAACCACACATTCTCGCCGACTTTCCTGAATGAAGCCCGCGCCAACGCCGCCGGGTGGCGTTACAACGAGCTGGCCAGCAATCCTCAGGCTCCCTTCGGCTTGCCCCAGGACTTTGTCTCCGGGATCGGTAGTATCACTATCGGCCAGTTTGGCCCAGGTTATCCGGCTCATCTTGACCAATGGACCTACGGATACAAAGATGTAGCAACCAAGGTTCTACGCTCGCAAACCATGAAGTTCGGCTTCGATTTCACCCGGCTTTACTATTTGAACGCGCCGATCAGTGTGCCGCAGTACACCTTCTACAATCTCTGGGACTTCCTGAACGACGCTCCGGAGGCGGAAGGCGGCGCCTTTCAAGCAACCACCGGATTTCCCGGAGGCTACCGCAACGACAACCGCGAGAATATCTTGGGAATCTTCTTCCAGGATGACTGGAAATTCCGCCCCAACCTGACCATAAGCGCCGGACTGCGCTACCCTACTTCGGCTCGCTCACCAATAAGGACAACCACATGGGCGTGCTTGTTTTCGGCAGCGGCACCAGCCTATTGACGGGAATTACGCTGAAGACCGGTATCGGCGAGTGGGTTCCGCAAAAGCTGAACTTTGGGCCGCAGCTTGGATTCAACTGGGCCCCCGGCATGTTCAAGAGCAAGGCGGTTCTTCGCGGCGGTTTCGGCCTGAACTATAACGGCCAGCAGATCGCAACCGCAAACAACGACGACGGCAACCCTCCGGGAACCGTTGGTATTCCGGGTTCAAGCAAGAGCCCCACAGAAATCAACCCGAATATCATCTACGCGGTCTCGAGCAGCCCGCATAATTACTACGGCTACCCGGCAAATCCCAATGCCATTACGACGTTTAACTCCGCCGGTCTGCCGACCATTGGCGGCGCTAACCTGGGCGGCTTTCCCAACAATATGCCCACCGAATACGTCGAACATTACTCGCTCGACATTGAATACGATCTAGGTCACGATGTGGTCGCGGACGTCGGCTATACGGGCAGCGTTGGCCGTCATTCCTCTACAACTACGACGCCAATGCGTTCGGAGAAATCATGGGCGATCCGCTGAATCCTCTTATCAACGGCATCAACACCTTTGGCAGCCAGGGTAAGTCGATGAACAACATGATGATCGCCGACCTGAAGCACCAGTTCTCCCATTCCTTCTCTGCCGAAGGACAGTTCACATGGGGCCACAGCGAGGATACTGACTCCGGCCCGTATAGTCGAAGTGCATACCTGTACGACACCAAATACTCCTATAGCAGGTCGGACTTTGACATTAACCGGTCCTTCAAGACCTTTGGCGTCTGGCAGCCGATTATCTTTCACAACCCCCATAGTTGGGGAGAAAAGGTCGTAGGTGGTTGGACGCTCACCGGAATTTTTACCTTCCACACGGGTTATGGGTGGACGCCGACCTATACAGCGCCACACCAGATCTACTGCAATAGCTGCAACTATGGGTACCAGAGCCTGCGGCCCATCTATCTTGGCGGAGGCGGTAAGAACACCAGCAACACTGCCTTTGAAACTGGAAGCAACTTCCCCAGTCCAGGTGCTATGATCACGGGCGCTCCGATCCCCAGTCCGTGCGGCGGAACGATCACCAACTATGAATTCGCTGACAGCTACTTCGAAGTTCCAAACTATGCCAATGCGATTACAGACTGTCCTGGGCAGTCCACAACTACCTTCATCCCTCCGCCGGGAATCGGTAAGAACTCCTTCCCCGGACCCCGTTACAGGGATGCCGATATCACCGTCGCCAAGAGTTTCGGCTTGCCCAACATGCGCGTTCTGGGCGACAACGCCGCCATCGAAATCAAGGCCGACATGCTCAACGTCTTCAACATAACCAACCTCAGCCCCAACATCTCGAGCAATATCACGAGTTCGAACTTTGGTCAGGCAACGGGCGCGCTGGGATCGAGAACCGTAGATTTTCAGGCTCGCTTCAGCTTCTAAGCGTTGCTCCGTCCTAACTGGAAAGGGTGCACAAAGTGTACCCTTTCTTTTTGCCCTGGATATGAAATGAATACCATTGCAGCTGCATTTTGCGGCTTGTGGTGTTCAGAAGCGTCATGTCAAAGAGCATGTCTATGCCTTGATCGCTGCCTGGAATCCCGATCCGGGTTTCATCTTCCTTAGGCATGTATCCGGTCGCACCCGGTGTCATTGCGTTCGTTGTGGTCCACTACAAGGATTCGAAGCCCATTGAAATCAACGAAAGTCGGATTTCATGCAAGTTTTTTCTTGTACGTCCGGTAAGTTAATCTCTACGCCAACCAGCTCACTTGTCAATGACTTCTTCGAGTTCGACAGCCTCGGATTCCGCGCTGCGCGCTCTTCACCGAGTTCCTGCCGCTCAAGACCTTCTTCGCCGTCAACCCCAACTCTTCGGGAGCGCGGTTTTTGTTGAAATATGCGTCTGCGCCGGCCTGCAAACAGCGCGTTGCATACTGGTCTTCCGGCTGGACGCTCACCATGATCACCGGTAATTGCGGGTAAGCACGCTTGACATCCCTGAGCACATCCAGCCCGCTGCTGCCAGGCATATTGATATCGAGCGTCAGGAGCGCATATTCAGATATGGCCAGAAGGCTGAGCACCTCATCCCCGCTTCCGGCCTCGGAAACATTTGCTTCGGGAAGCGCATCAGTCAGAATCTCTCTAAGTCTGCGACGAACTTCGGTGTGATCGTCCGCAATCAGAATCTGCATAGTTGTTCACGCTTTTGTAGGCATATCAATTCGGCATCCAAAACAGCAAAAGCGCCGAAGCGACAATATCACCATTGCCGCTTCGGCGCCACGCAGGAAAGGGGAAACATCTTGAGCCAACCATCGCGAAGGCCTTGAACCGTCTCTCGGCCTTGCGCATCTTCTGATACCGCGCATCGAAGCAGGCAGCCACCGGCGTTTTCGGTATTCTTGGAATATCCCGAATAACCGGAGCTGTTGCGCTATTGAGAAATATACTGGAGTTAAAACTAACTTACAGTCAGCATTAGCCGGTTTTTATGTGGGATATTTCCTACAATGGCCGGTCGATTTAATCGATCATCTGGTGTGTGATTGCATAGCGGGTCATCTCCGCATTGCTCGTCATCTCCATCTTTTCCATGATGCGGCTTCGGTAGGTGCTGATAGTTTTTACGCTGACGTTAAGCCGGCCGGCAATTTCCTTCAACGGCACCCCGGACGCGATCATTCTCATCACCTCCAGTTCCCGGTCTGAGAGCAGCTCATGCAGGGGCTTGTGAGCGGGACGATCGAGCTGGGCAACCAGTTGTTCTGCAAGGCGCGGACTCACGTAGCGGCCGCCGCCGAGGATTTTCCTGGCCGCCTGTGCCAACTCTTCCGGAGCGCTGCCTTTATTGATATAAGCGGCCGCGCCCGCTCGCAGGCAACGCAGCGCATACTGATCTTCGGGCTGCATGCTCAGAACAATAACCGGCAACCGGGGATAAGCATTCTTGACATCCCGCAATACGTCCAGCCCGCTGCGTCCCGGCATATTGATATCGAGCACAAGCAAGCCGGTCGCGGAATCGGCAAGGCGGCTGAGCACCTCGTCCCCGTTGCCGGCTTCAGAAAAACGCGCGCCGGGAAGCGCATCGGCCAAAATCTCCTTGAGGCCGCGGCGCACAACGGCGTGATCATCGGCTATCAGAATGTTCATCGCTTCTCGGTTCGGCGCCCGCGCCTTCGAGAGGTATGTGGACCGTTACTTTCGTCCCTTTACCAGGAGAACTCGATACCTGCACATTGCCACCGAAAACCTGGGCCCTTTCTTTCATTCCTAAAATCCCCAGAGAGCCGGCGCCCTCGGATTCACTGAAGCCCTTTCCATCGTCCTCTACAACCAGCAGCAGAATTTCATTCTTTCGAGACAAGGACCCCAGCACAGACCGCGCCTCGGCGTGCCGCGATACGTTGGTCAGGCACTCCTGAAATATTCTGAAGACCGCTGTCGCCCGGTCGCCGTCTAACTGTAGCTCGCCCGGCGGGACAGACACCTGACAGAGAATCCCAGTTCGAGAAGCAAATTCCTTCGCTTGCCATTCGATGGCCGCCGCCAATCCAAGGTCATCCAATATCCCCGGCCGTAAACCACTGCATATCCTGCGTAACGATCGAACGCCTTCATCGGCCAACTTAACCGATTCAGTCAATCTTTTGCGGAGATCGGATTCCGAGTCCGGCACCTGCCGCATCATCCAAGCGGAATCCATTTTGATAGCCGTCAAAATCTGGCCAATCTGATCGTGCAATTCGCGAGCGACGTTTTTGCGTTCCTCTTCTCGAGCCTGTTGCAGGCGTCCCGCCAATGCTTGCAGTTGCTTCTTTTCAAAAGCTATTTTCTCGCTGTTGATGAGCGCCTGTTCGGCCTGCTTGCGCTCGGTGATGTCGACCGATATTGCACAAACCGCCCACGGCTTGCCGCCCGCATCGACAAGCGGAAATTTGTTTGCCAGGAACGTATGCTCCTTGCCGTCGGTAAGCAGCGCCACTTCTTCTGTCTGCATTGGCTGGCCTGTCGCTAGTACCTGCCGGTCATGAGCGCGGTAACAATCGGCACGCTCCCTGGTCGCGAGGTCGTAGTCGGTCTTTCCCTTCACCTCATCCCGCTTTATGCCCAGCAATTCCTCAAACCGGGAGTTAACGGTAATGAAATGCCCCTCAACATCCTTCAGGAACACCACTGTGTCCCCTGCCCCATCGATAATCGCCTGAAGCTGCTCCCGGCTGCTTCGCAGCGCCTCTTCCGCCTGAAATTTTGAAACCGCGGTGGACAGATGCCCCGCCATCCGCTCCCACAAAACGATATTCCGCGCCGAAAATTTGCCTCTCTGTCTGTCAACCAACTGCAGCAGCCCAAATCTCTCTTCGCCAACGTAGATTGGAAACAGCCCCACTGACTCATACCCCTCACGATTGCACCGGTTGCGCGCACTGGAGGGTAAATCGCCCTCTTTTGCGCTGGCAATCAGATCCGTGGTGCTGTTGCTCCAGAAACTCCCATGCTCTGTGTAGAAGGGTTTCGAGACCTCAACACATCCGCGGATGACGTTTCCGCACAGGCACTCAAGTACGGTATTGCCGCTGCCGTCCTTCAAAACCTTCCCCGAGGCCGAGCGAGCGCAAAGCCGGCTCTCCGCCTGGACAAACTCATCGGAAAATCCGCGGGCTTCAACATACGGATAGTCTTCGCCTTCGCGCAGCCGGATTCCGACCGCCTCGCAGCCTGATCGCTGCTGAAAGAAGGCCGTCGCCCTTTGCAGCAAGTCCCTGGTTCCCTGGCTCTGATTCACCATGGCGAGGAAGTCAACCGCAATCTGGCGCTCCTCCTCCACGCGCTTCGCTTCTGTGATTTCGCGTGAGGTGACAACGGACCCGACGATCGCGCCGTCCTTGTCGCGGATGGGACCGAAAGACAGGCTTCCGATCCATGTCTCGCCGCTGTCTCTGCGACGCAAGATATATTCGACGTTCGTCGCCTTCTCGCCCCGCAACGCCCGCTGAATCGCGTACATTTCGCGCGGCGCAGGTTCGCCATTGGCCATAAAGACCCCGAAGGTCCGGGTAAACTCGTCGAAGCTCTTCGCACATTCTTCTTTGCTTTTGAATCTGTAAAACGTTGCAAAGGCTTCGTTGAACTCGACGAATCGGCCCTGGGCGTCGGTGATAATCACCGAGTCGGTCATACTGGCCAACGCCGCCTCGAGCTTCGCCTGGCTCTCGCGCACCGCCTCTTCGGCTCGCCTGCGCTCAGTAACATCGCGGAAAACAAGCACTACGCCGGATACAGCACCATCGCTTTCAAGGATCGGCGCGGCACTGTCCGCGATGGGAATCTCCCGGCCGTCTTTAGCCAGCAACGCCGTGTGATTTGCCAACTCGAATGCGCGCCCTTCGCTCAGCACGCGGGAGAGGATGTTCTCTGCCGGAGCGCGCGTTTGCTCGTTGATGATATTGAAGACCCTCTGAACCGGTTGGCCCAGGCGTCCTTGAGTTGCCAGCCGGTCAGAGCGGCGGCAGCGGGGTTGAGGAAGCTGATAAGCCCTTCTTTGTCGGCGGCCATCACGGCATCGCCAATACTGGCCAGCGTCGTAACCCAGCGCCGCTCGCTTTCCTCAAGCGCTCGGCCAGCTTTCTCAAAGCTGTCTGCAATCGCTTCCATGCGGCGCAAAGTGAAAATTGCGAGCCCCGTTCCCACACCCAGGCCGAGCAGGATGCAGATCGTCGCAACCAGGCCCCAATCACGATGCGCTGTCTGGTTGCGCTCATCGCGAAGATGCTCTTCGACGCTCTGAAATCCGGCTAACTGATCGCGGAACTCATCCATTTCCGCCTTCCCGGCAAGATTCGCATCGAGAGCGGCGTACGCTCCTCCCGCGCGTCGCAACGCGATCATTTGTTCGGCGTAGCCCTGCCAATGATGAAGATTGTTGTGCAGCCTTTCGAGGCGGGTCTGCTGCAGGGGGTTATCAGCTACCATGAGGTACAACCTCTGGTATTCAGAATCGATCACCTTCGAGGCTTCCCTATAAGGCTGGAGAAACACATCGTTGCCCGTAACCAGAAAACCTCGCTCGCCGGATTCCATATCGAGAGTTAATCTAAGCAGGCGCCGGGATTGACCAATCACCTGATCCGTGCGATCGACCCATTGCATCGAGGCATTCAAGATGTAGGCTGCCCAAAGCGCGGCTCCGGCGAGAATCAGCGCGGCCATGAATGGGAATGCTACCGTCCAACGAAGCGAAGCTCTGAATCGCCTTTGTTCCAGTGCCGGCAGCCTGGATTCGAGCGCGGCTCCATCGAGTTCCCGATCGATCGATGCGGACTCGGACGAAGCCGTCGAATTCTTCGTCGGGCGCAGCGATTCGAGCACGGCAAGGAATCGCAGACGCTCCGTGCGGACGTTCTCCGCCAGTTCCGCCGCCTCCTCCACCTTCCCGCGCTCATTCAGAACAGCTGCGTCAATCCTGTTCGCTGCCCGTCTTTCGCGCCTGCGCTGGTAGAGTCCCGAGACGACGGAGACCGTAACTCCCGAGATGCAAAAGATAACCAGGCCAACAATATCGGAGGTTGAGTGGATCGCGAACTGCCCGACAGGCTCAAGCAGGAAATAGTCTGCCATTAGCGCGGAAAGTGCCGTGGCCACTATGCCAGTCCACATGCCGTCCAGCAGCGCAGCTATAAATACAACCGGATAAAACGTGACGTAGGGCGGTAATGTAATGGATTGTTCCGCAAGCGCCACGCGGAGCAGAAGGGCAAGCACGACCGCAACCACGGCAGCGAGCTGTCGCATAATCCGGCTGCGAAGGATGCCAATGATCGTTCCCAATCTTTCAGGCTCCTTGGTCTAGGATCCCGCTGATCAGATACTCCATCTCAATGCGGTTCTTCCTTGGCCGGTATCCTTGCACACCGGGGGGGAGCCAAGTGGACAATCCGTGGTTTGGAATTCTGGTTAATCCTTCTATTTCCAGGAGGGGCATCGCCAAGGCTGTCTCGATCGCTTCGATCATGGCGCACTCCCCTTCTTATCTAAGAATTAGAAGCGTGAGTCGTGCCGGGCCCAAAAAATCTCATTGGAAAGTTGTCACCATCATAGCCCAAAAGTGTTGAGTATCTATCACCTTTCGAGTCCAAATGGGCCGCTCCTGTGATGCGCATCACACACAAACGAGGTCGCCGCCGAAAGAGCGTCGAGCGCCCAGCTCCGTCGGCGACGGTCTGTTTCAATTCACACTTGTGAATGGCACTTAATTTCCATCAACTACGCAATTGTTTGCGCAAAAGGATCGTTGCACCGACGGTGACTGGATGTTTCTATTGGTGTTAACCCTTGGCATTTCAATTGCATAATCCTGGCAAAGTACGGAACCGATTGGAGCGCAAAATAAATGAGCCGTGCTCGCTTTAGTTCCATCCACGCGCCGTCATTGCTGATCCTTGCTCTCGGTCTTGCCACGATTGCGCCCGCCGAGTCTCATAACCCTCGGATTACAGAAGCTGTGGACAACTCAAAACTGGTCGTTTTGGCCGGCAACACTCGCCCTGAGGCGACCGCGGCCAATGACCGGGGCCCTGTGGACGATGCCACCCCGATGAATGCCCTGCAACTGGTCCTTCAGCGATCGCCTGAAGACGAAGCCGCCTTCGATCGGTTGATCGCGGAACTTCATAATCCCCAAGCCGCCAGCTTTCACAAGTGGCTCACCAATGCGCAGATTGGTGAGGAGTTCGGTCCCGCACCCCAGGACATCACAGCCATTAAAGAGTGGCTTGCATCGCAAGGATTCAAAGTCAATTCCGTCTCCCCCGACCGGACGGTCATTGAGTTTTCTGGAACCGCTGGCATGGTGCGCTCCGCATTCCACGCCCCCCTCCATAATCTGAGCGTCAATGGCGCAGCCCACTTCGCCAATATGAACGACCCCGCTCTTCCGGCCGCCCTGGCTCCGGTAGTAGCCGGCATCGCAAAGCTCAACGACTTTAGGCCTCATGCCCTCAACCACCCTCGTGTCTCAAGCAAGCTGGCCAATGTCCATAGAGACGGAGCTGGCGCCAGTGGATACAACTACCTTGGCGCTGCCGACCTGGCCCAAATTTACAACTTCAATCCGCTCTTCAAGGCGGGAATCACCGGCAAAGACCAGACCATTGTATTGATCGAGGATACCAACCAATACAGCACGGGCGATTGGACCACTTTCCGCAAGGTTCTCGGGCTTAGCCGCGCTTATTCTTATGGAACGCTCACCCAGATAAACCCCACAGGCACCAACACCTGCGGGAACCCAGGCGTCTCGCTGACGAGTGGACGCGGAGAATGACGTGGAAGCAGCCATCGATGTCGAGTGGGCTTCAGCCGCTGCTCCCAACGCTGCCCTCGTAAACGCGGCTTGCGCCGATACCACGCAATTCGGCGGCTTCCTCGCACTCGCCAACCTCCTTCAGGAAGCGCATCCTCCAACCATTGTCAGCATCAGTTACGGCGAATCGGAATCCTCTAATGGCGCCGCCGAAAACCTGTATATCAACAACCTTTACCAATCTGCGGTTGCGGAGGGCGTATCGGTCTTTGTCTCCTCCGGCGATTACGACGCAGCGATGTCGGATGGCGGCAGAGTATCAACTCATGGCATCGCCGTCAGCGGTTTCACCTCCACCCCATACAACATCTCTGTCGGTGGCACCGACTTTGGAGTCGCATTCCTTGGTGAGACCGGCTCCTACTTCAGCTCCACCAACGAGGCTAACTTCCAAACGGCGCTGTCTTACGTTCCAGAGATTCCCTGGAACGATTCCTGCGCAGGCATCCTTATCGCCACCTACGTCGGGCTGCCGACCACCGGGGTTGACAGCCTTTGTAACTACGAGGGTGGCGCGCTGGCCAGTGAATTCGGGCTCTTGAATGCAGCCGGCGGCAGCGGCGGGCCTAGCGCCTGCGCCACTGGGACACCTGCCGCAAGAGGGATCACCAGCGGAACCTGTGCCGGCTATGCCAAGCCGGCCTGGCAGACTCTGGTTGGCAATCCGGCCGACGGCGTTCGCGATGTCCCAGATGTCTCCTTGTTTGCGGCAAACGGTGTGTGGAGCTTCTATTACGCTGTCTGCATCTCGGACCCCACGGGCGGTTCCGGTTTCACTCCCTGCACCACCGATCCCTCCACCTGGGCAGGATTCGGAGGCACGTCGATCTCCAGCCCCATCTGGGCCGGTATCCAGGCGCTTGTGAACCACAGAAAACTGGCTCTAGATGGGGCAACTCCAACACCGTCCTCTACAGCCTCGCGGCTGCCGAGTACGGTCCATCCGGCAATGCCTCCTGCAACTCCACGCTCGGAAATGCCATGGCTTCAAGCTGCCTCTTCAACGACGTCACTTTGGGCGATAACGTGGGCGCGTGCGAAGCCGCCAAAAACACCGGCGTTGTGACCGACTGCTACATCGACGGTGGCCAATACGGGATTCTCTCCACCTCCAATTCGGTGGCGGAGCCAGCTTACGAAACGAACGTCGGATGGGACTTCGCAACCGGCATCGGAACCGCCAATGCCGCCAACATTGTTAACGCGTGGCCCTGATAGCCAAACCCCCGCTCTTGCAGAAAGGAAAATCGAATGCGTAAGCTTCTAATTATCCCCGCGCTGCTTGTTCTGGGTCTTCTCACGGCCCAGGCCGCCTTGGCGGATTCCTGTAACGGCGTTTCAGCCGGTACAAACCTGATTCAAAACTGTGCCTTTGGTACTGGCGACTTTACCGGTTGGTCAGGAACCGCTCTTTCCGACCCGTTCAATGGAGTCGATACTGGAGACCCGCTGGCCATCGGTCCCACACCCTACAACGGTCTTCCATATGAGGCCTTTCTGGGATCCTCATCGGATGAAACCTTGTCGCAAACATTTGCCACCGGCCCCGGCGAAGAGTACTTCGTCGAGTTCGCTCTCTTGAACGACACCAATCCATCGCTTGGATACGGCAACGACTTCACAGCAACTTTTGGCGGAACGACGTTGTTCTCTGAGATCAACGCCCCCGCGGATGCATACACCCTCTATTCCTTCGCTGTCCATGCATCCGGAAGCTCCACCACACTGGCGTTCACTTCGTCCAATCCATCGGGCGATTTTGAACTCGACTCTGTCAGCGTGGCCGCAACTCCAGAGCCAGGCAGCTTTCTGCTTTTCGGGTCCGGTCTTGTAGCCCTTGCCGGCGCGGCTCGCCGCCGTTTCTGCCGCTAAACAAGAGATTCGCATCTTTTTGCTTCACTCGTAGGCCGCCCCAGGGCGGCTTACTTTTTGCCCCTCTTTCCTCGACGTGTGTGACAAGAATTCGAGATGGCCACGGGCAGGCCCTTTGGATTCCTGATTGCCGGCTTCGCGACAAATCGCCGAATATCTAATCGCAGGCAAGAAATCTCAATTCGCTTGGCAGCTGCACGCCCAGGACATAGACGTCACCCGAAAACGACCTAATGATTGCCACTCGAAACTGGAACCACTTGGGACCACAGATGGCTCCAAAAGCAAAAGAGGCCCTGGCCAAGCGGGAGCCCCTGTTCGAACCATGTTGAAAACGACCCACACGGGGATCGGAATTCCTTATTGTACCTTTGTTGTACCTTTAAATGTCACTCGCCAAACACCCCTAAGTCCTTTGGAATGAATGGCGGGGACGACGGGGCTCGAACCCGCGACCTCTGCCGTGACATAACGATCACGATTCGTAACCCAGTGATTCTAAAGCGCACTGATGGCTCAGAAAGCGCTCAAAAGTACCCAAAAACACCCTTCAGCACCCTGATCGAACCCTCCGAAACTCAAGAAAGCAGAGGTCAAGAAGCGATCCCGGCGCCAGAAAGTGACAGACTATCTCGGTGATCACTGGCAGTGATGTCCGGATTACTCTCTTCCTACCACAGTGTCGTAGAGCCCATAATGGGACAGCCCTTCATGGCTTTCGATCCCCGTGTACCGCAATGAGGCATCCTCATAGCGACGAAACGCGAACACCGCCTGATTCATCTGCTCAGTATTGAATACCTTGAGGCGAACCAGCAGATGGAAGTCCTCCACCGTCAGCCCAGTGACGGCCAGAAACAAGTCTGGCTCTAACTTAGTAATCACGTCTTGCAGCGTGTTCTCGCGAAAATCGGTCAGGTACATGAACGCAGGGATGCGCGTCGCGAATTTGATCAGCTTTTCTTGCACCAGCTTGCGCTTAGACTTGTATTCCTTCTCCTCCTCGGTGAGTTGCTTCTTCTGTTTCTCGGTTAGGTCCTTACTCTTCGCCTTGTTCTTGAGATCCTTGACCTTCTCGCTCTTGTTGATGATGGTCTCGATAATGTTGTCGCCCAGCGCACGCCAGCCCTCAATGCGCTCCACGGCGGCCATTGCCTCTGGGTTATCAAGGACTCGGCGCAGCGTGTCATTGTCCACGTTCACCAGCAGTGCGCTCTCCCATTTTCTCGCCAGCAGCGTAGCGGAGGTGCCTGCCATCGCGATGTCCAGAATGCCGCCAGCATCGATCTGAATCATGACCGCGCCGTTGTAGGCCAGTACCGGCAGGAACGACACGAGATCCTTAACGGCGTTTTCCGGATTCATCTCGTTTGGTGAAAGACCGATGCCGTATTCAGAGAGCTGACGAAGGGCGCGCGTGGGCGCAAAGTCAAATACGAAGCTCGCAGGCTTGAGGATTTCTTCCTCATTCGGGTCGTCACCGTTCGGGTTCATGATGGACCAGGGAGACTGCACTCGGAATGCTGCTTGAAAGTAGGTTTCAGGGCTCTTTAGATTGCGCAGCATCAGGATCGAAGACCACTGCGGCACAGTAACACCAGTGGTGAGCTTGCCGCATGACAGAGTGATGGTCTTGGATTCAAACCCACTCCCAATGGCCCTGCGCACTGGAGGCAGAGCATCCAGGCCAATGCCTGCCGACGCGCCAGCAGCCACAACAACCTCATACTCGTGCCAGAAGACGTTGTATTTCTCGGCCAGCAAATTTGCCATTGCGTGACAAGCCGCCACGTTTGGCAGAAACCAGAACGAGTGTTGCAGATACGGCAGAAGTCGCACATCCGAGTAAGGGAACGGCGGCGGCGAGCCCGCCTTGAGGCCGTCCACGATCTTCGGTGCGTACTGGCCTCGGATGATGTCTAACCACTTTTGTACGTCGCTTTTGTGTTTGAACTGAGCGAATACTTCCGAACCGGTCGCCGCAAAGAACTCATTGAGGTCGAACTCGTCGAACTCCCCGCCGCTCGCGACCGTCAGCAGCTCGTCCGGCATCTGGTAGGTAAGCAGACGCATCTGCGGCAGCGCACCATAAGGGTTCCACTTGCCGGGATTCCCAGCGGCGAAATCCTCCTTGGCTCGCTGTTCGTCGGTATAGGTCCAATTGAAGATTTGTTCTTCAATGAACTCACCCGTTGCCAGCGCTCTAAACGGTGTACCAGAGAGGTAGAGATAGGCTCTTGTCGTGATCGGCAGGAACTCGATTTCTTTCTCTGAAAGGATGGTTAGGTCTTCGTTCACATCCTCCAGCGCGGCGGCGTATTCGAGCTTGGCTTCCTTCTTGGCAACCGTCTCGTCCTCGCCCTCGAACAGTTCCTTAGCGGTGTCGCGCCAGGCACCGAAGTGGTATTCGTCAAACACCACTAAGTCCCAGTTCCACGTATGCAACCATTCGTTCTTCGACTTGATGTTTCCTGCCTCATCGCGACCAAGAAGGTCCTGAAAGGAGCCGAAGTAAACGACGCGGCTTGTCGGAACTGGCTTGCGTGGGATCAAGGTCGGAGTGGCGCGAGAGGTACTGCCAGTCCTCAAAGTCAACGTGATTCTCAATGTCCGATTGCCACGCATCTTCCACGGCGGGTTTAAAGGTCACAACCAGCACGCGCCGGGCTCCAAGCTTCTGAGCGAGCTGGTAGGTTGTGAAAGTCTTGCCGAAACGCATCTTCGCGTTCCAGAGGAAGCGCGGGACGGCCTGCTGATTCTCAGCCCAGATCGACCGGAAATAATCAGAAGTTTTGTTGACCGCCTCAATCTGCTCACGACGCATCAGAAAAGTCTGGTGGTGCGTGCCGGTGAACTGTTGCCCCGTGCGCAACTCGGTGAGTACAGTCTTAACGTCCTTGACCGTACAGCGTACCCATTCCAGTTCGGTCTTCGCGAACTTCTTCCTGGCGAGTGCCGCGCGGACATCGTGGTCGCTGAAGATGGTTCCGTCGTCCCGCTCGGCGGATTCGTCCAGCTCGATCTTGTAATTCTTGATGGCGGCGGTCTTGAGTTGCTCGGCAACGCGCTGCTTCACATTGCGCGTCGTCTGGCCCACCTTGAGAAGTCCCTTGTGCGCCTCATCGGCTATCGAGTAGCCGTAGATGCGTGGCCGAGCCTCCGGCTTCGGTGTGAGAATTTCCTCGATAGGTCTTACTCATCGTCACCTTCGTCAGCGGTGTCATCATCAAACAAATCGCCGGTGATTTCCATAGGGCGCACAATTCCCTCAATGAACGCGATTTCGCGGGTGGTGAGGCCATACTTCTTGTAGAGATCGGCGTCCGTCCACTCCTTTGTCCACTTCTGCTTCGGAACAAACGTGTAGACCTTGCGCGTAACGTGTTGTGATGGTTTGTGAAGAAGTATGAGGAAACGCGTCAGCCGACAGCAGAGATAGGACAAGGCGCTCTCAGCCTGGCTCTTTGAATCGAACGGGCCGATGCAGAGATAAGTTTCGGAAGAGATAGAGCCGGGCTCTCCAACGAAGGGTGTGCTGATGATTCTGTGCGGGTAGGTGTCTTTGTTGCCTGTGCCCGGAGCAGCATATCCTGCGAACAACCTTCCACTTATCGATAAGTTCGGCGCCAGTTGTAATTGATTTCCTAGGCGCATATCCTTTACCGCCGTTCTGATAGACCAGTATGTCACCCGTCCGCTTTGTAGTCTTGCCTTTGAACGTTGTCGTCAGCCCGAACGGCTTTCTTGAACTAACCAGTAGGTCGAATCGCTTGTTTTCAGGGCAGCAATAGTGAATTTACTCCCCTTGCATTTTCGACTGCCGCGACCTTCTTGAGAATCGATAATCCTTCATTGAAGCGGATGAATATGTCCGCTCCCTCTTCAAGAAGCGGTCGGGTACTTGTCGAGACAGGCCAGTCCTTGAAATGAGTGCTGACCTGGCATTTCCCAGGATTGTCCCGATCCCAGAGGAAATAGCAAACCCCGCCCTTGAGTCCCACCCCTGGAAATACATCTGCCGCGCTGAGATAGTCGTCAATCAAACGCATACGGTTATCGGTCAGCATCGACTCGCGGAAATCGTCCAGCCCCTTGCCGCCCGCAAACCAGCGGGAGGGAATGACCATGGTTAGATAGCGCGGTTCGAGCGCTTTAGCTTGTTGCACGAACAACTGATAGATAGGCGCGGCGCTGGTGCCGAATCCGCCATCGTCCAACTGATACGGCGGATTTCCAATGATCACGTCGAATTGCATACCGCCTCCAAATAACTCGCTTATCCGGGTCTTGATGTTTTCGCTGTGGATGAAGGCATAGGCGTGGGTTTCGAGTTCCTCACCACGGTCAAACGTTTTCTGGCTTGCTCCGCAGAACCTGCACCTGCCCACTACCCAAGTGTGCTCCATCCGTTCGAACCAGATGTTGCCTGTCTCGCTGGCGAAGCTTTTGGCTATGGAGTGGGGGCCGTTCGCGTGCTTCGAACAATACACACTTCGCCTTGCCAGCAAGCTGGTGAGATGGGTTATGCCGATCCCGAACACCTGCCGAGTCAGGATATGGTCTACGCGCTGCTGGAGGTCGGGAATCTCAGTCGCCAGTCCTTTGGTGAGGAGGCTGGTGATCTCCCGCAGGAACACGCCCGACTTTGTGAATGGATCAAGGAACCGAACTGAACTATCCGCCCAGATGTTCGCCCCATTGTTTGCCGCTGCCCAGGCTTCCGCAAGCGTGTCTAGCATCCGGTTCGCGAACTCAGGCGGCGTAAATACCTCGTCGTTGGAAAGATTGGCGATGCAGGTCAGAACGTCCGGGTTGCGCCCGCGCAGCGTAAAGCTCACCTGATCGTTCATACAGCCTCCCTCAAGCCATCCTCCAACGGGAAACAGGCAAGCTCACGCGCCGTTATCGGCGGATATTCCTTGATCGGAGTGAAAATCTCATGCTTGCCGAGACTGGCGAAGAGCGACCCTTCCTGGCTGTAGGAAGACATCTGCGTCAGGGCCTCCAAGCTGAAATCGCGCCGCTGGAACTTGCCCTTACCGAGGTAGCCCCACTCGGCAAAGGTGATAGGCTTGCCGTCATCGGTGAGCATCGTCAGCGCGTCGCCATGGACGAGATTCTGAGACAGGACGTAGGAGGCAGCCCGATAGAGATCGTCTCCCTCATCAAGGTTCAGATACTCGGCGAAGACCTCCAGCATATTGGCGCGGCACTCAGCGATATTGTCCGGCAAGAGTTCGATTCCGTAGGCGCACATCACTGCCAACAGGGCGTAATGCCGCCTCTCAAAGTCGGACTTGCCGAACTTGGTCTCTACGGCGGCCAGTTTGCGCTGCAAGACGGGAACAAGAAAATTCCCGCTTCCGCACGCAGTCTCCAGGAATCGAGAGTCAATGCGCTCTGTCTCGCCCTTGACCAAGTCAAGCATGTTTTCGACCAGCCACTGAGGTGTGAATACCTCCCCGTGATCGGCAACGCGCTTTTTGGACTTGATCAGATTCATAGGTGACGGACTGCTCTCTTGACCGGCAACTACACCTCACGTGGCTGTTCTGGCGGATGTATTGATATTCTACCTCCGCTGAGATAGACAATAGTAACGGAGTGACTCTCATTCCAGTCCCCGATCTTACAGAAAAGAAGCCCCGGCCATTGCTGGTCGGGGCCTTGTGTTACTCAGGGTAATCACCGGTGTTGCCCTGAGTGGTGATTGCACCGCAAAATCAACCCAAGAAAGGATATTTCCATGAACGAAAACGCAAATGACAATTCCTCTGAGCCGATGAGGATACCAGCATCGCTACAACGGAGCAAGAAAGAGCCCACCAAGTCGATTCAGCTTCGACTGCCGGTTTCCTGGTGCGAAGAATTAACAGCCCTCGCGCGGGAATACGACCAGGACGTCACGACTTTCCTGCGTGAAGCGACAGAGGACTGGCTCCAGCGAGCCCGCAAGGTGCGTCAATCCGGAACCTCGGAACCTGGCTGCTAGGTGTTCCATGGTCTGTCGTCTCGGGGATTTCTTCTGGCTATCTCAGACACTTCCTCTATTCATATACTCGCGTACCTGTCCTAATCTTCCTTCAGTGGACAGGAATTCGGTCGTTATTCCAATCGCTTCAAGTCGCGTCTGCCCCTGACAGCGCACTTGCGGAAGACTCCCCGACACACCCGTTTGCAAATTGACCGGTCCCACTGCAACGCACGTGCGAGCAAACGCCTGACGTGTGCCTGACGGTGGACCGGACAGGAGAGCACAGTGAAAGAACCTCAAACTGCCCAATATCCGCTACTGGAGGCGATCCTCGCCATCCAGAACCTACCCCTTCAACCGATGTACACCAACCGTGACGTTGCCGGGATTTTCAAGGTTTGCGTTCGCGCCATTCAGAACTGGATTACCGCGGGGCGCCTGACTCCGCGGAACCTTCCAGGCCGCTGGAAGTTCTTCCCACAGGATCTCGAAGACTTCCTTGTGACGAGCCGGAAAGGGGCGTGCTAAGGTGCCCGTCCCCTTCCAACTCAGTGAAACCCCGCAGGGCTTAACCTGCCGGGGAGTTCCTCCATCTTCCGTATATGGGCCAATCGCGCGAGTCACGATTACGAATTCGCAAGAGTTCGTGAATGCTCGCCGCGATGCGGATTTTATGTGCAGTTTTGGTCGCAGGTTCGAACCCAACCAGAGAAAGGAAATGCATATATGAGCTTCGCAACCGTTCAGAATGGTTCGCCAATTGCTAACGCAGTGCTCGATTCTTCCGAGATCATCGCAGCCCGCACTTCAGTGCCGAGAACTCTTGCCGACCTGATGGTCATACTAGGGGAGAATCCACCGAAGTCATTTCCTATGCTGCGCTCAACTGCTTCCCTCGTTGCGACGTTCCTCAATGTGACCTTCGATGAAATCACATTGGATCAAGTGAACGAAATGCGCGGCAGGTTCCGGAGGCATTTGATAACAAGAAAGAATACAGAGAACTCTATTCGCTCTTATGTGAATTATGTTCACATCTTGATCAAAATGGCGCGCAATTTTGGCTGGCGTCCGGGTCAGGCAGCTCCACAAGAATGGCAGCAGGTCCTGGCGCTAGCGCCAGCAAAGAAATGCACGGACATTGTGCGATACCTCGCCCAGGTCAAGAAGACTCCAAGCAATGTCACGATTGAAGACGTGGAGTCCTGGGCGGAATTGCGCCTTCTGGACGGCGTTTCACTCAAGTTCGTGGTGAAGAAAAAGGGCAGATTCTGGCGGTTACTCCGGGATTGTAATTGTAACGCCAAGCTTCCAGTGTCAATTACCCGCGTTGCACAATACGGAATTCCTCTCGACCGGTTCCCGCAGCAGTTGCGAAACGAGGTTGAAAGCCTGGTGAAATGGAAGACTGCAGAGTTTTCCCTCGATAGGCCCAAAGGAGGTCAGATCCGGCACGTCACTGCGGACAGGATTCGAGAAAAAGTGTGCCATCTCCTCGGTTTTGCCGAGAACATCAAGGGATTGTCAGACATTACTTCACTTCCACAGCTAGTGAGCAAGGAGATTGTCTCCGATTATATTGTTTGGTGCATTAACGACCGCGGTGTCAAAGGCGGAACGCTCCATACCCATCTCGGACGCCTTGAGGTTGCAATGCGCCAGCATCCTTCCTACGCATCCTTGAACCTCGGTTGGTTCAAGCCTCTCCTCGAGTCCCTTCCAATCGAACCAGAATCAGAACGTAGAACGCGGAAGGCTAGAAAGTACCTTGATTACCCGATCATTGAAGCCATTCCCGCAAAGATCCGAGCCGAAAGCCCTTCATCTTACAAACATCACGAGGAAGATGTTGCAGTGCTGGGGATGGAGGCGCTTCTTATCAAGTGGTTCACCGTGCTTGCATGGCGGCAGAAAAACGTCAGGGAGTGCCGAATCGGTGGGTCAACCCCCAACCTCTTCCAGGCGAAGATTCCAAACTACATAACGATCGACAAACCCCTCTGGGTTCAGTTGGAAGAACAGAAAAATCCTGAAGCTCAGTTCTGGCAGTTGCACTTTACCCCGAAGGAGACCAAGACTGGGCGCGAGATCCACGCGGTTCTTCCACGTCCTCTAATCAAACCCCTTGAAGAGTACTTGGCTGAATTCCGGCCGCAACTGTTGAAAACCAGTGACCCGGGAACCCTCTTCGTAACTAAGCTTGGGAAATCAATGAAATCAAACACCGTTTACAACCTGGTCACTCGGCTGACAATGCGGCATGGAGGCAGGCCTGTCAATCCTCATCTCTTTCGTGACATTGTGGCATTCGCATGGTTGAAAGAACATCCACGGGATTATTTGACGCTTTCAAAGATTCTCTGGCACGCCAACATACAAGTAACAATTCGAACTTATGGGAGTCGCTTTGATGAGTCGAGCGGGGTTTGCGCGATGGAAACGTGGGTCGAAGAGAGAGAGGCGAAATCAAAGTGACCGTCCCTGTCGCACCCGCCACATCTATCGATACGAACCCAACACGCAACACCTCGCAGACCGCACCCTTCACGCCTAGCGCTGCCGCTGCTTATTTGGGTTTAGATGTCAAAACCGTTACACGATGGGCCAGGCAAGGGTACTTGCTGGCTCATCCACTTGGGGAGGGAAAGCGCAAGTTCTGGCGCTTTTTCGAAAGCGAGTTGCAGGAATGGCTGGCAAATAAAACCAACAAGTTGGCAGCTTGATGAACAACGTCGCCTTGACCTCAGCAAACCGGGATATAGACTCAGTGATAGCCATCAGTGCGCGTGCAAAGGAGATCATCCGAATGCAAGCGCAAAGGTATCAACGAGGTTCCCTGAGTTTGCTGAAACGAAAGAGCCAACCCGACACATGGGTGTTCCGCTACTACGCCGAGGAAGCCGGTCACCGTGTCTACAAGAAGCGTATCGTAGGCACCGTGATTGAGTTCCCCAAGCGTAAGGACGCGGAGAAGGCTGTTGTACAACTTAGGGTCAATGTCAACGATGGGGCGGCGTTCGCCCCATACAACCTGGAGCAGCTCATCGCGCACTACCGGAAAGTTGAGTTGCCACTCAAAGCTCATTCCACTGCTGAGGGGTACAGGAATTACTTGAAGCTCCACATCATTCCGAAGTGGGGGCAGCACGCCCTCTCAGCAATGAAAAGCGTCGAAGTCGAAGGTTGGCTTCGCAACCTAAAGAAGGTCAATGGCCAGCCAGCCAGTCCCGGCACCAGGACAAAGATCCGCAACCTGCTGTCCGCTCTGTATGCCCATGCCATTCGCTATGAATGGGCTTCAAGAAACCCAATCACTGCAGTTCGAACCTCCGCCAAACGCCTTCGCGTACCAGACATTCTTGCCCCTGAGGAGTTTCAGGCACTCTTGCTTGAACTCTCTCACCGCGAGCGTGTCATGGTTATGCTGGACGGCACCACCGGGTTGCGCCGCGGAGAGCTTATCGCTCTTCGTTGGCGCGACATAGATTTTGAACTCATGCAGGCCAACGTAACGCACTCCGTCTGGCGCAACATTGAAGGTGACGCCAAGACAGAGGCTTCCCGTAAGCCTGTTCCACTGCACCCACTTGTCATTGAGGAGTTGCGGAGATGGAAATTGGCCGCGCTATACCGCACCAAAGATGACTTTCTCTTCCCATCAATTGCAAAGAACGGGGCTCAGCCTCTGACACCGGATATGGTTCTCAAGCGTCATATTCGGCCGGCGCTCGATCGGATCGGCGTTAAGAAGAGAATCGGATGGCACAGCTTCAGGCATGGCTTGGCAACCATGCTGCGGCAAAAGGGAGTTGATATCAAGACTGCGCAGGAGATGCTCCGTCACGCCAATAGCCGGATTACTGCGGACATCTACCAGCAGTGTGTAGGTGAGGAAAAGAGGCAAGCTCAGGACTTGGTTTTTAGGGGTCTGCTGGAAGGGGGCTCAACTCAGCACCCTTCAGCACCCTCAACAGCCTGAGAAAGAAGATGTCACATCCATAAACCATTGATTCCTATTGGTTTATGGCGGGGACGACGGGGCTCGAACCCGCGACCTCTGCCGTGACAGAGTACAATGCCTATTAGAATCATAGAGTTACGAGAGATTCTCCGACACTCTAGGAAGCTGTAAGTCCATTACAGAGCATAGAGTCTTTGGTAATGTACCTTTGATTGTACCTTCGTAGCAGACGCTGATGAATACGTAACGCACATGGCTTACCCAGAATTAGATTCCGGAATATTATTCCCCTTTGCTCTCCTCATCGCCTTGCATTCCAGCCAAGAATGTCCCTCCGATTGCTGGATCTATCCGGTCGGCTTGCCCAAGCGCCCACTCGCTCCATCGTTGAAATTCCTCCATTGAATGGGAAACTTTGTTGGCCTGAGTGAAACCGATGGCCGCTACGTATGACCTTACCTCGCTGGCCTGCTGAAACGCCCTCGCATCGTCAAGAAGTTTAGAGATCGGTCCCGTTCAATCCTCTTTAGCCTTTCGCGCTGAGCACGCTCGGCTCCGAGCTTGCGCTTGCGCCGTTCCTCCAGGAGTTCCGCCTTCCGTTTGACTCGCCACGGAAATCGTTGAAGTGCGTGCTCTCGGTAAAGAAGTTCAGCGGTCAAGATAACCTCGACTGCAATCTCCGATACGCGGGCGAGCATTCCATTCTGGCCGGGCAAAGGCGGCCCGCTCTTTATCGCTCTGCAGTTGTACTATTTTGTACTTTAATGTCACATGCCAGATTGGACTTAAGTCCTTTATAATCTGGCTTGTACGACGGGGCTCGAACCCGCGACCTCTGCCGTGACAACGGCACGCATTTTGATTACGACATGGCATGCAGATGCCTGAACTTGTCGCTTTTCGACAAATATGCTGTATGAAATCGAGCAGGTAGGGCATGAAGTCTTCGGCATTGTCGGCGAAGTTCAGAATGGTCTTACTGCCATTTTGTCCGTTTGTCAGGCAAGAAGTTCTTGTGAATGTATTGCTTAGCGATAGCCAGAAGAAGATCCTTCACTACGTTGCGGGATGACATCATCTCTTGACCGGCCTAATGACTGGAAAGATGAGAAGGGATTTGATGGTCGCCGATTTCGACGCTGAATGAATGGTTTCGAGAGGGCGCCGAACGAGCAGCCCGCCGCAGGGACAACCACAAAGCAAATTGGATATCATTTCAAAGAGTTGTACTCTCGGTCTTTTCGTCTTCATCTGAGAGTGCAGGACATCGCTTTCGGACCCAAGTCTGAAGGGGTTGAACAAGGGGAGAAATGATTTTATGAGGAAATTGACACATGCGTTAGCGGCTGCGCTGGTGATCATGGTGTTCGCAGGCGGGGCCTTTCTGGGCAGCCAACAGAATGCCAAAACAGAGAAGAATGGTCTCGATGCGCGCCCCTTCTCGGCTGGAGTAGTTGGAGCTTCCTCCGCAAGGAACCGACAGCAGCTAAACTCGAAGCGCAGGCGCGAGCAATGCAGGACTCTGGCTTGCAGAAAATCGGTTACACCTACGTAAACCTCGACGACTTTTGGTACCAGTGTCCGGGCCCGCAGGGTCCCGACGTCGACTCCTATGGCCGCTGGGTGACAGACCCATCGAGATTCCCACCCCAGGGAGATACAAATGGCATCAAGGTAGTCGCAGACTACATTCACAGCCTGGGGTTGAAGTTCGGAATCTACGTTACCCCAGGTATTTCGAGTCAGGCAGTCAGTAAGAACACATCGATTGAAGGCACGCCGTACAAGGCCGCACAGATTGCGGAACCGTCTATAAAGGAAGAAAACTACAACTGCAAAGGAATGGTGGGCATTGATTACAGCAAGCCCGGAGCGCAGGAGTTTATCAATTCGTGGGTCGGGATGCTCGCGGGATGGGGCGTCGATTACATCAAAATCGACGGCATGAAGGACAGCAATGCCGCTGACGTTGAAGCATGGTCGAATGCAATTCGGAAAAGCGGGCGGCCAATCGTCCTTGACGTCACGCAAGGGAGCTTTACACAGGCTCTCACGCCGACATTGATGAAGTACGCTGATCAATGGGAATTCGCACCCGACGTCGAATGCTATAAATGCGAAAAGGGCGACAGCAGCTACCCGCTCACAAGCTGGAAAGATATTGCCAAACGCTTCAACTTTGTGGCCGATTGGCAGCCTTACTCCGGTTCGGGGCGGTTTAACGACTATGACTCTATCGAGGTAGGGAATGGCAGCAACACCGGACTCACTCCAGTCGAGCGTCAGACTCAAATCAGCCTGTGGGCCCTTGGATCGGCGCCCCTCATCCTCGGCGTCGATCTAACTAACCTCGACCGAGTGGATCTACAGCAATACCTCAAAAACACCGCAGTCCTCGCTGTTGACCAGGATTCGATCGCCGCGAAAAGGGTTGTCAATACCGGTAACCAGCAGGTGTTCGCCAAGATGGAAACAAACGGAGAGGCGATCGTTGGTTTGTTCAATACCGGTGGAATGGCGGAAAAAATCTCGGTAAAAGCGTCTGCCGTGGGCCTCCCAGGGAGTGAACGCGGCTATTCTGCACACAACCTGTGGACTGGCGAAATGAAGAGGACGGGCGGCAACATTAATGCTATTGTCCCGTCGCATGGAGTCGTCTTATACCGCGTCAAGGCACTGTGATAACCGGCCGGAATGCATGAATTGGATTCGATAGATTTACGCTGGCGCGCTGTCTCCTCCCTGCGATGCTTTATGATGAACGCCTTTCGACTCTATGTAGTTTTTTGGGGCGATTCTGACGGCTGCGGCCCGAAGTTACCAAGGACCGCCAGCAACCAGCCCCAGCGCAACGCTAGCTTTGCCAATATGTGCGAACGATAGGGGAAAGAAGGAACGTGGGCTGCGGTGCTTTAGCGAATTGCCAAGTGGTATGGTAAGTCGATCGAATAGATTCTGACTGGGATCGAAGGGAAATCGCAACATTAAGCAACACAAAAAATCGTACCTCCGATTATCAGGTCAGAGAAAAGGCCCATCCCCGGGATGGGACCAGTGGAGTTGCCCGTCCGCAGAGCCCAGTACCTTTCGGGACACTGACCTTCTCGTTACAGTTGGACCCCGCAAAGATGCACCTCAATCCCCATCTCATGAAACATGATGGCCTTTACAGTCAATGCTCGATCGGCAATTTCGGCCGAGGGCGCGTAGGCTACATTGACGTGGTTCGACGGATGGCGTGCCATGAACTGGTTCTGATCGATGCCATGCAGAAGCACATGCATGACGGGCCATTGCGGGGTGGCTTCTGCCCATCGGCGGTGCGTCTCATCTTCGGGCAGCGAAATCGCTGTAGCGCGCCCCAAGTCCACTCTTAAGCAGCCATGCTCTACGAACACGCGACTCCATACCACCGCACCAGGCTTGCAGACACCTTTCAGCGTTCCACCGCCAAGACGGAAATACATCGACGGCTGCCTCTCGCTCACAGCTCCCCGATATCCCCCCACCAAATGCGAAGCCGGTACAGCTCCGGAAATCTGGAGGAGCCAGACGAACTCGTCGAAGCCATCGGCTGTGTCTTGCTCACCCCACCGCACGTCATGCAGCGTTGTCGCTGGGTCCAGCCCCATTGCCGTCCACACACGGTTGGTTACCACTGCATCTACGCCTGCGCACTCATCGACTTCATTGAAGTGCGGCAGCGGTTTCCCAGCATAGAGTTCGCGGCCATCGCGACTGTAGGCGGGCGGACGCTCAACGTTATTGAGCAGTCCCTCCGCCAGGTCGGAGGCCGGTACCAGGTCTTTGAGGCCCTGCTGATATTGGATGCCAATAGCGTCACAGCCAAACTCATCCGCAATGCGAAGCGCCGCGATATATATCCTGCATTGATCGAGGACCTGCGCATCGGTCAGGTTTTCGGCTTGATCAATCCCAGTATCAAACCGCATCCCACTCGCGTTCAGCCAGTCGCGGACCTTTTGAGCCTCGTCTGCGGCAACCTCCAGCACGGCAGCGTAAAGGGCCGACTGACTTAGCCGCTCCTTATAGATTCCAGCCGGATTTATCAGGGAGTCTTCAATGATCGCATTCATCATGCCCATGCAACCTTCATCGAAGACCCCCAGGATTGCCTTTCGATGCCGCAGTTGTTTAGCTAATGCGACTCCAAGGGTCTGCTCGGCATTGCCTGCCCTCGCTGGGACAAAATCATGCACGTGCGAGGAGTCGTGAACGATAACCTTATCTTTGATCCAGCATCGCAAACCGTCTTTGAAAAAAGTATCCTTGAAATCCTTGCTCCAAAGGGCGCTAAACGGAATCCCGGCTTTGCGAAGGCAACCGTTCAGATTCAACATTCCGACCAGACCAGGCCACTGCCCGGACCAATTGGCGACCGTTAGGATTGGGCCGCGATGTGAGACAAGCCCCGCCAGCAAGTGACCGCTGTACTGCCAGACCGCCTCGGCCACGACGATCGGGGAATCCGGATGGATATGTTCGAAGACGTTCATGCCCATGCGTTGGCCTGAGATGAAGCCATGCTTCAAGCTAGGATTGTAAGGATGCGCTCTACGGAGCTGGATTCCCTCTTCAAGGAAGGCATTCGTCAGCATCTGTTCAAGCGCCGCCTGGGCAGGCCAACAAACCTCGTTTGCAGACTGGCGCAAATCGCCGTTCGCAACCAGAAGAACCTCATTGGAGCCAACAGGCGCAGGGCTTAGCACTTCAGGAATTACGTACAATGACATACTATTTTCCTCGCTGTTCTTGGTTCGCTGTTCTCCATAAACTTCAAGCCTCCACGGCTAAACTGCCGCGGTTTTGGCCGTGAGCGACGACAGATTTGTAACGACTGAATCCCTCCTCCCATGCAGAACCTTGCGCAGGAGAATACAACTGATATTGCACGGACTCCTTTAGAGCGGCCCGCCCTTCAGCAAGATTCTTCAGGTGTCCGATAGCCACCGCCTGAACGATTCCACTGCCGAGCGCGGCGGCTTCCACCGGCCCCGCGATCAGGTTGCGTCCACATGCGTCCGCGATCATTTGGCATAAAAAATTGGTTCAGGCATCCGCCGCCGACAATGCGAATCGTGGCGAGACGCCTGCCCACGATGCGCTCAAGGTCTTCAATCACTTCACGATAAGCAAAACTCAAGCTCTCGAAAATACAACGAGCTATTTCACCGGCTGATATTGGGATAACCTGCTGACTCCGCGCACAATAGAGCCTGACAGCCGCGCACATGTCCGGCGGCGATTGCAATTCGTTTGTCGATGGATCGATGAAAAAACGAAAGCGGGATGTCATCGATGCTGCCTCTTCCAATTCGGCCCATGAGTAATGTGCCCCAGCTAAACCCCATATGCGAACACACTCCTGAAGAATCCACAGGCCAGTCAGATTCCTGAGGAGGAGGACACCGCCGTCCGCCGACCCCTCATTTGTAAAACCCAGGTGAAAAGACCCCGCGGAGAAATCGGGTTCGCTCACCGCGACTCCGATCAGGCTCCAGGTTCCGCTGCTCAGAAAAACACTGCTATCGTCTAGGTCGGGGATGGCTGCTACCGCGCTTGCTGTGTCGTGCGAGGCCACGGCGATGGAGGGAAATGCGCTCGAAAAGCCGCATTCGGTTCGAATGGCGGGTAAGAGGTTTCCGAGCACTGTGCCGGGGAGGACAACCTGCTGAAGAATTTGCGATGGCAGTTCAAGTTTGCGTAGTATCTCTCGCGACCAGCAACGCACGCGCGGATCGTAGAGTTGTGTCGTCGTCGCCTCTGTGTACTCTGCCGTCTTTTGGCCGCTGAGCAGGAATTGAAAAAGGTCCGGAACCATCAGAAGAGTCTCCGCGGAGAGAAGTTGGGAGTCCCGATGGAGCGCCATGCTGGCGAGCTGAAAGCTGGTGTTAATCTCCATAGTCTGTACGCCCGTGGCGCTGAACAGATCTTGGGCATTTACAACAGATTGAAGCGCGTCCGGAAGTCCCTTCGTGCGAGCGTCTCGATAGTGATAGGGATTCCCCAACAGGCGATCATCGGCGTCCAATAGACAATAGTCGACACCCCATGCATCCACGCCGATTCCAACGGGAATTCTGCTTTCGGTTCAAATTGAATTTCTTCAAACCGGTCTGAATCTCGGACCAGATTCTCAAGACGTCCCAATACAAGTTGGAGCCGAAGCGCACGCCACTGTTGGGAAAGCGATGGACCTCCTGCAGTTTGAACCGGCTGCCATTCCAGGAGCAGTCCATCAGTCGACCGCTCGATGCGCCCAGATCCGCAGCCAAAAAACTCACGCTTGCGCTCACATCGGCCTTCCCATAATTCTCATAATCCGGCCGGCCTCGGATGTTGCCAACCCGCCTGTACTCTCATAACGTTAGGCAGTGCGCGAAATGCTGAGCATTGCTGGTCGACGAATTCCGCATCGTGCGACTGGATTGGAAGGAATCGCGGGCCAAGAGAATGGCCGACGAATGCACACCGTTGATGCAAACGCCGCGGGTGGTCGAGCAGCCCCGCAATCCCGAGAAACCATCCCTTGTTCTCCTGCGCAAGCGCACAAGGAGTCATGCGATTTCGATTTGCACGCGTTGTAGGGATGGAGTCGATTCATAAAATACGATACCGGCGTCGCTATCGGTATCGCTATCGATACGCCTAAACTTGTACTATCTATTGCCATTCATGTCAAGTTAGGAGGGCAACTTGGTATTCGCTGTGCTCGGTCACTTCCTGCGTTCATTGAGCTTTAGTTGACACTCGTGCGTGCAATCGTCATGAATTGGTCGGTATTTGTTGTGTTGGACAACTTGATTTCATGGAGAAAGCCCCGAATCTGTCAAGCGCGATACTGGCCTTGGTTTGCCTCATTTGGGGTGAGGACTGGGCATCCCGCGCAAGGTAGGTTTACGCACCGAGCACATGTTCTTCGGTGAGGAGCGCCTCCCGGTCGTGCAGGGCATGATCCTCGCCGACACGCCGGAAGCGCGGGCCAAAGCGCTGAGCAAGCCTCCTGCCCTTCCAGAAGGAAGACTTCAAGGGCATCCTCGCCGCGATGGCGGGCTACCCGGTCACGATCCGGCTGCTCGATCTCGCCGCTGCACGAGTTCCTGCCCTCGCTCGAGGATCTGCTCGTCGAGACGACCGAGCTGCGCCTCACCAAAGGCGAGAGCGACCCGCACTACAAGGAACGCCTGGCGGTGCTGGCGCGCGTCCGCGCGCTGCACGAGCAGAACCCGATAGCAATACGGAACTGGTTTAACGTAATGATAACACA
>CAWIVA010000050.1:0-10947 GCA_963839225.1 uncultured Acidobacteriaceae bacterium
TGGTCCGGACTTGTCGTCTCGGGCGTGAACAGCCTGGTCGTTTGCGCCATTGCAGTTCACACGTCACAGTTTGGCTTCATCCCGGCAAACTTGTTCTGCATTTGCATCTACGCATTCAATCTGAAGTCGTGGCTCAACGAGGGAGAACGGTCATCCACCATGCGGACCACCAGCCCGCGCAGATGAGAACGCTGCGGCTGCGTCGCTTGTGTTCGGATTCAATCCTTGGTCAAGCACTCGAGGTGAGCCGCCTTGATCAATAAGCTACGGTGTTCCCATGTTGCCAACAAGCTTCGTGATTCCTACCCCGGCGACTTTTTCCCCGTTGAAAGGGGCAGTCATGACCCTTTCAACGTTCATTCTCGCCGCAAGAATAGAAGGGATAATCGTTTGGCGGCTGAAAGGGTTCGCAGCCGAATTTGGTCTCTTCTTCACTGTGCGGTACGCGATCGCCCAGTCGCTGAAGGTCACTTCCGCTGTTATGATCACGGTGGGAGCTGGGATGCACTCTATTATTTCGGATTTCGCTTCCGGGACTCTCAGGACGGTAGATAGCTCAACGGATTTAATAGCTTACACAGAGGTGCTATAGCTTTTGCTCTGTCTTGCCCGTCATTATAAGCTTGGCCGTTAGCGCGCATCGCAGAGGATTGGGCCCCAGAATGAAATGGCAACGAAGATTCCTTACGGCCAATCAACGAACGATTGCGCTTTTTGTTGTCGTTCTTTCCTTGCTAGCCGGTCTCTCCCTTTGGGAATTGAAATTTCTGGACAGCGCCCGAGTTTTCCTCATCGGAGAAAATCTGTGGGCAAGCGCGCAGAAGCGTGCCACATTTTGCCTGCTCAGCTATTCCGATTCAGGGGCCAGTGATGACCTTCACTGTTTTCGATCTGAGA
The DNA here is from genome assembly GCA_963839225.1 of uncultured Acidobacteriaceae bacterium. Classification (GTDB taxonomy): domain Bacteria; phylum Acidobacteriota; class Terriglobia; order Terriglobales; family Acidobacteriaceae; genus Telmatobacter. The sequence goes on from CAWIVA010000050.1 coordinate 898, forward strand.
TGGCAGTCCTTGTGGGCGATATGCAAGCTCGACGAGAGCTGGACACCAGGCGGCAAACGTACTCCATTATTGCCGATGGACTGATAAAGGGAAGGAACCGGCCGACAGACGTCCCGACGGCGATTGTCTTTTATGACATTGCTCCATGGAATACAGAAGTAGAGAAAGCCATTCAAATCTGGCGTGACAGCGACCAGTACACCTTACGGCTAATCGCTATTGCCGACGAATTGCAGCACGTCAGGAATGACGCTGAAACGATGAGATTAAGAGGAGAGGTGCTGCAGATTGATCTCTCTCTTTCAAGAATGGCGCAGGACTTCGCTGAGCATTTGAACGATGGAATGCATTTCCTGGCTCTCTGCCTGTGTTTCGTCCAAGCAGTTTTTGCTCTCGCGCTGGTCTTTCTGGCGATCATTGTCTCCCGGCGCATGCTGGCAGTGCAGGCGAGCGCGGACAAACAGGTTCGAGCCCTCGCGTTTTATGACTCGCTGACGGGTTTACCGAACCGAACTCTTCTGCTTGAGCGCCTGGGGGCGGCGCTTTCGGCGGCACGCGATCGGGGCAGAAAAGTCGCGTTACTGTTTATCGATCTGGATGAGTTCAAGGTAATCAATGATTCGCTGGGCCACTCGGTAGGGGACCTGCTTCTCAAGGAGGTCGCGCGAAGATTGCAGGAGTTGATTCGCGATCAGGACACAGTTGCAAGACTTGGCGGCGATGAATTCCTCGTTGTTCTCGCCAGTTTGGAAGCAGAATTGGACGCGAGGCAGATCGCGGAACGCATCCTCAAAGCAGTGGGAGCGAGTTTCGTAAACGATGGTGTGCTTTTGAATGTGACTTGCAGCATCGGAGTCAGCCTGTTTCCGAAGCATGGAGAAGATACTGAAACGCTGATCAAGTTCGCTGATGCTGCAATGTACACCGCCAAAGAAGCGGGCAGGAATCGGATCCGGTTTTTCGAGGAGGAAATGAACGAGGTTGTGGTGCGCCGGCTGAGCCTTGAGAACCGCCTGCGTTTGGCCCTGGAGCGGCAGGAATTTTATCTTGTGTATCAACCACAAATGAATATCGCCACCGGATGTATCTCCGGGATTGAAGCTTTGCTGCGATGGGATCATGCCGACTTGATCTCAATGCCGACCGACAAATTCATCCGAGCCTGCGAGAACAGCGGCCTGATCATTCCAGTTGGCGAATGGGTGATGAAGACGGCATGCGAGCAGGCCCGGAAATGGCAGGAACAAGGGCTGCCGGCTCTGCCCGTCGCGATCAACGTATCAGCAATACAGTTTCGTGAGGATGGCTTCTGCGATTTGATTCGACAGGTACTTCACCAAACAGGGCTTGCTCCTGAGTATTTGGAATTGGAGCTTACGGAAGGACTTCTGCTCTCAAACGAGGATGTCGTTTTCGGGGTTCTCAAGGAAATCAGGTCAATGGGAGTCGACCTGACAATCGATGATTTTGGAACCGGATACTCGAGTCTGAGCTATCTGAGGCAGTTCCCTGTGACCAGTCTCAAAATCGACAAATCGTTCATCAAAAACCTCACCGTGAATAGCGACGACGCCTCGATTGTAACTGCGATCATCAGTTTGGCAAGGAGTCTTAATCTGAAGGTGATCGCAGAAGGGGTTGAGACGGCGGAACAGCTTTCGTTCCTCCTTGAGCAGCATTGCGACAGCTTTCAGGGTTACTACCTCAGCAAGCCTCTTGTAGCCGAGGAACTCATTCGAGACTTTCCTTTATTTCGGGCTCCACTGACTGTAGCTCAAACTACCGAACCCTAAAAATCAAGGCGAGTGAGAGTGGAAACGCGCCTCCACCTGCTAGCGTCAACCCAAGATCATGCAGAGGTAGATTGGCTCGCCCGGGCGCCTCGCAAGCCCTGATTTATCGTCTGCCTTCACAGGCGAAAGCGCTGGGTCAGGCGCGGTGGCGGCGGCGAGTGTGTACGGCGCGGCGCGGTGCAAAGGTCCACTCCCGCACGGGGCCCGTGTCTATATGGATGAATTGACCTTCAGGGTAGTACCCCACGCCACCGGCGTCGAGTGAAAGCGCAGCGTCTCGCAACTGCATCGCTGGAATGCCAGGAACCCGGATATCGAGCGCATTCGCTTCGATATGCTGGGAATGCTCAGCTGCGTTGGTGGCTCTATTTTCACGCAGAGCATCGTTGGTCTCCTTTGTTCGGTAGCCGCACAGGACCTCGATTACGCTGCTCGATCGATTCAGCCTGGCAAGCATGGTGTGGAGCAGGTCGAAGGTACGGGGATCGTAGCTCTTGACCTCATCGTTGTGGCTGTCGCGCAGAAATTCGCTGAGCTTATCGAGAGCGTCGGGGACATATGTGTCGCCCACCCTGTAAATGACGTCGATGATCTCGCCACCCCGCCTCGCGAGCTTGAGCTCATACCTCTGGCCATCCTCAGGCACGTCGCCGTCCGATATGAAACCCATCCCAGGCAAGCCTACGTTCGAAAGCATGTGCCTCGTAGCGTAGAGATGATAATGCCTGTGGCGCTCAGTGTTGCGCGCGCCGGCCACGGGATCAACAGCTACGAACAACACTGCAAGAGCGATGATTGTGCAAATATGACGGGCAGAAGCAAAGCGGCAAATGGGGGGGAAATGTAACGGAATAATGGCAGGACTCCTGAGTCTATTCGCGGCTGCATCCCGCGGCAAATCTCGATGCGTTCGTTGCCACGCTACAGCCACTACCTTCAATTCTACTGGGAGCCCAACCTTCCCGTCTAAGGGGCGGCTGAGTCAAAAAGTCTCTGTTAACTATCCAATTAATGCCTGACTAATTACGGGGTCAGTATTACTTAGGTGACTGAACTTTCGTTTTAATTCCTACACAAAAATTCACTTGCCTGTGAACAAATAACGGCGTTAATGTTCCTCCCAAGAGAATTATTTCGTGTGACTTACCGACGGCCTGGGGCGCCGGGGTCAGAGAAAAGGAGCTTGATATGGTAACCAGTCGGTTCTCCTTCGGTTGGGTGATATCACGCCTTCACTCAAATGTGCTGAGTTTTTTCAGCGTTGTCTTCTGCCTCGCATGCCTTGCGAGCGGCACTCCAGCATCAGCCACACAGGTGGCAACCCCGACCTTCAGCCCGGCGGCTGGAACCTACACCTCGACGCAGATGGTATCCATCAGCGATTCGACCTCGGGGGCAACGATTTACTACACCACCAACGGAAGCACGCCGACGACCAACTCAGCGGTTTATTCGAGTGCGATCACTGTCTCTGAGACGGAGACGCTGAAGGCTATCGGCACGCACAGCGGCGATACGAACAGCTCGGTGGGATCGGCAAAGTACACCATCAAGGTCGCTACGCCGACCTTCAGCCCGGGCGCCGGAACATACACCGCGACACAGACGGTGACGATCAGCGATACGACCTCGGGCGCGTCGATTTACTACACCACGAACGGTAGTACGCCCACGACGGCTTCGACGCTTTATTCCGGTGCGATCACTGTGTCAGAAACAGAGACGCTGAAGGCACTGGCAACGCACGCGGGCGATACCAACAGCGCGGTGGGCTCGGCAGTTTATACCATCCAGGTAGCTACGCCGACCTTCAGCCCCGGCGGCGGCAACTATTCTTCGGGACAGACGGTAACCATCAGCGATTCGACTTCAGGCGCGAACATTTATTACACCACCAACGGAACGACGCCAACGACGGCTTCCACGCACTATACGGCGCCGGTGAGCGTCTCAGTCAGCCAAACGCTGGAGGCAATCGCCACGCACAGCGGGGAGACAACCAGCGCAGTGGGTGAGGCGGTGTACACAATTGGCTCGCCGGGCACGCCGATTATGACGGTTCAGAGCAATAACGGATCGAGCGAAGACAGCAATGCGCTGGCGGTATCGTTTAACAACAACGTGACCTCAGGGGACGTGCTGATAGTGGCTGAGAGCACCTACGACGCGGAAACGCTCAGTGCGCCAACGGACACGATCGGCAACACGTTTACGCTGCTCGTGACCGCGGGCACCTCAGGAGACTCAGTGGCCGCAGTATACGCGGCTACCAACAAGACCTCCGGAGCCGACACCGTGACGTGCAACGACAACGACGCCAGTAACAACCTCCACTGCGATATCTACGAGGTGCAGGGGATTACGACGACGGTGGACAAAACCGGCAATAACACATTGACCAGCACAGCGCAGACTGTCTCGACCTCGGCGGCAACCTCGAATGCCGTCGATTATGTGTTCGCTTTCTTCACCGACAACGCGAATGGAGCGAACATTACTGTTGGGCCGGGATATGGAGACGCTCAACTGTCGAACGACGGCGGTGACAGCGCTTTCTCAGAAGACTCAGTTGTGGTTGCCACGGGAGTTCAGACGGCAACGGCGACTTCGAATCTCAATGACGCCGATGTGGATGTTATTGTGGCCCTGGAGACGACGGGAACGCCGACCGTATCGACGCCGACCTTCAGTCCGGCGCCCGGGACATATATCTATCCACAGTCGATAACCATCAGCGATTGGACCTCGGGATCATCGATCTACTACACAACGAACGGAACTACGCCGACGACGAATTCGACTCTATACACCGGTCCCTTCAACGTGTCGGTTACGCAGACGGTTGAGGCGCTTGCAGTAGCGAGCGGCTTTGCCAACAGCGCAGTGGCATCGGCGACGTATACCATCACGCCGTCTGCAGCCACTCCTGGCTTCAGCCCGGCGGCGGGATCGTATTCCTCGGCGCAAAACGTGACGATCAGCGATGCGACCTCCGGGGCGACGATCTACTACACCACCAATGGCTTCACACCCACGACCAACTCGGCAGTGTATAGCTCGCCGATCAACGTATCGGTTTGGGAGACGATACAGGCCGTCGCCATTGCACCCGGCTATTCGCTGAGCGCTACGGGCGTGGCGACATACACCATCGGCGAGGCACAGGCAGCGGGGCCGAGTTTCAGTCCAGCTGGTGGAGATTATGACACTTCGCAGACGGTAACCTTGAGCGACGCGACTTCAGGCGCGACGATTTACTACACGACCAACGGGAGCACGCCAACGACCAACTCAACCAGGTACACGAGCGCGATCAGTGTTACCGCAACGGAGACGATTGAGGCAATTGCGACGGCGAGCGGATACAAACAGAGCGGCGTGGCCTCGGCGGTTTACACCATCAACACTGCGACAGGACAATGCGACGGCATGTCGCTGGGCACATCCGTTGCCGGAACAGCCAATTTGAACGGGTTTGTTCCGTTCCAAAACGCGACGACCGGCCTGGTGTCCCAATGGAACACCAACATCGCCAACGCGGCAGTTGATCCGAATAATGCGGCGATTCAGACCACGGCAGGATTTGCCGGTGAAAGCACACACGTGAACTTTGGGTCTTCGCCTGGAGACGGCGGTATACCGTTCATGATCGTCGACTCCGGCACGACGCCCAGGGTAGCCCTTAACATCATCGACTATGCAAATAACAGCGATGTGGTTGTGGCGCCGTATCCTGCCAACGTTCCGATTGAAGGCGATTATGCCGCTTGCTCGGGCTGGCCGGATACTTACCAGGGCGATGCTCATACCAACGTGCTTGACCGCAACGGATGCATCGACTATGAGACCTTCAACACAAATTACTGCAACGGGCTTTACAATGCCTCGGAAGAAGCGATCTGGGATATGGCGAACGGCAACTATCGGCCGTGGGGCTGGACTTCGACGGATGCGGCCGGATTGTCAGTGATGGCCGGCTTGCTGAAGTACGACGAAGCGGCTTCAGGGACGATCAAGCACGCCATTCGCTATACCATGCAGCAATCAAAGAACGACGGCAACGGCGGGTACTTTGTGGAGCCGGCCAGCCATGCGGCGGGTACTACGTATGGCGCACCGGTGGTGGAGGGGATGCGGATTCGCCTGAATTCGACGTTCGACATCTCCAGCTACTCCACGATCAACCAGACGATCCTGACTGCGTTCAAGCAGTACGGATTGATCATGGCGGACAACGGCGGCTACTTGTATATCCAGGGCGCCACCGATTCGCGCTGGGACGACAGTGACCTGGAGAACCTGGCGGGTATTCCGTCGTCTGACTTCACGGTTATCCAGATGACACCCGAATACCCCGGTTACGATTCTGTGACGGCCCCAACAGGCTCGGCGCCGACGATCAATAGCTTCTCGGTATCGGATCAAACCGTATCGGCGGGAACTCCGGTCACGTTTACTTACAGCGTGAGCGGCGATTCCTACGACTACATCGACATGATCGGACCGGTGAAGGCCGGCGGCGGAAGCATAACGATTAGTCCCACGGCAACCCAAACCTATACGTTGTATTCAGTGAATCAATATGGAGACAACGGAGCGGGAGAAGGGTATGGCGTGACTACAAGCACACCGATCACAGTTGTTGTTCCTGGATCGGTTGTAGCTGCGCCGACGTTTGCGCCTTCGGCCGGGACATATAGCGCGGCGACGGCGGTTACGTTCAATACGACAACGTATCCGTGGGCGACGTTCTACTACACCACCGACGGATCGACGCCGACGTATCCACCGACGGGAACGACGATGGAGTACCCGGTGAAACCGCAGCCAATGTCGCCACAGGACACAGGGGCTTTGCAGGATATTACGGTTTCGATCTCCTCGACGATCAAGGCTATCGCGGTAGCTCCAGGGTATTCTTCACCCAGCGCGGTTAGCTCGGCGACTTACACCATCAACTGATTGCAACGTTAATTGAAATAGATTTGAGAGAGCCTGGGCAAATTCCCCAGGCTCTCCTTTTTTGTATTTAGCGGGCTGGCCCGCTTGCGCGGGGTTAGCAAGTTGGCAAGGTAGCGGTTGCATCGCTGGGGCAGTTTCATTGTCCCGCGGGTGGGCGTTCGCAAAAGAAAAGATTTTGCGGGAAGCGTTCGTACCGGGATGGGAACTGGTTTAATGATGTGTGGGGCGACAGGATGCGGACGGCGATCATCGGTGGTGGAATTGCAGGGCTGGCGGCTGCATTTGAGCTTGAAAAGGCCAGGGCGGCGGGCGCTTGGATGGGGTACACGCTGTTTGAAGCGCAGGAACGGCTGGGCGGCTGTTTGGCATCGGAGGTTGTTTGCGGGGCGGTGCTTGAGCGCGGACCGGACTCGTTTTTGAGCGAGAAGCCGGCGGCTGCGCAATTGTGCCGCGAAGTGGGATTGGGAGAGGAAGTCATCCCGTCAAACGACGCCGCCCGCAAGACCTGGATTGTAGTGAACAACCGGCTGGTAGCGCTGCCGGATGGGCTGATGTTCCTGGTGCCGACGAAGCTGATTCCCACGGCGCTGACTCGGCTGTTCAGCTGGAAAACAAAGCTACGGATGGGGATGGAACTGATGCTGCCGCCGCGGCCGAGCGGGTTGCCGGATGAGTCGGTGGCTTCGCTGGTGGAGAGGCATTTCGGAGTGGAGACGGTGGAGCGGCTGGCAGATCCCCTGCTTAGCGGCATTTTTGGCGGGGACGCGGCACAGCTGAGCGCACGCACGGTGCTGCCGCGGCTTGTGGAGATGGAGAGCGAATACGGTTCCCTGACGAAGGGGATGCTGGCGGCGCACCGGAAGATGCGAGCCAGGGCGGCTGCCGGAAAGAACGAGATGAGCGGCAACAATGCGTGGCCTGCGCGGGGAGTTTTTTCGACGCTGCGGGGAGGGATGCAGCAGCTCGTGGATGCGCTGACGGCGCGGCTCGACCCGACGCGGGTGCGGTGCGCGACGCCGGTGACGGGCCTCGAGAAGGTAGAGGGGGGCTGGAAGATACACGCCGGCGGGAAAGAAGAGTTTTACGAAGCAGTGATCATGACTTCGCCTGCATGGGTTGCGGGAAAGCTGCTGGGTAAGGTGGACGCGGCGCTGGGCGAGGAATTGAGCGCGATTCCCTACTCTTCTTCGATTACCGTGAACCTGATTTACGACCGGGCCAGGCTGGGGCGGCTGCCGAAGGGATTCGGATTTCTGGTTCCGGCGGTCGAAGGGCGCGCCATGCTGGCTTGCACGTTTGCTCATCGCAAGTTTTTGGGCAAAACGCCGGAACGCAAGGCAGTGCTGAGGGCTTTTCTGGGAGGAATGAGAAATGAGGCGCTGGCGGCTGAGACGGACGAGGCGCTGGTGAGGCGGGTGCGGAGGGAGCTGAAGGAGATTCTGGGAGTTCATGCGGTACCGGAATATACGCAGGTTTCGCGCTGGCGGCGGGCTATGGCGCAGTATGCTGTGGGGCACCAGGAGCGGATGGAACGGATTGCGGCGCGCGTGGCGGAACTGCCGGGGTTGCGGCTGGCGGGCAATGCTTACGACGGGATTGGGATTCCGGACTGCATTCGGCTGGGACGGAAGGCGGCTAAGGAACTGGCGGCACTGGATTAATCGCACGACGCTTTCGGATACCAGATCTCGATTTGCGTGATCTCGCACAGTAAGGTTTAGGGTTTGTGATATCTCACCCATTCGCCAACAAAAAGGCTAAAGGACGGGGCACGAAGTTGGTGCAGAAACCAGCGGTTTGAGTTATGCGATTTCCAGGAGATATATGAAGTTATTCAGCATGAATATTCTGCTTGCGGTGAGTTATAGCTTGTCGGCTTTATTGATTGGCGACTGGCAGCTTTCCGTTACGGCGCAAAGCGCGGATGCGAGCAACGCGGCTATGCCCGAGGCGAAGTCGAGGGTGGCTGGATCAACAGCCGGCGCTGAACCGGAGTCTGCCAACTATAATGAGCTGCAACAGCGTTTGGCGCGGGGATGGAATACGTGGGACGTGCATAGCATTACTACGCACGTGCTGCTGCCCGAGGGCTTGGCCATTCATATTGGGATCAAGCACAACACTACGCTTTCTGGCGACCTGTTTTTGCAGAATGTGCTCATCGGCCGGCGCGAGGCAGACGCGGAACAGGTGATTCCAGGAGCACATACCTGGAATGGGAGTTATACAGACGCGCGCATTTCATGGAAGGGAGAAAACTGGCGCATCCAGAGCGCACACGAGGGTGGCGATCTGTGCCTGGCTACACCGCTGCCAGCGCGGCCTGTTTCCGCGCTGCCGCCGACGATGGTTTTTTCAGTCGACTATCTTTGGAATCTGCCCGGGACGGCTCTCAGGCATTCCGATTTTATTGAGACGCGCAGCAAGCGGGGATCTGTGCCGATCTACTGTACTTGCGAACATGCAGGGGGACGAGAAGAGAACGAGTCCATCGATATTCCTATCGGCGGACCATATTTTGCCGTTGAATTTACAGAACCTGTTGGGGTGAGCACCGGAAAGTACCGCACGCTTGCAGAGATCGAAGGGGCAATCGAGCGGCAAAGAGTCGCGTACCGGCAGACCATCGAGACTGCAGGGCAGAACGGGCCGATTTTGGACGGAATTGAAACTACGTTGGGCTGGGACACGATCTACGAGCCGGAGAAACAACGGGTCATCTCACCGGTGAGCCGCGTGTGGAGCGTCGATTGGGGCGGTTTTGTGCTCTTTGACTGGGATACATTTTTTGCGGCTACGCTGGCTTCTATCGGCAATCGCGATCTGGCTTATGCAAACACGGTTGAAATTCTCGTGAGGAGACGCCGCAGGGATTCGTGCCGAATTTCGCGCGGCCGGGCGGATGGAAGAGCTTCGACCGGTCGGAACCGCCGGTGGGTGCGATCACTGTCCTTGGGCTTTACGAGAAATTTGGCGACCGCTGGCTGCTTGAGGAGCATTTGAGCCGCTGATCCGTTGGAATCGCTGGTGGGCCGAGCATCGCGATACTCAGGGGTACCTGGCGCGGGGAAGCGACGGAGACAACCAGCCGGAGAACCGGGACGATAGCTCCCGTGGGACTCGACAAGGGGCGATTTTCGAGTCGGGGCTGGATAACAGCCCGATGTATGACAAGGCGGTTTATAACTCGCAGTCGCATCTGCTGGAGGTTGCCGATGTGGGCCTGATGAGCATGTATATTGCGGACTGCGATGCGCTGGCTGCGATTGCAGACGAACTAAAGAAGCCGGCGGAG
>CAWIVA010000051.1:0-13728 GCA_963839225.1 uncultured Acidobacteriaceae bacterium
ATATGCGGCGGGAGTTTCAGGAGACCGGCAAGGAGCAGCTTTTTTCGCGCGCGCTGGTGGAGCAGACGCGGGAGGCACTGGAGCGCGGCGAGCAGGCGCTGATTCTGCTCAACCGGCGCGGGTATTCGTTTTTCGTTATTTGCCGGGCCTGCGGCGAAAAGCTGGAGTGCCAGAACTGCGCGATTTCGTTGACGCATCACAAGCCGCCGGGTGAAGATGCCGGGATTGCGCGCGAAGGGCAGCGGCTGGAGTGCCACTACTGCGGTTATCGCAGGACGGTGCCGGCGCGCTGCCCGAAGTGCGACAGCGAGCATCTTTATTATCTGGGCGCGGGGTCGCAGCAGGGCGAGGAGCGGCTGGGGAGATCTTTCCTTTTGCGCGGATTGGCCGGATGGACCGCGACACGGTGCGCGGACGGTACGATCTGGAGAGCTTGCTGGCGCGGCTGCACTCGGGCGAGATCAATCTGCTGGTGGGCACGCAGATGATCGCCAAGGGGCACGACATTCACGGCGTCACGCTGGTGGGGGTGGTGGGCTGCGACCACGCGCTTTCGCTGCCGGATTTTCGCGCCGCGGAGCGGGTCTTCCAACTGATGACGCAGGTTCGGGCGGGCGGGGCGCGGCGAATTGCCGGGCCGGGTCGTGGTGCAGACCTACTACCCGGACCACTATGCGATTCTGGCCGCAAGCAAGCACGACTACGCGGGCTTTGCGGAGCGCGAGCTGAAATACCGGCGCTGGATGCACTACCCGCCTTTCGGCGTGCTGGCGAACGTGCTGGTGCAGTCGCAAAAGCTGGAAGAGGCGGCGGGGTGGTCGTCGGTACTGGGCAAGTGGTTCGTCCAAAACCAGGCAGCGGAGGCGGTGCGGGTGCTTGGGCCGTGCACGGCGCCTATCGCGCGCATCAAGGGCGTCTATCGCTTTCACATGATTCTGAAGGCGGGGTCGCGCAAGGCGCTGAACGCGGCGCTGCGCGGGATGCTGGCGCACGCGGAGCAGGCGGGAATTCCGCGGCGCAATCTGGTGGTGGATGTGGATGCGCTGCGGCTGATGTGACGACCTGCGGTGGGTTAGACGACTTGGCACGTTAGCGGGAAAAACGATCGAGTTACCCAGGCCCATCGCTGAAAGGCTGCAATGGTATTGATCACTACTGCGGCTGGGTTGCTAAGGCCGTTGTCTCGCTATATCGCTAACCCCGCTAGCTACCGCTTAAATCTGCTAGACCCGATAGAGTTAGCGGAAGAAGTGCATCAGGGAGTTGTCGTAGAAGGGCGTGGGGGTGAAGGTGAGCAGGAAGATTGCCAGGCCGATGATGCCCAGGATCAGGCGGCCGCGGCTCAGCTTCGGCATCGATGGGGACCTTGGGGTGGCGCATGGCGGGAACCATCAGGAAGATGCCCCACAGAATCCAGCCGACCCAGTAGAGCGTTCCGGCGAGGAAGAGCAGCGAAGGGCAGGACGTTGGTGAAGATGCTGTGGAGCGGGGCGAGATGGCGTAGAGGATGTGTCCGCCGTCGAGTTGGCCGCCGGGAATCAGGTTCAGCGAGGTGATGAAGAGGCCGATCCAGCCGGCGACCAGCACGCGGGTGGGGCGCAATGTGGTCGAAGGATGGGAGTAGGGGGTCCCAGTGGACCAGCAGCGCGTGGAGCAGGCGGATGGTGAGCGGTTCGCCGCCAAAGCGGACGATGGCGGCGGGCGCGTTGGCGGCGGCGCTGGAGCTGAGCGCAAAGCCCGACGGCCACGGCCAGCGGCGGAGGCGACATAGCCGGCCAGCGGGCCGTAGATGCCCACATCCATGAGCGCGTTGCGGTTGGGAATGCGGGAGCGGATCTGAATGACGGCGCCGGCGGTGCCGCTGAGCGTGGGAGCGGGAAGAACCCAGGGCAGCGTGGAGCGGATGCGGTGCCAGCGGCAGGCGAAGTAGTGGCCGAATTCGTGGATCAGCAGAATGCCGAGCAGGGAGACGGAGAAGGCCCAGCCGGTCTTGAAGAGTTGCGGGATGGTCGGCAGAGCCAGCCCCAGGGCCAGAGGTCGCTGTCGCGCACCACCGGGGGCATGCCGTCGAGAAAGTTCTGCATGAACCGGGCGCCGTTGGCGGTGGTGGTGACCACGCTGGCGGCCAGCAGCAGCAGCGGCAGGCCATACTCCCGGAAGATCGAGCGCACCGGACTCCTCGTTGCAGTTAAGCAGGAGGGATGCCGGCATCCGGCCTCAGCTGGTGAGTCTGAGGGCCTGCGGCCCGAGAGTCCGATTCGGCGGGCCCAGCCGCGGTCTGCCGTGAAGTCGGCAGACGAGGTGGCCCGCACGCCTGAGCCGTGAATCGCGCTCGGGCTGCCGCTGATCCAGAGCATGCAGTTCCTTGCCCGGTTTGAAGCGCACGGCTTTGCCAGGGGTAATGCTGACCTCGGTGCCGGTGCGGGGATTGCGGCCGATGCCGGTTTTGCGGGCGCGGACGCTGAAGACGCCAAATCCGCGCAGTTCGATGCGCTCGCCGGCGGCCAGGGCCTGCTTCAGGCCCTCGAAGACCGTATCCACCGCGGCCTCTGCCTTGGTGCGCGGCAGGCCCGTGCGCTCGATTACATGATGGACGATGTCCTGCTTAATCAAAGGGGTAACCTCGCTGGCGCGACTGGTATTGACTGTACTACGCCTTACCGGGTTGATGCTACAGGTTTTATTCGATTGTGGAAAGTGGAACGGAGAAATCACCGGAGTTTTCTACTGAGGAAGCCGGACTCGAGAATCATGTTACCAGGAACAGGGGTATGGTAACCGGAGGTTCCGAGTATGCCATTGTCAATTTGCGGGTACCTTTCGTAATATGAATCATTCAAGTTCGGCCATAACCTGTTAAATTTCGTCTGGGCAAAAATGGCCCGGAACGGGAGACGCATGGCGATTCAGAGTGACCGTTGGATCAGGGAACAGGCCATCGAGCACCGGATGATCGAGCCCTTCAGCGAGAAGCAGATCAATGAGGGGTCATCTCCTACGGGCTCTCGTCCTATGGCTACGACCTCAGAGTCTCAGACGAATTCAAGATTTTTACCAATGTGAACAGCGCAATCATCGATCCGAAGGCCTTCGACGAGCGATCTTTTGTCTCGGTCCAGGCGGAGTCGGTGATCGTGCCGCCGAACTCGTTCGCATTGGCTCGTTCCGTTGAATATTTTCGTATCCCCCGGGATGTATTGACGATCTGCGTTGGAAAGTCGACCTATGCGCGTTGCGGAATCCTTGTGAACGTAACGCCATTCGAGCCGGAGTGGGAGGGATTTGCGACCCTTGAGATTTCAAATACCACCCCGCTACCGGCCAGGGTATACGCCAACGAAGGGCTGTGCCAGATTCTGTTTTTCCGCTCCGACGAGGCCTGCGAGATCAGTTATGCCGATCGCAAAGGCAAGTATCAGAAGCAGCAGGGAATTGTGCTTCCCCGGCTCTGAGCGGTACCAGAGCTTAGGTCGTCCTTTTGAGTCTTATGCAGGATCGCCGCTCCCTGATTCCGGCTGAGCAGAATCGGCGGGGAACAGCTTTCGTTAATAGAGAACGTCTACTCTTCAGACCACGCAGTGCGCGGTTATCTTAATTTTAACGGGGAACAGGATGGTTTCTGCTCGCAACCCTGCACCAATACGAATCGGCCTGGTGGCAAACGAACCCATCCGGCTGGCGGGACTTCTCCAGCATTTTTGACCAGCCTGCCCAGGCAAACGAGCCCTGTTTGATTCCGGTTCCAGGGACTCTGGAGGAGCTGCTCGCCGAACCGTCGCTCGAATACATGGTTGTGGACCTCAGTTCGACCCCCGGCGGGCTGGAGATTTTGAACAGCATTCGTTGCGGGCGTCCCAACCTTCGTCTGATCGTGATCGGCCCGGAAGGCAACGACGAACTGGTCATGGATTCGATCATTGCCGGCGCGAGAGGTTACCTGGAGTTGACGGCTGGCCCTGAGGCGGTGCGGCGGGCCATTGATGCCGTCACCGGCGGATCGATCTGGGCGCCGCGGCGGCTGCTTTCGAAACTGATTGACCGGTTGCTCAAAGTCTCCGATACCAGCCTCATTAACACCGGTCCTCACCTGACCGATCGCGAGCGCCAGGTGTTGGAACATATTTTGATGGCCCGATCGAATCGCGAGATCGCCCGCCAACTGGGCATTGAGGAACGAACCGTCAAGGCCCATGTGGGCCGTCTGATGCGCAAGACCGGCTCCGAAAACCGGATAGAGCTTTCCATGCGCGCGCTGCACCTGCCACCGGACCCGCATGGCAAGGCGGGACAGGGCGGCAAAGGAAAGCCCCGTCAGAAGTTTACTCAGGAGTAAAACAATAGGTTACTCGGATTTTGTAATCAAGAATTATTTACAATGAATAAACTTTTCTGCTCTCTAGGTAACTTTCTGCGGAGTACAATTCACGCGTGACGGCGATGCTGGCCGTTCATCCAAGTGAAGCAGAGAGGAGCACTATGATCACCATCGAGTTCCATTCCTCGCAAGTCCCCACTGGCGCCCCGCGTGCGTTGAAGGCGCTCTGCTCAATAACCTGTTTCAGTCTTTTGCTCTTCGCAACCGTTGCGTGGGCGCAGTCAGATCCGCAGTACGGCTCCATGACGGCTTGCAACGGAGCGACAGTCGGCACTCCCACCTACGGCCCCAATGGGGGAGGGCTGAACAGTTTTGTTCCCTTCCCGTCGACCAACATGTGGAACACCAACATTTCGGGCGCGGCCATCGACCCGAATTCGGCTACGCTGATGGCCCAGGTAGGCGCTTCCACCAAGTTGCACCCCCTGTTCGGTCAGTACGCTTCAGACGGCGGCATTCCCTATACCGTCGTCGATTCCAGCATCACCACCCCGGTAGGAATTAACGTGATCGATTATGCGACCGAGAGTGAAGATGTAGTTGCCCCATATCCAGCGGGAGATTACGTCGCCATTGAAGGCGATCCTACCGACTGCGCGGGCTGGCCGGACACCTACATCGGCGACAATCACACCCTGGTTCTCGACCGTCACACCTGCTGGATCTATGAGACCTTCCAGACCAATCGCTGCAACGGGTACTACGATGTTGCCAGCGAGACGATCTGGGACGGAGTCAACTACAACGCGCGTCCCTGGGGCTGGACCTCGGCCGACGCCGCCGGACTGTCGATTTTTGCCGGAACGCTGAAATACACTGAAGCCGCCTCCGGGACGGTCAGTCACGCAGTGCGATTTACCATGGACCCGACGCTGGGCGATTCCAACGGCGGGTATTTCGTGTTGCCGGCCAGCCACGCGGCGAGCAGCAATACCACCGCCAACCTGCTGCCCGAAGGCGCGAGGCTGCGTCTGCGGTCTAGCGTCAACATCTCCGGGTACTCCGCCATCAACCAGGCCATTTTGAACGGGCTCAAGAATTTTGGAATGATCCTGGCGGATAATGGCAGCAACTTCTTCTTCATCGGCGACACCGATCCGAACTGGAACGACAGCGATCTGGGGAATCTCCACGCCATCACTGCCTCGGACTTCGACGTGATCCAGATGACTCCCGAATACAAAGGGATGGATTCTTCATCGGCTCCCTCGGACTATCCGGAGACCGCGCCTACAATTGCCAGTTTCAGCGCAACGCCGACCAGCGTAACTTCCGGGTCTTCTGTCACCTTCAGTTACACCGTGGATGGGACCAACTACGATGCCAACTTCGGCGCAGAAACCGGCGTCCCCTACATTTACATCGACAACATCGGCCCGCTGCGACTTTCAGGTACATGTCCGTGCAGCGGAAGCGTGACCATAACACCGACAGCGACTCAAACCTACACGCTCTATGCGTTGAACACTGCCTCCTTTAACAACGCGGCCCAGAGACTCGCCGATTCTGATCAATGTGACCGGCTCAACGATCGCTCCGCCTGTCTTCAGCCCGCCGGGAGGCAGCTATGCCGCAAAGACGGCGCTGCCGGTGGTGCTGAGCACGGCCAGCGCCAACAACGACACGGCGACGTTCTACTACACCACCAACGGGTCGACGCCAACGACCGCTTCGACGAAATATGTTGGCGTGGCATGCAGCAACCCAGGTCCGGCATGCAGCAGCAACGGAAACGCCGGATCGATCACGCCAATCACTGTTTCGGGGACAAAGACCCTGAAAGCCATTGCCACGGTGCCCGGCTACGCGGGGACCAGCGCGGTGAGTTCGGCGGTCTACACCATCGCAACTTCCGGGAAGAAGGCCGATACGCCGGTCTTTACCCCTCCGGGCGGGACGTATTCCACCGCGCAGACGGTGTACCTGAGCGATATGACCGACGGTGCAGATGCAGGGAATACGGTCTACTTCACGACCGATGGGTCAACGCCTACCACTGCGTCGATGATCTTCAGCAATCCGCCTTGTTGCGTCGCTTCAACGGGACCGATTGTGGTCTCTTCGACCACGACGATCAAGGCGATCGCGGTGGCATCGGGATTCACCAACAGCGCGGTCGCGACGGCGACCTACACCATCAACTGAACCCCATTTGTGGATCGCAGATCCGAGAGCCTGGGTGATTGCCCAGGCTCTCCTTACCTTCGAGTCACAATCCATCCGCCTTCATCCGCCAGCATCTCAGACAAGCTCGAGGCAGGAGAAAATTCCATGGATATTGGCGCAAAAGAATCTACAAGATTGAGATTAAAACAACCCCCACAAAAGTAACTTTCGAATGAGTTACTTAGATACATACTACTTAGGTACTCTTGCCTAATCATCATGTTTCCCACAGACTCGTTAACAGAAACAACGCAGATCTGGGGAAAGGAGTTCCCAGGCAGCATGTTTTCCATGAAGCCTGGGAACTCCTCTTTTTTTGTTTTTTCTAGAGCTAGCGCACTGATAGACCGGTCTGACCCGTCCGCACGGACATTCTCTGAAAATCGTTGAGAATCGAGGAAAATTTCTCAACTCTGTTCTGCTTGATTGCTGCAGAATCTAATCATGAGGATCATAGCGGTAGGATTGCGCGAAAATGTCCATAATGTTACTTTAGTCTATAGTCCTTTAGTAATGTGTTTTCTGAGCGAAATTGCTCAGACCAAATGAAAACGAATGCTCTATACTCCCGCTATTAGTAATATCCAGAACAAAGGCATGGAGTTCCCGGGGGGGGGGGGGGGGCTAATTCTTATAATCCCGGGAACTCCATTTTTTATGTCGCATCAAAAGACAGCAAGAACTTCGATCCATTGAGTTCTTTCCTGCTTCTGTGGACACATCCAAGGATTAAAAGTCGCGGCGTGGTTCTGACTCCGTGTGCAGCCGGAGAGATCAAGGCTGTCGCGGGGCGCCGCTGCGTTTTGGCCGGGGAATGATTTATGCTTGGATTCGGGTTGCTTCATCCGCGGTATTCCTCCATCTGACTCACATTCGTGACCGCCGTCGAGAGGAGTAATTCTTCTGAATATAACCACCCGCGCTAAGTGGACGCGGGGCGAAAGGACTCAGATATGAAAAAGATCATTGCTTCCATCTGCCTGCTGCTTTTGACTTGTTTCATGGTTAGCAACCTCGCTCATGGGGCCTCGTCGCGAGAGGATTTGCAGGCCCGCATTGATGCCTCCAAAATCGTTCTGGACGAGATACTGAATGCCAATGACAAGAGCCTTCCCTGAATATCCTGGAGCAGGCCACCTGCGTAGGCATTGTTCCGGGATTGAAGAAAGGAGCCTTTATCTTCGGCGCCCAGTGGGGCGAGGGAGTGGTTACCTGCCGCACCGGCCATGGCTGGAGTGGGCCGGTCTTTATTCGCATGGCCGGTGGTTCTTGGGGATTGCAGATCGGCGGTCAGTCCACTGACCTGGTGCTGGTTGCAGTCAACGATCGCGGCTTCCAGGATTTGCTCAAGGACAAATTCAAAATCGGCGGTGATGCGGCTGCCTCGGCTGGGCCGGTGGGGCGCAACACCCAGGCCGCCACTGACTGGAAGATGAGCGCCGAACTGCTTACTTACTCGCGCAGCAAGGGCCTTTTTGCAGGAATCGATCTGGATGGAACCAGCGTGAGCCAGAACTCCGAGGACACCGAGGTCTACTATGGCAGGGCGCACAGCTTCGAAACCATCCTGAAGGGCGACGTTGCGGTTCCTCCCGCAGCGGTTCCGTTTGTGCGCAGCGTGGCGCACCACTTTGTCCAGGCCAAAAACCGCTAGACGAGTTCAACCGCAAGCTTTATCAAGGGACTTCCGGCAGCTGAGGTCCCGGCTTGTTTTGCGGCCAAGAACCTTGCAGGGAGGCTAAAATGTTCTTTGCCTTCCACGATGCGAGAGAATCTCGAATATTGGCTGGTGGCGCCTGTGGCTCGCAGCCTGGGGCGCCTGCCCCGCGGGCTGGCCCGCCGTCTGGCGGAGCTTCTGGCTTTCGCTGTCTATTGGGTGCACATTCGCCTGCGCGGTGTGGGCGAGCGCAACCTTAAGCTGGCTCTGCCCCAGCTCTCTAACAAAGCCAGGAAGCAAATTCTTCGCCGGGTCTATATCCATCTGGGTTGGCAACTGGTGGAGTTCTGCCGCATGCGTCGCTATACCGCGGAAAACGCAGTCGGCTGGATTCGCACGGAGGGGCTGGACCACTACCTGGCGGCAAAGGCCCGCGGCAAAGGGGTACTGGTGCTCACCGGCCACCTGGGCGCGTGGGAGCTCTCGAGCTTTTACCACTCGTTGATGGGCTACCCCATGGGCATGGTGATCCGCAGGCTGGATAACCGCCGCCTGGACGAATTTGTGAACGGGATCCGCTGCCTGCACGGCAACCACGTGCTGCACAAAGACGACTTTGGCCGTGGACTGATCACCGCCATGCGCACCGGCCAGACCGTGGGCATACTGACGGACACAAATATGACTCCACCCCAGGGCGTGTTTGTGAAGTTCTTTGGCGTGGAGGCCTGCACCGCCACGGGACTGGCCCATGTGGCGCTCAAGACGGGCGCAGCCGTGTTGCCCGGCTTCATGCTGTGGGAAGAGGCGGAGAGCCGATACGTTCTGCAATTCGGCCCGGAGCTTGAGTTTGTGCGGAGCGACGACACGCAAGCCGATATTCTGGCGGCAACGCAGCAATGCGCCTTGGTGATCGAATCATGGATTCGGCGCTATCCTGACCAGTGGCTATGGATTCACCGCCGCTGGAAGACCAGGCCGGCGGGCGAGCCGGGACTGTATTGATTCTTTTGCATCTTGCGCATCCGAGGAGGCAGGCATGACGCTGGCCGAACTGATCGAAGCATTGGGCGGCAAACTGGCGCAGGGCAGTGCGGAGTTTGTGGTTCGGGGCGTGAACTCATCCGCGCTGGCCGGCGAATCGGAGCTGATCTTTGCCGAGGACGCGGCCTCCACTGCGGAAGCACTGGAAAGCAAGGCGGGCGCCGTCGTGGTTCGCGCAGGTTCCGGCGAGCCGCTCCCGCATTTCGAGCAAAAGCAAGTGGTTGAAACCGATCAGCCTCGGCTCTGGTTTGCGCGTGCTGCCAAACTGCTTTCGCCGGCTCCATCCGCAAGCGGAGTGCATCCCGCGGCGGTGATCGGAGAGCGAGTTGAGCTTGGCGCGGAAGTGAGCATCGGGGCCTGCGCGGTAATCGGAGATGGCGTAGACATAGGTGCCGGACCGCGCATTGAGGCCGGCGTGGTGGTCGGCGAGCGCGTCCGCATTGGCGACCACTGCCGCATCTATCCCGCGCGTCGTTCTCTATCCCGGAACCACGTTGGGCAATCGCGTAGTGGTTCATGCAGGCGCGGTGCTGGGCGCGGATGGCTTCGGTTACGTGCGCGACGCCAAAACCGGCGCTTATACGCAGTTTCCGCAGCAGGGAACGCTGCTGATCGAAGACGATGTGGAGATCGGCGCCAATACGACCATCGATCGCGGCGCGCTGAAGCAGACGAGAATCGGGCGCGGAACGAAGATCGATAATCTGGTCACATCGCCCACAACTGCGAGATTGGCGAAGATGTAATCATCTGGTTGCGCTGACCGGCATCTCCGGCTCCTGCACGGTGGGAACGGCGCGGTGATTGCGGCCAGGTGGGCATTGGCGATCACGCGAGGTCGGCCCCGGCGTAATTCTCGGCGGGCAGGCCGGGGTTTTCAGCGGCGCAAAGGTCACCAACGAAGGGCTGAAAGCCGGGAACCGTGCTTTGGGGTACGCCGGCGCGGCCGCTCAAGCAGGTTCTGCGCGAGCAGGCGGTGCTCGCAAGGTTGGCGAAAAAACCAGGGAATAGGGAATAGGGACTAGGGAATAGGGAATCGGGAATAGGGAATAGGGACTAGGGAATAGGGACTAGGGAATAGGGAATTGGGAATAGGGATTAGGGAATAGGGAATGGGGAATAGGGGGATGTCTCTGAAGTTCATTTGATAGCAAAAAAGCAACCGCAGATCCTTCGACTCGCTGCGCTCGCTCAGGATGACAGTCATTTTATGTTGCGGAATTCGGAGACAACGCACGCGGAATTCGGAGACAATGCACTAGGAATTCGGAGACAGCGCACCAGGAATTCGGAGACAACCCACCAGGAATTCGGAGAAAAGGCACAGGGAATATGGCTGGCCCGGAATCGGCCGGTACTCGGCATAGGCAGTCCTCAACCTTCGCGCCTGGAACTATTTTGCAGAAATGGACTTCTAGTTGCGCTAGCACCTCAGCCCTGAACTAGCAGGCCGGCCCGTAGGGTGCAGCGAAGCGCCGCTGCCATGCGCCATTTTTCTTGAGCTGACTTGTCCAGTAGAACTGCGTGATAGGCAGCTTAACAGCCAGAGAGAGAAGCACCCGGGCGATGGTTGAGAGACGCTCGGTGCCGGCGACCGCCTTCAGTTCCGCATGGCCGAAGCGCCCGTCACGCGCGAGCTGGCCGCCCAAGGTTCGCAGCCGCGTCCACAGCTTTTTGTTTGCCATGCCGGCCATGGCTTGCAGCGACTCCCCTCCTCCGCGAACGATGGTGCCCGCGTAAGACGAACACAGCCGTCGCGCCAGCTTTTCCAGATAGCGTTCGGCCGGGCGCGAGTGCAGCGCCTCAGGAAATCCGGATCGCACCAGAAATGCGAGCGTCGGGTTTGCGCCGCCGGACTGCGCAAAAGGCACGCGCGGGACAAGGGCCTCAATATACGCCTTCACAAGGGCCGGCATGGAATCGGTGTAGAGCGGAAAGCCAAGCAGCACCACATCCGTTGCGGCAAAGGCATCGACGGCGCGGTTGAATTCAGCCTTCCGCGCCAGGTGAAGCACCTCGAGGCGTTCTTCCTCGCCTTTGTTGCCAGCCCTCCGCTACCCGGGCCAGCATCTTCATAGAATTGGAGCGCTCGCCTCGCGGCGATCCATTAAGCAACAAGAGCGATTTCATTCGCAACCTCCTCTGCGGAACGATTTGTTGCCGCGGCGATCACCATGCGGGATTTCATGTTGCGCGCCATCCGTTTCCACATCGCGGTGGTGATTTCAATATCTTCCGAGTCACTGTCGCCGCCCGCACACAGGAGGAGGGCAAATCTCGGGTAATGCGCGTAGCGCGACCGATGATGCACCTCGCCGTCTTCTACAACGAAATAAGGGTGGATCAGCGCGATCATGTGGTCAGCGGCGCGCTTCAGCAGGGCAGTCGTAAATCCCATGATGATGGGTGAGGCCAACAGCAGGAGGTCGGCTTCGATTGCAGCCCGACAGAGCTTTACGTTGTCGCCGCGCTGGACACACTCGCCCGGCGTTTTTACCAGAACAAAACAACCGGCGCAGTTTTTCAAATCGAGTTCACGAAGATCGAGCGTGGCGACCACGGGGCCCGACGCCTTCAGCCGCTGGGCAACCGTGTGGAGATAGCTTTGAAACTCCGACGCGGGATCAGGGTCTCCATTCAGAATCGTGATGTGCATGGATAGATCCTTTCGTTTTGCGATGGATTTCTACAATGTAGAATTTTATCGATGTTTTTATTCTACGATGCAAAAGATACACTTGTCAACAGGTTTTTTATCCGGCATAAGAATCTGTCTCGCAAGGCAACTATCTTCTTTTTTTATAGTAACTTGCCAGTTCAACGCTGTATAATTGCTTGGTCGGAAGGAGCGAGCGCTAGCGCCGTCAAAATAAATCGCGCGTTCCAGTTCAAAGATCGTCTCGCGAACGCAGGAATAACTCCGGAACCCCTTGAAATGCGAGAAGATCGTCTCGATGGCCCTGGCGCTGGTCGACCGGGAGGGCCTGAAGGCACTCTCCATGCGCAGGCTGGGGACGGAACTTGGCGTCGACCCAATGGCGGTTTACTACCACATTCCCAACAAGCAGGCGCTGCTTGACGCGATTGTTGAGGCTGTGATGGCCTCCATCGATCTGTCGGTCGATGACCCGCAAATCCGCCGGTGGAGCGCATGCTGTGCGCCGCGCGGGCATACCCGACGCCATGCTTGCTCATGCAAACGCGCTTCCCATCGTGCTCTCGCGCGGTCCTGCAACGCTGCGGCCATGCGGCCGGTCGAATTCTTATCGGCATCCTGCGTGACGCGGGCTTGCCGCCTCACGGGCGTTTGCGGAGAATGCAATCGCGGCTGCGGTGCGCGGAGCCGTCAGGAATGGGGCGCCGTCCCGAAAGTGCGGGAACGCCGGTCCGGCCCAGATTGAGGCCATGTTGCGGCTCTCGCCGACCGAATTCCCCAACCTGATCGAGGCTATGCCATATGCCGCTGAATTTCTCTGAAAGCGGCTTTGACTTCGGGATCCGCGCGCTGGCCCGCGGTCTGCTCGCAGAGGCAAAGAAGGCAGAGGAATTAAAGAATTGATTTTGCCGCAGATGCTGTTCCGGCTGCGCGGAAATTCACGCCAGTGAAAAGTTGCGGGCACCGGTCACTGACCACTGACATTAAAACGATGTCTCCGTCAGGAACGGCTCTGGCTTGAGCGAGCCGTCGCGCTGCTTCACCAGCATCTGCACCTTGCCCTCGGCGGCGTCCAATTCCTGCTTGCAGGCGGCGGAAAGATCGACGCCCTCCTCGAAGAGCTTGAGCGACTCTTCCAGGGCCAGGTCGCCCTTTTCCAGTCGATCGACGATGGTTTCAAGCTTCTTGAGCGACTCTTCGAATGAAGGCATAGGCGAACTCCGACTCGATCTGATCTTCAGAATACGCGATTCGGCAGTGGAGTAAAAAGCGGTTTCAAGTGGAAAATTGAAGTACGAACTTCGCTCTCAGTGAAGCATTCGGCGATCAGCATCCCAAGAAGTAATGGAAAAACCGACCAAGAACACCAAGAGAAGCAAGCAGACAATTCCGGTAAATCTTCACGATGTTGCGCGCGCGGAGGAAATCGGCGTCCTGTGCGGCGATGCCGGCAAATCTCAACCACCAGCGCAGCGCCCACACCGGTATGACAACAAGCAAAGCTATAAAGCCGATTGTGCCGAACCCATTAAAGAAGGGCACAAATCGAAAAACAAAAAACACCGGCACAGCCCACGCGCAGGACTTCATGTAGCTGGCGTCGCTGCAAGCCTGTTCATCTTTGCCATCAACAAGGTAGCTTCGCTTGCCGCCTCGTGGTCCACTTTTACTCCACAGAAACGGCAGGAGTCCGCGGTAGAGTCAATCGCTCGTTGCAATTGGGGCACTGGAAGATGGTGGTGCATTCAATGCAGCGCCAATGGTAAACCCATCTGACATGGTGAATCTCCGTTCGTCGACAGTCGAACCTGCGGCCCGGATAATTGTGAT
>CAWIVA010000052.1:0-22348 GCA_963839225.1 uncultured Acidobacteriaceae bacterium
TGGCGGCAGCAGGTTCAGGCTGGCTTGTTGGCGCACAGCTCGGTGAGCACGCCGTGGGTCGATTTTTGGGTGCAGGAAGGCAACGAGCTTCCCCGCCGCTCCCTCAAAGGGTTTCTCGTGGATCAGGCGCACGCCGGCGCCGGCAGCCTGGGCAAGTTGGCTGGCGATGTCGTCGGTGCGAAAGGCGATGTGATGGATTCCCTCGCCGCGGTCGACCAGGAACTTGGCAATCGGGCTTTCCGGCGACGTCGGCTCGAGCAGTTCCAGATGGACGCCTCCGACATCGAAGAAGGCTGTCCGCACCTTCTGGGAGGGTACCTCCTCGCGGTGCGCGCAGCGCAATCCCAGCGCCTTTTCGTAAACCGGCACCACCTCATCGAGCGAGCGAACCGCGATGCCAAGGTGATCGATGTGATTAATCATTTCTTATAGAGATACCTCTACAGCAGTCCAGTATGCCGAAGGGTCTGGATTAGCTCTGCGCATATTTTGGCAAACTACTCTCATTGCTTGGTCTTTCGGCGGTTCAGCGTTGCCAAGTCGATTTCAGAGTCTGATGCAGAGCCCTCATGGTGGGCAACCGCCATTTGTGATCCATTCTACTCATGACAACTTTGGCTGAATCAGGAGAATTGATTCCGTGTTCTAAATCAGCGACTTATGCAGATTGGAGATCTGCCGTTGAACTTGAGCTCAAGGGAGTTCCGGTCGAGAAGAAGCTCGTCACCCGGACTCCGGAAGGAATTGATGTGATGCCACTTTACCGCCGGGAGGACGCGCCGGCTGCCGGCGCGTCCACTGCGCCTGGGGAACCGCCTTTTGCGCGCGGCACGCGGCTGCCCGGTGAGAAAAAGGTGCGATGGGAGGCCCGAACGGCCGCGACGATGTCTGCGGGTTCGCCGCTGCCGGCGCTGGCGATGGCCATCGCCACCGCGAAGCACGACGCGACCGCGGCGGTCCCGGCTGATCCGCTGGGGTGGCTGCTAAGTCATCGCGTCGCCGAACGTCACAAGGAACTGTTCGGTGTTCAAGCATTTGGCGACTCGCACCTGGCTTTTTACGGGGTCTTGACAGAAGTAGTCTTGATTCGATCACAATAACGATTGCGTTTGCCCTGACAGCGAGGTTAGTGTTGAAAATTTGGCGACCGCCGTTGTTCGCAAAAGTTCAGGTGTTTTGCAGGATCGCCAACTTATGCCTCGGAAACGCAAACCCACAAAAACTTCGAACGACGGTTTATTTCCGGCTGTCGCCGCGATGAAGTTTTGGGCCCGTTTCAAGAATGCTCCATCGACGACGGCCAATACCTTCGCTTTACCCGCAAAAAAGCCAGCGAATCACTGGATCGATTGGCCCGCCTTCCTCACATTCCGTCGGACGATTCGCTCGTTTTCACGTTACGAATTTCATTGGAAGGTTCAAAGCCCCCCATTTGGCGACGCGTCCTGGTCAAGGCGGCGAATCTGGAGCTGTTGCATCACGTCATCCAACTTCCCATGGGTTGGAACGATTCGCATCTGCACGGTTTTGAAATTCGTAAAGTTCGCGTTCCCCTGGTGGAAGATGGAGCGTCAATCGATGAGCGGACAATCTCGGTTGCTCAATTGCACGCCGCCAATATCAAGACGTTCCGTTACATTTACGACTTTGGTGACGAATGGAGCCACACCGTCCTGATTGAGAACGCCTTTGTGGCTCGGCCTGAACCGATTTATCCCCACTGCATTGCCGGAAAGGGTTCTTGCCCGGTCGAAGATGTGGGTGGAATATCGCATTGGACGCGACTTCTTGACGCACTGAAGCATCCGGAAGTAGAGCACAACGAAGAGATCGATTCGTTGTTAGTTCGTGTGGGCAAGAACTACACCGCCTGAATTTAATCTTGAGGAAACCAACTTGAGAATTCGACGAGCTTTTGACAAGCAACTTCGTCGAAACGGCCGCGCATAAAAGCTATGCCAATGGCGATGCCGGTTTACCGTAGCACGGACCGGCGAATTCACAGGAAATCCATCACCACTCGATCTGCGACGAACCGGCCTTCTTTTGTCAATCGGATGCGCGAACCGTCATCCTCAAGTAATCCCAGATCCCGATTGTGTCGGATTGCTTCGCCGCCAATCTCGTCCAGTGACAATCCGGTGCGTTGTTGAAAGGTCTCTCGAATCGACCCTGAACGGAGTACGAGATAGATCAGTTCTTTTGCTCGATGTGGATCATCGAGTTCTTCGGCATCAACGACGGGTGACTCATTTCGTTCCAAACGGCCGAGCCATCCGAGAACAGTTCGAATATTGGTCTCGCGTCGACCGCTCAGGTAGCGAGCCGCTCCGGGTCCAAATCCGAAGTACGAATCACCATTCCAGTAGACGTTGTTGTGTCGGCACCAAAGCCGGGCCTCGAGAAATTCGAGATTTCATATTGCTCGTATCCCGCCTGCGTGAGGATTTCCATCGCGAGTTCATATTGCGCTCGTTCTGATTCTTCGTCGGTACTGGATAACTCGCCACGTTCGCGTCGAGTCCAAAAGGCGGTTCCCTTTCAAATGTCAGTCCATAAGTGGAAAGGTGAGTCGGACCAAGATCGATCGCCATTTGTAATGTTTCGCGCCATTCTGTGATCGTTTGACCGGGAATCCCGAAAATCGATGTCCAGCAAAAGATTGTCAAAACGTCGATGTAACCGGTTCATGACGTCAGAAACATCTTCGGGTGAATGGTCTCGTTCGAGCAATTCAAGCGATTTACGGGAAAACGACTGCACGCCTAAACTGACGCGATTGACCCCGGCGGTTGCCAGCAGATCAATCTTATCGTCCGTCAGATCGAGTGGATTGGCTTCGACGCTGAACTCGGTCGTTGATGACAGTTGGAACTGTCGACCGACGATTTGAAACAATGTTGGCGATTCACCGGGTGCGAGATCGTCGGAGTTCCTCCTCCGAAAAAAAGCGTATCGAGTGCCGTTGCCGTTGGAATCCGGGCATTCTTGATCTCGTTATCCAATGACTTCAAATAGTCGCCGATCAAATCGTCACGACGCCGCGATCAACGTAAAATCGCAATACCCGCACCGATGGCGCAAGAACGGAACATGAATATACGCCGCCCGCGCCAGCGGAAAATCTGTGTTGGGAACCCGCCGCAACGTTACGTGTTGTCACGTCGAGCCAATCTTTCCTGAACACTGAAAACTGAACACTGAAAACTCACTTCAATCTCGTCAAATGTCTGGCAGGCAATAATTCCTGAGCATTCTCTGTCGCTGCGCGAATGCCGATTTCCAATGCTTCATTGCATGGACAATCCCCGCTCAATCCCCGCTGCGATTCCGGCCGCCAGACAATCTCCGCTGCCAATCGGATTGCACACGGGAATTCGCGGCGGGTCGATCCGGATCAGTCCATCGGGTCCAAGCACAGAAGCGGTCGGGAACCATTGCTGACAACGACCCATTCGGCACCCCGATTTCTCAATTCGGACATGGCCGAGACGAGATCTTCGCCCGTGACAAGTTCTCGTCCGACGGTCCGGGCGAGTTCTTCGCGGTTGGGTTTGACGACAAACGGTCGTTGCGAAAGAGCACTGTCTAATTCCGCTCCGCGAATATCGAGTACCGTCTTCACCGAGGTCTGTTCCAGCATTCGTCGGAAGAAATCGGACGGAGCACCTTCGGGCAGCGATCCGGTGAGTACGACAACGCTGGCGTTGCGAACCTCGTCAACAAAAGCGTCGAAAAACGCCGCTAATTCTTCGTCAGAAACCGGTCGCGAATTCTCGACCAGTTCGGTTGTGATGTTGCTGCCGGGAGCAAGCAACAGATTCGTATTGCTGGGGGATTCATTTGACGGGATGAATAATCGACAACGCCAATGACTTACCGGATGCTTAGCTCCATGCAGGGCTCTTTGGGGATCGGCGCCGACATTACCAAGTGGAACGACGAGCAGACGGCCATGGCAAAACGGCTGATTTCGGCTTACCACCAGTTGCAGGCAACCATTACGCAGGGCGACCTCTACCGCCTGATCTCACCGCGAAATGGAAGCGAGTTTGCCGCCAATGAGCGGGTGAATTCGGACAAGAGCCAGGCGGTGGTTTTTGCGTTCATTCATTCCACGCAAAAGGGCTGGGGATTTCCGCTGCTCAAACTGAAGGGCCTCGATCCGGCGACGGAGTATACTCTGACCTCTGTCGAGGGCAAAGCACGTGGTGGAACGCCGGCTGTGGCCAGCGGCGCCTGGTGGATGAACCACGGGCTGGAGATGGATGAAGACTTCCGCGGAGATTTTCAGGCGGCGGCATTCCGGCTGGATAAGAAGTGAGTTTGAAACCTTCTTAACGAAGATTGGGTAGGATCGCTTAGCCCAATCCAAGGAATACAGCGAGTGCGCGATCGACGGCGGTCAGAGTCCGCCGCTCCAGTTCGCCGAATGGCTCACCCGCCTTATCGCGTGGAATGGTGTGGCTCTTGTCCACCATAATCTGCGAGCGTGCGCGCAGGCCGTTCTTCTTGCTCGGCTCGGCGGCAATGCGAAAGGTCTCGATGGGACGCAATTCGCTGGTGACAGGCAAAACGGTGACGGAAGGATGCTTTTGAAATAGGTCCGATTGAATAACCAGCGCCGGCCTTGGCTTTCCGTAAGCTCCGGCCAAAACCACGGGAATCAGATCACCGCGCTTCATACCCATCCGTCCGTATCCGCGACCTCGGCAATCCAATCAAGCGTCTCGGCCTCCAGCGGATCGGCTGCGAGAGACAGCGACTCCCGCTCGCACTTCCGGCGGAAACTCTCTGACCTGGTATCAGGAACCCATATCTGAACCGGCTTCAGCCCCTCAGCCCGCAATTGCTCGCGATGCTTGCGTACCCTGATTGTGACTGCTGATCCCATAGCGAACCTCGCGTTACATGAAACATGATATATTATTCAAGTGTTTCATGCAACATAGATACCTCGGACCGTAATGGAAATCAGCAGAAAAGTATTCTCGGAATTGTATATGTATGATATATACACAATATGGGCGAGAACAACCCGCTTGCGGCCTGTACCGGTTTCGACTGGGACGAGGCGAATGTCGCCAAGAACTGGGAGCGCCATCGTGTGACTCCGGAAGAAGCCGAAGACGTCTTCTTCCACGATCCGTTTGTGCTGCGATCTGACCCCGTGCATTCGAAACGAGAGAGACGATATTTGGCTTTGGGGAAAACGGCGCAGAACCGCAGGCTGTTTGTGGCGTTCACTATCAGGGGCACAATGATCAGGATTATTTCGGTGCGTGATATGAGCCGAAGAGAAAATGAGGAGTACCAACGCCATGAAAAAAGAGATTCCTGAGTTCAAGAGCGAAGCCGAAGAGTTTGAGTTTTGGTCCTCGACCGGTGAGGGGGCGGACTCGACTGAATTTGTCGATTGGTCTCATGCCAAGCGCACAAGATTCCCCAACCTGAAACCGTCGCTCAGGACAATCTCCGTACGTTTGCCCGTGGCCATGATCGAAGACCTGAAGATTCTTGCCAACAAACGCGATGTGCCTTATCAGTCGTTGCTCAAAGTATTTTTGGCGGAGAGGCTCGAAGCGGAGCGGCGGTGATAAGGATCTAACGGGAGTGAAGATTATGCTGACCTATCTATTCGATGCGTCTGCTGCGGTGGAAATCTATACTCCGCGAAATGACCAAGTCAAAAAGGCAGTCCAATTTATTCAAACACAAAAGCGGCTGCATAAAGCAAAGCTGTTCATCCCAAATATTTGTATAGCTGAGGTGCTCAACACATTCGCTCGAAGGCACTTTAGGCCAGGGAGACCACAAGACGTACTTGATGAGCAGAGTTATAAGACGCATCTCAGCAATTTCAGAGACCAAATTCACTGGGGAAGAACTCTTTACCCGTACGATCTCAATCGTTATCACATTATCGCGGCAGACAAGATTATACCGATCGAGCACCGATTTGCTACTACGCGCGGCAGGGATTATTTGAGCACCTTCGATATTCTCGTCATTGCGATGGCTTGTGAGTTGGCCTATACAAGGGAATTCGAAGACACTTTCTTAGTCACTTGCGATCGAAGAATGAAAGATGTTGTGGAGGAAATGAAAACGGCTGGCCCGGGTAGTTCTACACCCGAAGGACCATTGGGTAAGGTGGAAAACGCAAGATGGCTACCCCCGAATTGTATTTACCTCTTGAGAGATAAAATCAGGGGAACTTAGGCCGGTGCCCGGCCAAGCTCCCCAGTGCATAGATACGCAATTGAATTACTACCTGATATTAACGGCTCTTAGCCACTTCTTCCACCGTGACCGGATCGAGGAACGGCATCTGGGCGCGGAGTTGCTTGCCGATGATCTCGACCGGGTGTTTGGCTTCGGCTTCGCGGAAGGCTAGAAACTCCTTGCGGCCGGAGTTCTGGTCGGCGAGGAACCTCTTTGCAAACGAGCCGTCCTGAATCTCGGCCAGAATCTGCTTCATCGCCTTGCGGCTCTCGGCGTTGATGACGCGCGGGCCGCTGACGTAGTCGCCCCACTCGGCGGTGTCGCTGATGGAGTAGCGCATGTAGGCCAGGCCGCCGCGGTAGATGAGATCGACGATCAGCTTGAGCTCGTGCAGGCACTCGAAGTAGGCGCTCTCGGGCTGGTAGCCGGCTTCGACCAGGGTCTCAAAGCCCGCCTTGATGAGCTCGCTGACGCCGCCGCAAAGTACCGACTGCTCGCCGAAGAGATCGGTCTCGGTCTCTTCCTTGTAAGTAGTTTCAAGCACTCCTGCGCGCGTGCCGCCGATGCCCTTCAGGTAGCTGAGGGTCAGAGCGTGGGCTTTGCCGGTCGCGTCCTGGTGGACGGCGATGAGGCAGGGAACTCCGCCGCCTTCGACGAAGACTTCGCGGACGCGATGGCCGGGAGCCTTGGGCGCGGCCATGCCCACATCGATGCCCGCGGCAGGCACGATGGTCTTGAAGTGAATGTTGAAGCCGTGCGCGAACAGGAGCAGCTTGCCTGCGGTGAGGTTGGGGCCGATCTCCTCAGCGTAGAGCTTGGCCGCGGTCTGGTCGGGAACCAGCACCATCACCACGTCAGCCCATTTGTGGCTTCGGCGACGGTGGTTACTTCAAGGCCGGCCTTCTGCGCCTTGGCGATGGACTTGGAGTTGGGCGCAAGGCCGACCTTCACCTGCACGCCGGAGTCCTTGAGGTTGAGGGCGTGCGCGTGCCCTTGCGAGCCGTAGCCGATGATGGCTACCTTCTTTGCCTGAATGAGAGAGAGGTCGGCATCTTGATCGTAATAAGTCTTGGCCATGATTTTTCTTTTTCCTTTGCTTGGTTGAAATTTCGTGTGAAGGCCGGTTGGGTTCGTGGTATCCCACCCTATTTGCTGAAAAAAGACCGAAGGATTGGGCACGCGGCTTTCGTGGGCATCCGGCAAAAACTCAAGTGCCGCTATTCGGCTCGGAGGCAGCGCTGTCTTCAGACCGCCTCGGACGATTCGGCCGGCTCGTGCTCCGCGGCGCCCATGGCTTTCAGTACGCTCGCGTGTGGTGACCGCGGCGCATGGTCAATTTGCCGCTGCGGCAGATTTCAAGGATGCGCCCTCGTCTTCACGGAGCACCTCGATCAGTCCTTCAATCTTGCTCTCCACGCCGGTCATCTCAATCATCAGCGATTCCGAAGTCAGGTCGACAATGCGGGCGCGAAATACCTCGACCAAGTCGAAGATCTGCGAGCGGTTGCGTGGCGTGGCGCTGATTTTGATCAGCGCCAGTTCGCGGGTACCGGGGCGCCTGCGCAATATCGTCCACATCGACCACATTCTCCAGTTTATACAGGCTGGCGCGGATGCGGTGCCCGGCTTCAGCGGAAGCCTCGCAGACAAGCGTCAGGCGCGAAAGGCCGGAACGCTCGCTGCGGCCCACTGTGAGCGAGTTGATGTTGATATTGAGGCGGCGGAAGAGCGAAGCGACGCGCGTAAGCACACCGGGTATGTCTTCAACATATGCGACGAATGTATGCAGCATAACGGCCTTTCAGTGATCAGTTGTCAGTTATCAGTCGTCAGCTTTTCGTTAACCTGCTGCCGTGTATTAAGGCTGTGGCAACTGAAGACTGGCTACTGACAACTGAGAACTGCTTTTGCTACTTATCGTCCGGCGTTTCCAGCAGCGGATCTTTGCCGGGGCGGCGGATCATTTCGTGCAGTGCGGAGCCGGCGGGAATCATCGGGTAGACGGAGTCTTCCTTTTCCACCATAAAGTTGAGCAGGAAAGCGCCGGGTGCGGAACGCGCTTCTTCGACGGCGGAGGCCAGTTCGGCGCGGGTGCGAACCGCGCGGCCGGCAATGCCGTGGGCATCGGCGAACTTGACGAAGTCCGGACTGACGCAGCGGCGTGGCTTCGTAGTTGCTGTCGTAGAAAAACTCCTGCCATTGGCGGACCATGCCGAGGTAACCGTTGTTGATGATAGCGATGTTGATCTTGATACTTTCCTGCGCGATGGTTGTCAACTCGGCTGCGGTCATCTGGAAGCCGCCGTCGCCGGCCACGACCCAAACTTCTTTATCAGGGCAGGCGAATTTTGCGCCGATGGCGGCGGGCAATGCGAATCCCATGGTGCCGAGTCCGCCGGAGGTGATGAGGCTGCGGGGTGCTCGTGATGGTAGTACTGCGCCTCCCACATCTGGTGCTGGCCAACGTCGGTGACCACGATGGCATTGCCGCCGGTGATGCGCCAGATGTCGTGAATCACATGCGCGGCGTAGAGATGGCCGTCGTCGGGAAGATTTTTTATGTCGCGCACGGCTACTGCGCCCTTGCTTGCTTCGATGGTCTTCATCCATGCGGAGCCGTCGCGGCCACCGATGCGGGGCAACAGCATCTCGAGCACCTCGCGCAGATCGCCCATCAGGGCAACATCGATTTTGACGTTCTTGTTGATCTCCGCCGGGTCAACTTCGATGTGAATCTTCTTTGCCTTGGGGGCGTACGTGGCAAGCGTGCCGGTTACCCGATCGTCAAAGCGCATGCCGCAGGCGATCAGGAGGTCTGCACCCTGGATGGCGTCGTTGAGCCAGGCTTCACCGTGCATACCCATCATGCCAAGGTTAAGTGGATGAGAGGCGGGAAACGCTCCCAGGCCGAGGAGGGTGAGGCCAACGGGAATCTGCGCGCGCTCGGCCAGCGTGCGCACCTGCTCCATAGCTCCCGATTCGATGATGCCATGGCCGGCGAGAATGACAGGGCGCTTGGCATTGTGAATCAACTCGGCGGTCTTGCGCCAGGCTGGACTCCTCCACCTGAGCATGGGATGGGGGCGATAGGGGCGCGGCTTGGCGGCCTCAAAGTCGAAGATGGCTGTGCCTTGCTGCGCATCTTTGGCGATATCGATGAGCACCGGGCCGGGGCGTGCTGATTTGGCGATCTGGAATGCGCTGCGGAGAGCCGGCGCAATATCCTCAGTGCGGGTGATGAGAAAGTTGTGCTTGGTCACGGGCAGGGTAATGCCGGTGATGTCCACTTCCTGGAAGGCGTCGGTGCCCAGCACCTTGCTGGAGACGTTGCCGGTGATGCAGACGATGGGAATGGAGTCCAGCATGGCGGTGGCAATGCCGGTAACCAGGTTTGTCGCCCCTGGCCCGCTGGTGGCGATCGCCACGCCCACTTTGCCCGAAGCGCGCGAGTAGCCGTCGGCCATATGCGCGGCGCCCTGCTCGTGGCGCACCAGTGTGTGGTGAATGGGGAACTTGCGTAGCGCATCGTAGACGGGCAGAATCGCTCCGCCAGGATAGCCGAAGACTTGCGTAACACCCTCGCCCACCAGCGTTGCCCAGACGATCTCAGCACCGGTGAGGCGGGTGGGTGGTTGCAGGTGAGGTTCAGATTGTTGCGTTTTGCCTTTGGTTCCCATGGAAAAATCTCCTTTGGTTAGTAAACATTAGTCCTGGTATTCGATCGTCGCGCCCAGGCTGTGGCCATAGAGTACGTCGTTCACAATCGCTTCAATGGCCTCAACGCTCCATGCGGGATGATGCTCCATAGCATCCCAGTGAGTTCCGTCAGGTGCCTGTCCTCCGCTGACGAATCTTGAAGATGGGCCATCGAAGAGCTCTCGGATCAGCTTCTCTCTGCCCAAATTGAAAAACTTGAAACTCCCCTTTCCGTCCTTGATCGTGATCGCGCATTGCAAGCAGTTCTTATCCAATACAAACCCTTTGTCGCTGGGCATGAGACTGTAGACCTTGACCCGCATCTCCTTGCCCTCCTGGTCGTCGAGTCCTTACGTCGTTGCGCCTTTCGAGGCGGAGTTAACGCGATCCACGTATTTGCGGAAGACGCCCTTGGGCCAGCGCAGCGCGGGCGGCTTGAAACCTTTGAGGCGATCTTCAATTTCTTTGTCGCTGACTTCAAGTGTCAGCTTGCGGTTGGGAATGTCGAAGTGAATGAAGTCGCCCTCGCGGACCGCGGCGATGGGCCCGCCGACAAATGCCTCGGGAGCAACGTGTCCGGCGGTGAAGCCGCGCGTGGCGCCCGAGAATCGGCCATCGGTGAGCAGGGCAACGTGGGCACTGAGTTCGGGGTTGGAGCTGATGGCCGCTGTCACTTGCAGCATCTCTCTCATGCCGGGACCGCCCTTGGGGCCTTCGTAGCGAATCACCAGCACGTCGTTGGGTCTGATATTGCCGGATTGCACGGCGGCAAAGCAATCTTCCTCGCAGTCGAAGACGCGCGCCGGGCCGCGATGCTCATAGCGGTTGGCGGCGGCGATCTTCATCACGCAGCCCTCGGGAGCCAGGTTGCCCTTGAGAATGACCAGCCCGCCGGTGGGCTTGATGGGCTTTTCGAAGCTGTGAATCACGTCCTGGCCGGGAGTTTCTTTGGCCAGCGCGGCTTCTTCGGCCAGCGTTTTTCCGCTGATGGCGAGAGTAGTACCGTCGGCGTGGCCGGCATCGATGAGTCGCTTGGCCAGTAGCCGCGAGCCGCCCGCGGCCTGGTAGTCGGAGGCGACGTATTGGCCCGCAGGCGTGAGCGAGCAGATATAGGGCGTGCGCTTGCTGATCGTGTCGAAGTCGTCGACGCTGAGCTCGACGCCGATCTCATGCGCAATGGCGATCAGATGCAGCACAGCGTTCGTAGAACCGCCGCTGGCCGCAACGGCAGCAGTAGCGTTCTCCAGCGATTTGCGAGTGATGATCTGCGAGGGGCGGCGATTGGCGCGGACAGCATCCATCAGGATGCGGCCGGCTTCGCGAGTTGCCGCGGCCTTATCCGGCGAGGTGGCCGGAACGCCGGAGAGATAAATCGGCGCGATACCCAGAATCTCCGCCGACATGGCCATCGTATTGGCGGTGAATTGGCCGCCGCATGCGCCCGCGCCGGGACAGGCGTTGGCTTCGAGAGCCTCAAGGCCGGCCTCATCAATGCGGCCTGCAGCAAAAGAGCCGATGCCTTCGAAGACGTCCTGAATTGTAATATCCACGCCGTTCAGCTTGCCGGGAGCGATGGAGCCCCCGTAGAGCATCATGCCGGGAATATCCAGCCGGCACAGCGCCATGATGATGCCGGGCATGTTCTTATCGCAGCCGCCGATGCCCACCAGGCCGTCAAACAAGTTGCCGCGCGCGACTAACTCAATGGAGTCGGCGATCACCTCGCGCGAGACCAGTGAGGCCTTCATGCCCTGCGTGCCCATGGTGATGCCGTCGGAGATGGTGACGGTGTTGAACTCCATCGGCGTGCCGCCGGCTTCGCGGATGCCCTGCTTCAGGTCTTCGGCAATCTCGCGCAGGTGTACGTTGCAGGTGCCAATCTCGGTCCAGGTATTTGCGATGCCGATAATCGGCTTGTGCAGATCTTCTTTGCTGTAGCCGACGCCGCGCAGATAAGAGCGCGCGGCCGCGCGGCTGGGTCCTTCGGTCAACGGTATGCTTTGTCGCTTGCCTTCGATAGTCATTTGCTCTCTTCGTTCTCTGGCTGTCAGCTATTAGCTATCAGCTTTCACTTCGTTGGTGATGCGGTTAATATCGTTGGTTTTTAATAATCGCTCTTCATCCTGCAAAAAAAAGCTGAAAGCTGATAGCTGAGAGCTGAAAGCCGTTTCTTCACTTCGCTTTCAACCAGCCGGCTTCGTCGTGCTTTGCTTCAAATGTGTCGAGCGCAGCTCCATGCCTTAGCGTAAGCCCAATGTCATCCAGTCCTTCGAGCAGACAGAACTTGCGGAATGGATCGACCTCGAAGCTCGCTTTGAATCCGCGGCTGTCAGTCACGGTCTGCTCTTCAAGTGAGACAGTGAGTTGATAATTTGGAATCGTCTTTGCGTTGTGAAGCAGTTGCGCGACCTGCTCTTCGCTCAGCCGCACCAGGACGATGCCGTTCTTGCCCGCGTTCGAGAAAAAGATGTCGGCAAAGGTTGGCGCGATGACGGCGCGGAAGCCGTAATCGCTCAGCGCCCAGGCGGCGTGCTCGCGGCTCGATCCGCACGCGAAGTTTTTGCCGGCGATCAGAATCTGCGCGCCCTTGTAGCGCGGATCGTTCAGTTCGAACTCCGGGTTCGGGTCGCCGTTGGGCGTGCGGCGCCAGTCGAAGAACAAAAATTCGCCGTAGCCGGTGCGCTCGATGCGCTTCAAAAACTGCTTGGGAATAATCTGGTCGGTATCGACGTTGGTGCGGTCGAGCGGCGCGGCCAGGGCGGTCAATGTGCGGAAGGGTTGCATCAGTTTTTACCCCCTTGCAGGGCGGGCTCGCGGACAGCCCATTTGCGAATATCGACAAAGTGGCCGGCAATAGCTGCTGCCGCGGCCATCTCCGGCGAGACCAGGTGCGTGCGTCCGCCACGCCCCTGGCGTCCTTCAAAGTTTCGGTTGCTGGTGGATGCGCAGCGCTCGCCGGGCGAGAGAATATCTGGATTCATGCCCAGGCACATGGAGCAGCCGGGCTCGCGCCAGTCGAATCCTGCTTCGCGAAATATTTTGTCCAGCCCCTCGGCTTCAGCCTGGGCCTTCACCGCCTGCGATCCGGGAACCACCATCGCGCTCACGTGCGTGGAGATTTTGTAGCCCGAAGCGATTCGTGCCGCAGCGCGCAGATCTTCAAGTCGCCCATTAGTACAGGAGCCGATGAAGACGCGGTCGATCTCCACATCCTCAATTGGCGTGCCTGCCTTCAGCCCCATATATTCGAGGGCGCGCTCCAGCCCCTTGCGCTCCTGCTCGGAGCCGGCGGCCGCGGGGTCGGGAACGGAAGAAGTGATGGGCGCGACCATTCCCGGACTGGTGCCCCAACTCACGTAAGGAACAAGCGTAGCGGCGTCGATGACCAACTCGCGATCGAACTTTGCGCCGGGATCGGTGGGCAGCTTGCTCCATTCGACCATGGCCTTATCCCACTCTGCGCCTTTCGGCGAAAATCTGCGGCCCTTCAGGTAAGCGAAAGTCTTTTCGTCAGGAGCAATCATGCCGGCGCGGGCTCCAGCCTCGATGCTCATGTTGCAGACAGTCATGCGGCCCTCCATCGAGAGCGCGCGAATTGCCGAGCCGGCATACTCCACCACGCAGCCGGTTGCCCCGTCCGTTCCAATCTGGCCGATGATGGCGAGAATCATATCTTTTGCCGTAACCCCGCGCGGCAACTCGCCCTCAACGGAGATGCGGAAGGTCTTTGGCTTCGATTGCGGCAGCGTCTGCGTGGCCAGCACATGCTCCACTTCGCTGGTGCCGATTCCGAAGGCCAGCGCGCCGAATGCGCCGTGCGTCGAAGTATGCGAGTCGCCGCAGACGATGGTCATGCCCGGCTTGGTAATCCCAAGCTCCGGTCCGATGATGTGAACGATGCCCTGGTCGCGCGAGTCCACATCGTAGAACTCGATGCCGAACTCGGCGCAATTGGCGCGCAGTGTGGCAATCTGTGTGGCGGCAATCTGGTCCAGAATCTTCAGCCGGCCTTCGATAGTGGTGGGCACGTTGTGATCGACCGTCGCGACGGTGCGATCGGGACGGCGCACTTTGCGCCCAGCCAGCCGCAAGCCTTCAAATGCCTGCGGCGAGGTGACCTCATGAACCAGTTGCAGGTCAACGTAGAGCACGGTAGGCTCGCCCTTCGGCTCGACCACCACGTGCTGCTCCCAGACCTTTTCAAAAAGCGTTTTTGGTGATGCTTGTTCCAATGAACTCATTATTTGGTTTCCTTGGTTTTGTCTTCGGCAAAAACTTGAGCCGGGAGATGCAGGGACTGCGTCAATAGCGGAGTCATTTGGTTGTCGGGGCCAACAAACACGGCAGAGAGGATATGTCGGCCCCCGGTTTCATCAATCCAATCTTGCATAGGGTAAAGAAACTCATCGGGGAGTGATTCGTTTGAGAAAAAGTCCTTTCCTAGTGGGCGGTTACCGAAAATCCAGAGATGAAAAAGAGATGGCGCGCCGTCGTTGTTTCCGCCTTGGATTTCTGTGAGGGCTGCAAAGAAGGTCGTAGAGTTCTGCCGACCGGTATCAACCCACAGGAATCCTTCGAATTCGTCGCACATATGCGGTACGCATCCACGAAGAATTGCATACCGGTGATCGACAACCTTAACTTCACCAAAGCCCACACCCAGAAAGGTGTCGGCAACCTTCCAAAGCGGTTCCTGCTTGGTCCAAAAGAAAGCTTGCTGTGGAAAGCTCTGAACTAGCAACGAGCGGAATCGTGGATCGGTCCTCACATCGCGGCCATGTTGCCACTTTGGAATGCTGTCGTCATATTGAAGCAACCAACTCGAAGAGTTCCGTGTTGTAGCGGGCATGACTTGTGCTGGGCTACATGAGCCTGCGCAAAGTGCTGCTAAAGCGGCGACCATAATTCGAATTGGAAAGAATCGGTTCATCGGATCACTAGTAGGTTGAATGATGAGCTATGTTCTAGCTCAGAAGCTGCTTTACCGTTTCGCGCACCTTTGCTCCCATCTCTGTGGTGGAGAGGACGGTGAAGCCCTCGGCGCCATGTTTCACCAGATCGCGGGTACGGAAGCCATGTTCGAGAACCTTGCGTACGGCCTTTTCGACAATTGCCGCCTCGTGGTCGAGCCCTGCTGTATGGCGCAGAAGCATCGCGGCGGTCAGAATCGTGGCGATCGGGTTGGCGGTGTTTTTGCCCGCACTGTTGGGTGCGGAGCCGTGAATCGGCTCATACAAATTGATCTTGCCGCCGATAGTGGCTGAGGGCAACATGCCCAGCGAGCCGGTGATGACACCCGACTCGTCGCTCAAAATATCGCCGAAGGTATTCTCGACGACCACCACGTCGAAGTCGCGGGGGCGGTTCATCAGGTGCATGGACATGGCGTCAACATATTGGTACTCAAGCTGCACATCCGGGAACTCCGCGGCCACCTCCGTCACCGTGGCGCGCCACAGTTGCGAGACTTCCAGCACGTTTGCCTTGTCCACGCTGGTCAGATGTTTGCGGCGCTTCTGGGCCAGCTTAAAGGCAACGCGGGCCACGCGCGCCACTTCCTCGCGCGTGTAATACATGGTGTTGTAGCCTACGCCCTTCTCCTTGTCCCATCCGCGCGGCTGCCCGTAGTAGAGGCCGCCGAGCAGTTCGCGAACGAACATAATATCGGTGCCGTCGATGATCTCCGGCCTCAGCGGACTGTTCACGCAGGTTTCCTTGAACGCGAAGGTGGGACGCAGATTGGCAAAACCGCCCAAAGCGGCGCGTAACCTCAACAAGCCGCCTTCGGGACGCTGATCCGGCGGCATCTCGTTGAACTCATTGCCCCCCACGGCTCCCAGAAATACCGCATCCGAGGCCAGCGCCGCATCCAGCGTTTCCTGAGGAAGAGGCGTGCCGTCGGCGACGATTGCCACGCCGCCCATGCGTTTCGAATCCAACTCCAAAGTGTGACCGCCGGCGTCCATTACATCCTGCAGCACTCCCACCGCTTCCTTGATGACTTCCGGGCCGATGCCGTCGCCGGGGGTTACCAGTACTTTCAACTTCATTCTTGCTCTCCTTGTGTTCTATTTAGAGATCAGAGATCAGGGATCAGAGATCGGTTTGTGATTTGTATTTCCTCAGGGGCTAAAGCCCAGTCAATCTTGCTGCGTTTGCGGCACGACTGAAGTCGTGCCCTATAAAACTTTGTGCTTGGATGTACAAAACGCACAGCGAGGTGAATCTCAATCCAGTTCCGAAACAGGTTCGCGGCGGCTTTTCGCGGATATGATCGGGCACAATACCGATCAGATCCTGGTCGTAGATGTTCTTCTTGCGGTCGGCCAGCGCCACAAAGCGGTAGTAGATGTGCTGCAGCTCTTCGCGGGTGAGCGTGAAGCCGAGCTGCTCCAGTCTGTGCCTCAGCGCGGCGCGGCCGGAGTGTTTGCCGAGCACCAGATGGGTTTTGGCCACGCCTACCAGGGCCGGGGTCATGATCTCGTAGCAGAGCGGGTTGGCCAGCATGCCGTGCTGATGAATGCCGGACTCATGCGCAAAGGCGTTGTCGCCCACGATGGCCTTGTTGGGCGAGGGGCGGAAGGTGATGATCTGGCCCAGGATCTGGCTGGTGGGGTAGAGATTTTCCAGCTTGATGCCGGTGGTGACGCCGTAGTGGTCGCCGCGCACATAAAGGGCGGCGGCGATCTCTTCAAGAGCCGCATTGCCCGCGCGTTCGCCGATGCCGTTGATGGCGCACTCCACCTGGCGCGCGCCGTGCTGGATGGCGGCCAGCGAGTTGGCGACGGCAAGGCCCAGATCGTCGTGGCAGTGCGAGGAGAGGATGATGCCTTTGGCGTCGATGGCGGGAACGCGCTCGCGTACCTCGCGGAACATCTGCGCATACTCTTCGGGAGTGGTGTAGCCCACGGTGTCGGGCATATTGATGGTGGTGGCGCCGGCCTCGACTGCAATGCGGACCATCTCGACCAGAAAATCGCGGTCGGAGCGGGTGGCGTCTTCGGGGGAGAATTCGACATCGTCCACCAGGGTGCGCGGCCAGGCGCACGGATTCGCCGCAGAGGTCGAGAGCTTGCTGGCGGCTGATCTTGAGCTTGTATTCGAGATGCAGGTCGCTGGAGGCCAGGAAGACGTGGATGCGGGCGCGATCGGCAAACTGCAGGGCGCGGGCGGCCATCTCAATGTCTTCGGTCTTGGCGCGGGCCAGGGACGCGATGCGCGGGCTTGCGCACGGCCTGGGTGATGGTGGCGATGGCCGCGAAGTCGCCCTCGGAGGCCATCGCGAAGCCGGCCTCGATGATGTCTACGCCCAGGTCTTCAAGGGCGTGGGCCATGGTGAGCTTTTCCTGCGTGGTCATGGAGCAGCCCGGGGACTGCTCGCCGTCGCGGAGGGTGGTATCGAAGAAAGCTACGTGATTTGGATTCATGGCTTGCCTGCCGGAAAGGGGAAACCCTCTCCTTCCATATTAGTGTCTCTCGCAGACGCAGTATAAGGCAAAGTTATAATTATTTGGTTGGCGATTAGAAATGCTTATACTACAGTTGTCAGTGGTCAGTTCTCAGTTGTCAGTACGATTACCAGAGGCTGAAAACTGACAACTGACAACTGACAACTGAAATCTGATATGGAACTGAGCCAACTCGAAACATTTCTGGCCGTAGCGGAGGAGCGGAGTTTCTCCCGCGCGGCCGTGCGGCTGCACAGGACACAGCCGGCGGTGAGCCAGGTGATCCGCAAGCTCGAGGCGTCCGTAGGGGAGAGGCTCTTTGACCGCGCGGCGCGAGACGGATCGCTGACCGCGGCTGGAGAGTTGCTGCGCGAATATGCATTGCGATTGATGGCGCTGCGGCGGGAGGCTTCGAGCGCGCTGGATGAGCTGAAGAGCCTGGAACGGGGCCGGTTGCAACTGGCGGCCAATGAGTACACATGCCTCTACCTGCTGCAGGCCATGGACCCCTTCCGGCTCGAGTATCCACATGTGGGCCTGACTGTGCATCGCATGCTGGCCTCGCGCATTCCCGAAGAGCTGAACCTGCGCACCTTCGAGCTGGGGATGATTTCCTTTCGTCCCGATCCGGAGCAGTTCCGCACCATCGCCGTCTATGCCGACAGCCTGGCATTGATTGTTGGCCCGCATCATCCGCTCGCCGCTGCGGGGCGGGTTTCGATCAACGAGCTGGGCGATGAGGTTTTTATCGCGCACAACGTGGCTTCGCCGCTGCGGCGGAAAGTGATTGAGGCGTTTCAGCGCTACAGGACGCCATTGAATATGGACGTCGAGCTGCCGACCATTGAGGCGATCAAGCGGTTTGTGGCCATGGGGAACGGGGTGGCGCTGGTTCCGCATCTGACAGTGGCGCGGGAGCTGGAGAGCGGGCGACTGGTGCGGGTTACGGTGGATGAGCTGGAGGTGCGGCGGGTGCTGCGGCTGGTTCACCGGCGGCAGGCTACGCTGTCTTATGCGGCCAGGGCATTTCTGCGGACGGTGCGGGCGCTGGCCAAGGAAAAGGGACCGCCATTTTATTATCATGTGGAGCGGGCGGGGTGAAGCATGCAGCTTGGTGACGATTCGAGCATATATTTTTTAGAAAAACCTGCAGGCAAGATGCTTATTTTCATTTGTCCGCGTCTATAGCTGAAGAAGATTTTGATCATTCGCAGGCCACGGCATTCCGCCACGGACCGGCCCGGGCATTTACAATGCTGAGAGCGGGGCCCGGCTAGAACCGGCGCGCCGGAATTGACAAATCTCGTTGCCAGCCGGACGGTTGTGCAGTGGTGAGGTTCAGGACCGAATGAAGAAGATCGCCTTAATCGTATGTCTGCTGCTTATCGTTGCCGCAGGACGCGCTCAGGAGAGCCGCCAGGACTTGAGCATCAGCGGAACGGTGCTATCTGGAGCCGTTTAAAGCCTCGCCCACCGAGTACAGACGTAAGCGCAAACCGCGCCTTTGGTGCGTTGGCCAGTTACCGCTTCATGCTGACGCCTACGAGCGCTGTAGAGGCCAACTACGGGGTCACCTACCAGAACAAGATCCACTATGTGATCAGCAATACCAACCATTATCTGGTGAACACCCGCACCCAGGAAGTTTCCTGCGCCTATGTGCGCAGCTTCACTTTCAAGCAAGTTCAACCCGTTTGTTGAGGCGGGCGCCGGCGCCTTGATTTTTCTGCCCATCCTCAACACCGGCACCACTACGCTGGATGCCAAGCAGCAGATGAGAACGGCGGCATTGTATGGCGGCGGATTAGCTTACGAAATCAGCCCCAGCTTCGACATTCGCGCCGAGTATCGCGGTCTGGTCACCAAGGTGCCGACGTTTAAAGATACGCGACGACTTCACCACCAACAAGTGGTACAACATTTACAATCCGGTAATCGGCGTGGCCTATCACTTCTAGGGCGGCGGATCAGGGCAAAGAAAAGGGGACGGGCTTAAGCTCGTCCCTTTTTTTGTCTTTCAGATAGCCAGTCTGTTGATATGGACGCGGCTCAAATCAATTCCGCTCTACTGCGGCGCTTCCTTATAGCGTCCCAGCTCCTTGACCATGGCGCAATGGGGCTGAGGGCCTGAATGGCGCGCGAGCCCTCCTCGAAGGAGTGAATCTGGGCATCCACGTAGAAAATGTATTCCCATGGTTTGCCGTGGACAGGGCGGGACTCGATTTTGGTTAAGTTGGTGCCATGGCGCGAAAGCTCTGAGAGGACGGCAACCAGGGAGCCGGGGCGGTTTTCCACTGAAAACGCAAGGCTGATCTTGTTCGATTCGGGATCGGTGACGGCACCTGGTGCGCGCGGACCAGGAAGAAGCGGGTGATAGTTCTCCGCGTTATCCTCGACGCCGGATTCGAGAATCTGAGCGCCGTAGTAGTGAGCCGCGGCCTCGCTGGCGATGGCGGCGGCGTGGTTGTCGCGGAGTTCCACCAGTTGTTTCACGCTGCCGGCTGTATCGTAAAATGCGAATGCCTTCATGCCGGGTGGGCGGAGAGGAAGCGCCGGCACTGGGCCAGGGCCACGGGGTGTGAGAAGACGCTGTTGATCTCCTCCAGCTTGGCTCCGGGGCAGGCAATCAGGCTGTGGCGGATGTGCAGCATCGTCTCCCGCACCACCTTTACGTCGTGAGCCAGCAGCAGGTCAAAGTGTTCCAGCACCGAGCCCGCCAGGCAGTTCTCGATGGGAATGACAGCGGCATCGACCGTGCCATCGACCAACGCCGCAAAAACGTCGGCGGAGAGCGTACAGGGCACGATCTCCGCGCCCGCGACCATCTTCATGGCTGCTTCATGGCTGAAGGAGCCGGGCTCTCCCTGAATGGAAATCTTCATAGTCTGATCCTATGGCAATATCACCTTCACGCTATCGATTGTGTCAGGGCACGACTTTAGTCGTGCCGCAAAGGGGCAATTTTAGACTTCGGCTTTAGCCGCAGAGGAATTGCAAATGACTGAAACGAACCGCAGGGCTAAAGCTCAATACGATTTCGTTGCTCTTCCGGCACGATTGAAGTCGTGCCCTGACACTTCTTGCTTTCCGCATTGAGGTTTTCCTCGACTGGCTTAGCCCCGGAGGTTATTTCTTTCAGACTAACCGATAGGCGAGAACAATCAGCTCCGCAGCCACAAATCGGCGGCGACAAAGGCAAGAAAGACGGTGGCGATCACGCCGTTCATGGTGAAAAAGGCGGCATTCAGGCGGGTCAGGTCGTGGGGCGAGACCAATGAATGCTCATAGGCCAGCAGCAGGGCGACGGCAGCGATCCCGAGCCAGCCGAATATGTGCATTTGAAAGACCACACAAAACCACACTAATAGGACAATCATTGTCAGGTGCATTGCGCGGGCGGCAAAAAAGGCCGCGGGGATGCCGGTGGCCTGGGGCAGGCTGTGGAGGCCGGCGGCGCGGTCGTGCTCGCAGTCCTGGCAGGCGTAGAGAACGTCGAAGCCGCCTGCCCAGAGAGTGACGGCAGCGGTGAGAACGAGAATGCTGGGGTCGAGAGAGCCGCGGACGGCGATCCAGGCGGCCGAGGGAGCAAGACCGAGCGCTAAACCCAGCCCCAGGTGCGACCAGCGCGTAAAGCGCTTCAGATAGCTGTAACCCAGCAGCACCAGCAGAACCACGGGC
This sequence comes from uncultured Acidobacteriaceae bacterium, assembly GCA_963839225.1. GTDB lineage: Bacteria > Acidobacteriota > Terriglobia > Terriglobales > Acidobacteriaceae > Telmatobacter. Next base: position 21,048 of record CAWIVA010000052.1, read on the forward strand.
GACAGAATCAGGGTCAGGCGGTTGAGCTGTGCCGCCGCCAGCTCAAACAATGCCACCGCCAGCAGGGTGAAGCCGAGCACGAACCGTCGCGAAAGTTGCCCGGCGGGAATGGCGCGGCTGCGGGTGCGGGGATTGGCGGCATCTAACTCAGCGTCTGCCCAGCGGTTGAAGGCCATAGCGGCAGAGCGCGCGGCGATCATGGCCACCAGAATCCAAACGACGGTGCGGGCCGGAGGCAGCCCGCGGGCGGCCAGAAGCATCGCTGTCAGCGCAAAGGGAAGCGCGAAGATGGAGTGCTCCCACTTGATCATCTCCAGCGTGGTTCGCGTCCTTGACCATAGGCCGGGCATCGTCGTCTCCATGGGACAGTGTACGCGAGCGAGTGATTGGATTTGAACTTCTCCGCAATTGGGTATTAATTAGTGGAGAGATGAATCTGAAGGAGACAGGATGAAGCGATCGGAGATCAACCGGCATATTGCCGAGGCGGGGGCGTTTTTTGCTGAGAACCGGTTTGTGCTGCCGCCCTATGCGGACTGGACGCCGAAGGATTGGCTGGGAAAGGGCAACGAGGCGGATGAGCTGCGCAGCCGCCGGCTGGGGTGGGACGTTACGGACTTCTGTTCCGGGCGCTTCGACTCTCTGGGCCTGACCCTGTTTACACTTCGCAACGGATCGCCGCAGGCCGCCGGTGGCAAAGTCTACGCAGAAAAGATCATGTTTGTCCGCCAGAACCAGGTGACGCCGTTTCATTTTCACGGCCGCAAGACCGAGGATATTATCAACCGCGGCGGCAAGGGCACGGGCCGCCTGGCCGTGCAGCTCTACAATTCCACTCCGGAGGGAAAGCTGGCCGGGACGCCAGTCACTGTCTATTGCGATGGAATCCGCCGCGAGGTGGAAGCTGGAGGCACGGTGATCCTGGGGCCGGGCGAATCGATCACCCTGACCCCGTTTCTTTACCACACCTTCCATGCCGTCGATGGCCACGGCCTCATCGGCGAGGTCTCCTCTGTGAACGACGACGACGCGGACAATTTTTTCCTGGAGGCGCTGCCCCGCTATCCCGAGATCGTCGAAGACGAGCCACCAACTCGCTTGCTTTGCAATGAATACGGCTTGGCGTAGGCCGGGCCGGCTACGCTTTGGCTTCTGCCTCTTCGACGGTGGCAGCCTGCTCAATGAGTACGTCCACCTTGGTCAGCTTGAAGAGTCTCAATAACGCGGCTGCTGATCCCGGTAACGATTAGCTTGGCGCCGTGGTTCTGGCAGCGGACGTAGTAGTTGATGATAGCGCCCAT
>CAWIVA010000053.1:0-31182 GCA_963839225.1 uncultured Acidobacteriaceae bacterium
CAGTGCCCTTGGCTTCTCCCGCGGCAGCAAAATGCGCCTGCAGCCTGTCGCCCGTCGAGGTCTGCCGGGTCCCCGCTACCGTGGTCTCTTCAATGCTGGCGTGGCCCACTCCGGTGAGTCGCAGTCAACACCGAACCGGGCCTCAACTCGCCTGTTACTTCATCAGCCGCCAACCGTGAGGGCGCAACGGCTCCGTTGCCGTGCTGGCTTTCGCCCGTCACCACCACTCCCTGCCGCCCCGTGAATCGTGGCCGGCTCCGGCTGACCCGTGCCCGTTATCGCGGAAGTCGATCTCGGCAACCGGCGAACGCCAGTGGCGGCTCAGCCGCCGGGCCTGCCCAGCCAGCACGCTCCGCTCCTCGCTGTCGATCGCCACGCCGCGCTCCAGGTGCGCGTGGCGCAGGTGGCCGAGGGTGAAACTCCAGCTCCGCCGTGGGCGCTGTCCCGTGAATCTGCCGCTGGCGGCCTTCGGATTGGCTGGCCGAGTCCATCGCGACTCCGCCTTGCAGATGGCCGTGGCGCGGCTGATTCTTTTCATCGAAGTCCAAAAATCCAGAGGGCGCAGCCAGGCGGCTGCCGGTCTGCGTGGTGAGCGTGAAGCCGTTTCTTGCATCCAGCCGCACCGCCGATCCATCGTCGCGGAAGAGAATCTTCGCGTCCCCGGTGAGAGCCTCTCCGCCTTCGTAATCGGCTGTTGCGGCATGGAGCCGGCAGATGCGGCCGTCGCGGTCAAACTCCGCGTGCTGGGCGTGAATGCGAACCGACTGGCTCCGCGCCGCGCCGCCAACTCGACGGCGTGGTCCAGCACCAGCAGCCCCTGCTGCGAGTCGAAGGTTGCGCCCATCGAGCTGCCGCTGCCCTGCACCATGGAGAAATCCACATGCTGGGTCGTTGTCGCCACTCCGCTCTTCTGGTTGAAGGTGAGCCCGCTGGTCTTGACGTGAATCTGGCCGCGCGCGGCCGTCTCGGCAGCCGTAGCCACCGGCGCGCCTTTGCGCTTGCTCGCCCACCACCTGCCCAACCGCCGCCTTGGGCGCAACCGCAGGCGCCACGCCCGGCCGCATCAGCGTGATCTCCACCGGCCCGGCGGCGACGGCAGTGCCCGCCTTTTGTCGTACTCGAATTCGCCGCCCTCGATGCGGTCCACGCGGCTGCCGTCTTCGCCATAAAGCTCGATCTTCACGCCGTGCAGCACGGCGTTGCCCTTTTTCAACTGCACCACCCGGGACGCGTGAATCTTGAAGAGCGTGTGCCCGCCGTGCGCCTGGGTGTAAGTCGACGCCGTTGGCCTCCTGCTGGATCTCCATGCCCAGGCGGCTTGGGCAGATCGCGGCGATTGAAGGGATTCTTCCACTTGCCCACGGCCAGAAAAACCACCACGCCACCAGCAGCAAAACCCCGCCGCCAGCACCAATGTCCGCATCCGCTCAATGGTGAATCGCACGCTCAGTTCGCACCCCGAGCCGTGCCGCCAGCCGCTGCGCAAGGCTCTCGCCCAGTTCACTCCAGAGCAGGCGCGCCGTTGCGCCGGAGTCCTTTTCAACGGCCGCGGTGAGCTCGACCAGTTGGCGCACATTCTCTTCCACATGCCGCGCCGCCACCGAATCCAGCTCCAGATCTTCTTCAAGAAACGGCGCGTCGGAGCCGAAGTCAATCCGGATGTGCCCGTCGGCCTCGTAGGTCCCCTCGTCAAAGAGCGGCCCAAAGCCCGTTACCCGCACCAGCCGCGGCTCCCGCACCCAGCGCGCATCTAGCTCGCCACCGGTTTCCAACTCCCACAAACTCCAGCCAATCTGAAACTCGTAAGCGAAATCGTCGTGCAGCAATTCCAGCGCCTCTTCCACGGCAAAGCTCCGCGGGCTTTCAGCTCCTTCGCTTCCGCCCCATCCCATAGATCTGCTGAAAAACCGGCGACTCGCTCCAGCTCACCGGCCAAACCGTAGCAGCATAGACCCGCGGCTTCGCCGCCATGCGCGCTGAACGCGCCCAGCACCGCCGTCAGCTTATCGGCAAGCGCGGCAATGCGCAGATTCGGATACCACAAGCTCAGATAAAGCGTATCGGCCATCTCTAATGATTGTAGACGCGCTGCGCCGGTCTTTCAATGACCTCGCCGCTCCCGCGTTATACTTTTCGCCATGCAGAAAAACCATCATCGACTTCTTTTCGCCGTCTCACTTTTGCTCGCCGCCCTCACCGCCTCAGCGCAACAGGCTTCCACGGACGGAAAGCAGCAGTATGCCGGCCTCGGCACCTGCTACCTCGTCAGCGGCAAGCAGATCACCGGATGCTTCATCGGCTATCGCACCTGGGGCAAGCTCAACGCGCAACGCTCCAACGCAATTCTCTTTCCTACCTGGTTCTCCGGCCGGAGCAGCAACATTGCGCCATCGGTAGGCGCGGAAAGCCTGGTCGACCCATCCAAATATTTCCTGATCGTCGTCGATGCCCTGGGCGACGGCGTCTCCTCGTCGCCCTCAACCTCGACCACCCAGCATGGGCGCGAGTTCCCCGCCATCACCATCAAGGATATGGTTAAAGCCGAGTTCCGTCTGGCCACTGAAGCCCTCCACCTCGCCCACCTTCATGCGGTCATGGGCATCTCCATGGGCGGAATGCAAACCTTCGAGTGGATGGTCGATTATCCCGATTACATGGACGTAGCTATTCCCATCGTCGGCTCACCGCGACTCACCGGCTACGACCTGCTGCTCTGGTACAACGAAGAAAGTGCGCTCAAATCCGATCCCGCCTGGCAAGGCGGCCACTACACCAAAGCGCCGCCGCTGGGCGCCGTGCAGGCCATCCACCAGATGAACCTGACCACCCCGGCCAACTACGCCCGCACCCATCCCGCCGGAAAAATTCCTCACCGATTACGTCGAATATCTAAACACAGGCATACTCCCCTTCGACGCCAACGACTGGCTGGCCCAACTGGAGGCCATGATTCATCATGATGTATCTCACGGAGGCTCAATGGAAGGCGCCGCCGCACGCGTGAAGGCAAAAGTTTTAGTGGTAGCCGCCGCGCAGGATCACATGGTCAATCCACAGCCCGCGCTCGATTTCGCTGCGCTGATAGGCGCAAAGACACTGGTCCTCGACTCCGACTGCGGCCATCTCTCCAACACCTGCAAAGCCGACGTAATGAACCCCGCCGTGCGAGCATTTTTAGACGGGAAATAGGAGACTCACATGAACAGAATTGCCAATATGATCCTTATCGTGGCGGCACTGATCCCGGCGTCTGCTGCATGCCAGGTTTGCGTGAACAATTTAATTGTCCCAAAATATTCTCCGATAGGGTGGGCGGCACAATTGACAGGAGTTGTAGACCTGACCGTGACAATCGACGCACATGGGCAGGTCATTAGCGTTGAGGGAAGCGGTTCGTCTCCCATTTTGGTCCAACATGCGAAGGAGAACGTAAAGAGTTGGGTATTCTGCGAGCCCAAGAAAGATGGAAATGCGCATGTGCACCTTCGATACGATTACCGTCTAGAAGGTGCTCCTGTCTATGATCGACCGACTGCTAAAGTCGTAATTGATTTAGGTGAAGGAGCAATTGAAATTACGATGCCTCCGCCAGAGCGTGAGCCCTAATCGTACGAGTCGGAGCCGGTTGCTCCAGGTCTCGTCCGCCGCGACGGTAGACCTGGGAAACCACAACACTCAATCAGTCCAGCGGAAAAAACTACCCCGTCACAATCTCACTGAAATCCGCAATCCCCGAGAACCCGCGCAGCACTCCGTCGATCAATCCCAGATGCGCTCCGCGCACCGCCGCATCCGGATCGAGCACCATCACCTTATCGAAGAAGCGCATCCACCACCGGCCGCAGCGTAGCGATCAAGGCCAAAGCCTCGCCGTATGCCCGTTCCTGGCGCAGTTTAGCCACGCGCGGAGCCAGCGCCGCAGCCGCATCCGCAAGCTGCTGCGCCTCCGCCGAAAGCTTCACGTCCTTCGCCGAACCAACCGCAAATCCCTTCTCCTCGGCCTGCCGCAAAATATTCTTGATCCGCTTGAACGCCGCTGAAATCGCCGCAAAATCCTCTGATCCGCGCGCCGCCGTCAGCGCCTCTGCCCGCGCAATCGCATCGCGCACATCGTCGGCGCCCGCGGCCAGCACGGCATTCACCACGTCGTAAGCAAATCCGCGCACGTCCTTCAGATAGAAATTCAGCCGCTCGCGCAGAAACGCCGCTAACCTGCTCTCGATTGCTCATCCGCGCCGCTCGCAGCAACCACTTCGCCCAGCGTCAGCGGCAACTCCGACTCCGCCAGAATCTTCACAATCGCATTCGCCGCCCGGCGCAGCGCAAACGGATCCTTCGACCCCGTCGGCGCATTGCCAATCCCGAACATCGCGGTAATCGTCTGAATGCGGTCCGCCAGCCCCAGCAACTGCCCCTCGACCGTAGGCGGAATCGCGTCCTCGGTCGACGCCGGCGTGTACTGCTCATAGATCGCCAGCGCAACCCGCTCGCCCAGCCCCTGCGCCCGCGCATAGAGCCCGCCGATCACTCCTTGCAGCTCCGTAAATTCCTTCACCAGTTCAGTGGTCAAATCGGTCTTGGCCAGCTCGACCGCCTTCAGCAGCGCAGCTTCATCGAACTGCAACCCCGCGGCCTTGCACCTTCGCGGCCAGCGCCTGCGCCACGCCAGATTCTGCTTCGGTCTTCCAGTGGTAGCTACCCAACTCCTTCTGGAAGGTAACGTTCTTCAGGCTCTCCACGCGCTCCGTCAGCGGCGTCTTCTGGTCGAAGTCCCAGAAGAAGCGCGCATCCTTGAAGCGCGCCCGCAGCACCCGCGCATTGCCATGCCGGATGATCGCCTGCGCCCTCGTCATCCACCTGGGTATTCAGCACCGCCAGAAAATGCGGCGCCAGCTTGCCGTCCGCGTCTTCCACGGCAAAATATTTCTGGTGGTCGCGCATCACCGTCACCAGCACCTCTTCCGGCAGCGCCAGATACTCCGGCTCAAAGTCGCCCAGCACCACGCTGGGCCACTCCGTCAGATGCACCACGGTCTCAATCAGCCCCGCATCTTCACGCCAGCGCGCTCCGGCAACCGTGCGCGTAGCCTCATCCAGCGCCTTGCGAATCGACTGCCTGCGCTCGGCCACATCCACAACTACAAATGCCGCGCGCAATGCTTCCGCGTAGCTCTTGGCCAAGGTAAAACCACGGAGTGTCGCCATGCAGCACGCGATGTCCGCGGCTCTCATTACCGGCCGCAATCCCGGCAATCTCCAGCGGAACAACAGCAGAATCGAGCAGCGCCACCACCCAGCGCACCGGCCTTACAAAACGCTCCGGCTTGCCGGCGCGCCAGTACATGTTCTTGGCCCAATAGATGCTCGAGCACTTCCTTCGGCAACTCGGCGGCCAGCAGCTCCGCCGCCTCCCGGCCCAGCCGCTTCACCGTCGCGCCCACATACTCGCCCTTGGCGTTGGTTACTTTTTCAAGAGCCGTTACAGCGACGCCAGCCTTCTTGCAAAGGCTTCCGCCGCAGCCGTCGGCGCGCCATCTTTGAACGCCACCTTCCACGACGGCCCCGTTAACTTCTCCTCGGTGTCGGCCTGCCGCGCCAGCACGTCCTCCACCAGCACGGCCAGCCGCCGCGGCGTGGAGTACGTGGTTAGTTTGCCCGCAGGCCCCAAGCAGCCGCTCCCGCGTGAGCAGATCGCTCACCCGGCGGCCCAACTCGGCCTCAGCCCCGGCAATCATGCGGTCCGGAACCTCTTCCAGCCCGATCTCCAACAAAAAATCTGCCATATCCCTATTGCTTTCTCGCCAACTCGCTAAAGTCCCTGGAACAACTCTTCTGCAATGCCGGCATACCCTCAGGGGCTAAAGCCCAGATTACTTATGCTGCCCTACGGCAGGACTGAAGTCGTGCCCTGACACAAAACGTGCCCCAGATTACTGATGCTGCCCTGCGGCACGACTGAAGTCGCGCCCTGACACAAAACGTGCCCAAGATTACTTATGCTGCCCTACGGCATGATTGAAGTCGTGCCCTGACACAAAACGTACGGTCGATTTGCCAAGTTGTTGATCTGCTCACTCATTCAATCGTCTGCTGCAACGCATAAGCCTTAGCCACACCCACCGCCAGATTGCGAATGCGCGCAATCACGCCCACACGCTCGGTCACGCTGATCGCTCCCCGCGCATCCAGCAAATTGAAAAGATGCGAACACTTGAGCACCAGCTCGTAAGCGGCCAGCAGCGGAAAACGCCGCTTCTCCACCACACTCGCATACTCATTGGCCAGCAGCGCATTTGCCTTCTCGATCAACGACTGCGCCTCAGCCTCGTAGAGCCTGAAGTGTTCCCAAAGCTTGCTCACATCGGCAAACTCGAAGTTATAAACCGAGAACTGCAACTCTTCTTCGAGCCTCACCTGGCCATAGGTAACCGTCTCGCCCGTCTCCGGATCACGCGCCCAAACAATGTTGTAGATCGAGTCCACGTCCTGCATGAAGGCCGCGATCCGCTCCAGCCCATAGGTCAGCTCGGCGCAGATCGGGTCCAGGTCGAGGCCGCCGCACTGCTGAAAGTAAGTGAACTGGGTAATCTCCAGCCCATCCAGCATCACCTGCCAGCCCACGCCCCATGCGCCGATGGTGGGCGACTCCCAGTTATCCTCTTCAAACTTCAGGTCGTGCTGGCTCAGGTCGATCCCCATCGCCTCAAGGGATTCCAGATCGAGCTCCTGCACGTTTACCGGCGGGGGTTTGAGGATGAGCTGGAACTGGGTGTGCTTGAAGAGCCGGTTGGGATTCTCACCATAGCGTCCGTCGGCAGGCCGCCGCGAAGGCTGCGCATAGCCCACCTTGTAGGGCTTAGGGCCAAGCACGCGCAGTACAGTCTCCGGCGCCATGGTGCCTGCGCCGACTTCAAGGTCATAGGGTTGCTGCAGTACGCAGCCGCGTTCCGCCCAAAAACCCTGCAAGCGGAAGAGCAGCTCCTGAAAGGTGAGCGCGGTTGGCTTGGGAGCGGTTGGAACCGCGGAGGATGAAACTATGGTTGAAGGCACTCGTAAACTCTCTCTCGACGGGACTACGGCAATTTTACCAGCAGAAAGCCTGAATGCATTCCATTCTGAGTCAGCCTCCCAGCCGTCCCAGCGCCTCGGCCGAGCGCAGTTTGCGCTCCAGATGCCGCTCCAGCGATTGCATGGTAAACCGGCGCAGATCCTGCCCGCGCCGCCTCGGCCAAGTTTCAGCGGCAAACTCCGAAGCCGGAGCACGCAGCATTCTTTGCGCCAATTGCCAGGATTCCACCGAAAGCCCGCTCGCGTTTCCGGTTCGATGAAGGGCGCAAAACAGCCCATCTCCCTGCGTATTGAAACTAACTTCACCAGCCATGAGAGCCTCGCCGCAGGCGGTGCAATGAACAATATCCGGCAGCAGTCCCATCAGCCGCGTCATCCACAGCGAAAAATAGGTCAACGGCATCCACGCCTGCTCCACCGTGGTCTGCTCCAGCACCGCCAGCAGCAGCCGGAAGACCGCGTCCTGCGGATCGTGCTCGGGCAGCGCCTCATCGAGCACCTCGGCAAAAAAGCTCAGCACCGCCATGCGAGCATGATCCACCGGAGACGATAGCGGCGAACGCACAATCTCCAGTTGATCCAGCCTCACCAACTCCTGCCCGGGCTTCTCGGCAAACCATGCCCGCACCACCGTCATCGGTTCCAGCGCTCCGCCAAAGCGTCTGCGGCTCCTCAGCGCCGACTTGGCCACTCCCTTCACCCTGCCGTAATCGCGAGTGAAAAAACTCACAATGAGGTCAGCCTCATGCAACGGCCAGGTGCGCAAAACCACCGCTTCTGAGGTCAGTACGCTCATGCGTCTATTATCTTCACACTCTCGGCAGGCCATCAAGAAACGGTAGAACTATCCCCATCCAAGCTGATGAAACGAATGGTCTTGCTCGGAATCATACCAAAAGTCGCCTGGCCGCCCTTTCCAATCGGGCCGTACCATCCTGCGAGTTTTGCACAATTTGCACAAGTGGGGTATTGACACCGGCTTAATATGTACTCAAGAGGTTCCTAATGCATTCTGCAATGGTCACCTTTAACGGCCGCATCACACTTCCCTACCACGTTCGCAAACAGCTCGGCTTAAAGACAGGCGATAACGTGGACTTTGTTGAAATCGAGAAAGGCCGGTTTGCCATCACACCCTGCGTAGAATCAATTGCCGATCCCAAGGGCTGGACCTCCAAGCTTGCACTCGTCGGCGAAGAGACCAACCTGTAAACAATCGGAAGCAAGCGCACAACAATTAGCCGGCAATTCCTTCCACCGCTCCTGCCTCGCCCATTCCTCCTCGCAGCGCGCAAAAACATACGCGCCCGCCTTAGCGGACGCGTATGGATTCGACTCGATTCAGCTTAGCGGCCGAAGTGTGCGGAGTTCTTTTCAGTAAAGCTGGCCCACTTCTCCGGCAGATCGTCCTGGGCGAAGATCGCCGAGACCGGACAGGCAGGAACGCAGGCGCCGCAGTCGATGCACTCGACCGGGTCAATGAATAACTGATCGGCCTCCGCATGACCGTCCTCGTCTTTCTTGGGGTGGATGCAATCGACAGGACAGGCGTCCACACAGGCGGTGTCCTTGGTGCCGATACAGGGTTCTGCAATCACGTATGCCATCTCTTGATATCTCCCGGGGGAACTTGCCTCTCGACGCTGATAGTAGCACAGGACACCGAACTCTGACCGTTCCGCCCGCTCGACTATTTTGCCATGCGGGAATCAGGAGAATCATTTCTCATGCTGCCTTCCCATATGCGAACTTTCCAATCCCCGGGCGTTCATCCTGAGCCGGAGGAGAAACATCAAGCCAATCAAACTATTCAGACGCACGCGCCGTCCTGTGCTCGGCATACTCCTCGGGCGTGGGAATCGGAGCCAGATCGCGCCCGGCAAACATATCTCTGAAAAAGCCCAGCAGCTCCTCGTGGATCAGCCCATTTGAAGCCAGAATCTCCCTGCTGTCGAGCTTGAATTTGTTGCCGCTGAAGTCCGAAGTCCGGCCGCCGGCTTCTTCCACCAGCAGGATTCCCGCTGCCGTATCCCAGGGATTCAGCCTGAACTCCCAGTAAGCGTCAAAGCGTCCGCACGCGGTATAAGCCAGGTCCAGCGCCGCCGATCCCGCCCGCCGGACCCCGTGCGAGCGCAGCGTGAACTCCTGGTAGAAGTAGATATTCGGGCTATCGTGGCGCTTGCGGCTGGGAAAGCCCGTGGCCACCAGCGCCTCGCCCAAATCCGGCGTACGCGAGACCCGCATCGGCTTGCCGTTCAGTAGCGCGCCCCGTCCCCGCTCGGCGGTGAAGAGTTCTTCTCGCATGGGATCGTAGATCACTGCGGCTACCAGCTTTCCATCCTCATCCGGATTCGTTCCCGCAGGGCGCTGCTCGAGGCCGAGCGAAACGCAATACTGCGGAAAGCCGTGGGCAAAGTTGGTGGTCCCGTCGAGAGGGTCGACGTACCAGCGAAACTCCCTCTCCAAACCCTCTCGCGTCCCCTCTTCGCCGTAGATGCCATGCTCGGGAAAAGTCGCCGCCAATCGCTCGCGGATCAATTTCTCTGAAGCCCGATCGGCAACCGTTACCAGGTCCACGCCGCCTTTGTACTCGGTCTCCACACCCTGCGAAAAAAACTCGCGCAGCCGTGCGCCGGCCTCTTCGGCAATGACCGAGGCCCGCGGAACCCAGACAAAATCCGCTCCAGCCGCTACGCTCAAGTTGCCGCCTCGCCAGCTCCCGGGCCGTTCCCGTTCGGTCTGCGGCCTTCCTCCGGCCTGGGACCGCGTCTCCGTCCAGCCTCGGTGATGGTGCGGATCTGGTGCTTGTAGATGAAGAGATTCGGCTGGCCCTCGCGGGTCAGGCGCAGCATCATGTCGTCGAAGTACTCGATCCAGCCGCGCACCGTTTCTCCATCGCGCAGTTTGACCTGGACGATGACCTGGCGATCGCTGAGGGAACGCAGATAGAGAGCCTCCTGCCCGGTTTCACCCGGTGGAGGGGCCTTGGAACGGCGGCGCGTAGAAAGCGGCGAGGTCATGCTGCCATTGTAGATGCACGAAGGGACTGGAGGCACCGGCAAGTTGGCAGCCTGGCAAGTTATTTGCCGCCATCGAATGGCGTTCATGAGTGCTACGGAAGGCCCAATAAGGCGCAAAAACGCCGCATTGCGTCGCGAAAGCGTTGTGGGGTCTCGATCGGATAAGTGGTTATTATTCTCATATTTCCGCGTGACCGGTCGAGGTTTTTACTGGCGTACAGCGGCTGAAATGCGGGATTCGCAAGATGGCTCGTAATACCTTTGGAATGACGGATTTCGGTGTAGAAATACGGAAATACTTATTCTGTACGGACGCCGATTGGCGTCCTGCAAGTTGCTGAGGGCAAACGAGCTTAGTGAGGGTTACAGGCGTACAGGGCGTGATTTCGTTTTTTAGGGGGGAGGGGGTGGCCGGGGGAGAGGGAGCGGCCGGGTGCGGGGCGGGGGCGACGGACGGGGCCATGGTACGCGCAGCCTGGGCGGCGGCCAAGCCAAATTGCGGCCTGCCGCCGGGGTAACGCGCGGCCTTCACCGCTTCGGGCAGGACCAGGAGCAGGAACCTTACCATGTCGGTTACGGTGGTGTCGTAGTCGGCCGCAATTTTCCGCGTCTGGCGGTAGAGTTCGGGTTCGACGGCTACGGTGATGTTTCTGACGGTTCGCATGGTCCGGCCCTCCAGTGCTCTGGAATTTCGCTCTATTGGTAGTGTGCGCCAGCGGGGAATAATTATCTGCAAAACCGCGAACCACGCAGGCAATTGGGGTAACATCCGGCTTGGCGGCTATCCAGACGCTACCTCCCGCCCGGACCCTGGCGGCGTTTGCGGGGGATCGATCATCAACGGTCCCAACTGTAGGGGGTCTGTATTTTTCCCGGTGCGCGGGTGCAAGGCACCGGCGGCACCTTCACCAATTGCGACTCAGCGTGCAGGGCCGTCAGATCCGGGTCCTGCCCACTGGCGGGATCTGTTCGCCGTGCTTCGCTCCCGGAGCACTGCCAAGTTTTGACTGCCAGCTCTGCTCAACTCTCGACAATGTGAACCAAATTTGTCGAAAGCGAGTTGATTCAGGCGATCTGCTTGCCGGCGTCAGGGCCTACCGACTGGTCGAAGACCGCTTCGACTGTGATGGCCACAACGTGATGCACCGGCGGAAGATCCTTTGGAACCGCTTTCATCTGCTTGCTCGTCTCTTCGAAGAGGTCGCCGGAGTCTATGATCTCTGCTGTTCCCTTGATCTGGTATCCCTTGCCCGTTCCCGGGTCCACCACGGTGACAGCAACCTTTTTGTTCTCTAGTAGATTCCTGCCGGTCTTGAGCGAGAACAGGTCGGCGAAGAGGACGTGCTGCTCGTCCAACAACTTAAGAGAACCTTTGGGAGTCACATTGGGCATACCATCGCGGGAAGCGGTTGCCACCCATGCCAGTTTACCTGGTAAAAAATCTTGAACGTGCCTGGGAATACTGACCATTGTTTTCCTGCCTCTGGATTTGATTGTCCGTGTCCAATTCCGCGACCCGGAGCTATGAGAATTGATTACCGCCAGACGCTGCTCATGAGTTCTTCGTTTTCGGGATACATCGACTCTGGTTCGGCGGTATCGCCGCCAGCGCCCTCAGCCCGGCTCGTTCCGAACTTGACACGGCCGGCAACGGAGGATCACCGCCAGCCCCACCATCATATCCGATAAAAGGACATTGGACTAAACCGCTGTGCGGTACCCGGCAGCGCCGGCGGAGCCGCGAGATTCCTCCGATTAGTACCGGAAAACGCCCATATAATCAGTTCCTTTTATCTGGCGGGTCCAAATAATAGCCGGATTTGTGGCGAATATTGAACTCTCCTGCCGCGGCCCTGGGGATTGTTACCTGCACCCTGTGAAAGGCGCTTCCGCGCTCTTGATCTTTGGGATAGTAGCCGAGCAGATATTGAGTCCGCAGATCGTCGCTTACCTGCGCAAAAGCCTGAGCGAGACCTCCGGCGCCCGCATAGAAGCTCTTGCCGCCGGTTTCTTCGGCCAGGGTAATCAGCGCGTGTTCTCCGCCCAAATCGCGGCCGGCGCTGGCTTCAATGGGCACATCGATGATGGAATAAATCATCGCCTGGTTGCGCAGTGCCGCCGCAAGAGCCTGGGAGTAGGTGGCTCGGCTTGCCGTATCGTCGCCGTCAGAGACCAGGATCAGCACCTTGCGCTCAGGATTCCTTCCCAATCGTTCTGAGGCCGTCACAATAGCGTCGTAGAGCGCTGTAGACCAGTCGCCGCGCAACTGGCCGAGCCCCTTATCGATCTGGCTCAACTTGGCGGTGAAAGGCGTAAGCTCGTGCACCTGAGTGCCAAACTCGAGCAGGCTCATGCGATCGCGAGGGCGCAGAATCGCATGAGCAAAGCGGTGCGCCGCATCCGCCTCGGCAGCCATATCCTTTTGCACGCTGCCCGAAGTATCGATGGCCAGGGTCAGGTTCAAGGGAAGCTGCGACTGGCGCTCGAAGACCGCAATCTGCTGCGGGCGGCCATCCTCGGCGAGGGCGAAATCCTCGCGCGAAAGACCGCCCGCAATAGCCCCGTTGCGGTCCGTGACGGTTACGAAAACATTCACCAGCTTCACGTCAAGGCGCAGCGTGAGTTCCTGCGCAGAGACGAGATAAGGCGCGAGAGCCAGCAACGCACAGACAGCCGCGGAGAGGGCGAGCCGGCATTTGATCGCGCGCAACGGGAGAACCTGCACCTGTATCACGCTAACTAGGATACCCCCTGCTTGTTTGAGGCGGGGTACAAGGGATAGGGGATAGGAGGCGAAAAAGCAGATTGGAAAGATTCAGCGCCGTCCCTACGGGACTCCGCTTCGGAATTTGTGGAATCCCGTTTCCCCACGCTGAAGCGCGGGGCTAACAAACACTGCGCCTGCGGCGCGATTATGCGGACATTGCTCCGGTGCCTCCGGCGCGATTGCATTCTCAATAGTTCCCCAGTTTATGCGGCGATTGCGCGGGCACTAATTATGCATTCCTCAATAGCGTGGATTCGATGCGTTTCAACTGTTCTCTGTTTTCTGTTTTCTGTTTTCTGTTCTCTAGTCCCTGCTTTTTCACACCAGCTTGTAGAGGAAGCCGGTGGGCGTTCCCCAGAGGTTGCGGGCGCGGTCTTGGTAGAAGATGCTGAACTCGATGCCGCTGAGGTCGTAGTCGAAGAGGGGGACGCGGTCGAAGGTATAGTCGCCGCGCATGGAATACTCGTCGCCCCCGCAGTCCACCATCAGCGTATCGCCGGTGGACAGCCGCTCGGGATGGGTGAGGAGGATGCAGGCAAAGGCAAATACGCCCAGGCCGAACTCGTTGCCGGCCATGGCCACTCGGGTGCGGCGGGCGGAGGAGCCGCGATGGAGGAGGCCGGCCTGCGCGGCCACCACCAGCAGGTCGTTGCCTTCCTGCTGCTCGGCGAGAATCTTTTCCGCCAGCTTGGTGCGTTCGCTCTGGCGCAGATACTCCGGGCCCAGGCGGCCGATGATGCGGTTGGAGAACCTGCGCTTGGCGGCCAGAACCTCCAGCACCAACTGCACCGCTTCGTTGTATGAGGGAGCCAGCGACTGCCAGCGTGGAATCACGAACCATGCCTCGGCGCCCTCAGGAAGCTGGCGGCGGCCCAGCTTCTCAAGGCAATTGCCTAAGCTGGGAAAGAGACCCTTCAACGCCGTTACCTGCGCCTCCACCGGGCGCACGCGGTAAGTGGGGGGATAGACGCGGTTGGAGCCCATCTCCTCATCTTTGAACTTGTCGCTCTCCGTGTTGCGGTGGATGATCTCCACCACCTTGCCGGCAACCTCGGACCTGAGCTTCATCCCCTTATCCAGCACCACCTGTGCGCTTTGCCGATCCAGATTTTCAATGGCCTTTTGATAGGCCTCCTGGACTGCAGTGCCAAGAAACTCCTGCAGCAGCCTGTTCTGCTGTTCGGTGGTGTTTCCGGATAGAGGGAGCGGCACAATCTGATGTGGGGTTACCTGTGTGGTCGCCATGGTCTCCGCTCCGGGTGCGCATAGGCGCACCGCGTACTGTCGCTTTTATCGGCAGAAACGCGGTTTTCAGCAGGCCGAAGACTCTAAAGTTGCTCTTTTTTTGTACAGGCGGGTTCCATCACTGCCCCAAAAAGGCCGGCAGGTTCGCCGGCCTTTCTCGTGTTGGTCTTGAACCGGAGGTTTATGCCGCGGCGCTCTCTGCTTTCACCAGCTCAGGCGCAGCCGGCTGCGCATCGGCCCTTGCCTTCAGCAGCGGCAGGGCCACGGCCAGCACGTCTTCAATGCGGCTGGCGTAGTGGATTTGAACGCCGCCAATCAGCTCCGGCGTCAGGTCTTCTTCCACGTCCTGACGGTTCTCGGCGGGGAGGATGACGGTTTCCACCCCGGCCCGGCGCGCGGCCAGGAATTTCTCCTTGATGCCACCCACCGGCAGCACGTTGCCGCTGAGAGTGATCTCGCCGGTCATCGCTGTTAACGGGCGCACCGGCGTATCAGTAAGCAGCGAAACCAGCACTGTCGCCATCGTCACGCCGGCCGAGGGGCCGTCCTTGGGAATCGCTCCCGCGGGCACGTGAATGTGCAGATCGAGTTCCTTGGTAAAGTCTTCGGCAAGGCCCAGCGACGCAGAATTCGAACGCACCCAGGTAAGCGCGGCCTGCATCGATTCCTGCATCACCTCGCCGATCTGGCCGGTCATGGTAAAACCGCCCTTGCCCTTCATCTTGTTGGCCTCAATGAAGAGAATGTCGCCTCCGGCTGCGGTCCAGGCCAGGCCTACGGCTACTCCGGGACGCTTGACCCGCTCGGCTACTTCGGTATCCACGCGCACCTGGATGCCGCCCAGGAACTCCTTGACCACCTCGCGGGTGACGACCAGCTTTTCCTTGTGGCCCTCGACCACGCGCCGAGCCTGCTTGCGGCAAACCGTGCCCAGCACCTGTTCCAGCTTGCGGACGCCGGCCTCGCGGGTATAGTGGCGCACGATGTGGCGCAAGGTCTCCTCAGGAAACTCGATCTGCTCCGGCGTGATGCCATTCTCCTTGATCTGGCGCGGGATCAAATAGCGGATGGCGATGTGCACCTTCTCCGCTTCGCTGTAGCCCTGCAGGAAGATCAGCTCCATCCTGTCGAGCAGCGGCGGCGGAATGGGGTCCAGCATGTTGGCGGTGCAGATGAAGAGCGTCTTCGACAGATCGAAGGGCACGTCGAGATAGTTGTCGCGAAAGACGGAGTTCTGTTCCGGGTCAAGCGTCTCAAGCAGCGCAGACGCGGGGTCGCCGCGGAAGTCGCGGCCGAGCTTGTCAATCTCGTCCAGCATGATCACCGGGTCGCAGGTTTCCGCTCTCCGGATGCTCTGAATAATCTGCCCTGGCAAAGCGCCGATATAGGTGCGGCGGTGTCCGCGAATCTCCGCCTCGTCGTGCATTCCGCCCAGGGAAATGCGCTGGAACTTACGTCCCAGGGCGCGGGCGATCGAGCGCCCGAGGCTGGTTTTGCCCACGCCTGGAGGGCCTACGAAGCAGAGGATCGGGCCCTTCATGTCGGGCTTAAGCTCGAGCACGCTGAGGTAGTCGAGAATGCGGTCCTTCACCTTCTTGAGTTCGTAGTGGTCCTCGTCCAGAATTTCGCGGGCTTTGCCGATATCGACCTTGGAGCCTGAGCTTTTGGACCAGGGCAGAATGGCAAGCCACTCGATATAGTTTCGGGTGAGCGAGTAATCGGCGGCCATGGGAGACATCCGCGACAGGCGCGTGAGCTCTTTCATGGCTTCCTTCTTCACGTCCTCCGGCATGCCGGCGGCATCGATCTTCTGGCGCAGATCCTCGGTCTCGCGCTGGCCTTCGTCCTGTTCGCCGAGCTCCTTCTGAATGGCCTTGAGTTGCTCACGGAGGTAGTAGTCGCGCTGCGACTGCTGCACCTGGTCCTGAACCTCGGTCTGAATCTTGGTGCGCAACTGCTGCACCTCGATCTCCTTGGCCAGATGACTATTCAGCAGCTCCAGACGGAATACAATGCTCGAGGTTTCGAGCAGCTTCTGCTTGTCGTCGGTGGTGAGGAAAGGCAGTGAAGAAGCTACAAAATCCACCAAGCGGTGCGGTTCTTCAATGTTCGCGGCAATGGTTCTGAGCTCATCGGAGAGCGTCTGCGATTCAGAGACGATCTGCTGGAACTGCGCGATCACATTACGCACCAGGGCTTCAACGCCGGGCGTAGTTGCAGATTCAGTCTCTTCCAGCACCTCAACTTCGGCAATCATGAAGGGCTCGGTCTGGACGAAGTTCACCAGCCGCACGCGCTCCACCCCTTCAGTGAAAACAAAGCGGCTCTGGTTGGGCATGCGCACAACCTTGTGCACCGTGGCCAGAGTTCCCACGGCATGTAGATCGGCCGGCTGGGGTGCGTCCATCCGCGGGTCAAGCTGGGCGGTCACGACGATTGCGCGCTCCTCGCCCAGCGACTCAATCAACTGGATCGAGCTTTCGCGTCCGACCGTTAACGGCAAGACGGCATGGGGAAAAAGCACAGTTTCGCGCACGGGGAGAACGGGGATCCTGCGCACTCCGCGGGTTTCAGGCTCGGGAGCGTTCCTGGGAGGCGGCGGGTTGGAAGGATAGTTTGACATTGAGTGCCCTCTTATCAACTTTTCTTCATTAGACGGCGAAGGATTGGAAAAGTTTCAGAGTTGTTGCCTCCTCCCTCTTCCTGGCCCATCCTGACCCGGCATCCTTATGATTCTACGGTCCGGCGGCGGTCCAGGTTCCGTTTCCCGGGCCCGGGGTTCAAATCCCCTTTGAAAGCCTTTGCCTTGTCCGCGGATCTGCGAACCGCAACATTTGGATGCATATCGCTCGGTGGATGTATCGGCCAAATCCAGAGGAAGGTGAGAACCGGGCAACAGCCGGAATGCATTGCGGGAGGCGCAGAAATGCGCAGTGGCTGAATCAGACCGAATCGGTGCAGTTTTTCTGGTTTTTGATGGCCGCCTCGATCTGTTTCCACAATTCATCCGACGGCTCCTCGCTTGGCAGCAAGCGGTGGGCGGCTTCGGCGATGGTTTCCAGATCGGCCAGCAGAGAGCGGCATTGATCGCATTGCTGGATATGAGGATGGAAAACCGGAGGGTAGCCGCCACCGATCAGTTCGGGCAATTGCGCCTGGAAGGCGGCGCAACTTATCTGGCTGGAGTCGTCTTTCATTTTGCCGGATTCCATCTTCATTTTGATTGAGACTCCTTGTTTTATTAACTCCGGTCCTCTTGCCGATGATTCGTGCGCAGAGCCTCGCGGAGTTGCAGGCGCGCCTTATGCAACTGTGACTTGCTATTGCCGATGGAGCAGTCGAGCATCTCGGCGATCTCGTTATGTTCGTAACCCCTGATATCGTGCAGTATAAAGACCAGCCGGTAGCCCGCCGGCAGGGCGGCGATGGCGCTCTCCAGCGCCATTCGATCAATGGAGCCGGCCAAGTGGAGGTCGGGAACGCTGAAGTTTCGCCTGGGGCGATCCTCCTGAGCGGGTTCCATGGCCTCGTCCAGTGAGCTCTCCGGCAATCCCTTCTTGCGCAAATGCATCAAAACCACATTGATGGCCATGCGATAGAGCCAGGTGGTGAAAGCCGAGTCACCGCGGAAGGTGCCGATCTTGCGGTAAAGCTGCAGAAACGCTTCCTGGGTGAGGTCTTCGGCTTCCGCTTTGTTGCCGACCATGCGCAGACATAATGAATAGATGCGTCTTTTGTGCAAAGAGTATATCTGGGCGAAGGCGAATTGATCGCCTGCCTGCGCGCGGGCCAGCACATCGGCGTCAATTGAATTCAATGGCGCCGCGGGAGCGAACTGCGCAGGAATTGACGCGGGAACACCGTCAGCCCCTATGGGGGCAGGCGGACCAGTCGCAGCATCGTGAGGCTGGACCGGAAACCTGGGATCATTCATCTGAATCCTCGGGGGATTGCTTCGCAACCAGCTTATTGCTGCGTAAGATCTCTTTGCTGGTTAGTATATAGAGGATAGAGACCAGAGAACAGAGATCAGAGATCATGAATCGGAAGATAATGATCAGAAAACAGTTAATCGAGATCAGTGAATCGTGATTTGTGGTTGGGGGATCGGCGACAGGCAAGGAGCATTGCGGGGCGGCGGTTGTTGACCTTCCATCTCCGACCCCTGATCTCCGAATTGGTTTCCCGCGTTTTGTGGAGAATAGACTTGAAGGCAAACTCGGAGCCTGCAGCTTTTGGCGGCTGGGGTAAAAGACCGGCGGTGCAACTCGGGAATCGGTTGAGGCGCGGTATTCTGCTGGTTTGCATTTTTGTCTTTGGGATCGGCACGGGGCTAAAGGGCTCGAGCCAGCAGGCGCCCGCTGGTGAAGCGGCGGGATCTTCACTGGAGCAAATGACCGCTGAAACGGGCACGGGTCCCTTGGCCCAGTGGAGCGGCCTGCCGGTTAAGAGCATCTCATTTCAGGGGGTTGCACTCAGCCGCCTGGTACCCTTTGCCTGATCATCTGGCACAGCAGGCAGGAGCACCGCTAAGCGCTGAAAAACTGAAGGGAAGCTTGCGCCAGCTCTATGCCACCGGCCTCTTTGAAACCATTGAAGTGGAGGGATCGCGGGTCGAGGGCGGAGTGGTCCTGGTCTTCCGCGGAACCGCGCGGACATTCATCGGGACTGTCAACGTGGATGGAGCCAAAGGCGCAAACGTGAATACGCAGCTTGAGCGTGCCAGCCAGCTCGATGCCGGCACGCGCTTTACGCAGGCCAAGCTCAGCGCCGCGATTGAACAGATGCGCAGCACGCTGGCCCTGAACGGCTTTCACTCCCCGGTGATTACCCAAACGCTGACCCCGCACCCCGACCAGCAACTGATCGATATTGCGTTCCATGTGGACAGCGGACCGCAGGCGCGGGTAGGGATCGGTCCAGGTTACAGGCGACCCGGGAATGACTACCGACGAATTCCGCCGCGCCGCTCACCTGAAAACGGGCGCCCGCGTGGACCACGATACTCCCAACCGCGCACTGGCCGGAGTGCTCAAGCACTATCGCGGCGAAGAGCGTTTGGATGCCGAAATCAAGCTGGAGTCGGAGAAGGTTGCGGAAGGCGCTGTCCAGGCCGACTTCCGCTTCTCTGCCAACCAGGGACCCATAGTGAAGGTGCTGGTCGAAGGCGCCAAGATGGGTCCTGAGCGCATCAAGCATGTGATTCCGATCTTCGAAGAAGGCACCGTAGACGAAGATCTGCTCAACGAAGGCAATCGCCGCGTGAGGGACTACTATCAGCGGCTGGGCTACTTTGACGTGAAGGTGGTACACGAGCGGAAATCCGAAGGCTCAGAGCAGGTGGTGATCGTTTACCGGGTGAGCCTGGGACCGCGCCGCCGTGTGCAAAAGGTCTCAGTGGCTGGAAATCACTATTTTGACTCCGCGACGCTCAAGGACTTGTTGAGCGTGCATGCAGCCGACACACTTGACCGTCACGGCGCTTACAGCCAGGCCCTGGTCAATTCCGATTTGAGCGCTCTCGAAACCGTTTATCAGAACAATGGCTTCTCCCAGGTCAAGATCAAGCCCGAGACCAGCACTCCCGAGACCAGTTTGGTGGATGCGAGCGCCCCAACCGCGCCTGCGGCAGCCGGAAGAGCGGGAACGCAGTCGAAAACAGCTCCGCTGGCTGTGGTTTACCGCATTGAAGAGGGACCGCAGATGCGCGTGGGCTCTGTGCGCCTGGACGGGAACGATCACGTGGACGCCGGCAAGCTTACTCCATTGCTGAACACCACGGCGGGACAGTTGTTTTCGCCGCGCGACCTGGCCGGAGACCGGAATGCGCTGCTGACAGACTATATGAGTCGCGGCTTCCTTCAGGCGCAGGTGGATGTGACCCCGCAAGTGGAGCAGGCCGATCCGGGAAAAACGGACGCGGTCTTCCACATTACCGAGGGAGAGCAGATTTTTGTGCGCAATGTGTTGCTCACGGGCCTGCACTATACTCGCCCCTCTACCGTTGCCCGCGCCATCACGCTCCATCCCGGCGACCCGCTGGACCAGTCCGCCCTGCTCGATACGCAGCGCAACTTCTACGACCTCGCACTCTTCAGCGAGGTGGATACGGCGGTTGAGAATCCCACCGGGGGCGAAACCTACAAGACCATTCTGCTGCAGGCCACCGAGGCACGGCGCTGGGCGCTTACGTACGGCTTCGGATTCGAAGCCCAGACCGGACAGCCACAATACAACTGCGCAGGCCCGAACGCCGGCCACGTGAGCTGCAACCCCAATGGAAAGACGGGCGTCAGCCCTCGAGTGATCGGCAGCCTCACCCGCAATAACCTCTTCGGCCGCGAACACTCGGCTTCGGTCCAGGGCAACTACGGTTTGCTGGAACAGAAAATCAACCTGCTCTATCAGATTCCCCATTTTCAAGGCGACAAGAACTTCGGGCTCGATTTTTCCGCCGGCTACGCCAACAGCCTGGACGTGACCACCTATGTGGCCTCAAGGCTGCAGGGCGGCATACGCTGGACCGAGCACTTCAATGCACCCGGTTCGCGCATCTCCAAAGCCAACACCTTTGCTTATGAATTGAACTTCCGCAGGGTGAAGGTCGAAGCCAGCAGCCTGCAGGTGGCCCCCGGAGAGATTGCAGCGTTATCCACGGCCGTGCGCGTGGGAGGGCCGTCGTTCACCTGGATTCGCGATACCCGCGACTCGGCTCTCGACGCCCGCCGCGGCACCTACACCAGCTTTCAGGAGTTCCTTTCTCACCAGTCCTTCGGAGCCCAGGCAGATTTCAACCGCATCGACGTTACAAACTCCAGCTACTACGCTTTTGACAAAGGCCGGTTCGTGTTGGCGCGCAACACGCGCTACGGCCAGGAGCGCGCCTTCGGCACACCCTCTGAACGGCTGATTCCCCTTCCTGAACGGCTCTATGCCGGCGGACCTACCTCGCTGCGCGGCTTCCCGCAAAATGCCGCCGGCCCCCGCGATCCGGAGACCGGCTACCCTGTCGGCGGCGCGGGAGCCCTCGACAACAGTACCGAACTGCGCCTGCCCCCCACCCCGCTGCCTTGGCTGGGCGACTCTTTAAGCCTGGTGCTTTTTCACGATATGGGCAACATCTTCACCAACGCTTCCGATGCCTGGGCCAGCGCTCTGCGGTCCAGACAGCCGGACCGCGATACATGCAAGGTCCTGACCATCCCCAATGACACGAGCGTCCCACCACCGGGCCCCGTCACCTCCACCGGCTGGCAGGGCCTGTGCAACTTCAATTACTTTTCTCACGCGCTCGGAACCGGCTTGCGTTATCACACACCGGCAGGCCCCATCCGGTTTGACTTCAGCTATAACCTGAATACGCCCATCTACCCGGTAATCTACAATTATTCGCTCAAGGACCCGACTTCGCAGCTGCGCGTGGGCGAAGCCAACCACTTCAACTTCTTTTTCAGCCTGGGACAGACCTTCTGATGAGTAACCGCTCCCTAACCCGGCCAATTGCCTGCTTGTGGATTGTGTCCGTCTGCCTGATGGGCACGGAGGGACGAGCACAGGCGCCTCAAACGGTGGTCCTGGATCGCGTGGTCGCCGTGGTCAACAACCACGCCATTCTGGCCAGCGACATTGACGAGGAGATTCAGCTCTCGGTTCTCGATCCGGCCGGCGTCGGCCACGGAACTCTTACTCGTAAGCGGGCTCTGGAGCAGCTCATCAGCCGCACCCTCATCCAGCAGCAGATTCGCGAGGAAGACGAGCAGGCCGCCGAACCTTCCCCGGCCGAAGTCGATGCGCGCCTGATGGAGATGCGCAAAGAACTCCCCATCTGTATCCACCAGAACTGCGCCACGGATGCAGCATGGAAGGCATTTTTGGCGGCGCACGGCCTGACCCAGGAGCGGGTCGAATCCTATCTTCGATACCGGCTCCAGATCCTGCGCTTTATTGAGCAGCGCTTCCAGCCGGGCATTCGCGTCTCCCCGGAGCAGATTGAGAACTATTACCGCGGCACGCTGCTGCCCCAATACAGAGCAGGCGATACGGTTCCTAAACTGGAGCAGGTGGCTCCGCGTATTGAGGAGATCCTGCTCCAGCAGCAGGTCAATGTCCTCTTCGACGATTGGCTCAGCAACCTGCGCAAGCAGGGAGAGATCGAGGTGCTGGACCCGGCCCTGGAATCCCCTGTGTCCCAAACCGGCGCGCCTGGCGCAGCCCCGGCCCCTGAGGGTGCACTAACGCCCCCTCCCGCACAGGGACAGAACACCAGCGTGAAGAGAGGCCAATGACCGAGCCTGAATCTATGCTTCCCGCCTTCACGCCTGCCGCCGAGCCTTCGAGCCCGGGCTCTCGTTTGCGCAAGCGGAAGTTTTTCATCTTCGGATTCCTGCTGGCCATTCCGCCGATTGCGCTGATCCTGGGGCTTTATTTCTTTATCAACTCGGCCAGGTTCGAAGGAATCGTTCGCCGGCAGTTGATCGCCACGCTCGAAGATGCGACCGGCGGCCGGGTGGAGATCGCCACATTTCATTGGCAGCCGCTCCATATGGAGGCCGATGCCGCAGGGCTGGTGATTCACGGCCTTGAAGACCCAGGCGAAGCTCCCTACGCGCAGGCCGATCGCGTGCGTGTCCGCCTGAGCCTGCGGTACTTCTGGAATCCGCGCATTCTGTTGCGCAGCCTGATCGTCGACCATCCCGCTTTGCACCTCATCGTCTATCCGGACGGCTCCACAAACCAGCCCCAGCCCCGCAAACAGCGAACCAAGGGCGGTTCCGCGCTGGACGCCCTGTTCAATCTGCGCGCCGGTTACGTTCTAGCCCAGAAAGGCATTCTGCACTACGAAAACCGTGCCTCCGGCTTCGATTTCCAGGATCGCTATATCCCGTTCGACTTCAACGCCAGCGATTTTACCCTGCTGGTAAATTATGTTCCCGCCAGATTCTGGGTCTCCAGGCCGGCCGGGTTGGAGAGTTATCACATCGAAGCGGGAGCCATGGACCTGAGCCTGGCGCGCGGCGGCCAGCGAAACCCGCATCCGCCTGTGCACGGCTATTTTCAGGCCACGGCTGACCTGACCCGCAAGGCCCTCTACCTCCGTTCCCTGCGCATCACCTCCCAGGCTCGTGAGACAAAAGGCCATACTCTCGAAATCACCGGAGAACTTGACGACTTTGCCCATCCGCACTGGAAAGGCAAGCTGGAAGGGGAGTTGGATATGATTCTCCTCGACCCGGTCTTCGGCTATTCTTTTGCTCCCGAGGGCATTGCCCGTCTCGATCTGGATTCCGCGGGCGCGGAGGCGGAGTTCAAAGCAGACGGCAGCATCCACATCGACAACGGCAGTTATATCGGAACCGGAGTCTACGCCACAGGAATTCAGCTGGATGCGCACGTTCATGCCGACTCCAGGCGGCTGCTGATCTCGTCGGTGGTTGCACGCCTGCGCCAAGGAGGGCAACTGGAGGGCGAGGTGGATCTGGCGCCCTGGCTGCCTTCGTTCACCAGCGCCGGAAAAGTTCAACCAGCAGGCAAACGGCTTGCGCGGGAAACTCCAGTTGTGTCCACTGCCGGCGGCGGCAGAAATAATCTCCGCGCACCTGCTCCGCCTTTCATTATCCCTATGACCGGCAAAGTGACGGCCCGCTTCAAGAGCGTTTCTCTGGATACGATCCTGGGAATGGTATGCAGCCCGCCGTTCCAGCGGCTGGGTCTCGATTCCCGCGTCAACGGTCTCGCTGTGGCCAACTGGACCAACGGAGTTGCAGAGAACGTTTCCGTGGGCGCGGCTCTCAGCCTTACCGCTCCGGCGAAGGTTTTGCCTGGGGAAGTTCCCGCCGCCGGCGCGGTGGATGCAACCTACACCCAGCGCGATGGCGCCGTCGCCCTGCGAAAGCTCGAGCTCTATACCCCCGCCAGCCACTTGCAGGCCCACGGCCACTTAGGCGCTTATCCAACCGCCAGCCCCTCGGCTTTGACCGTTACTTTTCATTCCGGCAACCTCAATGAGTTCGATACTGTGCTCCGCAACCTCGGCCTGAGCCGCAATGGAAGATCGGGTGCGGCCGCTTTACCTATCGCCCTGGCAGGCCAGGCGGACTTTGACGGCTCATGGACCGGCTCGCTCGTCAATCCGCACATAGCGGGCAGCCTGAAGGCCACGCAACTTTCCGTCGAGATGCTGAGGGGCCGGCTTCAACTCGCTCAAAATTCTCGTCCGCAATCCGCCCAGCCGATTCATTCGCTTTGATTCGGTCAGGCAACGGGCAGCTATGCGGCCGATCGAATTGTCCTCTCCCACGCATTTTTGCGCCGCGGTAACTCCGAGATTACGGCGGACGGCTCGCTGTCTGCGGCTTCGCCGCGGGTTCCCGCATCCGATTCGAACTCCCAGCTTCATCTCCACCTGCAGGCGGGCAAGGTCAGCCTCGGCGATCTGCTGCCGCTGACCAATTGGAATCTGCCCATCGGAGATTCGGGCTCAAGCTCTCTCGACGCACAGATCCAGCTCGACGGACCCATCCGCACTCTGGGCGGATCAGGATGGGTCAGTCTGGATAAATTCAGCACCTACGGCGAGCCGGTGGATCGCGCGCGTGCCCAGGGCACAATCACTAACCAGGTGGTCAAGCTGTCCTCGGTTACCAGCAATACGGTACCGTCGAAGGGGCTCCAGGAGGCGAAGTCCACCGCGCCGACAAGGAGGGCTGGCCCGCCGCGCGCTTCCTCTCGGTCCTCGCCGAGCTGGAAATTGCTGAGCGCGTCAAACGGCGCATTGAGCGCCATCTCGTTGAATCCCGCCTGCCGCCGGGCAAGACGCTCGACAGCTTCGACTTCAACACCGTGCCGATGCTGAGCAAGGCACACGTCATGGCGCTGGCCTCCGGCGACACCTGGTTGGCTACGGGCGCCAATTTGCTGCTGTTCGGCCCACCTGGTAGCGGCAAGAGCCATGTTTCAGCGGCGCTCGGCCGCGCCTTGATCGAGAACGGCTACCGTGTGCTGTTCATGCGCACCACCGACCTCGTTCAACGCCTGCAGGTGGAACGACAGGCGTTGCAACTGGCGGCGGCCATCGCCAGACTCGATAGGTTCCATCTGCTGATTCTCGATGACATTGCATACGTTACAAAGGACCAAGCCGAAACCAGCGTGCTGTTCGAGTTGATCGCCGCTCGATACGAACGCCGTTCGCTGATGATCACCGCAAACCAGCCGTTTGGAGAATGGAACAAGGTATTCCAGGATCCGGCGATGACCGTCGCGGCCATCGACCGCCTGGTCCACCATGCCACGATCTTCGAGATGAACGTCGAAAGCTACCGACGGCGCACGGCTGTCGGACGCAAGACGAAGGCCGACCGCCCATCCGGCGACGAGCCCGGCTGATCCCGGATGCCCCTGATTGTCGCTGCCCAGCGGCAATCAGGACCGGGCCGCGCAGCACGCCTTGCCAGCGGCAATCAGACCCGGCAATCATGCCGCCAAGCGGTGTCGCAGGTATCCATCCTGATTGTCGCCAGCAACCGTCCTGATTGTCGCGCTACAGCCTTGAGCAATCCGCGCCATGCAGGGATGACCCTTCGCCACGGCATGCTCCCGGACGTGGCGCGCCAGCAGTCGCGTCGTCCAAAGCTCGTGCGGATATCCCAGGTCCTTGGCTTTCTGGCAGGCCAGCGAGACCAGCCACGCCTCGGCGGCTTCCGTGATCTCAGGCGCCTTGCCAGGCCGAGGGCTGTCGTCCAGCGCTTCCATCACGCCAAGCCGCACCGCGCGATCAACGCTTCGCTTGACGGTCTGATGGACCACGCCAATCGCCTCGCCCACCGCGTAGGCCGACGGATCAGCGTTTACGCCAAAATAATCCGCGCCCGCTCGACCCAGCTCGCCGCCGCCGTTCGCGACCGCGAGATCGTCTCCAGTTGAGCCAGGTCGTCCTCTGCGATCGTGATCTCGATCACCCGTCGTGGTGCTGCCATCGTGCCCAGCCGTCATGTTCAGGTCCTGATCGAACCTACTACATGTGGTGGTGCCGATGGAATCCCGCGCAACAGGTCGGTTTCATGGAATCGGAACACTAGTCTATGCAACGGAAAAGCCCTTGGATTTCAAGCTCCGTTTTTGGTTCAAAATTCTTGATTAACGCAACGGCTTCATCATCTGTGCGATCTGACCGTTGAACCAAACGAGGTCGTTTTGAAACCGTGTTGTCTGGTGAGACCTGTGTCATGCGCGCGATGATCGCTTGCCCCTGCCGTAATGCGCTGAGCGCATCGCTGCGGCGCCCCTCTTTCGCAAAACAACGGCGAGTTTGGCATACGACACCGACAAATCGCGCTGCCAGCCGGCGTTGCCCGGGTCCGCTTTCGCCAGACGCTCCGCTGATCGCGAGCGAGGCCTGGTAGCTCGTCAGCGCCGCCGAGAGGTCGCCCTGCGCCTGCTGCACGTCGCCGATCTTCTCATGCGAAACGGACAGGTCGCGCTGCCAGCCGGCGTTTCCGGGGTCCGCCTTGGCCAGACGCTCGGCAATGGAGAGCGAGGCCTGGTAGCTGGCCAGCGCCGCCGAGAGGTCGCCCTGCGCCTGCTGCACGTCGCCGATCTTCTCGTGCGAAACGGACAGGTCGCGCTGCCATCCGGCGTTTCCGGGGTCCGCCTTGGCCAGACGCTCTCTAATGGCGAGCGAGGCCTGGTAGCTCGCCAGCGCCGCCGCGAGGTCGCCCTGCGCCTGCTGCACGTCGCCGATCTTCTCATGCGAAACGGACAGGTCGCGCTGCCAGCCGGCGTTTCCGGGGTCCGCGTTGGCCAGACGCTCGGAAATGGCGAGCGAGACCTGGTAGCTCGCCAGCGCCGCGGCGAGGTCGCCCTGCGCCTGCTGCACGTCGCCGATGTTGTCATGCGAAACGGAGAGGTCGCGCTGCCAGCCGGCGTTTCCGGGGTCCGCTTTGGCCAGACGCTCGGCAATCACGAGCGAGGCCTGGTAACTCGCCAGCGCCGCCGACAGGTCACCCTGCGCCTGCTGCACATCGCCGATCCGATCCTGCGAGACCGAGAGGTCGCGCTGCCAGCCGGCGTTGCCCGGGTCCGCTTTCGCCAGACGCTCCCTGATCGCGAGCGAGGCCTGGTAGCTCGCCAGCGCCGCCGACAGGTCGCCCTGCGCCTGCTGCACGTCGCCGATCTCCTCATGCGAGACCGAGAGGTCGCGCTGCCAGCCGGCGTTGCCCGGGTCCGCTTTCGCCAGACGCTCGGCAATCACGAGCGAGGCCTGGTAGCTCGTCAGCGCCGCGACGAGGTCGCCCTGCGCCTGCTGCACGTCGCCGATCTTGTCGTGCGAGACCGAGAGGTCGCGCTGCCAGCCGGCGTTGCCCGGGTCCGCCTTCGCCAGACGCTCCCTGATCGCGAGCGAGGCCTGGTAGCTCGTCAGCGCCGCCGAGAGGTCGCCCTGCGCCTGCTGCACGTCGCCGATGTTGTCGTGCGAGACCGAGAGGTCGCGCTGCCAGCCGGCGTTGCCCGGGTCCGCTTTCGCCAGACGCTCGGCAAATCACGAGCGAGGCCTGGTAGCTCGTCAGCGCCGCCGACAGGTCGCCCTGCGCCTGCTGCACGTCGCCGATCTTGTTGTGCGAGACCGAGAGGTCCGCTGCCAGCCGGCGTTGCCCGGGTCCGCTTTCGCCAGACGCTCCCTGATCGCGAGCGAGGCCTGGTAGCTCGTCAGCGCCGCCGAGAGGTCGCCCTGCGCCTGCTGCACGTCGCCGATGTTGTCGTGCGAGACCGAGAGGTCGCGCTGCCAGCCGGCGTTGCCCGGGTCCGCTTTCGCCAGACGCTCGGCAATCACGAGCGAGGCCTGGTAACTCGCCAGCGCAGCCGACAGGTCGCCCTGCGCCTGCTGCACATTGCCGATCCGATCCTGCGAGACCGAGAGGTCGCGCTGCCAACCGGCGTTGCCCGGGTCCAGCCGTTCGGCAATTGAGCGCGAGGTCTGATAGCTGGTGAGCGCTGCCGCCAAGTTGCCAGCGGTTCGCCATATGTCTCCAGCTGAAGAAGATAAAACAGCTTCTTGTCCGTTGTGCTCGGCGGCAGTTGCGCGGCGGCCGCATCGTAATGCCCGGCCGCGTCGGCGTAATGGAGCTGCGTCCAGCGCTGAACATCGTCGCCTTGAGTTGCCTCCAGTTTCGCCAGATTGAGCGCATGCCGGTCTACCGCTTCCTGCGCTCTTTCCAGGAACCGGCGCGCCTCGCGCTGCGCCGCCATCTCCGAGTTTTTTGGGCCCTCTCGACCAGAGATCGCTTCGGCCAAACGCCTCTCGCGCCGAATGCCTCGGTCGCTTGCCTGACCAGTTCGGCCACGTGCGGATCGTCGGGTCTAGCGCCGCAAGGGCGTGACACGAGTTGCGCGAAACGGGTGGCGATCTCGATGAGCCGTGCCGGAACTTTCTCCTTCGGCACGTTGTCCCCGAGGATCTTGAAGAACTCCGCTACGGCGGCAGAGGTGAAATCCAATTTGGTGGCCAGCTCGGCCACCTTCGCTTCGGCCTCACGTCGCTTCTCCTCGATGCGTCCTTGTCACCGAGTGCCTTGGCCAACATGGAAAGTGTCGCCGGGTTCTCCTGGTTTACCGTGTTGGTGATGGTGCTCTGGCGTGACGGAGCTGCCGACGGCGATTCCCTCGGTTCGCACTCAAGTGCGAAACCTCATCTGCCCAGCAGCGGCAGATTGTCTGTGCTACAAAGCGATCTGAAACAATACGCGAACTGAAACTCGAAGAAGGACGGCGACCTGTCGGCCGCGCTGAAGGCGCTATCAGGCCAAGCGCACTATTGTCGAGCGACTGGCGCAGCGGACCCGGACAACGCAGGCTGGCAGCGCGACCTCTCGGTCTCGCACAACAAGATCGGCGACGTGCAGCGCGCGCAGGGCGACCTCGGCGGCGGCGCTCGACAAGCTACCGGGCCTCCTGGCGATCGCGGAGCGTCTGGCGCAGGCGGACCCCGGCAACGCGGGATGGCAGCGCGACCTCTCGGTCTCGCACGACAGGATCGGCGACGTGCAGGCGCGCAGGGCGACCTGGCGGCGGCGCTCGCGAGCTACCGGGCCTCGCTCGCGATCGCCGAGCGTCTGGCGCAGGCGGACCCCGGCAACGCGGGATGGCAGCGCGACCTCTCGGTCTCGCACAACAAGATCGGCGACGTGCAGAGCGCGCAGGGCGACCTGGCGGCGGCGCTCGCGAGCCTACCGGGCCGCGCTGGCGATCCGCGAGCGTCTGGCGAAGCGGACCCCGGCAACGCCGGATGGCAGCGCGACCTCTCGGTCTCGCACAACAAGATCGGCGACGTGCAGAGCGCGCAGGGCGACCTCGGCGGCGGCGCTCACGAGCCTACCGGGCCGCGCTGGCGATCCGCGAGCGTCTGGCGCAGCCGACCCCGGCAACGCCGGCTGGCAGCGCGACCTCTCGGTCTCGCACGACAGGATCGGCGACGTGCAGAGCGCGCAGGGCGACCTGGCGGCGGCGCTCGACGAGCTACCGGGCCTCGCTCGCGATCCGCGAGCGTCTGGCGAAAGCGGACCCCGGCAACGCGGGCTGGCAGCGCGACCTCTCGGTCTCGCATGAGCGGATCGGCGACGTGCAGCGGCGCAGGGCGACCTCGCCGGCGGCGCTCGCAGCCTACCAGGCCTCGCCGCGATCGCCGAGCGGCTGGCGAAAGCGGACCCCGGCAACGCCGGCTGGCAGCGCGACCTCTCGGTCTCCCATGACAAGATCGGCGACGTGCAGCGCGCAGGGCGACCTGGCGGCGGCGCTGACAAGCTACCAGGCCCCCTCGCGATCAGGGAGCGGCTGGCGAAAGCGGACCCCGGCAACGCCGGCTGGCAGCGCGACCTCTCGGTCTCGCATAAGAAGATCGGCGACGTGCAGCTCGCGCAGGGCGATCTGGCGGCGGCGCTGACAAGCTACCGGGCCTCCCTCGCGATCAGCGAGCGTCTGGCGAAAGCGGACCCCGGCAACGCCGGCTGGCAGCGCGACCTCTCGGTCTCGCATGAGGGGATCGGCGACGTGCAGAGGCGCAGGGCGACCTGGCGGCGCGCTGGCGATTACCAGGCCTCG
Organism: uncultured Acidobacteriaceae bacterium; assembly: GCA_963839225.1. Lineage (GTDB taxonomy): Bacteria > Acidobacteriota > Terriglobia > Terriglobales > Acidobacteriaceae > Telmatobacter. The sequence continues at coordinate 30,190 of CAWIVA010000053.1, forward strand.
CTCGTGATCGCCGAGCGTCTGGCGAAAGCGGACCCGGCAACGCCGGCTGGCAGCGCGACCTCTCGGTCTCGCATGAGGAGATCGGCGACGTGCAGCAGGCGCAGGGCGACCTGTCGGCGGCGCTGACGAGCTACCAGGCCTCGCTCGCGATCAGGGAGCGTCTGGCGAAAGCGGACCCGGGCAACGCCGGCTGGCAGCGCGATTTGTCGGTGTCGTATGCCAAACTCGCCGTTGTTTTGCGAAAGAGGGGCGCCGCAGCCGATGCGCTCAGCGCATTACGGCAGGGGCAAGCGATCATCGCGCGCATGACACAGGTCTCACCAGACAACGCGGTTTGGAAAAACGACCTCGTTTGGTTCAACGGTCAGATCGCACAGATGATGAAGCCGTTGCGTTAATCAAGCGTTTCGAACCAAAAACGGAGCCTTGAAATCCAAGGGCTTTTCCGTTGCATAGACTAGTGTTCCGATTCCATGAAACCGACCTGTTGCGCGGGATTTCATCGGCACCACCACATGTAGTAGGTTCGATCAGGACCTGAACATGACGGCTGGGCACGATGGCAGCACCACGACGGGTGATCGAGATCACGATCGCAGAGGACGACCTGGCTCAACTGGAGACGATCTCGCGGTCGCGAACGGCGGCGGCGAGCTGGGTTCGAGTGGTGCGGATTTTGTTGGTGTACAACGCTGATCCGTCGGCCTACGCGGTGGGCGAGGCGATTGGCGTGACCCATCAGACCGTCAAGCGATGCGTTGATCGCGCGGTGCGGCTTGGCGTGATGGAAGCGCTGGACGACAGCCCTCGGCCTGGCAAGGCGCCTGAGATCACGGAAGCCGCCAAGGCGTGGCTGGTCTCGCTGGCCTGCCAGAAAGCCAAGGACCTGGGATATCCGCACGAGCTTTGGACGACGCGACTGCTGGCGCGCCACGTCCGGGAGCATGCCGTGGCGAAGGGTCATCCCTGCATGGCGCGGATTGCTCAAGGCTG
>CAWIVA010000054.1:0-48316 GCA_963839225.1 uncultured Acidobacteriaceae bacterium
GACGGGAAAGCAGATAGACAGTTTGGATGAGAAGCCTGAGGTACTAATCTCCGATGCGGATTTTTCTCCGGATGCGAGCAAGCTGCTAATCGCAAATGGCGGCCCAGACTTCTCGTTATTGGATGTTCAGACCGGAAAGGAAGTTCAGCACTTCAAAGTGAATCCGGGATGGACTCCGCGCTTTCTTTACCCCGAGGGGGATTATCGCGATGGCGTAGAGCATCTGGCTTTGTCGCCCGATGGCCACCAGGCGATCACATCGGACTCTGAAGGGTCAACCCGCTTGTGGAATGTGAATACGGGAGAGCAGGTGCGGGTGGTCAAGGTGAAAACTCTGGAGAATCTTTTCGTTGGCTTTTCTCCTGATTCGCGCAAGATGATCACGGAGAATGCGGACGAGGTCAGCCACCTTGCGCGATGTGAAGTGGGGAAGGGAATTGCAGCATTTCGGCAAGGCGTCACGTCCATCGTTTTCAGCCAACGGCGCGGCGCGTGCTGATGGGTGGCTCGGTGTGGGATGTGGAGACCGGCAAGGGACTCCGGCATTTCGAGCAAGCCTTAGGAACTGAACCTTTTGGCGCCCTTTCTCCGGATGGGCGCAGAGTGCTGATCGGCGGCGGGGACGGCACGACGATGCTCTGGGACGTGGATTCCGGCAAGCAACTCGCCCGGCTTTACGGCTTCCAGGACGGCAGTTGGGCGGTAATCGATCCCGAGGGCCGCTTCGACGCCGACAGAATCGAAGGCAACGTTGCGCTGCATTGGGTGGTTGACGGTGATCCGATGCGCTTCCTGCCGCTCTCGGCATTCAAGGACGGTCATTACACGCCGGGCCTGCTCAAGAGTATCCTCGGCGGTGCAAAGCTGGCCCCTGTTCAGTGAGTGGTCGTAGTGGAATTTTTTTAAAACCCGGCGCACGGTAAGTGGGAGTATCCTGAATCCAAGCTTCTCTGTCCGTCGTTGCGAGAAGCATCAGCCGCGAGATTGTCCCTGATCGTTGAACGCTTGCCGCAGTTTCAAGTAGTTGATATCCTTAAGGAAATCAGCGTTTTGCAGGGAATTTTTCAAGACGCTGCCGTAATTATTGCGCTCCCGGAATGGCTGCGCGCGTCTAATTCAGTAGGGATTCCAGGCTGCCCGGGGACCAGGGACTCCAGCGGCAGGATCCTCGAAAAAAGCGATTGGGAAGGGAGATTCTCATGAGCATGAATAAGCCTGGAATAACGATGTTAATGGTAGCCGGGATGCTGCTGGTTGCGGCCCCGGCGTTCGCGCAGGGTGATGCCGGCATGGGCCAAGGCCGCGCCGTGGTCACTGTTTTAGCCAAGCAGGCTGGCGGGACGCCCGCAACTGTCTCGCAGCAGAGCGTGAGTATCAAGGTGAATGGAAAGCCCTCTGTCATCACCGGTTGGACGCCGTTGAATGGACCGAACAACAGCGTAGAGCTGGTGATTCTGATTGATGGCGCCGCCCGCACCAGCCTGGGAACGCAACTCAATGACATCAGGCAATTCGTTAACAGCTTGCCGCCGAATACCAAGGCCGCTATCGCGTATATGATGAACGGGCGTGCCGTTTTTGCCGGTCCGCTTTCTGCGAATCACAACCAGGTATTGAACGCACTTCACCTGCCCGCGGGCGCGACCGGCGTCACCGCGAGCCCGTACTTCTGCCTCTCTGATCTCGCTCAGAATTGGCCTTCAGGGAATCGCGGAGTTCGGCGCGTGGTCGTAATGGTGACCGACGGCGTGGATGCTTACGATTTGCGTTTCGATCCCGATGATCCTTATGTCCAGGCCGCAATCAAAGACTCGGCGAAGGCGCGATTGGTCGTCTACTCGATCTATTGGATGAATCGGGGCTTAATTGACCGTTCCCTCTACCAGAACAATGCCAGCCAAAGCCTCCTGCTCATGGTGTCCGAAGCAACGGGAGGCAAGAGCTACTGGCAGGGACTGGGCAATCCGGTTTCGTTCCAGCCGTACTTCGAAGATTTATCCCGGCGACTGGCAAATCAATATGAACTGAGCTTTAACGCCCAGCTCGAAGGAAAACCCACGATTGAAACGTTGAAATTGAAGGTGGATGCGCCCGCGATCAGCGTCACCGCTCCACAACAGGTCTTTATAGATCATGCGGGTGGCGAGTAAGAAAGTTGTATGGCTGAAAAATATGATCGGCACGTGACCTGGTCTCGGCGAAGTTTTCTGAAGGCAGGATCCTTAATCGCGCTGAAGCCGGCAATGCCGCTCGCGGTGCTGCCCGCGGCCTTCGCCCAGCGCGCGGGAAGGGCGTCGCTGCAACCCCAGGATCCATCACAGCCTGCTTCGCCGGTTTGGATGAAAGACCTGATCATTTATGAGGTTGCTACAAAGGGATTTACCTCTCCGCACGGACCTGAGAGTGGAACCTTCAACAGTCTCCGCTCGCGGCTGACTTATCTTCAGGAGTTAGGCATCACCGGGATTTGGCTGACCGGTTATTCCCTTTGTGACCCTCACCACTTCTATAATATCTGGACCCAATATGCAGTTATTGAACCGGATAAGTTCGATCCCGCCCTGGGCACTGCCCAAGAATTCAAGCTGCTAATCCACGAAGCGCACCAGCGCGGAATAAAAGTCTTTCTCGATGTAATTACTCACGGGTTAATGAAAGACAGTCCAGTAATCAAGCAGCACCCTGCATGGTTTCGCGGCGGCAGTTGGGGCATGACGGACTTCGATTGGGCCGGCGGCCACACCGACCTGGACGATTGGTGGGTAAGAATTTACTCGGACTTTGTAACTGTCTATGGAGTGGACGGTTATCGTCTGGATGTGAACATTTACCGTCCCGATCTTTGGGAGCGCATTCGCAGAAATGCGGCTGTTGCGGGCCATCCGATTGTGATCTGGGAAGAATCAAATGCCGTGATTCCGGGAGTTACAGATTTTACCCAGGGAGAGAACGGCATCGCGACTCACGAAGCGAATGTTCTGAATCAGGTTCTGGTCAACGACCTTCCCGGTTTTTATGACCGCAAATTCGGCCGCGGCGGCCTTTACGAAGTGCAGATTCAATTCGCGGACGGCGCCCGCATGAAAGGAAACACAAAAGGGGAAGGTCGCCTCGGAGTGCATTTGGCGGGCTTATCCACCGACCGGGTAAGTCGAAGAAGAGGGGATACGCAACCGGACGGACTACCCGATGTAAGAATCACTCTCGAGAATGTGCTCGATAAGCCGATTGCAAACATTACGGTGCGTAACGATATGGGAGACGAGTGGCAGCTTCGGGCGGAAGAATGGGAAGCCCGGCCGCTTGTTGTGGACGCTGCGAAGCCTAATGGGTCATTGATCGCTGCTACCAGCCTCGATATCTATATCGCCACGCTCTCGTGGGGATCGTCCATTCTGCTAAGTTGCCACGATAACGGCTGGACGGGCTTCCCACTGGACAAGATTCCCTACGTAGCGCAGGGAAGCCGCTCCATGTTCGGGTATTCGTTCCTGTTTTCTCCCATGATTCCCATCTTCTTTTCCGGCGAGGAGTTCAACGCCACCTTCCATGCTCTGCCGGAGTTGACTCCTGATCTCTACGGCGGCAAGGACGCGGGAAAGGGCCGTTGGCTCTATGGCTGCATGCTCGATTGGAATGAAATCAATGAACCTGGCACGGGGATATGCTTGCCGATGTAAAAAAAATGACGGCGATCCGCAATGAAAATGCTGAAATTCTCTCCATGTGGCCGGGAGGAATTGAGCCCAACCTGAAGGCCATAAAATATGAATCGAATATTGAAGTGCCTGTTCCCTATCTGCGTTGGAGCAATCGCACCGCAATCTTAATTGCCGGCAATCGCAACCTCGAAACCGATGCAAGCCTGAAGTTGAAGGTTGATTTAGCCGGCATAGGACTCGAAGGTCGCGAAAGTTATGCCGTTACCGACCTCTGGTCCGATGCCGGTCCTAGGCACTTGACCGAAGCGGAGTTGGCCGACTTCCGTTGTGTAGTCAAGCGCGATTTGACAGGTGGTGGCGGACTCGCGGTTTTCAAGATTCAACCACTCTGACCATCGCCCGCCCGCGCTGGTAAACTTGAAGTAAATGATTCTCCCGTTCGTCCGCGAAATTTTCGCGGAGCTGGAGCACTCTTCGGGATTTGAGCGCGTACGAAGGCATTTGAGCCTTGGTACGGGGCGAAGACGTGTCTCCGGAATGACCTCTACGGCGCGCTCGCTCTATCTGCCGCTGATGGCGAGAGCCGCCAGGCAACTGGTGATTGTTTTAGTGGCCGACAATAAAGCCGCCGAGGCGCTGGAGCCGATGCTCAAGGCCGGCTGCGAGTTGACTGGCGCGGTGGATCCTGCCGCAGTGGTACGATTCCCAGCCCACGATGTGCTTCCGTTCGAAAACCTATCTCCTCACCCGGATGTGCAGGAGCAGCGCGCAACTGCGTTGTGGAAACTGGCGACCGGGGCGGTCGAGATTCTCATCGCGCCGGTGGAGTCGGCGGCGTTGCGGCTCTTCGACCGTGACTATTACGCTGGCCTTGCGGTGACAGTCAAGCGCGGTGAAGAGGTTGACGTAGAGGTGTTGACCGCGCACCTGGCCAGCGTGGGCTATACACAGATGGATCTGGTAGAGATGCCGGGGCAGTTCACTCGGCGCGGCGGCATTCTCGACGTCTACTCGCCAGAAGCGGACCGGCCGGTGCGCATCGAGTTCTTCGGCGACGAGATTGAGACCATAAGAAAATTTGATCCTGAGACGCAGCGGTCGCAGTCGGGCCTCGACGAAACGCAGTTGTTGCCCTTGACGGAAACGCCTGTCACTGAGCGGCTACTGGCCGCGGTGCAGGCCCGGCTGAGCAAGCAACGATTTGAAGTTACCGGTGAAGGAGAAGAAGAGGAATTGGCTGCCGAGATGGCGGCTGCCGGCGGAGTCGGCGTCTTTCCGGGTTGGGAGTTTTTCTCTTCAGTCGCCGGTGCGAACAGGTCGCTGCTCACACTGGCGCCGAAGTGCGCACTGTTCATTGAAGAGCCGGCGATGGTGCGCAACCAGATCGAGCGCTGGTGGAACAAGGTGGAGCAGAGACATGAGCGTTCAGGGATCGGTTCGCTGATCAAGCCCGAGGATATTTATCTGCGGCCGGAGGTCCTGCAAGCTTCGCTGGATGCCCACATGGGATTGGATCTGGATCAACTGGGCGTGGTGGATGTGCTGGATGAAGATTCAACGCTGGGCGAGATCGAGCTGAATACGCGGCCTACGCTCAGATTTCACGGATCGATTCCGGCGCTGACCGAGCAACTGCGCGCACTGATGGGATCGGAAACTCGGATTGTGCTCGCGGCCCCGCACCAGGGCGACGTGGAGCGGCTGGCAACGGTGCTGCGCGAGTATCAGATTCCCTACCGGCTGGGCAGCCGTAACCCGCGTCCCGGCGAGACCATGTTGGATGAGGCGAGTTATCTGGCCGGCGACCTGCGCGTGCCGGTGATTGTGCGAACGCAGATTGCAGCGGGAGTCAGCTTCCTCGATTCGAATTTGATTGTATTCGGCGCCAATGACTTATCCGACGACGCCGATGTGGCGGCGCGTCCTGAGCCGAAGCGATCGAAGACAGCGGCATTTGTTTCCGACTTTCGCGATCTGGGCATCGGCGATTACGTTGTTCACGTGGAGCATGGAATTGCGCAGTACCAGGGACTGAAGGAGATTACGCAGGACGGGCTCTCGGTCGAATTCATGATTCTGGAGTTTGCCGAAGCCGCGAAGTTATATGTCCCGCTAACTCGACTTGATCTTATCCAGAAGTACCGTTCGACGGATGCAGGACCCGCCCCGGCGTTGAACCGGCTGGGTTCGCAGCAGTGGGCCAAGACAAAAGCGCGCGTGCGCAAGGCCATGCAGGACATGACCGGCGAGTTATTGAAGTTATACGCCGAGCGAACCACAGCGCAGGGAGTGGCTTTCTCCAAGGACAATGAGTTTCAAAAGGAGTTTGAAGGCTCATTCGACTATAGCGAAACCGACGATCAGATATCAGCCATCCGCGCCATCAAATACGATATGGAATCCACCACGCCCATGGACCGGCTGCTTTGCGGCGACGTGGGCTACGGAAAAACCGAAGTGGCAATGCGCGCCGCGTTCAAAGCCGTGCAGGACGGCAAGCAGGTTGCCGTGCTGACCCCAACCACGGTGCTGAGCTTTCAGCATTTCGAAACTTTCAAGCGGAGGTTTGCGCAGTTCCCCATCAACGTGGAGATGATCTCGCGGTTCCGGACGGCAAAGGAGCAAAAATCAATCGTCGAGCGCGTGGAGACGGGAAAGGTGGATATCCTGATTGGCACTCACCGGCTGCTGTCGAAGGATATCAAGTTTCAGGATCTTGGTCTGCTGGTTGTGGATGAGGAGCAGCGCTTCGGCGTGCGGCACAAGGAGCGCCTGAAGCAGATGCGGAAGGAGATCGACGTGCTCGCCATGAGCGCAACGCCGATTCCGCGCACGCTCCATATGTCGCTTGTCGGCTTGCGCGATATGAGCGTGATTGAGACCCCGCCCAAAGATCGCATGGCGATTCAAACCGTTGTGGCCAAGTTCGACGAAAAAATTATTCGCTCTGCGGTTGAGGTTGAACTGGAGCGCGGCGGGCAGGTCTACTTTGTCCACAATCGCGTGGAGTCAATCTACGAAATCGCCGCGCGAATTCAGGAACTCGTGCCCGCGGCGCGCGTTGCCGTGGGTCACGGACAGATGAGCGAGACCGAATTGGAACGCGTAATGTTGGCCTTTATGCGGCACGAATACGACGTTCTGGTGGCGACCACGATTATCGAAAACGGCTTGGATATTCCCCTGGCGAATACGATCCTGATCAATCGCGCGGACAGGCATGGGTTGAGCGAGTTATACCAGTTGCGCGGGAGAGTTGGTCGCTCGAACCGGCGCGCCTATGCGTACTTACTCATTCCGGCAGAGAATGAGTTGACGGAGATTGCGCGCAGAAGGCTGGCTGCGCTGAAAGAGTTCAGCGACCTGGGCGCGGGATTCAAGATTGCGGCGCTGGACCTGGAATTGCGGGGGGCCGGCAACATGCTGGGGGGCGAGCAAAGCGGACACATCGAAGCGGTTGGATTCGAGTTGTACACATCGATGCTGGAAGCCGCGGTGAAGGAAATGAAGGGCGAGAGCAGCGAGGAGCGGCCCGCTACGCAGCTCAACCTTGGCATTGCACTGCGCATCGACGAGAGTTATGTGCCGGAAGAAAATCAGCGGCTGCGGCTCTATAAGAAAATTGCCGGCGCAACCAGTGAAGCTGCTGTGGCCGAGGTGCGAGCGGAAATGGAAGATCGCTATGGCGCGCCGCCCGATGCGACCGTTTACTTGCTGGAGGCTGCGATGATCCGTCTTGAATGCGAGCGGATGGGCATTGCGCAAGTCGATCGCAGACGCGGCGAGTTGCAGATACGATTTATGGAGAATGCGGCGGTCGACCCTGCATCGCCTGATGCGACTGGTGGCGAAAAACGCCAAGCGGGGTGCACAGTTCACGCCGCAGGGTCTGTTGAAGTATCCTTTGGCTGCCACACGGTCAGACGAAGTACTGCTTGAGATTCATGAGGTGCTTGAAAAGCTGGCGCCGGAACCGGTCAGCGCGTAATTCGTGAGGTCGAATACAGAGGGAAGGATGAAGAAATATTTTGCGCATTTGGCGATTGGAGTTTGTATGTGTTCAGCACTTACTGCTCACGCAACCAACGAGACCTGGAAAGATCATTTCAGACAGAGTCTCTGATGAGTACTTCGACCAGGTCTATTTTCACTTTGCTCCGACGAACGGAACGCTGGTTGGCTATCACCAGTACGACGGGCAGCTGGAGGATTACTCGCGGAAGAATATCGATGCGGAAATTACGGTGCTCAAAAAAATTGAAAAGCGCATTGAGGCAATCCATCCGGACGATTCCGCGGCAGATTTTATCTCCCGTAGCGATCGCGAAATGGTGCTCTCGAATATTCGCTCGAGGCTGCTGACATTGCAGACTATTCGTCCCTGGGAGAAGAATGCGGATAATTATTCGAGCGCCTGTGCAAATGGGGCGTTCGTGCTGATGGAGCGCAAATTTGCTTCACCGGATGAGCGGCTGCGGTCGCTGGTTTCGCGCGAAAGGCAGATGCCTGCGCTGCTCGACAATGCGCGCACAAACCTGAAGAACCCTCCACGCATCTTTACAGAGATCGCTATTGAACAGTTGCCGGGCATCGTAACTTTCTTTGAGCACGACGTGCCGCTGGCCTTTGCCGACGCGAAAGATCCAGCGCTCAAGGCGGAGTTTGCAGTAACCAATGCCACGGTGATTGCGGAGCTGAAGAGCTATCAGGACTGGTTGAAGACGGATTTGCTGAAGCGATCAAATGGTGACTATCGCATCGGCGAGGAGACGTTCAAAAAGAAACTCGAATACGATGAGATGGTGGATCTGCCCCTGGATAAGCTGCTTGAAATCGGTTGGGCCGATCTGCGTAAGAATCAGGAGCACTTCAAAGCGGTTGCGCAATGAATTGGAGCCCGACAAAACGCCGGCCGCGGTGCTGCAGGAGTTGGGAGAAAATCACCCCGCCCCCGATCACCTGTTAGACGCTTTCCGCGCCAGCTTCGATGGCCTGGTGAGCTTTATTCGCGCAAATCATATTTTGACCATCCCTTCGGATGTGCGGCCAATCTTGGAAGAGACTCCGCCTTTCATGCGCGCCACTACCTTTGCCAGTATGGATACGCCGGGGCCATTTGAGACGCACGCGACCGAGGCGTATTTCAACGTGACCTTACCAGACCCCTCAATGAATCCGGATGAGGTGGAAGGTTATATGCATTCGTTCAACGTAGGCACGGTAATTTCGACGGCGATTCACGAGGCCTATCCGGGGCACTATATTCAGTTTCTTTGGTTGCCGCAGGCTCCGAGCCGGGTGCGCAAGTTACTCGGCGCCAACACAGATGTCGAAGGATGGGCGCACTATTGCGAGCAGATGATGCTCGACGAAGGGTATGGCCAGCCTGGGCCGGAGCAAAGGATGAGCGCGAGGCGAAATTCCTGCGCCTGGGCCAGCTTCAGGATGCCTTGCTCAGGAATGCGCGATTCATTGTGGGAATTGAAATGCATACCGGCAAGATGAGCATTGACGAGGCGGTCGCGTTCTTCCAGAAAGAAGGCTTCCAGTCGAAGGAGACGGCGGTTGTCGAGACCAAGCGCGGAGCCGGCGACCCGACTTATCTTTATTACACGCTGGGCAAGCTGGAGATCATGAAGCTGCGCGAAGATATGATGAAAAAGCAGGGCGCGGCATTTTCACTGGAGGAGTTTCACAATAATTTCCTGCGGCAGGGGTTTCCTCCAATCAAGATCGTGCGAGAAGCCATGCTGGGGGATAAGAGCCCGGCGTTATAAGCTGCGCAAACTCTCGCCCTTTGCGGAAAAACATGAGAATCCGCATGCATTCTGCGAGCGCGCATCGTTCAAGAGTTGTTGAGAAGAGGAAATTGAATGGGCAAACAAGTTCGCAAAGCAGTGTTTCCCGCAGGCGGGCTGGGCACGCGATTCCTGCCGGCCACCAAGGTAATCCCCAAGGAGATGCTGGCGCTGGTTGACAAGCCCATTATCCAGTACGGCGTGGAAGAGGCGATTGCATCGGGCATCGAACACATCATCATCGTCACCGGCCGCGGCAAAAGCGCGATGGAAGACCACTTCGACAATACCTTTGAATTGGACGCGACTCTTGAAAAGCGGGGGAAGCTCGATCTGCTGGCTGTCTCCCGGGGAGTCTCTGCTCTGGCCAAGATCAGTTACGTTCGTCAGAAGGAACCGCTTGGCCTGGGTCACGCTGTGCTCTGCGCCAAAGAGCTGGTGGGCGATGAGCCGTTCGCAGTGATTCTGCCGGACGATGTGATCGACGCCGAGGTTCCGTGCCTCAAGCAGATGATTGGCGTCTTCGATGAGAAGGGCGGCTCGGTGCTGGCGACGCAAACCATTGCGGGGCCGGAGATCAGCGCTTATGGCGTGCTGGCTGGCTCGCGGGATCCCGGCAATTGGCGGATTTTCAACTGCACCGGAATGGTGGAGAAGCCGAAGTTCGAAGATGCGCCGTCAAAAGAGGCGATCATTGGCCGCTATGTTCTAACGCCAAGAATTTTTGCATTGCTGGAGCAGACCACCCCCGGCGCGGGAGGCGAGATACAACTTACCGACGGCATCAAGGCGCTGCTCAAGGAAGAGAAAGTTTATGGCTATATATTTGAAGGCAGGCGGTTCGATGCCGGCGATAAGTTCGGGATGCTGCAGGCGACGGTGGAGTTTGCGCTGAAGCGGCCCGAACTGGGGCCGAAATTCCGCGAGTATCTGAAAGGGCTGTGAAGTTGTAGAAGCGCCTGATGCGGGGTCTAGCGAGTTCGCATGGATGTAAGTCTCACGCCTGCTAAAACTAGACTCCGCTAGCTCCGCTTTCCTACGCCTTCCACTTGATATTGCAGCCGACGGAGGGGCGCTGATCTGTTGGCAACGGTTCACCTGCAAGCACCTGGTCGATGGCGGCGCGCAGATCCTGGCCGGTGACGGGAACTCCGTTGCCGGGGCGGCTCTGATCGAACTGTCCGCGATAGACAAGGTGAAATCGTTCATCAAAAAGAAAAATATCCGGAGTGCAGGCGGCTTTGTAGGCATGAGCCACGGCCTGCGTCTCGTCGTATAAGTAGGGAAAGACAAAGCCGAATCTTCGGCTTGCTGCTTGAGACCCGCGGGGCTGTCGGCGGGATGTGTAATTGCGTCATTGCTGCTGATGGCGACGATGCCGATGGGCTGCCGGCGTAGTCCTTGCCGAGAGCGGCGAGAGCCCTTCTCGATGTGCTTCACATAGGGGCAGTGGGCGCAGATGAACATCACCAGCAGCGCCTTCTGCCGCGGAAATCGTCGCGGCGGACAATCTTGCCGGTAACTACATCGGTGAGCGCAAAATCGGGCGCGGTGGTGCCTAGTTCGAGCATGGTGGATTCGGTAAGTGCCATTGGATATCTCCTGTAAGTTGCTAACTCCAGACTTATAAACTTCCTAGACTCGCTAAATAGCAAGTTGCGGGAAAGTCAGTTGCTAAAACAGCGGTGCCTGCCGCCCGGGCAGGTCGAGGCCGAAATGCTCATAGGCGAGGCGCGTGGCCACGCGGCCGCGCGGGGTGCGGTCGAGGAATCCGATCTGGATGAGGAATGGTTCGTAGACTTCTTCGAGCGCGTCTTCCTCTTCGGCCAGAGTTGCGGCCAGTGTGCCCAGGCCTACCGGGCCGCCGTCGTATTTCTGAATGATGGTGAGCAGCAGCCGGCGGTCGATTTCGTCAAAGCCATGGGCATCGACTTCCAGCATGGTCAGTGCGGCGTTGGCGATGGGCCGGTCGATAACGCCGGTGCCGCGCACCTGCGCGTAGTCGCGGACGCGGCGCAGCAGGCGGTTGGCAATGCGCGGCGTTCCGCGGGAGCGCAGCGCGATCTCGGCCGCGCCGTCCTGGTCGATGGGGATCTGCATCACCTCGGCGGAGCGTGTGACGATGAAGCGCAGTTCCTCTTCCGTATAAAACTCCAGGCGCAGCAGAATGCCGAAGCGCGAACGCAAGGGCGAAGAGAGCAGGCCGGGCCGCGTGGTGGCGCCGATGAAGGTGAAGGGGCGAATCTCCATCACGTGGGTGCGCGCCGCCGGACCCTGGCCGATGATGATGTCGAGTTTGTAGTCTTCGAGGGCGGTGTAGAGTTTCTCTTCCAGCACCGGCTGCATGCGGTGAATTTCGTCCAGGAAGAGCACCTGGCGCTCGCGCAGGTTGGTGAGGATGGCGGTCAGGTCGCCCTGAATCTGCAGGGCCGGGCCGGAGGTCTGCTGGAAGCCGACATCGAGTTCGTTGGCAATGATGGTGGCCAGGGTGGTTTTGCCCAGGCCGGGAGGGCCAAAGAGCAGCACGTGGTCCAGGGCTTCGCCGCGGGATTTGGCGGCTTCAAGCGCGATGGCGAGCTGCTCTTTGGCTTTGGACTGGCCGATGAACTCGCCCAGCCAGCGGGGCCGCAGTTTCAGTTCAAAGCCCTGCTCTTCGTCGGCGCGCGAGGCGCTGACGAGCCGTTCCGGAGAGTTGTCGCGGGCGATGGCCATGCTGGGAGAAGTCTAACGGGTGTTGGCCAAGAGGGCAAAGGGCATTTTTTGAACCTTGAGTAGGTCCGGGCTAGTGCCGAGTATTAATTTCGTTCTGTTTTTCACAGCTTCTGACTCCCACCAACGTGTATTGACCGATTCTTCCAGCGGGGTGTATGCTGAGGGCGTTTTCAAATGAAGTTGATGATCCGACTTGATTTACCATGAATTGAAGAGGACTCTTGCGAACTGGTCTGTTCGGCAATCGGGAGGCCAACAAATGATGGTAGGGGTTTGGAGCTTGCTCGGGTTAAGGCAGAGCGGACTCCAGTCTCAAAACCCAGAGTATCCATGGTTGATCGTTCCTGTTTGAGTGCGTTGCTATTGGTTGGTCTGGTTGTGCCAATTATCGGATGCGGCACTTCTATGGTTGATTCCTTAGCGGTTACGCCGGCGTCTCAGTCGATTTCTGTAGGTCAAACTGCGAATTTTACTGCTACCGGGACCTACGGCCATGGGACTCACCCCGCTACTACCCAGAATGTCACCGATCAGGCTACTTGGACGTCCAGCGCCCCTGACGTGGCGGTCGTCAATTCACCGGGAGTGATCATGGCGCAGTCCGCGGGTACAGCGACAATTACCGCCACCATACCCGGCTACACAGGTACTCTTTCCTCCAGCGCAATCCTCACAGTCACCGGCGCTAGCGGCGGAGGCGGACCCGTGGATGTCGTTTCTGTGAATGTCATTCCCGGCACTCAATCGATTGCAGCGCCGAATCAGACCACCCAGTTCATCGCCATCGGGACAACATCAGCCGGAACTACGGTGAACCTGAATGGCTTGGTCACCTGGTATTCCAGCGACTCGGCAGTAGCCAGCATCGATCCGGCAACCGGACTTGCCCAGGAACGAGCCAGGGCACCACCACCATCACGGCGATTGCGACCAACTCCGACAGCACTGTGGCGGCGGGAATATCGACCCTGACCGTGCTCACCGGGTCGACTGAAGCCATCACCGCGCTCACCATCATCCCCGGCAGTGAGACGCTATCAGCGGAAGGACAAAAGACCCAACTAATTGCCATTGGCACTCAGGGTTCTACCGGCCTTCAAATAAATTTGACCAACTCGCCCCTGCTGGCGTGGAGCATCCAGCCTTCCGACGATAGCCTCAATTAGCGCCACCGGGCTTGTGACGGGCCAGAGCGTAGGCGAAACAACGATCACGGCAATCTACACCAACCCCGATAACACCATCGTGTCGGCGCCCCCTGCCACCATCACTACCACCTCTACGCCCCAGCCAGAGCCTCTGATCTCGCTCACCATTGTCCCCACCGGCGTTACAGTAGACAATCTTCAGGGCACAGGGAATTTCCTGGCCATCGGGACGTTCTCGACCGCTCCATATGTGAGGGATCTGACTAATACGGTCACCTGGCTCTCTTCTGAGCCCAACATCTTCACCGTCAGTAGCGACAACACAACCGTAAATCCAGGCGCTCCAGGCGGAATTGTCACTGCCTACGGGACCGGATCCGCCACCATCATTGCAGAAGCGATGGCTACGGACGGGACGGTTCAGACAGCAACGGCGCTATTCTCGTGCCCCCTGGTTGAGCCATGCCCCTGCTCCGTCGAACAGGGATGCAGTACTCCCGTAACGGCCTGCCCAAACGGTCCCACCACGGGCTCCTGTTATCCGACTTCGGAGGCATCCACGCTCCTGTCGACCGTGACCGTCTATAACGAGGGGTTGAACACCACAAACTGGGAGGTAACGGCGCCCTCCGCTACGGGCACAGCGAATGTGATCCATTGCGGTCCCGGTTGGACACTGAACGGGGGCACAGGCGGCTCGGTCTGCGTGGCGACCTATCCGCTTAACACCCCATTCATTTTGACTGCACCAGCCGGAGCCGGAGCCTTCGGCGGATGGTCCTCGAACTGCACACCAAGCGACGCTTCCGGCAATCCGATTACCGCGCCGCCTTTCTATACCGCAGGCGGACCAAACTACTGCTTGTTAAATCCGACGACCTTCAACGAGACCGTGGGCGCCATCTTCAACTAGGAATCAACCGAGCGATGCCAGAGAAAGCCGCCCCGTGAGGCGGCTTTCCTGCGTTTGGCAATGGAATTGAGAGGCGCCGCGAAGATCAGGCCGATAGAGCTACTACTCCAAGCCCCAGTCGAAATTGCGGTCGGAGTGGGCAGCGCTACTCGGGGTGAATAGCCGACGGAGACAAGACGAAGTCGGCTGGAGTGCGCGCGGGAAGAGAAAAGTGAGCGTCCAGATCCGCGGCCAAAACGGCCGAGACTTCCGGCTTGCCGGGCTTGACGTGAACACGGATTCGCTTGTTCTTCAGCAGCTCCAGCCACTCCCAAGCCATCTCTTTATCTGGAAAGGAACGCGAAAAATCTCCGGAAAAGTGACTGACCTCCCCTCCCTCCTGGACGGAATAGAAATAATGGAAGGTTGCGTTGAATTGTCGGACGCTACCGAAGAATTTGGTTCCCGCTGCAACATCGATATCTCTAACTTTCCCATCCACCACTGGCCAATGCTGCGCCAGACGGGCGTTGCGGCGTTTGATCTGGCGCCGTAAAAACGCAAGGAGCGACGCGACGACGGGCGCGATCAGACCATGAAAAGACGTCCAGGAATGAAACGAGTTCCATTGAATCCGCTTGAGCAGATCGAGGATTTCGGGGGCGGTCACGGAACGGAACCTCTATCGAAAACTACCTAATACCATACAACAGATTGAGCGGGACTGCGCTTCAGATTCTGGGGGATGCGGTTGCAACCGTTTAGACTGGTAGGGTCGCTCAGAGCATGATGATCCACCGGTTCGGAATCCTTCGCCGTTTTCGCTTCAATCTGCCGCAGCGCATCGCGGCGGGATTGCTGGCCTGTTTCTCCTTCAGGGGTTGTGGCTTACCGGCCGCCAAACGCTGACGGACCGCGATTACCAATATGCCCGATGCGGACGCGAAATGTGGGAGCGGCCTTCGCCCCTGGCCGGCTACTACACCACTTGCGGCAATATTCACGATGGCGTACTCGCCTACCGTCTGGCGGGGCTGCCGCTCACGCTCAACCTGATGCTGGAGCAGGGCCTGGATCGCTTCCGCAAGCCCGAAGACCGCGTAGTGCAGTTGCGGACCTCGGCGAATCTGAGCACCTGGGAGCTGCGCCACCAGCTTACGCACGTGCTGCTGCTGGTGCGGCTGCCGTTTTTGCTGGCCGGGTGCATGCTGGGCGCGGGGCTCTGGTGGGTCACGCGCCGGCTCTACGGCAACCTGGGCGGCTATACGGCGCTGGCGCTCTACTGCTTCTCTCCGGTTGTGCTCAAGGCCTGCGTCTCGCCCAATGCTGAGGTGCTCGCCGCCTGGGGGTCTACGGCGGTGTATACACCTCGATCGGCGTGGCCCACGCCATGCTGGGACCACGGCGAAAATGGCGGCCGCGCATCGTGCTGCTGACGGCGATGTTTGGCGTGGCGGCGGCTTCGCATATCGTGGCGTTGCCGGTGGCGGTGCTGCTGGGGCTTGCAGCCATGCTCTGGGTGGCCGAGGGCCGCAGAAGCCAGGTACTGCCGGTCCTGCTGGCGGCTGCTGCCGGGGCGCTGGTGCTGGTCTTTGTCTGCTACGGGTTTTCGCCCGACGCCTTCAGCTACCTTTTTCGCTCGGCGGCGGGATTCCTGTGGTTCTCGCTTGATCCGGCCCGGCGATTCTTCTCCACGCTGGGCAATGCCGGCATTACGGTGGCCGCTGCTGCATCCCTGGTGCTCTATCTGGGCGTGCGCAGGTCGTGGTACTTCGGCAATACGGCTCCGTTGTTCTGTGCATGGTCTTGTTCGTTCTGGTCATGACAGGCGCTCAGGGAAGCCCCTGGCTGTGGGCGCTGCCGTTTCTGCTCACATTCGTTGGCGGAGTCTTTGCCGATGCCTACGAAGGGCCGCGAGGCCGGCTGGCTTTGGGCGCCGCGGGTGCCATTGTGCTGCTCCAGGCAGTCTTCTGCGTGCTGAGCTTGCCGGGGCTGCTGTAGAGGGAACGGGACTGATACAGCCCGTATTTCCAACTGGATAAAAGGCGAATACAAAGCAAAAATGAGGTCAGGCGCAGACGTCAATTCCCAGGCCCAAAACCACCCTTGCCGGCTGTCCAATTAGGGCAACTTCTAACATGCACCCAGAACAAGCTATAAAAGCAAGCAAAATAAGGACTTATTTCTCACAAACGACCTTGCTGAATCGGCCCCCGCAACGCGTAAAATAGAATCATAGCTCGAGCATCCCGGCCCTGCTTTCACCGGAACCCTTTTGCCGCTTTGCTGCGGGCCTGAAAACCCTTATGCCAGACGATCAGAATCCCCAACTCCCTCTTGAAAGCGGTACACCGCCCGGCGGCGGCACCAACCTGATTCCCATCAACATTGAAGAAGAGATGCGCCGCTCGTATCTCGACTACTCGATGTCGGTGATCATCGGCCGCGCACTTCCCAGCGCCCTTGACGGGTTGAAGCCCGTGCACCGTCGCGTGCTTTACACGCTGAGCGAGATGGGCCTGGAATACAACAAGAAATACGCCAAGTGCGCCAAGGTTGTAGGCCAGGCCATGGGCGTCTATCATCCCCACGGCGACTCGGCCATCTACGACACATTGGTCCGCATGGCGCAGCCGTTTACGCTGCGTTATCCGCTGGTCGACGGGCAAGGCAACTTTGGCTCCGTCGACGGTGATCCTCCTGCTGCCATGCGTTATACCGAGTGCCGCATGGCGCGCATTGCCGGCGAGTTGCTGGCCGACATCGAGATGGAGACCGTGGACTTCGTTCCCAATTACGACGAGTCCACCTTCGAGCCCACGGTGCTGCCCACGCGGATTCCCAACCTCATCGTCAACGGCTCCAGCGGCATCGCCGTAGGCATGGCCACCAACATTCCCCCTCACAACCTCACCGAGGTGGTCAACGCAGCCATAGCTCTTGTCAAGGATCCTGAAGCCGGTCTCGCGGAAGTGCTCAAGCACGTGCAGGGACCTGATTTCCCCACCGGCGGATTCCTCTACGGCAAGTCCGGCATTCCCAACGCCTACAAGACCGGCCGCGGCCGCTTCCTGATGCGCGCCCGCACCGCTCTGGAGAGCCTGACCAAGGAAAAGCAGGCCATCATCGTCACAGAAATTCCCTACCAGGTCAACAAGTCCAAGCTCATCGAGCGTATCGCCGAGCTGGTGAACGAGAAGATCGTAGACGATATAGGTGATGTGCGCGACGAGAGCGATCGCGACGGTATGCGCATTGTGATCGAGCTCAAGCGCGGCGCACAGCCTGAGATCGTCCTCAACCAGCTTTACAAGCACACCCAGATGCAAGAGAGCTTCTCCATGATCTTCCTCGCGGTGCTCAACGGGCAGCCGCGGGAGTTGAGCATGGACCAGGCGATTCGCGCCTTTATCGATCACCGCATTGACGTGGTGCAGCGCCGCACCGTCTTCCTGCTGCGCAAGGCTCGCGAGCGCGAGCACATTTTGGAAGGCTTGAAAATTGCGCTCGATAATCTGGATAAGGTGATAAAGATCATTCGTGCGTCCGGTTCCAGAACTGAAGCGCGCGAAAATCTTTATGCCTGGGGCAAGGGCAGTGAAATTGTAATCACGCTCGACCGCGAGCGATTACCGCACGAAGAGAAGGGCCTGACCCTGCGTCAGATCGACGCCATTCTCGAGTTGCAGCTCTATCGCCTCACCCAGCTCTCCATCGACGAGTTGCTGAAAGAGCTGGCCCAGAAGCGCGGCTGAGATCGCGGAGTACGAGTCGATCCTGGCCAGTGACAAGAAGCTTCGCAAAGTAATCGTCAAAGAGTTGGAAGAGGTTCGCGACAAGTACGGCGATGCGCGGCGCACGCAAATCATCGACGAAAGCGCAGAATTGCAACTGGAAGACCTGATCGCCGACGAGCAGGTTGCCGTCACCGTCAGCCACCAGGGCTACCTCAAGCGCACGCCCATCTCCATTTATCGCCAGCAGCGCCGCGGCGGCACCGGCCGCACCGGCATGAAGACGCGCGAGGAAGATTTCGTCTCGCAACTGATCGTGAACTCGACTCACGCTTATCTGCTTTGCTTTACCAACGCCGGGCGCGTCTACTGGCTCAAGGTCTATGAGATTCCCGATGTGAGCGCCGCGGGCAAGGGCAAATCCATGCAGAGCCTGCTCGATTTGCAGCCCGGCGAAAATGTGCGCGCCATTCTACCCGTGCGCGATCTTGAAGAAGAGGGTAAGTTCATCTTCTTCGCCACCCAAAAAGGAACGGTAAAGAAAACTCCGCTCAAGGACTTCTCCAACGTGATGGCGCGCGGCATCATCGCCATCGGAATCGACAACGACGATGAACTGGTAAAGGCACGCATCACTGATGGAAGCCAGATTATTTTTCTAGCCACGCATCTGGGTATGGCGATTCGTTTCGACGAGAGCGATGTGCGCTCGATGGGACGGCCTGCCTACGGCGTCCGCGGCATCACCCTGAAGAAGGGCGATTTCGTTGTCGGTGTAGCCGTAACCCCGAAGGAGCACGAGAAAGGTGCATACCGCATTCTATCCGTCACCGAGAACGGCTTTGGCAAGCGCACTGACGTGGAAGAGTACCGCTTGCAAACCCGCGGCGGTAAGGGTGTCAAGAATATGGCCGTCACGCCGCGCATCGGTCGCGTGAACACCATTCAACTGGTCGACGACACCTCGGAGTTGATGGTGATCAGCCAATTCGGCAAGATCATTCGCATCGACACCAAGACCATCCGCGCCGCGGGACGAGCCACGCAAGGCGTGCGCCTGCTCAACCTGGAGCCTGAAGACAAGGTAGCCGCCGCGGTCATCATTCCGCCGGAAGAGTTGAACGGGAAAGATGACGAGCCGACGCTGTTGCAATGAGATCCGCCATGCCAGGTC
The DNA here is from genome assembly GCA_963839225.1 of uncultured Acidobacteriaceae bacterium. Lineage (GTDB taxonomy): Bacteria > Acidobacteriota > Terriglobia > Terriglobales > Acidobacteriaceae > Telmatobacter. Next base: position 19,121 of record CAWIVA010000054.1, read on the forward strand.
TCAGACTTGAGACCTGCATTATCAAGCGCCTTCATTTTCCCGCTCGTTCAACCTATTTGTTTTTCATCTTGAATTGAGCATATTCAAGATTTCGCTTTGCATCGGCATAGTTCGGATCAATCCGTAGCGTGTCATTAAATTGCTCGGCAGCTTTTTCATATTGGCCCAGCTGAATCAGTGCCACCCCGAGATCGTTATGAGCATGAGCGTCGTTGGGATCGAGTTCGAGCGATTTAGTATACGCATCCACCGCTTCAGGCAGATGATGCGGACTGCTCGAGAATAAATCCAATGTTGGCATAGACCAATGGCTGATCGGGTTTGATGGCCAGAGAAAGCCGGAATTCCTTCAGCGCTTCCTCCCTCAATCCCTTCCTGCCCAATACGATGCCTAGATTGTTGTGTGCTTCAGTATTCTCCTGATCCGTGGCAAGCACTTCGCGGTACTCCTGAGCCGCCTCGTCAAACTTTCCCTGCTTCTGCAGATCTTTGGCAATATTCAACCGCGGATCCGTCCGCTTGTAAACCACGAGGGCCGAGCTCGATCGAACCTGGTAGTTGGCGTCGTCCCACCGGTACTCGGTGTGATCGGCTGCAACGATGTCGGCCACTGCGACCTGTTGGGCAAATTCTATCGGCCGGTTTGCATCCAACCAGGTAAAGATCTCCTTCGGTGAAGTATCCCGCCGCAGCCAGGATGCTGAACTCGTCGCCACAATCAAATATTCCGGCTTGGCTTCTTCCACTTCGCGGATGAGTTCTTTTTGCATCGTAACCGCGTACGGCTGCGTTTCCATCAAGCCGTACATATAAATGTGGCCTGTGGCGGAGTGCCGGTGTGCATAAAATGGAATTTCCGGTTCCGATCCGAATACTGCAATGGTGGCGTCCTTCGCCGCATGCGTGCGAATATATTCGCCGATTTTTTCCGCTTCCGGAAAGGGATTTGCCCCATACATCTCTCTAGTAATGTCAAGCGGGCTCATTTGAAACAGATACTCCTGCTGCTGCGCAATCGACGTCACCAACGCCGCGCAAAACACGCCATACGTCAGCACCGATATTCCCGGCCATCGATTCAGCGCAACGCCGACCGCTGCGCCCGCTAGCAACGCAATTGCCGGCAGCATGAGCACAAAATAGTGTTCACGAAAGTAAAGGCCCGGACAGACGGCCAGAAAGCTGAAGACCAGAAAAAAAGTTGCGAAAATTGCAGCTGCGCGATCTTCCTTCCTCAACCAGATCAGCACCAAACCCGCCAGGGCTATAATCCAAATCAAAAGATTCGGCCCCACAGCGTTGGAAAAGTACGTGCGGAATATAACCAGTCCGGCGTGAAGTGAAACTTCTTGCGCATATTCGTGCGCATAGGTAAACGTCCAAAACCAGAATTTGTTGAATACGCCCGCCCACTTGAGCGCCAGGCCGGTAAGCGCCAGGGGAACTGTCACCCCGCCGAGAAATATTGCCAGATATCTCGCTCCTGCGAGCAAGGCGTCCCGGTGCCGGTTCAAATAAATCCACGCCAGGTATGCGGCACCGAAAGCCACAAACAAGGCTCCATGCTGCTTCATCAGTACGGCAACTCCGTAAAGAGCACCGCTTCCAAGCAAAGTGTACCATCGCCCGCTATCGATTCCGCGCAGCAGCAGCAACGTTCCACCCAGCGCCGCGATCACCACAAAATGTGTGGCATGAGCCTGCGCCCCCAAAACGCCCGTCCCCAGCGACATCAGTGCGTACGCAGCGGCTGCCGCAACCCCGCCCGCAGTTGAAAACAGCCGCTTTCCCAGCAGATAAACCAGCACTATGGTCGCGGCATTAATCAGTATGAAACCCACATGAATTCCGGCAATTGTCTGCCCAAACACCGCCATGAACGCGGCGTAGGCCGCATACATGCCCGGGAATTTCATGCTATAGACGAGCTTGTAAGGCGGAATCCCCTGCAACATAAGCTGGCCGCCGTAGGCAAATTCTCCCTCGTCCCGCTCCAAAGGAATCTGCAGCAAACGGATCCGAACGGCAACCGCGAACGCGACTGCAAGGCATACTAAAATCCAGGGCAAAATCCGGGACCCTGCTTGAGCTCCTGAAGCCACCGGAACAGCCGGCCGCGCAGCAGATTTTACTCTTTTTTTAGCTTTCGTCTTGCTCAGAGCCCTGTCCTCCTCATAGAAAACAAAGTCAATCTTCTCGCAGCCCATGAAAACGGCTGGCAATTTCAGGAATACCCAATACTCTAAATCAGCCCGGCTTACCCCGCGCAATCAATGAAGTAGAGCTCCCGGCTTGCCCAATCGCCTGCGGTAGAAATGCTGGAATGCCGCGCATTATCAGACAAATATGCATCTTTGCTGGTACTCTGAATTTGAGGCCAACCGGCCTACAATTGAAATTGCTCTGAATTCTCCGCCCACTCCTTGATGTGCCGGACTGTACTTATCGCAATCGCGCTGACCGCTTTCAGTGTAAGCGCGGCCAACGGCTCGCCGGACCTCTCGGCGAGGCCGCACCGGACTGTTGCGCCGGTAAGCGCCTATCACAAAGCAAAACATCCGTCGAACCACGCGACCCCGCGCACCGCTGGCCATGCAGCCCGACGGACATCCGGTCACGAATCGGTTCACGAAGCCTCACGAAAATCTTCGGCCCTTGTACATGCGCGTACAGATTTGCCCCGGCGGCCTTCCCGCTACCATCCAGCCGGAAAATCTGCACAATCCGCGAAATTCGATTCGCCTAGCAAATTTCAGCCACTCGCGCGACCCCCTCCAGCCGAGGGAATAGATGCAGCGAGCCGCCAAGCCACACCCATAACCGTTTCGCGGAGCAAAGTGCGGGCAGCAATGCCGTCGCCCCTGCGTGGCAGTTACGCATCGCTCGAACGGCAAAACGTGAAGACCGAGAATGACAACCTGGAGCGGATTGAAGATGACGATGACCTGGCCGATCGCATCGCGCGCAATATGCTGGTGCCCGTTCCCGCCTCAGCCTCGCTCATCGTCAACGGAAATCTGCCGGAAAACTACCGCTATTGCCGCCCATGGACGGCCGATTTCCTCACCGATCTGGCGCAAGTTCATGCGACTGCCTTCCATCGGCCCCTTGAAGTCAGCTCGGCTGTCCGGACAGTCGAATACCAGAAACATCTGATGCAGACCAACGGCAATGCAACGGCAGCCGAAGGCGATATAGCCAGCCCCCACCTCACCGGGGCGACCATCGATATTGTCAAGCGCGGCATGAGCCGTCAGGAGATGGCTTGGATGCGGAACCGTCTGTTACGCCTCCAGCAGGCCGGCATGATCGACGTTGAAGAGGAATTCCGTCAAGCCTGCTTCCACATCACGGTTTATAAGAGCTACGTGCCGCTCAAGCCGGCTGTAACCGGAAAACCAAAACGTCGCAAGTTCACGCAACCGCTCCAGATTGCTGCCCGCGCCCGGTAGAGGCGTTCCCATCGTCGGCCGCATTCAGCCAAAAAATTGATTGCGCAGCATCAGCTTTTCAAGGTTACAATCGCAGCCAAAGCCGCAATGGGCTAGCGAGGCGAATCATGAACGACTCTGGAATTCAATCCATGGCTGGGACATCTCCAGAAATCCCCAGTCTTTCGCAGTGGCAGCGTGTGACAAACACTTTCACCGCGCCTTCCAAAACCTTTGAAGATATAAAGCGAGGCCACCGGAGCTGGTGGTTGCCGTTCGTGATTACGGCACTGGTTGCCTACATTTTCTTTGCGGCCATCGCATTCAAGATCGGCGTGCAGCAGGTTGTGACCAACCAGATTCATCTCGATCCCAAGGCGGAGGAAAAGCTGGCGCAGGCGCCTCCGGCCGCGCGCGAACTTTCCAGCCAGATTGCCGTTACCATTGCCGAAGTTACTTTTGTAGCCAACCCTGCGCTGGTGTTGGCTGGAATAGCCCTGCTTTCCCTGGGGCTGTGGGGCACCGTCAATTTCGTTTTTGCCGGCAAGGCCACGTACGGCAGCATCTTTGCCGTGTGGATGTTCGCAAGTTTGCCATCCATCATAAAACCCATATTGGGAACTATCGCGATCTTTGCCGGAGCGGATCCGGAGACGTTTAATATCAAAAACTTCGCGCCCACCAATATTGGTGCATTTTTGAATCCGCTGGAGACCAACAAGGCGCTCTATGCACTCGCCACCTCGCTGGATGCGGTGAACATCTGGATGCTGTTGCTGCTGGCCATCGGAACGGCGATTGTGGCGGGGGTGAAACGCAACTCCGGCTACATTGCGGTCTTCGGATGGTGGATTATTTTTGTGTTGTTCAAAGTAGGCTGGGCATTAGCCTTCAGTTGAGATCTGGATTGGGCGCTGAATCAATTACTCCGTCCAGCGTCGCATAATGAGCGTGGCATTGATGCCGCCAAATCCAAATGAATTCGACAGCGCCACGTCGAAGCTGTGCGAAATGGCGTGGTTGGGCACGTAATCCAGCCTGCACTCAGGGTCAATATTGTCCAGGTTGATGGTAGGCGGAAGCTGCTGGTTCGCCAGCGCCAGCACGCAGATGCCGGCCTCCAGTCCGCCCGCTCCGCCCAGCAAGTGTCCGGTCATTGACTTGGTGCCGCTCACCTTGAGTCTGTGGCTTAGGGCGTGCTCGCCAAAAACCGCTTCGATGGCCCGCGACTCGTTTCCGTCGCCCGCCGGGGTAGCGGTAGCGTGGGCGTTTACGTAGCCCACCTCCTCCGGCGCAATGCCCGCATCTTTCAACGCGGCTCTCATGCTGCGCTGTGCGCCCAGTCCCTCGGGAGCGATCCCCGTAATGTGATAAGCATCGGCGCTCATACCGTAGCCGATCACCTCGGCCAGAATCTTTGCCCCGCGCGCCCTGGCAAATTCCAGTTCTTCAAGAATCAAAATCCCCGCACCCTCGCCGATCACAAAGCCGTCGCGATCCCTGTCGAATGGCCGGCTGGCCTTTGTAGGCTCGTCGTTGCGCGTTGAGAGAGCGCGCATCGCCGCAAATCCGCCCACCGAGAGCGAAGTGACCGCTGCCTCCGCGCCGCCGGCGATCATTACGTCCGCGTCGCCGTGCAGGATCATGCGTACGGAATCGCCAATGGAGTTGGCAGATGTAGCGCAGGCTGTGGCCGTGGCTGAAATCGGCCCCTTCGCTCCATAGCGAATGCTCAACTGCCCTGCGGCCATATTCACAATTGCGGCGGGAATAAAAAAGGGCGAGATCTTGCGCGGGCCGCCTGCAAGCAGGTTGGCGTGCTCGCGCTCGATGATCTCAAATCCGCCGATCCCAGAGCCGATGAAGACCCCCACCCGGTCGCCGATCTCCGGGGTAATCTTCAGGCCCGACTGGCCCATGGCTTCCTGGGCAGCGGCAAAGGCGAAATGGATGAAGCGCCCCATCTTGCGCGCTTCTTTTTTGTCCACGAAGTTGAGCGGGTCAAAGTTCTTGACCTCGGCGGCAAAGGTGACCGGGAAGCCGGTGGTATCGAAGCCCTGAATGGGACCCATGCCACTGGCGCCGGCCAGGAGTTGCCGCCATACCTCGGGAGCGGTGTTGCCCACACCGCATACCAGACCGAGTCCGGTAATGACGACTCTGCGGGACGAAATGGACAAGGGCTACTTGCCGCCTTTCGCGTTCTTCTCGTTCTTTTCGATGTAGTCGATCGCGTCCTTCACGGTCTTGATCTTCTCGGCGTCTTCGTCGGGGATCTCCATATCGAAGGCCTCTTCGAACTGCATCACCAACTCGACCACGTCCAGCGAATCCGCGCCCAGGTCCTCCTGGAAGCTGGCGCCGGGGGTTACTTCGGCTTCGTCCACCTGCAACTGCTCGACGATGATCTGCTTAACCTTCTCTTCAACGGCCATGCGTGCTTCTCCTCGTAGTCTGTGAATCTCTTTTTAAAACTTTGTCCGGTGCGAATCTTCAATCCCGCTCCGCTGCCTACAATACCGGCCCGTGGCAGGGGAACACAACCTCAGCGCCAAAAAAATTGCGCAATGACCCCGAAACTCCAAGTCTACCGGGCGGGTCGGGGTGTGTAAAGGCTCAGCGAGCAGGAACTTGGCGGAAGAACTGGGGGTGGGTAATGGCGATCGGTGAACCGCCCCCATTTAGCCCAAAAATCAACAGCCGGAAGGCGTATATTAGGCGAAAGAGGTTATTCGTCATGGGGAGTTATGCAGCCTTGCTCGCGCTGTTCGCCGTCACCATCCTTGTCTTTGTGCTGCTCCGTAAGCAAATTCGCGAAGCGCGCGAACGCGAGGATGAGGCTAAAGCGAAGGCGACGGAATCGGACCGGAAATTTACAGAGCTCGCCGCGGAATTGAAGGTGGCGTTAGAGGAAAAAGGGCGATTTCAGAATGAGGCAACTCGTATTGACGAAGCAAGAGCAGCGGTCCTTGAGAAAGAGGCCCAGATTCAATCCTTAAACGCTCGGATTTCAGGTATTGAGCGGGAAAAGACTGAAGCCATCAAAGACGCCGAAGCTGCAAACCAGCGCTCTATCGATTTAATTGCGAAGGAGCGTGAAGCTCAAGGGGAGATAGGTAGGGCCAAGGACGAACAGATCGCGAAGCTAAACGAATTCATAGCGCAGGCGCGAGGAGTGCTGACGACTGAATTCAAAGCGTTATCGGCAGACGCTCTCAGGGATGCTTCTGCACAATTAATCAACACGGCAGACAGCCTTATTAAAAAGCATGGGGAAAGTACGACAGCGGACGTTACGCTGCAGAAGCAACACATCGAAACCATGCTTAAGCCAGTGGAAGAAACGATCAAGCGGCTCGACAAACACGTAGAGGATAGCGACTTGGCTCGGTCAAAGGCAGAAGCTCTTCTTGATGATCAAGTGAAACGGTTGGCAGGCGCCAGTGAGTCTCTTACAAACGCTCTTCGCAAGCCTGTGATTCGCGGCAGTTGGGGCGAAATGACTCTCGAAAATGCACTCGAGAATGCTGGTCTAGAACCGGAAATTGACTTTACTCTTCAGCACTATACAGACGCAGAAGATGGCCAACAGCGGACCGATGCCATAATCAATTTACCAAAGGGAAGGAAGCTGATTATTGACAGCAAGAACCTTATGGAGTCGTACCTTGCCCTTGCGAAGGCAGAGGACGACGCTCAGAAGGCAACTCTGGCCGAGATCCATTCAAAATCGCTGAGGAGGCATATAAAACTACTTTCTGCGAAGGAATACTGGCGCAGATACGAGGGACTAGACTGCGTAATTCTTTTTATTCCGCATGATGGAATGTATCATGCGGCGATCCAAGATGAATCGGAGCTAATTCGCGAGGCATCCGACAAGCGTGTATTTATCTCCAACCCCATGACACTAATGCCGCTTCTTAAGGCCATCCGTTATGTTCTAGATCAAGAGAGATTGAATAAGAATGCTGAAGAAATTAAGAATGTTGGGGCGGAGCTTTATGCCGAAGTGACGCGATTTGCCGGAAATATGTCAGCGATAGGCGATCGTCTCCAATCTACTGTCAAGGCATACAACGACGCTATCCCAGGATTAGATCGGTTCATTATCTCCAAATCTCGGAAACTCAAACAACTCGGGTCGGCTAAGGGCGCGGAGGCTGAACTCCCAGAACCTATTGATCTCGAACCAAGGCTGTTTTCTTCTCGGGAACTCAGAACTTCACAGATTCTCGCTAATAACGACGATAGTGAAGCAGAGCTTGGGGCAAAAGCGCCTGTAGGAAATGGGTAGCATTAAGTAAAACGAAGACAAGCTCCTAATGAACGAAAGGTTTAGAAATGAAAAACACAGTGAAAACATTCGTGCGTTTTTCCCGCGGTGGTGCCTCAATCATTCGAAACCGCAAGACCATCGCAATCTGCATCCTGGCGCTCTTCACCATTCCCTTCTTCGTCTGTTCGCAAACCCCCAACCCAAAACCCGAAATCACGAACAGCCAGGTACTCATTTTCCTTTCCTGCGGCCAAAACTGCCTATGGAGCTATCGCACCGCGGACTCAAAAATCGCATACCAATTCACTCCGCCCTCTTTCGAAATCGACGGCAAACAAATCTCCGCCGAAGTCCATCATTTTTTCTCGAGCGCAACTCCAGTCCATCTCGCCAATGGCGTCACGCAGTATTCCTTTGAAGGCCAGCTCGCCCAGGACGGTCATCTTCATCTCGGCATCGAGTTCCAGATCAATGAGGGAACGCCGGTAATCCGCTTCCGCTATACGCTCACATCCGACCAGCCAAAATCGCTGACCGCGAAATCCGGCGTGAACCACCTCACTTATCTGCGGACCTCGCTCAAACAGTTTCCGCAGGCTGAAGAAGTGAGGCTATCGAACTTCGCCGAACTCACCCACTCCTACGAACTTTCAGAAGAAAAAATCGCCGACAGGAATTTTGCAGACAGCGGCGCCGTCATGGGCCCCATTCTTGCCGCAACCGGCGGCGGTAGCAGCTTCCTTCTCGCCTATGAGCACGGTTCCACAGTTCCCGACGCGTTCCTCGAATACCGTCTGACCCCCAGCCGCAACGTCAGCCTGGATGCCGTCAAGGGCAACTATTACCCCGGCCAGATCATCGACGCCGATCACCCCTATAAAACCATCTGGTTTGAAACCGCCGCCCAACTGGGCAACCTGATCAGCTTGCCTCCACTTACCGAAAATTTGTGCTCCGGTATCTGACGCAGAATACAGAATCGAGAAAACCTTACATTTTCTATAACAGTTGGAACTTCCAGGAGCGCAACAAATTCTGGAATAACAAAACATTTATCGAATCGATGAATGAAACCCGCATGCTCCAGGAGATCGAGGTGGCGCACCGCATGGGAGTTGAGGTTTTTGTTCTCGATTCAGGATGGTACGACAAGGCCGGCGACTGGACGGTGAGCAGCGAGCGTTTCCCCAACGGCCTCAAGCCGATCAAGGCCAAGCTGGATAGCTATGGGATGAAACTCGGTCTGTGGTTCGGCCCTAATGAGGCGGATATATCGAGCCAGGTCGTCCGCGAGCACCCTGAATGGCGCATGTCTAAAGATGGAATCGTAGGCAAGCCCCGCAACGATTGGGGACCACAGAAGAACTATGAGATGTGTTTAGTCAGCGGCTACGCGGACGCGCTGGCTGATCGACTCATCCGTGTCGCCCGGGAAACCGGCGTCACTTATTTCAAGTGGGACGGCGTCGACCAGTATGGATGCAGCGACCCAAATCACAACCACGGCGGCGAGAGCAACACTCACCAGGAACGCGTGGACTCCTACGGATTTCAGCTCATCCAGACCATGAGCCGCATAGCCGATAAAGTCGCCGCCGCCGTTCCCGGGGCGATCGTGGACTTCGATGTGACCGAAGGTGGCCGCGCCATGGGCCTCGAATTCCTCTTTTCCGGCAAATTCTTCCTGATTAACAACGGTCCGTACTATGAGAATTACGACATAATGATCGACCAGGACCGAACCTACTCCAATATATTTGTCCAGCAGGGTCAGGCGCGGACCTGGATCACCCGCACGCCTCTGACCTTCGACAAATGGATCCCTTCCGTCCTTTTTCTTACCCACTATTTCCCTGACGATCCCCGGCAATGGCAGGAGGTAGACATTGCATCGCTCATCCTCGGCCAGAACGGCATCTGGGGCGACCTGCCAAAGGTCTCAGACTCCGGCGTCGCCTACATCGGCAGCATGCTGGCCAGGTATAAGCAGGTTCGCGATGACATAACTCAAAGCGATCCCGTAGTCACGGGAATCGTCTCCGCCAGTCCCGAGATTCACGAGAAGATATCGTCCGCCACAGGCCGCGGCGCGGTAGTCATCTTTGCCACGCGCTCAGGCGCCTGCCGGTATATAACCAAAAACAAAGTTGCCAATGAACATTGGACCAGTGACGGCGTTTCCGTGACGCAAGACGATGAAGGCCGCGCCAAAATCGAAGCAACCTTCGACAAGCCAGGCGCAAAGATTTTATTTTTCGGTGTCCGTTAGCCGCGCGCATCCTCCGGCTCGCTACTTTTGAACCTCGGCGAAGGCCGCCCGCAACCGTTTCCAGGTAGTTTCCAGGTCTTCAGGCAGCACGCGAGTCTCGGCAACGGTGGTCATGAAGTTGGTATCCCCGCTCCACCGAGGCAATGCATGCAAATGAATGTGTCCTTGCACTCCGGCTCCCGCCGCCTGGCCCACATTCATTCCAAAGTTGAATCCATGCGGATGGTAAAGCTGATCGAGCGCCTTCTCGGTCAGTTGCGCCAGGCCGATCAACTCATGCGCGGCCTCGGCGTCCAGCGCGGCCAGTCGGTCGATGTGCGCATACGGCATCACCATCACGTGTCCGCAGGTATACGGAAACGCATTCAGGCAGATAAAGCAGTGCCTCCCGCGCAGTATCACCCCGCCTGCCGCCTCAGCCTCGTCTCGATCCATCCCGTGCGCGATAGCGTAGTCGACCGAGGCAATCAGGTTGCAGAACACGCATCCCAAATCGTCCGGCCATGCTGCCAGAGCGGCCGGAATGCCGGCGCGCGCCGCATCGTCCGCCAAGGTGACGTATGCAAAGCGCCAGGGAGTCCAAAGATGGTCCATGGTATAGGTCCTTTTGTGTCCGTAGCGACCGTTCAGTTCTTCAGCGTGACGATTTCCAGCTTGTCCCCCAGCTTGAGATTCACGTCGCCGCCGTTCGAGAAGAATGCCAGCGTGATACATGAAACCGGAATCATGTACCAAGATTTGAACACGACTCCCGACAGCCCATCCGTCAGGTCCTTTGTCCCGATTCCCACCCCGCCCGTGGTGAGCATATTGGCGATCTGTCTGCCGCGCCCCGGCTGAATCTTTCCCTCATCCGCCTCATTCTTCGTGTGCACTATCAGCGGCTGATCGAAGACCAGCATCAAGTGGCCACGCCGGAAGAATCGCCGCGCCGGAGTCGAAACCAGATGGCCGGAATATACTCCCGATGGGCACTTCACCGAGAACGGCGTCCCGGTGACCATCCACGAAGAGGCATAAGTCTTAAGTGTGCAGGTCTCAGCGAACGCCGCGCTAGAGACCAAGAAAATCGCCAGAGCTAAGATTTTTTTCATGGACATTGACCTACGCTGACAGGAAAGCGCCGGAACGCCGGCGCGCGCCGCATCGTCCGCCAGGGTGACGTAGGCAAAGCGCCAGGGAGTCCAGAGATGGTCCATATGAATTCCGCCGGTTACGCTGCTCCAAACAATACATTATAGATGGCTGGCCTGCAATGTAGCCTGTGGTTTTGCCCATGGTTGCCGGCGCTGCCAGAGCCGCAAGTTCATTCGTCGGGCCGAAATGGAGTGTGAATTTTCGGTTGCACTGCCGCTTGCGGCGCGGTCGGCCGAAGCTCGTTGGATTGACGCGGGAAAGCCGAGGTTGCTACACTCGTGAGCGTAGCTTCCTGCGCGGATTCCAGCAGTGAGTTGCGGCCGCCCTCCAGCAAGCCGTTGCCTGCCGGGTGTTTCCCGAGGAGACCAGTCGCTTTTACGACTCCAGCGCAACTGGCTGGGGGGACTGCCCCTCGTGGAGAAGCTACCGGCACACGCATATGACTCGAGCCAGGGAAACGGTCCGAAGGCCTCTTCGGCGGCGGCAATCGCCGCGCGGAAGCCACGCCCAGCGGCAGACAAGTCCGCCGCGGGAGCAAGGAATTCCGGAGCTGCATCGATGGCAAACGTCCTCAATCCCGAAACCGAGAGTATAACCCTGAACACCGAATTGGAAACCCCAACGCTAGAGCCTGCGACGGAGCAAGAACAGCCGTCGTACGAATCCACGTCCAACCCAGAAACCGCCGAAGCAGTCGAAGTACCCGCGCTGGACGCCGATGCCCCAACCGAGCCTGTAGTCGAAGCCGCGCCTGTTGAAGCCACAGCCGAGGCCGCAGCCCACGGCCGAAGCTGCAACGAATAGTTGCAGCCCAACCAGAGCCTGTGGCTGAGCCTCAAGCCGAGGCCGCAACGCAAGTCGAGCGCCGCCCGCGGAAGCGACAGCCGCGCTGACAGCGCTGCCAGCCGTCCCAAAGCGCCGGCTCATGAAGCGCACTCCTCCGAGTCCGCTGAGGATTTCTCCGCCGCGCTGGAAGCATTTGAGCGCGAGCAGGCCGCCGAGGCCGCAGCCGTTGAGGCATATGGCGACAAAGTCGTCTCCGGCACGGTGATCAAGCAGACTGAAAAGCACCTGGTGGTGGATGTGGGACTGAAGTCCGAGGGGCTGGTGCCTCTCGAGCAGGTTCAGGACCACACCGGCGCGGTGAAGTTCCAGCCCGGCGACGTGATCGACGTGGTGATCGAGCGCGAGGAGCCCGAAGGCGGCTACCTGGTGAGCTACGAGCGCGCACAGCGCCTGCGCGTCTGGGACGCAATTGAGAAGGCCGCCGCCGACAAGACGCCGGTGATGGGCACGGTAGTCAGCCGCGTCAAGGGCGGCCTGACCGTCGATATCGGCCTCAAGGCATTTCTGCCCGGTTCGCAGCTTGAGATTCGCCCCGTCCGCAACCTCGACGGCTATCTCGGCCAGCAGATTGAAGTCCGCGTCATCAAGCTGAACAAGAAGCGCGGCAATGTCGTCGTCAGCCGCAAGGAGATTCTCGAAGAAGAGCAGAACGCCAAGCGCTCCACCACCCTGGAGCAGCTGGGCGAGGACGCCATCCTCACCGGCACGGTGAAGAACCTCACCGACTACGGCGCGTTTGTTGACCTGGGCGGCATTGACGGCCTGCTGCACATCACCGATATGAGCTGGGGCCGTCTCACCCATCCCCGCGACCTGGTCAATGTCGGCGACGAGATCCAGGTCAAGGTGCTCAAGTTCGACAAGGACAAGCAGCGCGTTTCGCTGGGCTTCAAGCAGTTGACCCCCGATCCGTGGCTCGACGCCACCGAGCGCTACCCGGTGGGCGCCCACGTCCAGGGCCGCGTTCTTTCGGTCACCGACTACGGCGCGTTTGTTGAGCTGGAGCAGGGCATCGAGGGCCTGGTTCACCTCTCTGAGATGACCTGGTCCAAGCGCCTCAAGCATCCCTCCAAGCTGGTCAAGCCGGGCGACGAGGTCGAGACCGTGGTGCTGAGCGTCAATCCGGCCGACCGCCGCATCTCGCTGGGCATGAAGCAGCTGCTCGACAATCCCTGGGAGAACCTCACCGAGCGTTATCCCGCCGGCACCGTGGTCGAGGGCCGCGTGCGCAACCTGACCGACTTTGGCGCCTTCATTGAAATCGAAGACGGCATCGACGGCCTGGTTCACGTCTCCAACCTAGCTGGACCAAGCGCGTCAAGCATCCCTCTGAGATCGTCAAGAAGGGCGAAAAGGTGAAGGCAGTTGTTCTCGGCGTTGAGCCGCAGAACCGCCGCCTCTCGCTGGGCATCAAGCAGTTGCAGCCCGACGTCTGGGAGAGCTTCTTTGCCACGCACCGCGTGGGCGACGTGGTCCACGGCAAGGTGCTGCGCACGGCGCAGTTCGGCGCATTCGTCGAGATCGCGGAGGGCGTGGAGGGTCTGTGCCACATCTCCGAGGCCGGCGAGAGGCGGCGAGCATCCAAGCTTGAAACCGGTCTGGAGCACGAGTTCAAGATCATCAAGATCAACGTGGAAGAGAAGAAGGTGGGCTTGAGCCTGCGCGCCGTCGGCCACGAAGCCAGCCGCGCGCACGGTCGAGAACTACAAGGCCGAGAGCCACGCAAGCAGCCCGTCTCCAGCTCCACCACGACCCTTGGCGACCTGATCAACATGCGCAAGAGCGAGCGGTAATCTTGTTTTAATCGCAAATACAACGGCCACCCTTCGGGGTGGCCGTTGTGCGTTGGGTGGATTTGCGCGCCAATCGAACATCGAACCCCCACGCACTATCTTCCAAACCTGCGCTTAAAGCTTCCCCAAGCCCGCTTTCGTATGCATCGATGAGCTTGTCCCAGGTGGCGTTCGCATCCTCATCGATCTCCTTTCGCCGCGGATCCGCATCGAACCAATCAATCGTTCTCTTGATTCCTTCGGCAAACGGAACTTTGGCGCAAAACTCCGGAACAAAAAGCTTGAGCTTGCTGTTATCGAAGACAACGCTCGATGATTTATCCCCAATCAAGCTCCCCACCATATCCGGCAGGCAGGCGCCAATGAAATCTGATGCGATATGAACGATCTGCGCCTCCGCTCCCGCCGCCTGCGCCGTGATCCGGTAAAACTGATCCCACGTCATCACCTCGTCGCTGGTGATATGAATGGCATGCCCGATCGCCTGTTTGTGTCCCAGCAGTCCCACCAGCCCCTGGGCAAAATCGCTGTTGTGCGTAATCACCCACAGCGAGGAGCCGTTCCGGGCACGATCACCTTCTTCCCCCGCCGCATCCGATCCACAGCCGTAAAAGACTTCGTCCAGCTGTTGATCGGCAACACAATCTGCGTTTCCCCGTAGGTCAGCGAAGGCCGAACAATGGTAATGGGAAAGCCCTCATCGCGATAGGCCTGCATCAACCGCTCTTCGCAGGCGATCTTGTTACGCGAATACTGCCAAAATGGATTTACCAGCGGCGTCGATTCCGTGATCAGGTAGTGCCCAACCGGCCTTTGATACGCGCTCGCCGAGCTGATGAAGATATATTGACGCGTGCGGCCCCGAAATAAGCGGATATCCCGCTCCACGTCAGATGTCGTGAAGGCGATCCAGTCCACCACAGCGTCAAACTTTTGATTGCCAAGCGCCTTCGCCGTTGCCGCCTCGTCCGTTGCGTCCGCCGTGATCGTGGCCACATTCTTCGGCACCTCGGCCGATCGCTGTCCGCGTCTCAGCAGCGTGAGTTCGATCCCGCGTTCCGCAGCTAGTTTCGTCGATGCCGTACTGATGATTCCCGTGCCGCCAATAAAAAGAACCTTCATCTTGTCTCCGTAATTCAGTTATAACGCGTAAACCCTCGGTCATCGGATGGGATATCACAAATCTGCGAGTGCCCCATCCTCGCCACGTTTTTGTTTTTGTGGCCAGGGTGGGATGCAAAATTTCGGTCGTGGGTCGGTTCGAGGGATATCGGGCTTTAGTTGAAGGGTACGGGCTTCAGCCCGTACATACGTGCCGCAAAATCCTAAGGGCTCTAGCCCCTGAAGACAGCTCTTTCAAACTAATCCGCTACCAACATTCCTTCTTCTCCGTTTGCATAAAATAACCCCATTCCAGCTCACAATGGGAATAGGGAAAAAGAGTCGCAATGACGAGGGAAAAGAGACCGGCATTTCCCCCATTCTTATATGGCATTTTCCTCCTCGCAGAAGGCCTGAAATCAGGGCAATTTGGTTCAAAAAGAGTACCTTTTGAGCCAATTTTGGAGGGCAAAACAGGCTGAGTCAGACCCCGCGTAAATCGTAAACCCATGAAAAACAATCCCTTAGTCTCGCAAGCATCTCCGTCAACCCAGGGTACCCCCTCCCCCCCTCCCATCACCAAAACTCCACTGTACCGCTGTAAAAGCCATTTAACCGCAATAAAACAAAGAGGATAACGCGTAAGACCCGGGGCGCATACAGCGCCTGTACCCCTGTAAAATCATCCTAACCAAAACAAAACAAACAGCTTCCTCCAGCCGCTTCAGAGCATCACATAGTCGTCCACTTCAGTGCGGCAGTTAGGATAGATCAGCAAAACAGAAGAGGAAACAGTCATGAAGATTTTGAGCAGCAAAGACCGCGCCAGCCGCAAAGGCCCGTCCGACTGGTTTACCGGAAACGTATGGCTCGACGAAATTGCCGTGGGAGTGGAACCATCGCGCCTGAGTTTCTTCCGGGTCAGCTTTGAGCCCGGCGCGCGCACCGCGTGGCACACGCATCCCGTGGGCCAAACCCTGCATGTTCTCACCTGTTCCGGACTGGTGCAACTAGAGGGCCAGAAGATTCAGGAAATTCATCCTGGAGATACAGTAGCCATCGCTCCCAACGAGCGCCACTGGCACGGCGCATCTGCGAACAACACGATGGTGCATCTTGCCATTCAGGAAATGGATGACCAGGGCGCGAACGTAGTCTGGATGGAGCAAGTAACGGACGAGGAATATAACGCAAAATAACACGGAGTAACGAAGTTTTCCTAGTCCCTAAGTCCCGAGCCCCTTTTCTTGCACCCGCTTCAGCATCAGGACGATTCCCAGCGCGGTGAGAACACTGATCAGGGCGAAGAGAAAAGCACTCGAGTATCCGTAAACGCCGATCACCGATCCGGCCAGTGGTCCGGTGAGGAAAAAGGAAACGTCGGCAAAGGCAGTGTAGACTCCTAGCGCAGCACCGCGATTGCTTTCCGTAACGCGCTTCACCGCCTCGACGCCAAGCGCGGGAAAGACCAGCGAGAATCCGAATCCGGTGATTGCGGCTCCGGTAAATGCAACCCAGGGCCACGGCGCCTGCCACAACATAAAAGCGCCCAGCGATTCGACCGCAAGGCAGGACAATGCCCACCTGGAAACCGCCGAAGCGATCGATGGTATGGATGAAAAGCAGCCGTGCGGCAATAAAGGCCAGGCCAAATGCGGTCAGGCAGAGAGCAGCTCCGTTCCAATGGCGGCTGCAGATAGAAGAGAGTGACGAAGGTGGCGAGCACGCTGTAGCCCACTCCGCCCAGAGCCAGTCCCATGCCGTGCGGCGCCACGCGGCAACATCACGTGGCTGAAGGGCAGATGCTCGCCGGGCGCGCCATGCACCGGACGCTTGCGGCTGGCCATTACGAAGCTGACCGCGCCGATGAGGATGGTCAGCAGCCCCAGCGAAGCCAGGCCCCACTGCTGATCGAGGACCACGCCCAGCGGAGCGCCCAGCGCCATGGCGCCATAGGTGCTGATGCCATTGAAAGAGATGACCCTGGCGGTGTGCTGCGGGTCCCGCGCTGGTGATGCCCCAAAGAGTTGATCCGGTCGATCCAAGGCTCTCGCCCACGCCCAGGACCAGGCGGCTCAGAATCAGGGCGGAAAGGCTCAGCCAGCGGAGCGCGGTGCAGGGCGGCTGCGGCCACCAGAAGCGTGCCGCTCGGGGTGCAGGCGGCCATGCCCCACAGCGACGGAGACCTTGGCGCCGGCGCGGTCGGAGATGCGGCCCGCCCAGGGACGGCTGGCGAGTGTGGCGATGTACTGGATGCTGATTACCAGCCCGGCCAGCGCCGCGCTGTAGCCCATGCGGAAGTGAACATAAGGCGGCAGAACCGCGAGCGGCAGGCCGATGGAGAGGTAACAGACAAAGGTGAAGTAAGTGAAGCTGAGAATGTGCCACGCGCTGCCGCGCGAGGCAGCGGTAGGCGAGGCTGTGGCGTTGATCGTTACAGTATTTTGCATGTTCTGGGGCAGGAACCTGCTGAGTTGGGCGGTCAATTTCCATTATATCGGAGGCGGTGTGTGAACATCGAGTCCTCAATGCCAAGCTTCCGGGCAACCTGCGGTAGGTATCCGACGAATACGCCCAGGCTCATAGACTGAGAGTATGGCATCCAGGCTTTCACGTGGAGCATTTCGGTTGCAGAGCGGCTCGTGCCGATGGCGAGGCGGTGAGCGACCGGCTGCGCGCGGCGGGGCTTTGCGAGAAGAATCCGGCAGCCGCCGATGTGGTCGTGGTGAATACGTGCAGCGTGACTGCGGAGGCGGACCGGGCGGCGCGGGCTTTTATCCGCCGGGCTCACCGGCTGAATCCTGCGGCGCGTATCGTGGTCACCGGCTGCTATGCGCAGCGCGCTCCCGAAGAACTGGCCGCACTGGCTGGCGTTGCAGCTGTTGTGGGCAACAGCCACAAGGCGCTTGCGCCGGAGAATCATTTTGGACCTGGTTCGTGATCGGACTGGCGTTGCACCGTCCCGCGCCGCCGGAGTTGGTGAGCGTGCAGTCGCTGCTGCTCTGGCGGCGTTCCCATCTGGGCAGATGACCGCTTTGCGCACTCGTTTCTTGAGGAGGCGCAGCTTGCCCGGAACGCAGACCCGGCCCAACCTGAAGATTCAGGAAGGGTGCGGGAACCGCTGCACATTTTGCGTGATCCCTCAGACGCGAGGCTCATCCAGAAGTCTGCCCCGCGCAGCGTGCTGAGGCAGGTGGAGGGATTTGTGGCGGCCGGTGGCAACGAGCTGGTGCTCTCCGGAATCAACCTGGGCCGCTGGGGACGGGATTTGCCTGCAATCGTGAAGGCTCGCCCAGCGCCTTCGCTGGCGGGACTGGTCCGGCAGATCTTCGATGAGACCGCGCTGCCTCGTCTGCGGCTCAGCTCGATCGAGCCCATGGACTGGGACGCGGAGCTGATCGGGCTGATGGCGGAGTTCGGCGGCACTCGTCTGGCGCGCCACGCGCATCTGCCGCTGCAGTCCGGCTCCGACGCGGTGCTGCGCCGCATGCACCGGCGCTACCGGCCCTGGCATTACGCGGAAAAGGTTGCGGCGCTGGTCAGCGCCGCCGGGCCGGAACTGACGCTGGGCGCGGATGTGATGGTCGGCTTTCCCGGCGAGACGGAAGCGAGTTCGACGAGACGCTGGAGCTGGTGCGGGCGCTGCCCTTCGGCTATCTGCACCTGTTTCCGTTTTCGCCCCGGCCGGGAACGCGGGCCTGGGCGCTGCACGCCGAGTCGCCGGTTCCGGCTGCGGCGGTCGAGGAGCGAATGGCCGCGCTTCGCGCTCTGGCGGCCGAAAAAAGCGCAACCCACCGCAGGCGCTTTATCGGCCGCGAGCTGGAGGCGATCACGCTGCACACGCCGGCGGAGTTGGCGGCCGCGGCCGCACCCCTGCGCTGACGGAGAATTTCCTGCCCGTGGAGATCGAGGGCCGGCTGCCCGCCAACCGGCTGGTGCGCGTGCGGGTGACGGCAGGATTCGACGGCCGCTGGCGGCGCTGCAAGCTGCCGCCTCGAATCCGCCGTAAACCCTTTGTTCATGCGAGCCAAGCCAATGCTATACTCAGTGTGCGTTCGTGTGCCCGCGGCGACTCCGGAAAACCCCGGATGGCGGGCAGCGACGACTTTTGGAGGAGTACCATCGCACTCGACAAACGTTCGGCAAAGTCCTTTATCCGCATCAACGACCGAATTCGCGCGCGCGAAATCCGCGTCATCGACGAAAACGGCGAACAGATGGGCATTCTGCCGCCCTTTGAAGCGCTGAAAATTGCCCGCGAGCGCGGCCTCGACCTGGTGGAGGTCTCGCCCAACGCGGTTCCCCCGGTCTGCCGCATCCAGGACTACGGCCGCTTCCTCTACGAGAAGGAAAAGAGCGAACGCGCCGCCCGCAAGAAGCAAAAGGTGATCGTGGTCAAGGAGGTCAAGTTCTCCGTGACCGTGGACGAGCACGACTACCAGACCAAGAAAAACCAGGCGGTGAAGCTTCCTCGCCGACGGCGACAAGGTGAAGGCCAGCCTGCGCTTCCGCGGCCGGCAAATGGCTCATCGCGACCTGGGCTACAACATCATCAACCGGCTGATTCAGGACATTGGCGACGCCGGAATGGTCGAGTTCATGCCGCGCATGGAAGGCACGATTCTGCACGCAATCCTCGCGCCGGCCAAGAAGCAGGAAGCTCCCAAGCCCAAACCTCCCGCGCCCCCGCCGACTCAGGCTGCACCAACGTCCCCGCGAGCGCAGTAAGAGTCTCAACTCAAAACTTGATCTTCGAATGGAAGATGGGCCGCCCACACCGGGCGGCCTTAACTTTGTGGTCTGTGTTAGACTCCCTGTCGATATGCGAATCCGACTTTTATTGTTGTCAATTTTGCTGCTTTTGACGGGCCTCGATGCCGGATTGCTTTTCTCGCAGGAGACGCGGCCTGCGACTGCGCCTCCTCGCCTGGAGCAACGGGGCGCGGCGACCCAGTTAATTGTGGACGGCAAACCCTTCCTGATTCTTGGGGGTGAACTGTACAACTCCTCCTCTTCGAACCTGGAGTATATGAAGCCGATTTGGCCGCAGCTCAAGGCGATGGGGTTGAATACGGTGGTGACCCCGCTCTCGTGGGAGCTGATCGAACCCAATGAGGGTGGCTTCGATTTTTCACTGGTTGACGGACTGCTGGCCCAGGCGCGAGAGCAGCACGAGCGCATTGTCTTTTTTATGGCGTACGTGGAAGAACGGAATGTCGAGCTATGCGCCAGTCTGGGTAAAGCGGGATACGCACCGGTTTCCGCGCGTGGTGGAGCACGGCAACGAGGTGGAAATCCTAAGCCCGCAAGGCGCAGCAACCCAGGAGGCGGATGCGCGGGCCTTTGCGGCGCTGATGCGGCATCTGAAAGAAGTGGACGGGCGCCAGCACACGGTGCTGATGATGCAGGTGGAGTACGAAGTGGGGGTGCTGGGTGACTCGCGCGACCACTCGCCGGCCGCCGATCGGGCCTTTGCCTCTGCGGTGCCGGAAGAGTTGATGAGCTATTTGAAGACGCATCGGGATGCGCTCTATCCCCGGTTGCGCGAGCTGTGGGAGCGGAATGGCAGCAAAGCCACAGGCTCCTGGGCGGAGGTCTTTGGCGATTCCGAAAGGGCAGACGAAATCTTCATGGCCTGGCAGTACGCGCATTATGTGCAGGCGGTAACGGCCCGGGGCAAGACTGCCTACAACATTCCCATGTATGTGAATACATGGCTGGCGGATGAGGACAGGCCGCCGGGCGAGTATCCCAGCGGCGGGCCGGAGCCGTGGGTGGTTGACGTATGGAAGGCGGCAGGAACGGCGCTCGATTTCTACGCTCCGGACCTCTATGCCGCAAATTTCGCCGAGTGGTGCAGCCGCTACCATCGCGATGGCAATCCGCTTTTCATGCCCGAGGCCAGGGGCGGCGCGGTGGGAGCTGCGAACGTCTTTTACGCGCTGGGAGAGCAGGCGGGATTTGGGTTTTCGCCCTTCGGAATCGATGGCGAAATGGACGAAAAAGGAACACTGGCTGCCAGTTACGGCGTGATTGCGGGGCTGGCTCCTATACTTCTCGAACACCAAAGCGCAGGCGACGTGCACGGTTTCGTTCTCGACAAGGATCATTCCGTGGTGGATTTCGCCATGGGCGGTTACACGCTCCACGTCACGCTGGATGAACTCTTCGGCAACCATGCTGAGAGCGGCTTTGGGCTCATCATGGCCACGGGGCCGGACGAGTTTCTGGGCGCCGGTAAGGGGTTCAGGGTTTCGTTTACGCCGCGTTCTCCCTCCGGACAGCAGGTGGGAATTGCTGCCGTGGAAGAAGGCAGCTTTGTAGATGGGAAGTGGGTCCCCCGAAGGCGGCTGAACGGCGACGAGACCGACGCCGGCAAGGTCTGGCGATTCGATTGGCGGCAGGTGAGCACGGAGAAAATGAAGCTCTATCGGTTTGACTAAAAGAGCCTCACCCGCTGAGGCATAGCGCGGAGATACGCCGTGCTGTATACTGAATAAAGCCTTTAGAGGCAGGGAAGTCCCTGTCTCACGGGGCGCTGCGGAGAGCTACACTCTCCGTCCAAAACGAGAAGAAAAATGCCCAAGTTGAAGACCCACACGGGCGCGAAGAAGCGCTTCAGCAAGACTGGAACCGGCAAGATCAAGCGGCACCAGACGAAGACGCGTCACATCCTGACGTCGAAGGCGCCGAAGACAAAGCGGAAACTGGGAAAGACATTGATGGTTTCCGATGGCGACTACGCGAAGGTAGCGCGCATGATTCCCTACGCCTGACCATTGCATGGAGCAGCCTTTTGGATGAGGGCTGTGCCACTGCAGTTGATGGGCCGAAAGGCCCCCGCCGGATGCGAAACGCGTTCGCACCGGCGAGAGATCAGGCTTGACAGAGCGAGTGAAGAGGTTTCAGCCCAGATTGGGCCTCCTGCCTCCAGCCGCATAACCGAACGCAAAATGGAGAAAAGCAAATGCCCCGCGTAAAACGCAGTACCAAGCGCAGTGACCGCCGCAAGAAGATCCTCGAAAGAGCAAGCGGTTATTTTCTTACCAAATCAAAACTTTACCAGGCAGCCCAGGAAGCCGTGGAGCGCGGCCTGAAGTTTGCCTATACCGGCCGCAAGCAGAAAAAGCGCCAGTTCCGCTCGCTGTGGATCGTGCGCATCGCGGCTGCAGCCAAGCTGAACAACTTCAGCTATTCGCAGCTCATCAACGGACTGAAGAAGGCGGGGATTGAGCTTGACCGCAAGATTCTTGCCGAGATTGCCGTGCATGACGCGGCAGGCTTTACCAAACTGGTTGAGCAGGCCAAGGCGGCTCTGGCGGCGGAGAAGAAGGCAGCGGCGGCGTAAGAGCGAGTCAGCGCGTTAGCAGGTCAGCGAAAACGGCCCCGAAGCGATGCTTTGGGGCCGTTCTTGCGTTTTGGCGATTTACTTATCGCTTAGAAACTTCACCATCGCTTTCCGCCATAGGTCGGGCTGGTCTACGAAGTTCATGTGTCCGCTGTTGGGGAGGATTACTAACTGGGAGGCGGCGATTTTTTCGTGCATCTCTTTGCTCAGGGAGGGGTCGCATTCGTCGTGGTCGCCTACCAGGATGAGGGTGGGGACGTGGATGGTGGGCAGGCGGTCAACGTACTCGACGGAGCTTAGGTTGCCGTCGATGATGAACTCGCCGTGGGAGCCCCACATTTCGCGGTAGAGCTCCCAGTTGGTGGGGGCGTTGCCGGTCGCGGGATCGTAGTTGGAGTCGGGGCGGGCGCCGTAGAGGAACGGGAAGTAGCCGGGGCCCCAGGCGAGGGTCTCGTACTCGGCGGTGTAGCGGCCGTGCTCCCAGATCTCGCCTTTGCCGTATAGGCCGGCTTGTTCGAGTTGGTTGAGGCGGGCCAGCTTGGCGGGCGGCATTTGCGATTTTTCGCGGGCGAGGACCTCGTTCATCTGGCGGGTGGAGGGAAAGGTGCTGTTGAGGATGAGGTGGGATAGGTTCTGCTGGTATTTGAGGGCGTAGGCCTCGGCCAGGACGCCGCCGCAACTGTGGCCGAGGAGCGAGATTTTGCCCAGGTGGAGCGCCACGCGCACGTCTTCAATGTCTTCGACCATGGCTTCGACGGTGTATTTGCTCGCGTCCTGAAGGCGCTGGGAACGGCCGGAGCCGCGCTCGTCGATGAAGATGAGGCGATGGGTGCGGGCCAGCGGGAGCAGGTAAGGCAGGAAGTAGGTGTGGTCGGCGCCGGGACCGCCGTGGACGATGACCAGCGGGGAGCCGCTGCCGAAGGCAACGTAATAAATGAGAACGCCGTGGGCGTCGACGAAACCTTCCTGCTGGGGGTAGACGGCGGGGGTGGTTTGGGCGGAAGCGAGGGGGGACGAGAGTGGATACACAATCGCCCCGGCCAGAAAAAGAGCGAGTGCGGAAGCGGAAACGAGTCTCTTCATGCGCTTCATGCTACGACACAGGGCCCGTCGGTGGCACCACATTCGATTGCGCTTGGTTCTGAGATAGGTGCGGAAGCGCACGCGGCTGCTCCATGCAATGGTTTATCCTGCTGTTTACGCATGACGAACGAAGCGATACCCAATCTGACGGCATTTGACGAGGCTGCGCTGGATAAAGCGTTTGCGGCGCTGGAGAAACAGGCGCGCACGGATGCTGCCGCGCTTGAAGGCGAGGAGGCTCAGGAGGCCTTCCGGCTGGAGTGGCTGGGCCGCAAGCAGGGCCGGCTTAACGAGGTTTCAGGCCGGTGGCTGAAGGTTGCGCCGGCGGAGGCCAAGAAGGCGCTGGGGCAGCGGTTCAACGCGCTGAAGGCGGTGGTGGAGAGCCTGCTGGAGCAGGCTGCCGGAGCGGGGCCGAGCGATGCGGCGCTGGCGGCTGAGGCCATCGATATTACTTTGCCCGGCACGCGGCGGCTAACAGGGGCGGAGCATCCCATTACGCGGACGCTGAATGAGATCGTCAGCGTTTTTGCGGCGCTGGGCTACTCGGTGGGCGTGGGGCCTGAGGTCGAGACCGATTTCTACAACTTCGAAAGCATGAATTTTCCTCCGGGGCATCCGGCCCGGGATACGCAGGATACGCTGGTGGTGGCCGGGCAGGAGCGGCGGCCGCTGCGCGACAGGCTGCTGATGCGCACGCACACTTCTCCGGTGCAGATGCGGACGATGGAGTCGCAGCCGCCGCCGGTGCGAATTGTGATTCCCGGCAAGGTACACAGAAACGACGCGGCTGATGCGACGCACTCGCCGATTTTTCATCAAGTCGAGGGGCTGTGCGTGGATACCAACATTACCTTCTCCGATTTGAAGGGCACGCTCGACCACGCCATGAAGGCGCTGTTCGGCTCGGCGGTGAAGACGCGGTTCTTTCCTTCGTTCTTTCCGTTCACTGAGCCCAGCGCCGACGTGCAGATCAGTTGCATTTTTTGCGGCGGGAAGGGATGCAGGAAGTGCAAGCAGTCGGGGTGGATTGAGCTGCTGGGCTGCGGCATGGTGGATCCGGCGGTGTTTGCATTCGCGGCGGAGAAGCAGCCTGGGTATGACCCGAAGAAGATTTCGGGATTTGCATTTGGGATGGGCGTGGAACGGATCGCGATGATGAAGTATGGGATCAGCGAGATTGGGTCGTTCTATGCGGGGGATATGAGGTTTTTAGGGCAATTTGTTTAGCGAGTTGGCGCGCTGCGCGCGAAGCAAGTTAGCGAGTTAGCGGCTGCTATGGAGGCAGGATGGGCAGAACTGACATTATCGTGATTTGATTGCGTGGCAGAAAGCCATGGAGTTGGCGCGACGGTATACGTGCGGACGGAAGAGTTTCCCAAAATCAGAGACATTTGGATTGCGAATGCAGATTCGGCGGTCGGCCGTGAATGTTGCAAGCCACATCGCAGAGGCGCACGGACAGACTGAATGATTCCGAAATGCGGCAAGGGACTAGGATCATCTCGGGCGGCGCTCAACGAGTTAGAAACGCAAACTGAACTGGCTGGCAGTCTGGGATTCTTCGAAGAGAACTGCGGCGCGAGAAATTGCTGGATATTCCATCGGAAGTTGCCAAGCTGATCAATGGACTTATCGGTGTGCTCGAACCGATGACGGAATCCGCGCTGACTTGCTGACTTGCTATCGCGCTAAAGCGCGACTGACCTGCTGAGGAGAGAAAACGAAAATGAAGATATTGACCAAATGGCTTAGAGCTTATTTGCCCGGATTGCCGGTGGACGATGCGCGGCTGGCGGAAGACCTGACCCTGCGCGGAATTGCTGTCGAGGGGATCTACGCTCTCGGCGACGGGAACGGGTCGCTCTACGAGATGGACATTACGACCAACCGCGTGGACGCGATGAACCACTACGGCGTGGCGCGGGAGGCGGCGGCGATTTATGGTCTGACACTGCCGGTGCTCGATTTTGCTCTGCCCAAAGCACGGCCGGCGGCAAAACATTTTCCGGTGAAGATTGAGGCGGAGGACGCTTGCGGGCGGTTTACGGCGCGGGTGTTGCGCGGCATCAAGGTTGGCGAGTCGCGGGACTGGTTTGCGGGCGCGGAGGTGGCTGCTTACTTTGGGCTGCTCGAACAGAAGCAGATTATGAACGCCGTGGATGCGACGAACTTTGCCTGGCTGGCGATGGGGCAGCCTACGCATGCCTTCGACCTGGACAAGATTGAAGGCGGCATTGTGGTGCGGCGGGCGAAGAAGGGCGAGCGGCTGAAGACGCTGGACGGCGTGGAGCGCGTTCTCGATCCGGAAGATCTGGTGGTGGCCGATCATGCCAAGGCGCTGGCGCTGGCCGGGGTGATGGGCGGCTGGGAGACGATGATTACGCCGGCGACGACGAATGTGCTGGTGGAGGCGGCGTGGTTTGAGCCGATGGCGGTGCGAAGGACGGCGCGGCGGCACGGGCTGCATACCGATGCCAGTCATCGCTTTGAGCGCGGGGCGGACTTCAATGCGGCGCCTGTGGCTTCGGCGCTGGTGAGCCGGATTCTGCTGGAGAATGGCGGCTGGATTGAGGGCGAGCTGGTGGACGTGCGCGTGGCGGAGATGGAGGCGCGGACGGCGAATCGCAAGCCGGTGGCGCTGAAGCTGAGCGAAGTGCGGCGCATTTTGGGCGCGACTTTGGATGAGAAGGATTACCGCTGCGATCGTTGAGGATGTGCTGACGGCGTTGGGGTGCGGATTGGCCACCTGCGAGTGGGGCCAACGCTTCCGATGCAGCATGGCTGGTTACGCTGCCGAGCTGGCGGCTGGATTTGGAGCGCGAGATCGATCTGATCGAAGAGGTCGCGCGGGTTTATGGGTATAACCGCTTTGCCAATACGCTGCCGGAGTTTGGCGAGGGGGTGCGGGCGTTGCCGTGGGCGGAGAAGTGAGGACGCAGTGCGGCGGACGCTGCTGGCGGCGGGATTCCACGAGGCGATTGCAAGCACGTTCTGCTCGGCGGCGGAGGCTCGGCTGACTGCGCCGCAACCGGGGCTGGCGGTGCCGCTGGGCAATCCGCTGAGCGAGGAGGCAGGCGTGCTGCGGCCGTCGCTGGTGCCGGGGATGCTGGGGATGATTGCCGGGAACCTGCACAGGGACGTTAGCGACGTGCGGCTGTTTGAGCTGGGCACGGTTTTCAGCGGGAACGACGGAGAAGGTTGAAGAGCGGCCGGCTGTGGCCTTCGGCGCGGTGGGCAGTTTGCCGGAGCAGGGGGCGTTGCATGCTGCGCGGAGAGGCGGCCTTGTCCCTGGCGACCTGGGCTACAATCTCACCGTACTGTTCCAACGGGCGCTTGGCTGGCAGACCAAGGTGACGATCCAGTCCTTGCGCTTCTGGCTGTTTATTACCCCGGGAATCATCGCGCACCCAGCCGGCAAAACCACCATCAAGCTCGCCGTTCCCCCTCGAGAACGTGACTGGTGGTCGCGTCTTTGGGAGAAAATCCTAAGCCCGTTCCCCAACTGCAATGCAGTAGAAAATAGACCCGCTTTTGCTAACTAAATATGGATCCAACTGCATCGATCCGGCTTAGACAAACAATGTATGCCGCATTGCTCCAAGGGAGCGTATCCTGTGTGCATGAAGACACCCACTACCCCCACCCCGATGATTGGTTCCACTTTGAATGACGCCTTTGACCATAGGCCAGAGATATCCAATCAAGCGAGCACGACTCCAGGCGACGAGACCCAGGCGTCACAAGCCTCGTACGTCAGCGCCATCATCCTGGTCCTTGTCTTGTTTTCCGCTCTTGTGATCTTCGTCTATCGATTCTCACCAGGGTGATCATTCGCAAGGTTGCAATGCAAAGGACCACGGGCGCCTTGGCGCCCCCGGGGCCTATGTGAACTTGGCTTCTTTTCGTGATCTGATACAGTATAGCAATGGAGCTGCGCCATCTGCGTTATTTTTGCGCAGTGGTGGAGACGTTGAATTTCAGCCGTGCCGCCGAAAAGCTGCGGGTCGCCCAGCCCGCTCTCAGTCGGCAAATCCGCGACTTGGAGAATGAACTCGGCGTGCGACTGTTCGACCGCAACCGCGTTCGTGTGCAGCTCACCGATGCCGGCCGCACGCTTGCGGCGCATGCTGCCAAGATTCTCGCGCAGGTAGACATAGCACTTCAATCCGTGCGCGACACCCGCGACAAGGTCGGGGGGCGATTGATGATCTGCAATGACTGGAGGCTCTCATTCAAACTTGTTCCGGAGAGTATCGCAAAGTTCCACGCGCTCCGTACCGGCGTCGAAATCGAGGTCGTTGACCTTCCTAGCGACCAACATCTGGCCGCACTGCGAGCTGGCCGCGCTCACATATGCTTCTTGCGCCGCGATGCAGTCCCAACGCAGGCGATCTTTGAATCCATGGTTGTGCTGAAGTCCGAGATTAGGCTCGTAGTAAACAACCGGCAATCCCTGGCCAGGCGGCGCAGTTTTGCCAAGCTGGCGGAATTTCGAGACGCAACATTCATCCAACCGGCCGATGATTATGGTACTGGATACGCAAAGTGGGTCTCCCAATTGTGCCGTTTGGCTGGGTTCACCCCGATCTTTGTAGCCCACAAAAGCGCCTCAGTTGGCGGCCTATACGCGGCCGTTGTTGCAAATCTAGGGGTCGCAGTCCTGCCTGAGTACCTTTGCGACAGACAGTATCCACAGGTGCGTCACGTTGCGTCCGACTGTCAGCCGTTGGAAATGCACGCCGTATGGTTGCGGGACGAAACCTCGCAGCTGCTCCGCGAATACCTTGAAATAGTTCGGGGCTGCAGCGCTGGAGTCGGAGTGCGAGACCGAGAGAAGCACAGCGCCTTGCAATCATAGCGGCATGGCATTCGATTCGTTGCAATTTGGCCAAACTGCAGCCCATCCGCTCAAACGGTCGCGCTTGAAATGATGATGACGTCACGCAAGATTCGCGTTTTGTGGCTATTTGGCAATTTTGGCACCCAACATCAGACGGTCGCAAAGGGTTGTGGCGACGGCTTGCACATCCCTGTCAACAAAACGGGCCAAATGCTCCGCCGTCTCCAGATAGTGTTGTATTGCGGCGTCGATTGTCGCATGGCCCTTCTTGGTGATATGCACGTTGATGACGCGACGATCAACTGAGTTGCGCGTCCGCACCACAAGACCCTGATCCTGCAATTCGTGGAGTGCATTCGTGACGGAGGGACGCGTGACGCCTGCATGATTAGCGAGATCGGCTTCCATCGCCGTGTCTGGGTCGAGGGCAAAGAGCGTCACTAGTATCGAAAACTTCGTTTCGGTGAGATCAAACCGAGCCAAGGAATCCCGTAATACCTCTTGAGCTAATGCCCCGATCTGCATCCATTCGAGGACGAACTGACAATTCATCTCATCTAAGCCTGAGCGTTGCCGAGCAGCGGCAAGCAGCGTTCGAGCGACAAGCGAGTCGGATGAGCCGCCACGGAAGGATGTCACATGCGGAACAGAAGTTGGACCCATTAGGCGAGGATACATGGTCGACCTTCACCCATGAAATGCTTTGGTGCTCTATCCGTTATACCTGATTGGCATGAGGCAACGTAATGGTGCACCGAATTTCGATGCTCGGGCCTAGCATCAAGGACAGAGGGAGAGAGTATCTGCGATCAACTCGATCCTTGGGTGTCCTCAATAGGTGAATGCCGAATCGAATGCAGCCAGCCGAGGCCCATATACGTTCTCGAAGACGAGCTGTCGTCGTGGGGCCGGCCCCCGCCGGATTGACCGTCGCCTGAAGGTGAGCCCGTTCGCGTCCGACACCATGGAGACGGCCAGCGATGACTGGCTCAAAGAGTCCCTCCTCGTTGTTGAGGGAGACCGATGACCGGCTTGGTCAACGGGCGGCGATTTGGTTCAAAGCTCGGCC
>CAWIVA010000055.1:0-97432 GCA_963839225.1 uncultured Acidobacteriaceae bacterium
CGCGAACACCAGCTTCGACGTCTCCGAACAGATCGCCGACCGACTGGTGGAAATGAAGATCGGCGGCTCCGACCTCGTGCCAGGCCTTGCGGAGTCCTGGACCATTTCGCCCGACGGCCTTACCTACACGTTCAAGCTTCGCCATGGCGTGAAATTCCAGTCTAGCGCTACCTTCAAGCCCACGCGCGACTTCGACGCTGATGACGTGGTGTTCAGCTTCCAGCGCATGCTCGACAAGTCCAACCCATTCTATCAGAGCGCCAACGGCAACTTTCCGGAATTCGTCGACCTGGTCGCGCCCAACCTGCAATCGATCGAAAAGATCGACGCCTATACCGTCGCGTTGAAACTGAAAGCACCGCTCGCGCCGCTGCTGCCCTCGCTGTCGATGCAGCCCTTCTCGATCCTCTCCGCCGAATACGCCGCTGCCTTGCAGGCATCCGGCAAGCTCGGCGCGCTGACCAGGAGCCGATCGGCACCGGCCCGTTCAGTTTCGTTGCGTATCAGAAGGACGCGGTGATCCGCTTCCGCGCCTTCCGCGATTTCTGGGGCGGCGGTGGCGCGCAGCCCGACCGCGTTGCCAAGGTCGACAACCTGGTCTTCGCCATCACCCCCGACGCCTCGGTGCGGTATGCGAAACTGCGCACCAACGAGTGCCAGATCGCTCGCTATCCGAATCCTGCCGACCTGCCGGCGATGCGCGCCAACCCCGACATTCAAAGTGCAAGAGGCGCGCGATCGCCGGCACCAATTACATCCGCTTCCGGGTCGATCGGAAGCCGCTCGACGACCGCCGCGTGCGCCTGGCGCTGGCCGAGGCGATCGACATGACCAGCCTGGTGCAGGCGGTGTTCCAGGGCGGCGGCACGCCGGCTGCGTCACTGGTGCCGCCGGCGCTGTGGGGTTATGACGCAGCGCTAAAGCCTTACACCTATGACCCGGCGGCCGCGAAGAAGATGCTTGCCGAGGCCGGCTATCCGAATGGTTTCAGGGTCGATCTGTGGGCGATCCCGGTGGTGCGCGCCTACATGCCGAACGGACGGCGCGCCGCGGAGATGATCCAGGCGGACTGGGCCAAGATCGGCGTTACCGCGAACATCATCACCTACGAGTGGGGCGAATACCTCAAGCCGCTCCCGCGCCGGCGAGCCGAGCGTCGGGATGATCGGCGGCACCTGGGACTATCCCGACCCGACCGAGATGCTGCTTGGTTCACGTGCGACAATCCCGGCGGCAACAACGTGTCGCATTGGTGCAACCAGGACTACAGGAGCGGTCGCAGAAGGCCGAACGTCGTCACCGACCAGGCCGAGCGCGCGCAGCTCTATACACGCGGCCAGGAGGTGTATGACGACGACGATGCCGGTGCGGTCCTGGCCGACGTGAAGGCCTATGTGCGCGGTGCGCGAACAACGTCGAGGGATTCAAGCTGCACTTCCTCGGCGGCCAGCCGTTCGGCGGCGTCTCGCTCGGCAAATAGGAGATACGCCATGCAGCTCGCACTGTCCACCTGGCAGGAGGTCGAGGACTACCTGCGGACTCGCGACGGAATCATCGTTCCGATCGGCTCGACCGAGCAGCACGGCCCCAATGGGCTGATCGGCACCGATCATCTCGGTGCCGAATTCGTGGCCAAGGGCGTCGGCGACAAGATCGGCTGGCTGGTGGCGCCGACCTCGACCATTGGCATGTCGCAACATCATCTGGGGTTCCCCGGTTCGGTCACGCTGCGACCGCGACGCTGATGCCGTGGTCGGCGACGTGGTGCATTCGCTGCTGCGCCATGGCTTCGGGCGGTTCCTGTATCCTCCCAGCGATTCACGCGCGGCGCAGCCAGAAACTCAACCTCCGAGCTCCACCGGATTCGGTTCTATTTTCTTCGTCTTATCTCTCATGTGTGGGGACGGCTGGGGTCCGTTGAAAAATAACCTGTAATAGCGAGCCTTCACCGGGGCAATTGCAAACGTGCGCACGGGCATGTTGATCGAGCCTGCCGCTTTTGGGCTGCCGGGCAACTCCACCAGCGTCTTCCATTCCTTCTCATCGTCGCTGGCCTCAATCCTGCCCGCTTTGATCGGCAAACCCGACCACTCTTTCACCATTCCGCCCCCATACAGCACCGACTGCACCAGTTGTGGCTTTGCATAAGCAAACTCCACCCACGCCGTCCCATCCTCCGAGTGGGAAACCTCCACAGCCTTCGCAAACGACCCATCCTGCAACACCGCCTCGTCAATCGCTCCGCAGCTGCACGTAATCACCGGCTTCTGCGCCGCCGTTATCGCATCCTCATCCTGCACCGGGAACGCGACCACGGCCGCATCCACATATAGCTCCGGCGTAGGCTCCCGTTTGGCCGGTTCCGGCTGCGGCTTGGCGTCGGGCAAAGTCAAATCCCGCTTGTCCTCGCTCTGTGGCGCAGACATCAAATCCTGAAACTTGCCCAGCATTGACGGCGGCTGGCAGCAATTTCCCGCTGAAGTGCCCCTCAACCACCGTCTCGCTCCACACATAGCGCTTCATTCCCTGCTCGGGCTTCACCCACGGGCCCGGCCGTCTCGCTCCATCCGCCTGAAGCGGCCATGGCCATCTCCATATGCAGGCGTTCTGCCTCGGCTGCCGCATGGCGCAAGGCCGCTCGCTTCCGGAGTCATCCAGATCAGAGGCTTGTCCACAAACAGCGGCGCGCCCATATCTCCGTCGAACATCTGCATCCCGCCAATGCCCACACGGTGCATCCACTCCAAGGTCGGCGGTGATGCCCGGCTTCGGTCACATTGCCGCTCATCCAGTGCCACCATGCAAAGGGCTTGGCGCTGTCCGGCGGCTGCCGGAAGCCCTGCTCCAGGCACGCTGTCTCCGCCGGCTGGGCCGTCTGCCCATTCAGCAAGGCGGGAATCCCCATCACCGCCACCACCAACCCCAAAATTCCGCATCGAATCGCCTGCTTCGTCTTCATTGCCTCGCTCCCACGCGCCCATGGAAAAGATTCGCACTTGTCCGCACCGGCGCTTCCCCAATTGAAATACTTTCCGGAAAGGAGAACCATAAGCAACCCACCCTGCCTTTGTCAAAACCACTCGCGCAGGTCCGCATGGCCGTCGTTTCAGCACCAGTCTAGCCGGTGAAACTGTATCTTCAAATGATCAAGCTTGAAATCGCCCTTCGCAACATAATATGTAGCGCAGGTATCCAGACCGGCTGTAGTGGAGGCGTACTCACCCGCACTAGTATCCACGTCCAAAAACTACAATTTCGAAAAATCCCTCCTCCGCCCGTTACACTCTCCCCATGGCCCTCCGCCTCTACGCCGCCACCACCAGCCAGGGCAAGCTGCGCGACTTCCGCACCGCCGCCCAGGCTCACGCCATCGCATCGAACCCTTGCCCGCGACTCGCCAACATTCCCGCGCCCGAAGAAGACGGCGCCACCTTCGCCGCCAACGCCACCCTCAAGGCCGTCTACTACTCCCGCTTGCCCCCGGCGAGCTGGTTCTGGCCGACGACTCCGGCCTCGAAGTCGACGCCCTCGACGGCGCGCCCGGCGTGCGCTCCGCCCGCTTTGCCGCCGACTCCGGCCTGGTCGACTCGCCCGACGCCAACGACAACACCGACGTCTGGAACAACATGGTGCTCTTGCAGCGGCTGGCCGGCGTTCCCACGGCCGCGCGCACCGCCCGCTACCGCTGCGTGCTGGTGGCCGCCCGCGATGGCGAGGCCCTGCACACCGCCGAGGGCGCCGTTGAAGGCCTGATCCTCGAAGCCCCGCGCGGCACCGGCGGCTTCGGCTACGACCCGCTCTTTTACCTGCCCGAACTCGACCGCACCATGGCCGAAATCGATCTCGAAACCAAGCTCTCGCTCAGCCATCGCGGCCGCGCCATTGCCGCGCTGCTGCCAATGCTGGGCGTCTGAACCTCCACGAATCTCATCCAAAATGACTAAAGCCGACGGAGTGCCTTGACGAGGCGTGATCTCGAACACCAATAATGCGTATGTAAATCCAGCCACGCTTAATGCTGTCCTGCAATACCGAAACCGCCGTCTTCACTGAAACCGTCGCCCTGCAGCCTTAGGAGCTCGACACATCCATGGCAACCGCTCAACAACCTGCCGCGCCCACGCTCCGCGCGCGGCGTCCAGCCGCTGCGCGCCGGCCAGGGAACCACCTTTCTCTGGCGCAAGCTGCACTCGCTGCTGGGCATCATCCCCATCGGCGCCTTTCTCCTTGAGCACCTGCTGTCCAACTTCGAGGCCCTCAAAGGCCCCGCTCGCCTACGGAGAGCAGGTCAAGTTCCTCAACAGCCTGCCGCTGGTCCGCGTGCTGGAGTGGGCCTTCATCTTTCTGCCCATCCTTTATCACGGCCTCTACGGCGTCTACATCTGGCTGCGCGGCAAGTCCAACATCGTCTACTACCCCTGGGCCGGCAACTGGATGTACATCGCCCAGCGCTACACCGGCCTGATCGCCTTCCTCTACATCGGCCAGCACGTGCTGCGCCAGCGCTTCATGGGCATCAGCCTGCCCGAGAATCCCTACGCCGCCTTCCCAAAGTGCAGATGGAACTCGCCAACCCTGGATGCTCGCCGTCTACGTCATCGCCATGATCGCCATCTGCTGGCACTTCTCCTATGGCATCTGGCTCTTCGCCGCCAAGTGGGGCATCACTCCCGGCAAAACCGCCCGCAAGCGCTTCGGCTATGTCTGCGCAGCCTTGGGCGTCGTTCTCGCCGTCATGGGCCTGGCCAGCATCTGGGCCTTCGTCGGCGGCAAGTACCCCAACGCGCCTGAAATCGCACCCAGCCGTGCTCCAGATCGTCACCAGCACCTGTCATGCAGCGGAATCGAGTATCTGTATGACTTCCGCAGTCCTGACTGTTAACAGTCCGTGTCTTAGGCCTTCGCTGAAGCTGATAGCTGAAGCTGATAACTGCTTTGAAAGGATCGCTCAATGGCAGCACCCAGAATCATCGTGGTTGGCGGAGGATTGGCCGGTCTCGCAGCGGTCATCAAGATCGCCGAGGCCGGCGGCACCGTCGACCTGTTTTCCATCGTCCCGGTCAAGCGCTCTCACTCGGTCTGCGCACAGGGCGGCATCAACGCCGCCAAGAATCTCAAGGGCGAGGGCGACACCACCGACAAGCACTTTGACGACACCATCTACGGCGGCGACTTTCTCGCCAACCAGACCCCCGTCAAAGCCATGTGCGAAGCCGCGCCGGCCATCATCGACCTGCTCGACCGCATGGGCGTGCCCTTCAATCGCACCCCCGAGGGCCTGCTCGATTTCCGCCGCTTCGGCGGCACGCTCTACCACCGCACCGCCTTTGCCGGCGCCACCACCGGCCAGCAGCTGCTCTACGCACTCGACGAGCAGGTCCGCCGCTACGAGTCCGACGGCAAAGTCAAGAAATACGAAGGCTGGGAGTTTCTCTCCGCCGTCCTCGACTCCAAAGGCGTAGCCCGCGGCATCACCGCCCTCGACCTGCGCACCATGGAGCTGCGCAGCCTTCCCCGCCGACGCCGTCATCCTGGCCACCGGCGGCATCGGCGCCATCTTCGGCAAGAGCACCAACTCCGTCGTCTGCACCGGCTCTGCGCAGTCCGCCGTCTTCCAGCAGGGCGCGTACTACGCCAACGGCGAATTCATCCAGGTCCATCCCACCTGCCATCCCCGGCGAAGACAAGCTGCGCCTCATGTCGGAGTCGGCCCGCGGCGAAGGCGGCCGCGTCTGGGTTCCGCGCACGCCCGGCGACACGCGCCCCATCAAGCAGATTCCCGAGTCCGAGCGCTTCTACTTCCTTGAAGAGTGGTATCCCAAGTACGGCAACCTCGTCCCCCGCGACGTCGCCACCCGCGCCATTCACAAGGTGGTCTACGAGCACGGCCTCGGCATCGACGGCCAGCCCATGGTCTATCTCGACCTCACCCACATCGACCGCGCCACCCTCAACCGCAAGCTCGAAGGCATCCTCGAAATCTACGAGAAGTTCGTCGGCGACGATCCCCGCGACGTGCCCATGAAGATCTTCCCCGGCATGCACTACACCATGGGCGGCCTATGGGTCGACTTCAACCAGATGACCAACATCCCCGGCATCTTCGCCGCCGGCGAGTGCGAGTACCAGTACCACGGCGCCAACCGCCTCGGCGCGAACTCCCTCGTCAGTTGCATCTTCGGCGGCTTCAGGGCCGGCCCCAATGCGCTCAACTACGCCAAGAATCTGCCCGCCGCCGAAGGCGACGGCGGCCACGCAGCCGAACTCGCCCGCCAGGCCGAGATCAACAGGCAGCCTGCTCAACAACAAAGGCACTGAGAATCCCTTCAGGCTGTGGCGCGAACTGGGCGAAACCATGACCGAGCACGCCACCGTCATCCGCTACAACAAGGGCCTCAAGCAGGCCGACGAAAAGATCGTCGAGCTGCTCGATCGCTACAAGAACGTCAACCTCAGCGACCGCAGCCAGTGGGCCAACACCAGCTTCGCCTTCGCCCGCCAGCTTTAACAACATGCTCGAGCTTTCCCGCGCCGTCGTTCAGGGCGCGCTCCTCCGCGACGAATCCCGCGGCGCGCACTACAAGCCCGACTTCCCTGACCGCAACGACGAGAAGTTTTTGAAGACCACCAAGGCCAGCTTCACCGGCTACGCCTGAAGGCCCGCGCTTCGAGTACGAAGAAGTGGACACGCAGTACATCAAGCCGCGCCCGCGCCGCTACGGCGCGAGCAACTAGCTTTGAATGCAGGGCAGCAGAATTTAGCTGCGTGCCGCAAGATGAATTGAACTGATCGTGGGTGCTTCAGGCCGCGATGTCAACTGACAGTCAGCGGATGCAGGGGCCTGTTAGGCCCCTGAAGAAGGATCGGTAATCGAGCAGGGCTTTGCCCCGGAGAGTGCTTTGTATCAGGGCACGACTTCAGTCGTGCAGCGAAAAGGCAAATGTAAGGATTCAGGCTTGCCGCTGGCGTCAGCGCCCTGTAGGGGCGCACTGAGATCAGCCGGGTAAAACCCGGTCGAGGCAGCCAAAAGCACCGGACGCACCTGTTACGGAGCGCCGTGAACACCTCATGAAGAGGAAACATCATGGCAACCAAAACCGTAGCATTCGAAATCAAGCGCCAGGCCAACCCCGATGCTCCCGCCGTATGGGAGACGCTTCGAGCTCGACTGGCGTCCCGGCATGAACGTCATCTCCGCCATGATGGAGATCGCCGCCAACCCCGTCACCGCCGACGGCCGCGCCACCACCCCCATCACCTACGACTCCAATTGCCTCGAAGAAATCTGCGGCTCCTGCGCCATGCGCATCAACGGCAAGGCCCGCATGGCCTGCTCCGCCCTGGTCGATAATCTCGAACAGCCCATCCGCGTCGAGCCGCTCTCCAAGTTCCCCCTCGTCCGCGACCTCCAGGTCGACCGCTCCGTCCTCTTCGAAAACCTCATGGCCGTCAAAGCCTGGGTCCCCGTCGACGGCACCTACGATCTCGGCTCCGGCCCGCGCGTCTTCCCGCAGCAGCAGGAAGCCAACTACCCGCTCTCCAACTGCATCTACTGCTGCTGCTGCATGGAAGTCTGCCCGCAGTTCAATGAGATCACCGGCTTCGTCGGCGCGGCCACCATCGCCCAGGTCAAGCTCTTCAACAACCACCCCACCGGCAAGGTCTTCAAGGAAGACCGCCTCCGCGCCCTCGCCGGCGACGGCGGCATTCAGGAGTGCGGCTTCGCCCAGAACTGCGTCGAGACCTGCCCCAAGCAGATTCCGTTAACCAACGCCATCTCCGACGTAAGCCGCGACGTAATCATCCAGAAAGCCAAAGACTTTTTGCGCAGCTAGTGTCTGTCTCTGAAGTGCGCATCAAAAAAATCACTGTCATCCTGAGCGCAGTTGGGCGTGCCCTGTATGTCCAACTCCCAGTTTTTGATTGTCATCCTGAGCGACGCTGAGCGCAGCGAAGGGGAGTCGAAGGATCTGCGTTTGCTTTTTTCGTTGTCCCGCGGGACTCAGAGACGCTACCAGCCTGCACAGACGCGCCGGAGGCGCAGTGTTTGTTAGCCCCGCGCTTCAGCGTGGGGAAAAGGGATTACACAAGTTTGTTAAGGAGTCCCGTAGGGACAGTACATTGAAATTATTTATGCAGGACGCTAACCCGCCGCATTTGTTTAAATGCGCCGGTTTTGCAGATAATTAACTCCCTTTGGCACCCAATATATTTAGATAGCGGCGCCCAGGGAGGCCCAACAAATATCATTCGCCGAAACGAATCGAGCGGCGAATGAGGGCAAGTTATCCCGGTCCGTACCTCTCGGAGGCTACCCCCCACCCCCCTCCCCCCGATATTTCCAGTAAGTCGTTGATTCTATCCAATAATGACTGTAATAACAGGTCATTTTCAGGACAATAATGGTTATTTTTAGCGCAAAATGACCCTGAAAACGCCAAAAAGAACCGTCCCGGAACCGCTCAGAGCCGATCCCGGAGCCTCGCCAACCTCTCATTTCCCGCTTCCAGGACCCCACGACAGTTTGAGCCCAACGCGGAAATTCATCGGAAGGCTCGGGTATCCGATCGGCGCAATATGCTTCTGGCCCAGGATGTTCTCGTCCTCGCAAAAGAGGCTCAGCCACTTGAGCAACCGATAGCTTCCTCCCGCATCCAGCTTGGCGTAGCCGTGATCCAGATTCCGATTCGGCAACAGCAGACTATCGCCACCGCTCAGATCTTCACCGCCCAGAAAATCCGAATCGTCCGAGCGGCCGGCAAATGAGGAAGTGAAAATTGCCGTCAGTCCTTTGACCCCATAGGTTGCCGTAAAGAAGCCTGTGTGTGGCGGCCGCCGGAACGGCCGCGCACCCACCAGCGGTGAATCCGCCCCGATCGGAATGCCGTCATAAGTCGGGATGGGGCCTAATAGCATCACGTCGGCATTGGCAAACGAGCGTTGCACCACCCCATCCAGGTAGGTATAACCGCCGCGCATAAAAAGATTGGGCCCAATGCCGCCGTCAACCGTAGTCTCCACACCCATCGCACGGAACGCCTCTGTGTTGAGGCTCAGCTCATAAGCGTCATTGTCTATTAACTGCAGCTCCAATGCGGTTTGTTGGGCCGGGGTCAGATTTGGCAACAGCTCTGGAACCAGGTCGTAGCCAACATAGTCAACTTGGCGGCTGAACTCGTTATGGAAAAAGCTGGTGCGGAAAATAATATGCTGGCTTAGAAACGCTTGCTCCACTCCGCCCTCGTAAGTACGCGCCTCGGGCGGCGCTATGGGCGTGATATGAAATTCCTGAATGGTCGCGAGGCCGCCGGTAGGTGCCGTGAGAATAAAGTTGTAGAGCGAATAGAACTGGTCGGTCAGTGAGGGCTCTCGGACTGCATCGCCGAAGTTGAACAGAATGCGCGTGCCGCTGAACACTCCCTTGCGCGGCTTAAGCGCATAACCGGAAAGCCCCACGCGCGGTTCGAGCTGTGTGCCGCCTATCGTGAAATGCTCCACGCTGCCGCCCATCGTATAGAAGAAGCGGTTCTTGTAGTCCCCGTGCACCGATGCAAGATAATATTCGTTGTTCCGCTGCACCG
Source organism: uncultured Acidobacteriaceae bacterium (assembly GCA_963839225.1). Lineage (GTDB taxonomy): Bacteria > Acidobacteriota > Terriglobia > Terriglobales > Acidobacteriaceae > Telmatobacter. Next base: position 9,583 of record CAWIVA010000055.1, read on the forward strand.
GCGGGTAGGTCGAGCTGGGTGGCTCGGCCCCGCGCTCATCCTCATAATTGAAACCGAACAGCGCAGCAAAGTGCGGAGTAACCTTGTAATCGCCCTGGTACATAAACGCATCGCGGTTTGAGACCAGTTGGTACCCTTGCGGATAGGGATCGTACGTTCCGGGATAGTCCAGAATCGCCTGCCCGCTAACCGAGTATCCATTCGCTCCCGTAATAGTCACCGGATCGCCGTAGTATGCCTGATCTCCATAGATGTCGTAGGTAAGCAATTCTCCCGAGGGCTGCCACAGGTGATACTGCTCCCGCTTGCGCGTCAGCCCATAATGAAAGCTGTTATGAAAGTCGGGCGTGGTCTGGTTGTCGACCGAAGCGCTCATGTAAATATCCTGATCCTTCTGGGTAGCAACGTCTGTAATGTGATGGAAGTCCCAGGTATTCGGAACGCCGCTCGCGTCTGCTCCATAATGCAAGGTCGCGCGAACCTGCGTGTTTCCGCTCGGCGCCCAGCCCACATTGGCCGCCGAAGTGGCCACGTGGTACTCGTCGTTGGGCAGCGCATTGCTGGTTTGCAGCCAGCTGAAGGCGCCCAGGTAATCAACCTTGTTGTGCGCACCGGCAATTTCGAATTCCTCGCGCGAGGTGTGGAAGTTCCCCGCATCGCCCTGAAACATCAGCGACGGAAAGTGCGTGGTCCCGTGCGGAGTGGTCATGCTCACCACGCCGCTCTCGGCGTCGGCGCCATAAAGGTTTGAATTGGGCCCGCGATAAACCTCAGCCCGTTCCAAAGCAGTCGTCGAAAGCGGCCCGAAGTCGAATCGCCCGCCCAGGTCGCCTACGCTCACGCCGTCGATCAGAATCTTGTTGTCGTCCGAATCGCCGCCGCGCGCAAACAATGAGGTTTGCCCGCCGCGCTGGCCGGTTTGAGTCACAACCGTGCCCGGCATCAACCGCATCAAGCTCACCAGATCGTCCCTTTGAGCCAGGTCCACTGGCCCAATCACGTCCGTAGCGGAGCTGGTTTGCGGTTGCGGCGTAGGAGTTCCAGTTGCAGTCACCACAATCGACTCGCGCACCCACTGCGGTTCCATCACCACCGTGCGCTCAATATTATCCAGCCGCCCGGCATAGAATCCCGGCGTCTCAATCTGCCGGAAGCTCTTGGCCGAAACTACCAGGTAGAACCGGCCCTGCACTCCGGTCAGAATCTGAAAGCTGCCGTCTGCTGTGGAGACGGCAGTGGCGACCACCTTCCCTTTCGAGATCAGCGCAACGTTGGCGCCCGTGATCTTGGCGCCCCTGACATCGGTCACTACGCCCCGAATGGAAGCAGCCGGACAAAGGACGGCGGCAAATAGAAGAAGAACGGCTGGAATTAGGAAGGACAGGACGTGACTCAGACGAGTTCGCGAAGATGTGGAAACTGGCATGATAACTCCTTCGTTCCCCTCGGAACGCAAGCGGTTTTGAAGCGCAAGGACCGGTCTCCTGACTCGCGCCTCCTCCAGCCACCTTCCCAAAGCCAAGCCCGAAGGCTCGCCTCCAGTGGTTTCTTGGGTCTTCCGCTTTGCGCGGATCAACCTTGGCTGAAAATCCTGCCGTCGTCCGATAACCCAACGACGGGTACCGGGGCAGGGGCGCTCACAGTTGCGGGGCAGTGGCGGAGTTTCACCGCCTTCCCGTGCATCCTGGCGATTGCTGTGGTGAATTGCGCTGCTCCTCGGCGGAGCAGCAGGCTCGTCATGGAACACTTTCCATGACCACAACAATTTATATCCGGCCAGGTGTGTCACGTCAAAAAACGCGTCAGCCCGGGCTCACAGATGAGCTCAATGCTCCGTAGGAAAAAGAATAGTTATCCTGAGGAAGTATTGCAGAATGAAGTGGTGACCCCGGGAAGACTCGAACTTCCGACACGCAGTTTAGGAAACTGCTGCTCTATCCACCTGAGCTACGGGGCCGCCTTTTAGAATCACCACGTTACAGAATTTTCTTCACCAACTACCCGCAAAACATGCCATGATCTCAATCTCGAAGCACATGACAATACGATACCAGCGTGGAAGCACCCGAAGCGAGAAGAGGGCCGGCGCGATTCAACTGAGAGTAGACGAGATAACCCATGCTTTAGCCTGCATGGCTAAGAATGGATCCCCCAATTGAAGTTAAGGGTAGCACTTTGTCCACGCCATTCAGCTTGATGGCTTCCTTGGGCATGCCGAAGACCACGCAGGTGGCCTCGTCCTGAGCAAAGGTCAGAGCGCCGGCCTGTTTCATTTCAAGCATTCCGCGCGCGCCGTCGTCGCCCATGCCCGTCAGAATCACACCCACGGCATTTCGCCCCGCATAGCGCGCGGCAGAGCGAAAAAGCACATCCACTGAAGGTCGGTGCCTGCATACCAGCGGCCCGTCCTTGACCTCAACATAGTAGCGAGCGCCGCTGCGCTTCAAAAGCAGATGATGATTGCCGGGAGCAATCAGCGCTCGGCCGCGAATAATCGTATCGTTACTCTCGGCTTCTTTCACCGTAATCGCGCATAAGCTATCGAGCCGGTTGGCGAAGGCGCGCGTGAACAACTCCGGCATATGCTGCACAATCACGATGCCGGGAGTATCGGCGGGAAGCATCTCCAGCACCGTCTTCAGCGCTTCTGTGCCTCCCGTGGACGCTCCGATCACCACAACTTTTTCCGTAGTCTCGGCCATGGCTCGGGTAGCGGGCAGGAGAATAGCGTCGGCAGTAAGCTTAGGCTCGACCGTGTGGCTGGGCCGCAGGATGTTCAACCTGGCAGAGGCCGCGGCTTTCACAGTTTGGCAAAGAGTAATACGCATGTCTTCAAGAAATTGCTTGGTGCCCACCCTCGGCTTTGTGATGATATCCACCGCGCCGTATTCGAGCGCTCTGAAGGTGCTCTGCGTGCCCTCCTCGGCCAGACTCGAACAGATCACGACCGGGATGGGATGCTGGCTCATGATCTTCCTCAGGAAGGTCAGCCCATCCATCCGCGGCATTTCGATATCCAGCGTGATTACATCCGGAACCTGCTCGGCGATGCGGTCGGCGGCGACAAACGGATCGCTGGCAGTAGCAATGACTTCAATCTCAGGATCGGAAGAGAGCACGTAGCCCAGCGTCTGGCGAACCACGGCGGAGTCGTCCACAATCAGTACTCGAATCTTTGCTGCGCTCACTCCCGCCGCCTTTCCGCATGCTTACATTTCCTGGTGCCGTATTGCGCGCAAAATCCTGCATTCAACAGAGACGTCGCAGCAGCACCTCGCCGGTATCGGTGTGAAATTGAATGTTGAGCCCGCAATGGCCTCCCAGACTGGAAGCGGTCACCGTAAAGCCTTCCTCGTTGAGCACGCGCAGCGCAGTCTCACAGTTCAGTTTGCCCACTGTCGGCTTTAGCGATGCTTCGGAGACCAACAGTACATCGCCGCCTCCAAAAAGTTTTATCTGTACCTCACTCCGGCTTGCGCCCCGCGAATCAAACTGCCGGGCCAGGTCGCGAATGGCGAAGTCCACATAGCGACAGCCGCCTGCGCGGTTCATCTCTGCCGGAGACTTGCTCGGATAATTAGGCAGCATGGCGTGGCACATCGCGGCAAGGCCCAACCGTGGCGCCCAAAAAGTAACTCCGACGCAGGATCCGAGAATCGTGCGTATGATTGCCGGTTGCGAAACCATGTGCGATTCTCCCGGCTGTACATAGACATCGGTCAATACGGATTCACTCTCTGCCATCGACCCTCCTGTAGAGCGCCGGAGCCACCGGCTCGAGAGGCAGATCCATATCGTGAAGGGTCTCGGCATGACCAACAAACATATACCCGCCGCATGCTAGGTGATTAGAGAGCTTGCGGAGGATGCGCTCCTGCGTGGGCCGGTCAAAGTAGATGATCACGTTGCGGCAGAAGATCGCATCCGCCTTTTCCGGGACGCCGTAGTCGGCGTCCATGAAGTTCAAACGCCGAAACTCAATGAGCTGCCGTAGTTCAGGAACGATCCGCGCGCGATTGGAAGAGCGATCGCGGCTGCGCATGAAGTACTTCAGCTTGAGTGAGGCCGGAACCGGGGCAATCACTTCGTTGCTGTAGACGCCCATCTCGGCCTTGGCCAGCACGGTGGTCGAAATATCGGTGGCCAATATCCTGAAACGGAAACCAGGACGGGTTAGTGCATACTCGCTGAGCACGATGGCTAGCGTATACGGCTCTTCGCCCGTCGAGCAGCCCGCGCTCCAGATCAGAAAAGTTTTCCCCAGCCCGTTGCGTTCGCCCAGCTCGGGCAGCATTTTGTCGACCAGAAAATTGAAATGCCCCGGCTCGCGAAAAAAGTCCGTCTTGTTGGTGGTCACAACGTCGATCAGGTTGACGATCTCATCTTTCATTCCCTGACGTCCGAAGAGATAATCGCAGTAGTCGCTGTAGGAAGTCAGATCGAGATCCTTAAGCCGGCGCTTGATCCGCACCTCAAGCATGGTCTTCTTATCCCCGCCCAGGTGAATGCCCGCCTGCTCGTAGATCAGGCCGCATAGCCGCGTGTAATCCCGGCTGGAGATGGATTCATCGCGAACAGTCATCGGTCGAATGGGGCGGGATAACCCGCCCCACTCCTTCCCTTACGCCGCCACTGCGGCTTCCATCAGTGGCTTGCCGGTTTCCTGTGATGGTCCGCGAACCGCCGTCAGCTCATCGGCGGAGAAAACGCGATCGATGTCCAGAATCATGATGAACTGGGTATCGCGCTTTCCCATGCCCTTGATAAAGTCGGTCCTTATCTGCGTTCCTATGCGCGGAGCCGGCTGAATCTGCTCCGGCTCCAGGTCGATTACCTCTTCGACAGAATCGGCGAGCGCGCCGATCACCGTCGATTCGTTCTCCAGCAGCACCTCGACCACCACAATGCAGGTGTTGCGCGTGCTCTCGGTCTTGGTCATCTCAAAGCAAAGCCTGAGATCGACCACCGGTACCACGCTGCCCCGCAGATTGATCACTCCGGCCATGAACTCCGGCGTGCGCGGGATTTGGGTGATGGTGGTCAGGTCAAGCACCTCCCTTACCTTGGCCACGTCGGTGGCGAAGATCTCGTTTCCGAGCCTGAAGGTGAGATATTGCCGCGTCTCCGTGATTTCGCTTACGCTCATACTTCAACTCCTCTCTTCTCAGGAGGACCTAAGCGGCTCTCTGGTTCTGAAAGCCGCTGTTGCGTCCGCCCGTGCGGCCAGCACTCAATAGCGCTCGAACTCCCCGTCAAGGTCGTCGTGTTTGTCTTTGAGCCGGAGATTGACTCCGCCCGCACTCTTTGCGCCCGATGAGGCGATGTGGCCGGCTGGTTTTGCCGTCCTGGCCGGGGCGGCCTGCACATGCTTGACGGCTTTTGGACCTGCTGCTTTGCGAGATGCCTGGCCGTTCTCCTCCCCGGTATGGAAGAAGCCGAGCGCGCTGACTAACTGATCGGATTGCCCCGTCAGCTCCTCGGTCGTCGACGCCATTTCCTCCGAGGCCGAAGCATTCTGCTGAATCACCTGCTCAAGCTGTTGCAGCGCCTTGTTGATCTGCTCGGCGCCGGTGTCCTGCTCCTTGCTGGCAGCGCTGATCTCCTGCACCAGTTCCGCCGTGCGTTGGATGTCGGGCACCAGCTTGTCCAGCATCTCACCGGACTTCTCCGATACCTTCAAGGTGGTCGCCGAGAGTTGGTTGATCTCGGCCGCCGCCTTCTGGCTTCGCTCAGCCAGCTTGCGCACCTCGGCCGCAACGACGGCAAACCCTTTGCCGTGTTCTCCTGCGCGGGCAGCTTCAATGGCCGCGTTCAGTGCCAGCAGATTGGTCTGGCGGGCAATTTCCTCGATGATCGAGATCTTGTTGGCAATCTCCTTCATTGCCGATACCGCCTCCAGAACGCTCTTGCCGCTCTCCTGCGCATCCTTGGCGCTCTTGTTGGCGATCTTGTCGGTTTGCTGCGCGTTGTCTGCGTTCTGCTTAATGTTGCTGACCATCTCCTCCATCGAAGAGGATGCCTCCTCGGCCGCCGCCGCCTGCGCGCTGGCGCCCTTGGAGACTTGGATCGAGGCCGTCGAAATAGATTGGCTGGCAGCCGCCACTTCTCCGGCGATCGTGCGAATATCGCTAACGGTTTGCGTCAGTCCGGCCACCATCGCCGAGAGCGCCTGCATCAACTTGTCCTGCGCGGAGCGCTCCTTGATGACTACGGTAAGGTTGCCGTTGGCAATCTCTTCGGCCGCCGACGTAATCTCGTTCATCGCCGCGACCAGCGTATTCAGATTGTTCTTGATCAGGTTGAAGTCGCCGTAGTAGGTGTCGGTGATCGGCGGAGGATTGTCTCCCTTGCTGATCATCTCTACGTATCTCGCGGAAACATTCAGCGGATTGATCACGGCGTCCAAGATCGCGTTCACGCCGCGAACGATCTCCGCATAAGCGCCGCTGAACTGTTCGTGCTTGCCGCGCTCGCTCAGCTTGCCGGCGTTTGAAGCATCGGTCAGCCGCGCCAGTTCCTTCTGCAGACCCTGCAGAACCTGGGCCACGTTGTTGACGGCAACCTTCATCTTCTCGTGGTCGCCCTTGTAGGTCTGTGCGATCAGCTCGTCGATCTTGCCGTTCGAAATCTGCGCCAGAATGCGGTTACCCTCGCCGATCGGCAGAAGGATCGCGTCCAGCATGGTGTTGACGCCGCGCACGATCTCGGCATATGCGCCCTGGAACTGCTCCGGCTTGCCGCGATCGGAAAGCTGGCCTTCCTTCGAAGCCTCGATCAATCGCGCCAGTTCCTTCTGCAGGCCCTGGGTGACGATGGCCACATTGTTGACGGCAACCTTCATCTTCTCGTGGTCGCCCTTGTAGCTTTGAGCAATCAACTCGTCGATCTTGCCGTTCGAGATCTGCGCCAGAATGCGGTTACCCTCGCCGATCGGCAGAAGAATCGCATCCAGCATGGTGTTGACGCCGCGTACAATCTCGGCAAACGCGCCCTGGAACTGCTCCGGCTTGCCACGGTCGGAGAGCTGGCCTTCTTTCGAAGCCTCGATCAGATCGCGCCAGTTCCTTCTGCAGGCCCTGGGTGACGATGGCCACATTGTTGACGGCAACCTTCATCTTCTCGTGGTCGCCCTTGTAGCTCTGAGCGATCAACTCGTCGATTTTGCCGTTCGAGATCTGCGCCAGAATGCGGTTACCCTCGCCGATAGGCAGCAGAATCGCATCCAGCATCTCGTTGACGCCTTGCAGCATCTCGCGGTGGACGCCGTTAAACAGGGTTGCCTTGGCGCGCTCGCTGAGGCGTCCATCCTTGGACGCGTCCACCAGGCGCATGATCTCCTGCAAAACCATCATGGAGTCGTCCTCGCCCGCGCGGGCCTTGCTGTTCACCCGCTCGCGCACCCCATGGCCATTTCCGTTGTGGCCGTTCCCGGACTTCCGGGATTCACTTACAGCATCGTTTTCCAGTGTTATAGGCATGAAGTTTGCCCCTCCTTGGCGTGCTTTCGTTCTCTCCAGATCCGCCGCTTTCGTTCACCCCTGAGTCGGAAGCCGGAGAACTACGAAATTCCGCAGTTGAAAGTTGTTGGACGGGCGCTGGCGTTCGATCCCGCGCCGACGATGTCTTAGATAGCTCGTTGCTGTGCAGCCTTCCTTTCCCGGCCGCTGAACTTGTCCGCAGCCAGCCTGCCGCGCGGGCCGGTGGCGATGGTGCGCACCGCGTCCTGCACCAGCCGTTCGGGATCGAGAATCAGCGCCACCGTGCCGTCGCCCAGAACCGTGGCCCCTGACACCACCTGCACCTGCCTGTAAGCGCGGCCCAGGTTCTTGATGACCGTCTGGCAGTCACCCAACACCTGATCCACCACAAAGCCGTAGCGCCCACCCTCGGTCTCGACGATCATGATCTGCTCGATCTCCGGGCGACATGTGCGGATCTTGAAGTGTTCGCGCAGCAGAATGTAAGGGATCAGTTCCCCGCGCACATTGGCGATGTGCTTGCCGTTAGCGGCGGCAGTGTCGGCCCGCGTCAGTTCGATGCACTCCAGCGTGTTGGCCAGCGGCAGAACGAAGAATGCATCCCCCACGCTCACCAGCAGGCCGTCGATAATCGCTAGGGTCAACGGCAAACGCAGCGTCACACTGGTGCCCACACCGGATTTGCTGGTCACGTCAATGGTGCCTCGCAAGCTGTCGACACGCCGCCGCACCACGTCCATTCCCACTCCGCGGCCGGAGACGTCGGTGACCTGCTTGGCAGTCGAAAAACCGGGCTGAAAAAGCATTGCAAAAATCTCGGCTTCGGCGAGTTGAGCGTCGGCAGCCACCCATCCTTTTTCAATAGCGCGGTTGCGCACCGCATCAACGTCGATACCGCCGCCGTCGTCCGAGACCCCGATCAGCACACTGGCGCCGGAGTGGCGCGCGGAAAGATGAATGACAGCAGTCGGGCTCTTACCCCGAGCGGCGCGAACGCCGGGTGCCTCGATGCCGTGGTCCATGCTGTTGCGGATCAGATGCATCAGCGGATCGCCCAGCTGATCGATCACCGTTTTGTCCAGCTCCGTTTCCGCGCCCTCCATGCTGAGCTCGACGTCCTTGCCCAGATCGCGCGCCAGGTCGTGAACCAGTCGGCGGAACCTCTCAAAGGTAGCGCGAATCGGCAGCATGCGGATGTTCATCGAGTTCTCGCGCAACGACGAAGTGAGCCGCTCAATCTCTTCCGAAACCTCGGCAACGCCGGGATCATCGCTCCTGGCCGCGATCTCGCTCAACCTCGCCTGCACCGTCACCAACTCACCCACCAGGTCGACAAACTGGTCCAGCTTGGCGGCGGGGACGCGCAGACTCGAGGCATTGTCGGGCACGTCATAGGTGCGACGTCCGCCAGAAGGGGTGCGCTTTTCTTCGAGAGCCCGGGCCGTAAGATCGGCCGCACAGAGCGCCGCCGGCCGGGCAGCAATCTGGCCGGTTCCCAGGGCAGCTTCGATGCTAAGCTCGCAACCGTCTTCTACGAAGATGAACACATCGCGGATCGCTTCCCGGTCCGCCGAGGCCGTCAACACCATCTCCCAGGAGACATAGCAGCGCTCCGGATCCATTTCGCCCAGTGGCGGAACCGCCGCCATGCTTGCCCTGACCGAGAGTCCCCCCAACTGCCGCAACTCATTCAACAGCAACAGCGGATTGGAGCCGTCGCGCATCAGGTCGGGTCCGGGAGAGAACCGTATGTGCCACTCGCGCTCTTCTCCTCTGCCGGCTATCGGCGGCGACACCGGTGCGGCAGCTTTCTCGGCAGCCGGTGGGTCGGCAGGCAGTCCGGAAAGTTCCCGCACTCTGCCCAGAATCTCGGCACACACGGCTGAATCCGCAGCCGGCGCCCCGGTGCCATTTTCGAGCATGGCCCGGATCTGATCCAGCGCTGCCAGGGTCAGGTCAATCAGCGCTGGGGTGATCGCCAGCCGCCCGTTGCGCACCTCGTCGAAAGCGGTTTCCAGGTTGTGGGTAAACGCGGCCAGCTCCTCGAACCCAAACATGGCCCCCGAGCCCTTGATCGTGTGCAGTGCGCGAAAGACCCGCCCCACCAGCTCCTGGTCGTCGCGGTTGTCGTTCAGCTCCAGCAGGGTCGCTTCCAGGTCGACAACAACCTCGCGGCCCTCTTCGCGAAAGGCGCGTTTGAACTGGTCGGCATTGCTGTCCATCGACAAATACCCACCCCGCTTGTTCAGCTTCCACCTACACCAATCGGAAACTCAGGCAAACCCGCATTGGCAAGCGCGGTTAAGATCGGCTCAGGCGCCGCGCCGGTCAGCGCGAAGGCGACGCCAGCCCCCTGGCTTCGCGTTCGGCGGCCCACAACAACTGGAAAACCGTCACATCCAGCTCGGTAGCGGCCTCAAGCGAAACACTGACCTCTTTGCCGCTCTTAAGCGCATCCTGCAGAAGCAGCTTCAGCTCCGCAGCGGAGGCGATGTCGATTACCCCCTCGAGACGAAGCACAATGAGCCGTTCACTTTGTTCCAGAGTTACTCCCACTTCTAGTTCCTTCCACGCGCATTGCACATTGCAAGTCCCATCCTTCCGTCCGCCGCCTGACGCTCCCGGTGCGCGACAAAGTCAGGAGCGAGAACGCAAATTTAAGGCGAATAATTCTCCAGCGCGAGAGGCCTTCGAAAGATTAAACCGATACAACTGTCGGAACCATGCCACAACAATCGGCACAACTTCATCTCACGGCCTTATTCAGAGCAATTCCTGAGTAACAATTGCACGGTCGCACATTAGCAATTTCCCATGGGCTTTTCCCGCTGTCTTTGTGGGGCCGCATCTGGGAATCTTATCGACATACTTACAGACGAAATATGACGGTCGAACGATTGAGTCGATGAATTACCTTTCATTTCCTAAAACCGCTACCGTCAATCCATTTCGGGAATTCGCAATCGCCGGCAGTCCGCTCGTGTTTTTTGCAATTTGTCCGATGATCCCCTTGCCGGATAACTTCCGGCGGGAGATGCGGAATGGCCCTGATGACCTGGAGCAGCAAATACTCCGTCGGCGTGGAAGCCCTGGACAATCAGCACAAAGCCCTGATGAATGTTCTGAACGAACTGCATGCCGCATCGATGAGAGGCAGGGCGCAGGAGGTTGCCGGACCGCTCTTGCGCCAAATCGTTTCAGAGTCGAGCGAGCATTTCGCAGCCGAGGAAAGGTTGATGGAGTCAACCGGGTATCCAGGGCTGGCCGGGCACCGCGCCAAACACCGCAAGCTTACCGGAAAGGTTGCGGAATTTGTAGCCCGCCACGAAAGGGGCGACACGGCGGTATACGTCCAATTGCTGTACTTTTTAAGAGACTGGCTGAACCAGCATATACAGACCGAAGATCAGGAATATGTCCCATCGTTCAAAGCCCATGGCGTGCATTGACTCACATCGCGAGCTGCGTGTGCGGCCATCCGGCTTCCACTCATCTTTTGACAGAATCTGCCGATGAAATGACCGTGCCTCTGTCTCACGCGCGGCATAGCCTGCGGGCTGCGCTTCCGACTGAAGCACGAGTAATGATCCGCACCATGAGGATGCCTCGATGGCAATGAAGGTCCTTGTCGTAGATGATTCAACCACCATGGTGATGAGCCTCAAGACCACTCTGGACATGAACGGGTTTGAAGTCGAGACTGCCAGTAACGGCCAGACGGCGCTCGACAAATTGAATGCGGGAGTCAAGCCCAATCTGGTCATCACCGACATCAATATGCCGGTCATGGGAGGCCTCGAATTGATCGCTAAATTACGCGCGATGCCCAGCTTGAAGTTCATTCCCGTGTTGACGCTGACCACGGAAAGCGACACCGCCAAACGCGACCAGGGCAAGCGTGCCGGCGCCACCGGATGGATCGTCAAGCCGGTATCGGGCGATGACCTGATGAATGTGATCAAAAAAGTCTTGCCGGGAGCGTAAGCGCATGAGGTCTGTGCCGTACCATGAACTGGAAGCGAACCCTCCCCCGCACGCCGTTCGCCAGGTAGCCGAGAAAGACGAGTTCCCGCCAAATCGCGTGTTCCGCCGGAGAAAGGCCCGCAACCGGCTGCTCCTCGAATCGGCAACCGGAGTATTCTGCGCGTTAATCTTCTATTCTTCGCTCTCTAAAGTGCTGGGGCCAGTCTTCATCTCCCACTGGTACCAGATCGCAGGCCTCCTTCTGATGTTCATGACCGGTCCGTTCCTGATCTTCAAATGGATAGACTGGACGCTTGCTCTTCGCGGCATCGCCGAGGCTCGGCCAGGCGGGCACAATGAGCAAGGCTGAGCTGGAGGTCATGGCCATTAAACGTGCCGCGATGCGAGACGAACTGAAAGACTCCCAGCCATACGTCGACGTGATGCACCATCAGATTGGCGATTCGCTTGCTGAATCCGAGCGCGAAGTGGTCAAGGCGATTGAGCAGATCGGCATTCTCAATGAAAAGGCCAATCAGCAGCGGGAGCATATTGCTCATTCCATCAAAAGCGGCAGGAAACTGACGGAAAGCACCTATCTTCGCGTCGAAAACAACAAGCAGATCATCGCCGCCATCGATATGCAGTTTGCAACCCAGATCGATGAGTTCAGAAGCAACTTCAAGCGAATTGAAGGGCTGGCCAACGAGGTGGGCGCGTTAACGCCGCTGATCAAGGTGATCACGTCGATCGCCCAGCAAACCAATCTGCTGGCCCTAAACGCCGAGATCGAAGCGGCGCGGGCCGGCAGCGCAGGCCGTGGCTTTGCCGTGGTCGCCTTCGAAGTAAGAAAGCTGGCAGTCTCAACCACCAGGGCCGCCGCCGACATTGGGGCCAGGATCAACACCACCTGCAAGAGAGTGAACGAGGAGATGGCCGAGGCCAGAGAATCGCTGCAAGAGCACGAAGCAAGCGACGCCATGAGTCATCTGGTGGCCGATTTGAGCGTGATGCAATCGGAGTTCGCCAGAAATGGCCAATTGCTTTTGGATGTCATCACCGAGGTAGATGCAAACTACGAAGAGAGCGTCAGTCGCCTCACGCAGGCGCTGGGGCACATCCAGTTTCAGGACGTGATGCGGCAGAGAATGGAGCATGTGCAGGAGGCTCTGGTACAGCTCCGCGACCACATGCTTTACCTGAAAGATAGACCGTGCGACCCCGTCTGGGATGGCACCCTCGATATGACCTTCAAGGCCATGCTGGCAGATCATTTGAAGAAATATCGCATGGCGAGCCAGACAATCACACACCTTCATGTGGCGGGAGGAAAGGATACTCAGGATCACAGCCGTCCAGCCATCGAATTGTTCTGATCGCCTGCAACGCCGCATCCTCTCCGGGGCCGTAGCATAGCTGACTAATCACCAGGGGCATGTCTTTGTTCACATCGCCAGAATCATTTATTCTCAGCCCCACAAGCCGGTCGAATTACTCCTCGAAACCGTCTGAGGTTTTTTGAATTCTTTGAATTTGATGATTTTCTGGCTCTTCGCAGTCAGCCGTCTCTTTATCCAGACACACTTTTTCACTTGGCCGAATCGTTCGGATCAGGCCCAATATTTTACTGAAGTGAGAGGTTGGATTTTCAGGCCCCGTTTGGCCACAGGGGGAATAGGCCGTGTCAGGCAGATTTATCGATTACATATGGTTATCGATTCTTCTAAGTCTAAGCGCGCCAGGAAGCTGCTGCTCCATCCACCCGAGCTGCAAGCCATAAGTCGAGTCACTGTTTAAGATATATCTTCTATCACAGGCTCACTTACTATATCTTAATTACCGTGCCCCATGCTTCACGATTCCAAGCACGTTCTCGATCACGTAATCGATTTGCGGCCCGGTCATTCCCGGAAAAATCGGCAGTGATAAATACCGCTCGTATTCCCTGCTCGCAACCGGAAAATCTTTCGATTTGTATCCATATGCGTCCCTGTAAAAAGGATGCATATGCAAGGGGATGAAGTGAACGCTGGTTCCAATCCCGCGCTCCTTGAGCTTCTCAATCATCTCGTTGCGATTGATGGTTAGCAACTCCAGATGGAGCCGCAGGATATACAAGTGCCAGGCTGATTCGCAATTAGCGCTAATCGTTGGAACTTCAAGCGCCCGTTCCCCGGCAAAAGCCTTGTTATACCGCGATGCAATCTCCGCGCGCTCCGCATTCATCGCATCGCACCTTCCCAACTGCACGATTCCAATCGCCGACTGAATATCCGTTGGGTTGTACTTATAACCCGAATCGATAACCTCGTACCGCCAGGTTCCCTCCGCGGTATACCGCTTCCATGCGTCCTGGCTGATGCCGTGAAGCCTCATCACGCGCATGCGCGCGGCTAACGCGTCATTATCCGTTGTCACCATTCCGCCCTCCCCGGTCGTAATAGGTTTGGTAGCGTAGAAGCTGAAGACTGTCTGTTCGCTGATGGCGCCCACGCGAAGGCCGCGGTAAGAAGCTGGCAGCGAATGGGCAGCGTCCTCAATCACGCGTAACCCATGTTGCTTAGCCAGATCGCCAATCGCCTCCATCTCACAGGGATGACCGCCTAGATGCACAGGAATGATTGCACGGGTTCGCGGCGTAATGCGCCGCTCTGCATCGGCCGGATCGATGCACAGGCTTGCGGCATTTACGTCCACCAATACCGGCTTCGCTTTGAAGTAAACCACCACCTCCGCGCTGGCGGTAAATGTTGTTGTCGGCACCAGCACCTCGTCTCCTTGCTTGAGGCCGATCGCATCCAGCGCCAGATGCAGCCCCGCGGTTCCTGAGCAAACGCCTATTGCATGTTTTGCGCCGACATACGCTGCGAATTTTTCCTCAAATTCAATCGTGCGCGAACCCATGGTGATCCAGCCCGAACGCACCACATCGGCCGCCGCCTGCGCCTCCTGTTCACCCACCGCTGCGCGATGAAAGGGAACAATTTGCTCTGTGACATTGCTCATCCCGGAACTTACCATTTTCCCCGACTCAAAAGTTTTTATAAAAAACCAGCATCATGTAGTGCACCCTCACTCCATTTCCTCCGTAGGTTTGCGAACCATAATGACCCGGGCAGGCACTCCAAATACCGTGGAATGCGGCGGCACGTCGTTGATGACCACCGAGCCGGCCCCTACCACACTCCATGCTCCCACCTTCACATCGGGCAGGAGAATTGCGCCGGAACCGATGAACGCCCCTGTCGCAATCTTCACCCGGCCGTTGATGCACACCCCGGGCGAAAGGAAGCAGCATTCTCCCACCTCGCTCTCATGCGCAACCACAACCCTGAAGCTGACCAGACTCTGGGCGCCGATGCGGGCGCCGGCGCCCAAGATAACACCCTCTTGCAGGATGCATCCTTCTCCGACTTCAACATAGGCTGTGTCCACCGTTGGATGAATCGCCGTGTAAGGTCGGACGCCAAAACCCTGTATCTTGCGCCACACTTTCCAGCGACTGCTCGTCGTGCGAGCAACATTGTTGATCACCCAGCAGTCCGCATAAGTACTGCGCAATAGATCGCTGCCTCCGAAAACCGGCAGGCCCATGAATGTAGCGCCATGACGCGCCTGGTCGTCGTCGAGAAACCCCAGCAGATCAACGTCGTTCTTGTCCGTTGCTTTTCGGGCATCCATCAGCTTCACGATCTCAGAACCCGTCGAACCGAGAATCACGATTCGCTTCATATTGGCTTCGGTAGGCACTATACGGCAACCCCGCGATTCCTCTCCGGCTTTTGGTTATAGATTCCGTGGCCCAATATCACCAGCGGAATCGTATACAGGAGAATGCGCATGTCCATCCAAATGGACCAATTTCGAACGTACTCGATATCGAGATCGCGCCGCCTCTCCCATACAAGACTATTGCGCCCGTGTATCTGCGCCCAGCCCGTGATGCCCGGTTTCACCTGCAGCCGCTGAAGATCAACGGGCCGATAGTAATCTAACGCATCGGGAATATCCGGGCGTGGGCCGATCAGGCTCATTTCTCCGTGAACCACATTGATCAACTGCGGCAACTCATCCAGGCTCGTCTGGCGCAGCCAGCGGCCAACCCGCGTAACGCGCGGATCGTCTTGTGAATTAAATGTGGAACCATCCGGATTGCGAAGGTCGGCCGCGTTCCTGTACATGCTGCGGAACTTCAGCATCCTAAAAAGCTTTCCGTTTAACCCGAGGCGATCATGGGCAAAAATGACCGGGCTGCCAGAATCCAGCCACACTGCGATTGCGCACAGCAGCAGCACGGGAGCAGCCAAGGCCAATGCCAGCGTGCCGCCGGCCAGATCGAAAGCTCTCTTAACCACAGCACTCACCCTTAACCGCGTAGCGCGCGCCTCATCCTTATTCTGCAACCTTCCCGGCCATTTCCACAAAATCGACAAGTCTGGACAGGTTAGACTCGCGCGAATGATTTTCAAACGCATATTCTCTGCCTGCCAAACCCATACGGTTCAAACTTTCCGCGGATTGCTCACTTGCGACAAGAATCGCTTCCGCCATCAACTCCGTGGAATCGGGATTGACAACCCAGCCCGCACCGCTTTCAAAAATTGCCGCCGCAATATCTGACTCCGGCAACACCGCGGCGATCACAGGGCGCCCCGAAAGAAGATAAGTAATCAGTTTCGATGGAATGGAATTGAGAGATTGCCTGCCCTTTGTCGGCAGCAAAAGTACATCCGCCATCTTGATCACCGGTCCGGTCTCTTCGGTCCTCCATGGCGTGTGAATAACTACGCGATCGAGAACCTGCCTTTCAGCCTCATCCCGGCACGCACCAAGCTTCGCACCCTCACCCGCAATGACCAAATAAATCTGCGCCCGGTCCTTTAGCTTCGCCAGAGCCTCAACAAGCAACTCGGCGTTGGAAGCAACCCCCACATTTCCCGCGTAAACAGCCACAAAAGCATCCTCGGAAATCCCCAGCTTTTGCCGGAAAGCCAGCGTCGCGGAACGATCCGCATCAACCATTTCGTCGCCGCTCCAATTCGGAATCACATGCACCTTATCCGCTGGAACGCCGCGATCATTCACATAGACCTTTTGAAACGTTGGCGATATTACGAGAATTTCTTGAGACGAACGCGCAATCATCTGATCGAACTGGCGAAGCACCCGATAAACCCAATTCCGCTTAGTAAAGCGGCGCTGCGACTCCAACGATTCCGGGTAAACGTCCTGTACCCTCAACACAAAGGGGACCCGGCGGAGTCCAGCAATCATCGCCAGGATGCCGGTCGCAAAAATCGGCCAGGTGCTCGAAAAAATCACATCGGGCCGCCGTCCCAAGAGTATCCGTACACCAGATGTGATCCCGAACGAGAGATTCCAGGCAAAACGGCTGATCAGGGTGGAGCTTCGGGAAAATGTGCCGAAGCAATGCGTCAACGTGTATCCAGCGACGGTTTTCGATGTCGTGTAGAGAGTCCGCTTGTAGCCATCAAACAATCTACCCCTGGGGTGACTCGGAAAAGGAGCATAAACGTGCACCTCGTGGCCGCGCCTCACCAGCTCTTCGGCGGTTTGCGCGTTCGTCTGCGACGAGAAAGTATGCTCCGGAGGAAACACAGAACTGGCCAATATAATCTTCATGCCATCTCACCAGCCGATCTGCATCTCCCACAAACCCTTCAGAACCGGCACTCGCCTCACCCGTTTTCGATCTCGCGGACAACTCCTTCCGCTCCGCGTTCTCTCAACTGATACTGGTCTGCAATCCATTCATATGTCTGTTTGAGTCCCTCGCGCAGGCTGATGCCTGGCTCCCATCCGAGGTATTGCTTGATCAGGGTGTTATCGCTGTTGCGTCCGTTCACGCCTTTGGGCGCTCCAGGCTCGTAGATGCGCCTCAGCTTGATTCCAGCAATCTCCTCAACAATATCCACGAGCTGGTTAATGCTGACAGCTTCGCTCGACCCCAAATTGATAGGTTCCAGAATCTCGGATTGAGTAATCAGTCCAATGCCCTTGATGCAGTCGTCGATATACATGAAGGAGCGCGTCTGGTGCCCAGTACCCCAGATTGCAATTTCGTGTTTTCCCTTCAGCTTGGCCTCAATCACTTTGCGGCAAATCGCTGCTGGAGCCTTCTCGCGGCCGCCAAACCAAGTGCCCCAGGGGCCATATACATTGTGAAAGCGAGCCACGCGCACATGCAGGCCAAAGTCCTCCATGAAATGCCGGCACATCCGCTCGGAAAAGAGCTTCTCCCATCCATACCCATCTTCCGCCAGAGCGGGGTAGGCATCCGATTCCTTCAGAGCAGGTGCAATAAACCTGTCCCCTTCTTCGGGCGTGTGCTGCAGATCGCCGTTATAGACGCAGGCCGATGAGGAATAGAAATAGCGCTCAACTCCAAATTTCCGCGCTGCCATCAGCATGTGAGTATTGATAAGTACCGATAGCATGCAAAGAGCTTTGTTCTTTTCTATAAAACCCATCCCGCCCATATTTGCGGCCAGATTATAAACTTCAGTCGCACCCTTCACCGCAACCTCACAGTTCTCTTTGCCATTCAGGTCGAGTGAAAGGTTCTCGACATCATCGAATTTCTGATACCAGTGCTCCAGCGGTTTCACGTCAACCGCTCGGATCTGCCGGTTTCCTCGCTGTCTAAGAGCGGCTATTAGGTTGCCGCCGATGAAACCTCCGGCGCCTGTTACGACTGTCAATTTGTCCTTCATATCGGCTTCCTTCTAGTTAACCTACACACTAGTTGGTAATTTGATGAACTCGAGCTTGTCTTAAGGAAGCAAACTTGGCCCCCGGGAATCGGATAATTCGCAAACTACTTACCTCTGAACCCCATTACGACTCAAGCAACTCCAACGCTGCATATCTGAACATTTTGCGATTCTCCTCGATAATGGAAGGATCGGACGAGGCTTGAATTCCGTATTCTGCTGCACGGGCCCCAAGCCCGGCATACCATTCCCCATCGGCATCCACGCACTGCTGCAATATTGAGCGGAATCCGGCCTCGTCCTCGAGCGGTACATCCCAACCCACGCCTTTCTCTTGCAGATTTCGCCACGGTGTTCGATCACTGATCAGCACCGGACATCCAGCGCTTAGTGCCTCGCAAATTACATGAGAATAGTTTTCGCCCAGAGATGGCAACAAAAACAGGTCGTGCTGGGCAAACACTTCCGCCACACGCTCATGTTCTATCATTCCCATATACTGTACTCGAACGTTTTCTGGAAGCGCGGCAATTGCCGCCTTGCACTTATTCCAGTACTCGGGATTCCCAACTGGACCATAAATATCGAAAGCGACTTCGCCCGATAAACCCTGTAAGATCTTGAGAGCAAACAACAAGTTCTTTTCGGGCGAGATCCGCGAAATGAAAACGCCCCTAAGTTGGCCTGCGCGCTTTGGCTGTTTCTCGACCCCCGGACGTTCTAGCTGCAATTGCATATTCTTCGCAATAACGATGATTCCAGCCCTGCTATTCCGGTATGCATCCGATCCGCCGGGCGTCAAGTTCACACTCTCGATAACGCTGATATTTCCCATTGACCGGCGTATATCGGCTTCTTCAAACTTCGAGGACGCGTTCCAGACGATGCCTTTGAAGAATCCAAGCCATGTCGACAGTTTGATGTAAATATATTTCCGTTTGCTTTTCAAGCTGAGTGAGCCTCGCGAGAACTCTCCTCTCGGTGCCAAAACAACTGGCCTTCGTGGCAAGAGACCCATCTTCCTGCAAAGTAAAGGAAGCATCGAGTAAATTCGCGGCAAGATGCCGTTGATGTGAAGAACATCATAGCTCCGCTGCCGCAGTGCTCTGATCAGCATCCAGGCGCCGGTCGGCCCCGGCGGTATCCTCAGCACCTTGGCCTGCCCATACTCGTACCAGCGCCCAATCGGCTCGTTTGCAAACGGTCGCTTGTCCCCCAGATCACGGTCCCCGCAAACAATCTTAAAGTCAAACTCATCCTTCAGGGCCTCAACCAACCCCGCAACACTTTGAATTGGCCCACCCGCCTTATAGCCGGGCAAATAATAGGGCATAACAATAAATATTGTCCTCTTCCCATTCCCAATGTTTGCGCCGGGATTGAGCTGGCCGCTCTCTTTCACCATTCAACTCCCCTTGATTCGTTCAATTTATCTTCGCTGGGCAAGATTCTAATTGCCGGCAACATGAAATTGGTCTTACTAAGACCAACAAACTCGCGATTGTACACTCAGTACCAGGGTGGAGTCGGGCGCTCTCCATTGTCGCGCATGTACTCTATAACCTCCATGAGGTAACGCGCCAACGGCTCCCCCTCTATAGCAGACGACCACTCCCGGATCCGAGCTGTGGACTGCGCGGTTCGCTTCCCACGCTGCACCCATTTCCGTAATACGATCCTAAGATCTTCCGCTGAACCCGCCGTGAAAGTATCTCCGCGCCATGGTTCGCGCAACAATTCCGCCGCCCCGCAATTGTCGCTGCATACAACCGGGACGCCGCACATCAGAGCCTCGTTCACCACTGCGCCCCAGCCGTCATACCTGCTGGGCAGCAGGAGCAAATCTGTCTTCTCGAACAGATTGCCTATCATCTTATTATTGACAGCGTCGTGGAATCGTATCCGGCCGGTAACGCCACTTTCGCTTGCTGCCCTTTTCCAGCGCTCCAGATCCGGCCCGTTCCCAACCGCGTCGAATTGCCAGTCCAGATCACGGAGCCCGGACAAAGCGCGGATAGCAGTTACACCATCTTTTCGGCGAATAAAGTGCCCGAGATACAAAATTCGAAATGCCTCTGTCGCTTTCCAAGTGCCTTCGATGTCCGCTGCCAAAGTAGGTCTTTCAGTAACATATATCAATGGAAATATACGGGATGGATCATATCCAACTTGCCTATACCATCGAACCCCAACCTGGCCGACAACGACAAGGAAATCAACCTTATCTTCAATCGAGTATCTTTCTAGACAGTATTTGGCTCTTCGAATCAAACCCAGGATCCCCCGGTTGTCCACGGTCTCTGACATAAGTCCGACCATAGCCCCGGTCTTCGCCAGGCGAGGAAGAACTCGTCTGTTCAGGGACCCACGTTTCTCTATCGCAATCATATGGATTGTATCTTTACAGCTCCCCGTCTCAATAAGCTGCTCGATCTCTGCAGGCAGCGGCTCAATCAAAACACGCGCTGGTGAGCAGTCCGGGGTGTTCCATCCCATTGACTTCCGAACTTCAGACAACTCGTGCTCTGCCACAACGGTCACAATCTGATCCGGCATCGAAGCAAGAGTGCGCAACGCTTCCGAGATGTGAGGGCTGACGACGCTGAGCCAAAACATCCATTTCATCTGTTTAGTACTCCGGCTTACCCTGGTACATGGAGCCACTGAAAGCGAGGAACACAAGCATCACCCAAACGAGGCCTCCCATACTGCCGAATGAGAAAAAAATCATCTCCCCACAATTTACCCCGATCACCGCGACAAACAACCCAGCGTCCTCTGGAGAGTTCCTCCTTGCTGATAGATACATTGAAAAAAGGAACGGTACAATAAACAGTGCCCCAACTATGCCAAGCTGGGCTATCGTGGCAAGAGGAAGGAAGCCTTGTTCAATCGGAGCTGAAAGTGGTATTCCCCATAAATGCGAACTCTCGGGATCCTGGAAAGTTTCGGAATCTGGACTCACGCCAAAGCCGTACCCAAGCATCGGATGCTCTTCGATAACATCAAGATCGCCGGCGATCTGCGTGCCTCGAGTTTCCGCACTCAGGACGGCAATGCGTTCTTCATTGCTTGCAAAGGATTCCGCATTCCCTTTGCGAATAAACAGGGCTATGCCTTCTCTTAGGTTTGATGAAAGCATTAGCGCTAGCGTTATTCCAAGTACTGATATGACTATTGAAAATACTGAGACAAACCGTACTCGGCTGCTCTTTCCGCCTCTGATAATTACCTCGACGACATATACAATTCCGCCTAACAAAATAGCCACCAGCGCAGTTCTGCAATGCGTAAAATAGATCATCAACCACTGGGCTGATCCGCACACAAACAATTCACGTTGCAGGCGCGGCACTTTGAATGCTGCCGCAAATGACGCAGCCCCCGTCATTGCAAGAAAGATGCCCAGGGCTTGGGGATGGTCGAAGATTCCGTTAAAGTATGCGCCGCCGAACTTGGCCCAGCCTATACCGAGCGGTAAGAGGAGAATCGAAAGAATAACAACCGCGGTTCCCATCTCGGAAATAAAAAGCAGCATTTCTGTGTTTTGATCCGCAGTCAGCATAGCCAATCTGATCACGCACAAAAGGCCAAGAGAGAAACTGATCGATTTAAAAACCGACACGGTGGGAAGCGCGCTCACAAATAGCGAATTGATCACCAACACGCCTGTAAGCAACGCCCAATAATTCATTAGGCGCCTATATATCTTTGACGGACGGCCCTCTGCCACCAAGCTGCGTGCACAGGCTGCAAGAAGTAAGATCCACTTCGGGCCAAATAATAAAGGGCCAGGAACAAATATTCTGACCGTCGTTATAGTAACAAAAGTCACGATCGCACCCGCAACCAGACACTTGAACGTTCTGGCCGGAGTGCCAAACACCATCACCACAAGTATGCCCAGCGCGATCGGCTGCCCGACAGAAGGAATACAGGCAACCACAAACAAAAGCACCAACGCTCCGATTTCCTTTATCATCGAGTGGATAGTTGGACTTGGCGGTTGCATCTCACCTCAAAGGAATAAATCAACACGGGTAGTTGTATGAAAATATTAGCCTGCTCACTGTTCTGGCTCACACTCAGTGCCATTTCTTTCATCATCATACCGGAGTCGGTGCATCAGGTAGCTTGCTGTGAACGAGCAAACTTGTGCCCGCGCCTATAGCATAACTCTCAGCCGGTATGTTGCGGGTAACTATACTGCCAGAGCAGATTACGGCGCGCTTGCCGATCCGAACCCCACCTAAAATCATCGATCCGGCGCAGATCCAAGCGCCGTCTTCAATAACAATCGGCTTAGAAAATCCCGGGCCCGCCGCTCGGGGGCCTGTATACGCAATCTCATGGTCTCCAGTGATGATGCTTACGCGAGGCCCAATATCACAATGGCTGCCTATGCTGATTGAAGCATCGCCACCTCCAATAAGCACCTGAGGGCCTATATGCGTGTAAGCGCCAATCGTCAACCGCCCTCTGGTCATGATCCGAACAGAGGAGACCAAATGTGCGGTGGGATGAATATCCACTCCGCTCAAGGACAGCAACCTCGTCTTCAACCGAAAGAACCGTGTCGGCGGAAGAACTCCAATAATCAGTTGAGTTAGCCATAGAAGCGGTGGCTTGCATCGTTTTGTCATTGCCGATGGTCTCCAAAAGTTGTGGGGACTCTCGTTATCGCGGAAGCGAGATTGACTTGAATAGTCGCCGAGAGTACTTAGAACAGACGTGCCGATAAATCAGGAACGGTATTTTTCGCGCTGACGGTTTATGCAACGTCAGGTCCTTTCTGCAACAACCTTGGCAATCGCCACGCCGTCCAGAACAAAATCGAACAGCACATTCCAACCCAGAGCGCCTTAACTCCGCCAACCACAGTTAACAGCGGTACCGCAAGCCCGAAGACAACTGCGCGCTGAAACTGTGCGGCTGTCGCTTCGCGCAACCGCCCGAATCCCAAAGCTACGTAGAAGTGATATTGCTCCCAAATCGCCAGCAACACGTATGCACCCATCAGTCCTCGCACCGGCCAATCGAGCGTCAGCGGCTTCCTTAGCCAGAGGTGGAGTACTCGCTCGCCCCCAAAAAGGTACAGAACGAATGCACAGCCGCCGACAAAAATAATCAATGCACGCCCTCTCCTGATTTGGACATCGATCCAATGATGATCCGCTTTGGCCAGCGCATCGGCGGTGGAGGACCACAGTGGCTGCATAAACCCATATACAAAGCCCAGGGGGAGAAATGTAGCTTGAATGC
Organism: uncultured Acidobacteriaceae bacterium; assembly: GCA_963839225.1. Taxonomy (GTDB): domain Bacteria; phylum Acidobacteriota; class Terriglobia; order Terriglobales; family Acidobacteriaceae; genus Telmatobacter. Next base: position 33,020 of record CAWIVA010000055.1, read on the forward strand.
AGATCGCAAATAGAGAACTGGTAGAAACAGGCTGGGTTCTAGCTATCCAATACACTGGCCATTGAAAGAAAAGCGCAGGTGCGAAAGCGGCGCTAAGAAACCTGATTCCGTCGCCCAGCAAACGCCGCTTTGCTTCCCAGCCGATTCGCTTCTGTCTTCGCAATAGGAATGGCCGTTGAACCATCAGCGACACAAAGTTCAGAGTGGAATAGCAAAGCGGAATAAGAAGAACAATCGCCACGAATGCCGGGAGAGCGGTAGTTCGTCTTGCGGCAATCAATAGCGCAATAAGAAGGAGAGCATTAAACCCCGTGCCAATCAAGTTCGTAAGATGCATCTCCTGGTACGCCTGCCTGAGGTAGCCGACGGCGTTCATGGGTATGCCGGCCAGGGTTATTGATACTGCAATCACTGCGGCAACCCGAAGATCCCATGATCCTGTTACACCAACTCTTCCAAAAAGCGTGCTCAACGGCAAAAGAGCAACTGTTGGGATAACTATGACTGCTCCCACAATGCAGGCTATTATCAACGGCGCGAGGCCGGCTTGAACCAGCACAGCCTGTTCACGCTCATCTTGCCTGGCGATCGCCTCAGTGAGCGGCGTTACCAATGAGCCGCCAATCCCAAGATTAAAAACCGATAACATTGTTGCTGAAGCTGTAACTGCGGCGTATGCTGCATAGCCGCTCTCGCCCAAGGCTCGGTATACGAGCGGCAACGCCAGTATCTGAACGCCGATGGTCACAATTTTAGAAAGAAAGGAAGTGCTCCAGGCCAGGGTCATCCTTCGCTGCCGGTGTCGCCTGTGACTAACGGCACTCGACAGGGGCAGCTCCGTCTGAAGAGGATTGGTGGCCTTCCCGCCTGTCGCCGCCTCAGACCGCTCGCGTTTTATCTTAGTCATTCGAAGCCCTTCCTGCACCAATTCGATTCGTCTGCGAATACCTGGAACCATGCGCTGGCCGGAGTCTGAACCCTCCCATTCATTCCACTCTCCTTTACCCGTTGCGCCTCGTCCCTTTCACCTTACAAAACCCTCTACCCTGTACGCTCTATCAGCTCTGGTTAGGCGCGAAATTCACTAGGTCGTCGAATCCAAATATAGTGCCCAACATGCGATTGCGTCGCCACACGCGGCTAACGCCAAGGCGAATTACCCGATCTCCGCATGTCGCTTCACGAATGCGTAACCTTTCTGTACGCAGTTGGGATGAAATCCAACATCGTGATCGAGGAAGCTGATCCGGAAAGATCATCTTACCGGCGGGTCAACATCGAAATCCTAGTTTCGAAAGGCATAAATATCGTATTGTTTACCCTGATGATAAGCTTCACCAATCTTTTCATAACTCGAATTGAGGCTCTGCTGGTACAAGTTATCGTCGGGGCCAATCATTACAGTCGGAATTTCGCCCCTTTGCAACATGCCTTCGACGCATCCGCTTTGGCAGCGATTCCTGGTGGCATCATGAAATTTAGTGTCGGTAATGAATGCTGGGGCCCGGTTACCGGTCGATAACCAAGGGAGCCCGAAGGTCTCGTCCGTGGTAAAAATGGGCTCGGCCATTGAATCCAAACGGTCGCGCAATGCCACCGCATCTGCATATTCTGCCGCAGTCGCGATTTGCAATATTCCGAGAATGTGCGAATTCCTTGGCACCATCGCGAGTTGCATAGCCGGTTGCACACATCCGAATAAAACCAGAATGCTTACCAGCCGCGCCGGCGCGTTGAAAACGGCCACTTGCAGCAGAGTAGAGCCTGCAACGAACGCCTCCAGCAGGTAATTGCCTGAGGCCCCTGCCTTTCCCATTGCAGCCAGGCCGGCGATCAACGAAACAGCATAAACCGTCATAAGCAGGCGGACGGTACTATCGACTTTTCGAGCGCCCGTTACCAGCAGCAATATAATGGGCGCAACAATCCAGTACGCGTTGGCTATGAGTGAGGCTTCCGCCGCGTGCCACGCGTTTATGAAAGAGAATTCGCTCACCAGTCGCGGTGCAATTAGAACACTGAATCGATACTCGGGCGTCCCAAGGAGAAGCGTGGCAGCGGTTAGAAAGGCAAAAATCGCAACGAGAATCGACAGATCGCGCCACCGCCTGTGAAACAAAAGAAACAGGCAGACCCCGGCAAATGCTAATACCACAGACTGTTTGAACGACCACGCGAGATAGAACACCACGCCCGCGAGCGCAAATCCGAAGCGCAGCCGACTGACAATCACCAAAAGGGCAACCATAACCAGCGCGACAGCACCCAAATCAGGCCGTATGGTCAGTGCCCACCAGCGGACCATTGAAGTGCTAAGCCAGAGTCCCAATGCAAACAAAAATGACAGAAGACTGCGGGCGCCTCGCAGTTTGAGATACTGACTCACGAGTTTCCATTGCGCAAAAGCACCGGCGACCGCAAATGCAGATGTAAGCAGGCGTCCCCACGTCATGATCCCTGAATCCCATATACCGATAAGCCTCAAAATGCCAGAGTAAGTGTAGTAAAAGAGGTAGTTATATAACGAAAGAGAAAATGGATACGAAAGCGGCCATTCGTACACCGTTAAATGGTGCATTCCCTTCCAGATAGAGTAAAGCATAAGCGATTCGCCGCCGCTGGTGCAGAACAGTGTTCCATAACGCCAAAGACTTACAAGGCGGACGACGAACACAGCAAGATTCAAGAGGATAAATGCCAGCACCGCAATCCTACGGAAGCGCGAGGGACTGAAGGCTTCGTCACCGTGCAGAGTCTTCATATGTTTTTCTTCCCGAGGATAAAGGCTGAAATGCAAAGGACCAGCAACTTAAGGCGCGGCGCCGGAACTTGCACAGCTACTTTAACGGAATTCCGCATAATAGATGCTGGTCGTGGCCGCCGAGTCAATAACACCCTGGAAATTGCCATATATTAGCTTAAACGTGCTAGTCGGCACATATACGATATCCGTGGCATGCAGTTGTACGTTAGCACTTTGCCCATGAGTTATCTTCTTATAGGGCAGTGCAACGTATGCCACAGTGCCATCGGGATTCCGGTGCAGTAAGTAGATTGTCTTATTGGATGCCAATACACTTGTCCCGTAGGCCAATGAAATTGCCTGCAGCACGTTGAGGGTACCCTCTTCCTGCATCACAAACCCACCCGGCCGATTTACCGCGCCAAGCACATAAACAATGCCGGCGCGCTTTACCTGAACCGTATCTCCGGGATACACAATAACGTCATCGACCGCCTTAGGATCCGTGGCTTTCGAATAGTGAACCAGAACGGGCTCGCCGCCCTCAGTTCCACGCGTAATCAGCACTTGATTGCCCGCCGCTGCCGTAGGCCCTCCCGCTAGCGCTAACACATTCACCAGCTTGCTTGGGGAAAGCAGTGGATGCTTGCCTGGGCTTCCCACTTCTCCTATGATCGTCACTTCCGATTCCGTATACTCCAGCACCGTCACTTCGACCTGGGGGTCCTTTAGAATATTGCCGTCCAATAGTCTCTTCCGGATTTGAGCTCTTGCCTCGGAAACAGTTTCGCCGGCGATGTGCATTGTCCCAAGAATGGGTACGGCGATATTTCCTTGCTCATCGATTCGAAAACTGCTTGAGAAGTCCGGATCATCAAGAACATTCAGCCCCACCATGAATCCCGGGGCAAGCTTCATCCTGACGAAATCTTCTGGTACCGCTCCCAAACCCGAACTGTGCCCTGCGCCATTCGCCGAAGTCTGGCTTGAACCCGTCCCGTGGATGGAAGCGCCTACCTGGGCAACGCCGGTTGAACCAAACAAGATCAGAGTGGCGGCGGTAACGAGCAGTGCAAGCAGATTCTTACTCGTCATTTGATTTTTTCTCTCCATAGTAGGATCCATAGTACTTGTAACCGTATCCATACCCGTAGGCATAGGGGTCTACACTCTTGTCCATTCGGTTCAACACAAAGCCGATCACCGGCACTCCGTTCCGATTGATCATCTGAGTCGCGCGCGCAAGGTACGGTCTGGTGATCACTCCTGCGCGGGCCACCCAAATCACTGCATCCGTCTTGGTCGCGATCGAAACCGCATCCGTCAACAGAAGCGCCGGAGGACTATCGATTAGTACGAGGTCGTAGAGCACACGGAGTTGTTCCAGCAAACTGTCGAAGACCGTTGATCCCAGCATCTCGGATGGCATAGGCGGACGAGGTCCCGCCGGCAGAACATCGAGCGTGGGAACATGGATGCCGTGAAGAGTTGCTTCATCCAGCGTAAGGGTTCCGGCCAGTACATTGCTGAGTCCAGAGTCATTCGAAACATCGAGAACATGCTTCATGCTCGGCCGGCGCATATCGGCCTCCATCACGAGCACCTTCTTGCCGTGCTGGGCAAAAGAGATGGCCAGGTTCACTGTCACAGTGCTTTTCCCTTCCCCGGGAAGGCAACTGGTAATCAATATCACTCTGGGCCCCGTTTTAGGGCGGGAGAGAAGAACGGATGTGCGCAGCGAGCGGAAAGCTTCAGCGGCTACAGATTCAGGGTGATCCAGCATCCAGATATCCGTTTCCGGGGGCATTTCTTCCGTGTTCGATTTCTTCTTCTTCCTCCGGACCGCACCGTAGACTCCGTAAGCCCCGTAAGAACCATAACCGCTTCCGGATTCCCCAAACGTCGGGATGATCCCGATTACGGACATTCCTGTAATCTCTTCCACTTCCAGAGGGTTGACCACTGTAGCATCCACGCTGTCCACCGTGAACGCTACGGCAAGTCCGACGAATAATCCACCAAGCAGTCCCAATTCCAGGTTGAAGTTACGGTTTGGGCGGATGGGATAGGATGGAGTGCGCGCCGGATCTACAACCGTAATATTCGTTGCCTTGATGCCCGCCGATACATTCGCCTCCTGCAACTTAGTGTAGAGATCTTCGTACAGTTTCTTGCGCGAATAAGCCTCCTGGCTCAATACCGCGAATTCAACTGTCTTTTCATTGAGTTTGCTTGCTTCTTCCTGCTGCTCGACAAAACGCCGCCGGATTTCGTCTTCGGTCTGTTGCGCCAACTCCAGGTCTGCTTGCGCACGCTTGACGATCTCCTGCATCTCCTTATGGATTTGCGCATCTAGTTCGTCTATCTGGGTTTCAATTTCCTTGAGATGGCGATTGTTTGTTCCATACGTTGTCGAAGCGTCGGCAAGCGATACCTTCAGATCATTCTGCTTTTGTTGCAGCATCTGCAGCGTTCCGGTACCTCCGCCCTGGGTAATCACCATTGAGTTGCCTTGCACCGCCAACGGATTGTTCCCCAGAGCGACGATCGAATCGGCGTTTCCGCTCCGCGCCAGACGGTAGATCGCCTCCTTCTCGATATGATTGGCTTCTGCTTGCGTCAGTTCGGAATTCAACGCATCCAGTTTCTGGATGACCGTACTATGAATCTCCCCACCTGGCCCACTACCGGCCGATCCCGCCTGAAAGCTGAGAATCCCCGATTCTTTTTCGAAGTCCGTCAGCTTCTTCTCCGAATCCTCAACGTTTGCTTTAAGCTCCGATAACTGCTTCGTCAGCCAAGAGGAAGTCTCGCTGGTTGCGTCGTAATGGGATTGGAGATACTGATTCTTGTAACTGTCGATTAAAGCGTTTGCTATCTCCGCGGCCTGATTCGGATCGTGACTTTCATAAGTGACTCGAATCAGTCTTGTTCCGCGAATCGAACTCACCTTTAAGCCTGCCCCGAAAATTCCCAGCAATCTCGTCCGTACTGCAGGGGATTCATCGGGAGACAATACCGGCTGAGTGGGCTTTGTGTGTACCGGGGCAAATGGTGGTTTCGAGGCCAAATCCAGTTTCTGAATCACCGCCAGAGCAAGTGAGTCGCCCTTCAGAATCGCTATCTCCGTGTTCAAATCGGTCTGCAGGTCGCCCCCGGGAGTCTGCTGACCTAGCGCGTCTCCAAGACCAAAATCCATAGAGCCGCCACCGCTCTTGATTAACTCGATTATCGCAACTGAATCATAGGTTGGCTTCATGAGTGTTGTGACGATCATGGCGGTAACCAAGCAGAGGATGATCGAGCCAATAATCCACTTCCGGCGCCGGCTTAAAACCCGCATGAAATTGCGAAGCCCATAAGTGCTTTCGGAGCGCTGATGGACCGGGAGTCCTGCAGAGTCGATCGACGTCTCACTTCGTGCTTGGGGACTTTCGTAGTTACTCAATTGGCATCCTTTAAAAAACCGGCTCCCACTCTTATCTTGGCAAACTCTATCTTACTACTGGCAAAGGAATGCATCCGAACCTGGTCCACGCTATGTCCGTAACGGTTCAATTCATTCGCGGCGACGCCGCGATATTCGCCGTCAGAACGCTCTCTGACTGCCCGGTAAGAACCTGAACACTGGCCTCGGTAAGCGTGGAATCAATCGCGACCGCAGATTTCATAAGCTTTGATCCGGGAGTGTAGTCGGGAATCAGTTCCTTGAGCACTCGCACGATGCGCAGGGTATCCCGTTCGCTCATCGCCTGCTGCAGATCCTGTATACATGCTTTTATTCGCGTTGCATCCACATTGTAAGGGGAAACATAGCTCCTGATCTTGGCGTGCGAAGTCGGAACCAGATCCTCATCCTGCAGATTCAATTCTTCAAACAGCTTCTCTCCCGGACGCACTCCCATAAATTGTATCTTGATGTCTTTGTCAGGCTGCAATCCGGAAAGAAGGATGAGGTTCCTGGCCAGGTCGACGATCTTGACAGGCTCACCCATATCCAGGACAAAAACTTCCCCGCCTTTGCCGATCGCGAAAGCCTGCAACACAAGCTGGGCCGCCTCTGAAATGGTCATAAAATAGCGGCGCATCTCCGGGTGGGTAACGGTAACCGGACCGCCCTCGGCAATCTGGTCTTTGAAGATCGGTACAACACTTCCGTTGCTTCCCAGCACGTTGCCGAAACGCACCGCGACAAACTTGGTGCCGCGTTCCTTCTGCAGTGCGCGGATCGCCAGTTCCGCTGTGCGTTTCGTAGCTCCCATAATGCTGGTCGGCCGAACCGCTTTATCGGTGGATATCATCACAAAATCTTCCACCCCATGCCTGGCCGCCGCAAGGGCCACCTGCCATGTGCCGAAGATATTGTTTTCCACCGCGGCAAAAACGTGCCTCTCCATCATGGGAACATGCTTGTAGGCCGCCGCGTGATAGAGAATCGACGGCTCATAGTACTCCATAACCCGGCGCAAAATGTCAGGCTCGGGTTATGTTCCCGATCTCCGGATGAAACACCAGGTCCAGGGAAGCTCTTGTCAGCTCCCTGTCCAGTTGGAAGAGCGGAGTTTCCGCCTCATCAAAACCCACCAGCGCAAGTGGACGGAATTGAGCAATCTGCCGGCAGAGCTCTGACCCGATAGAGCCCGCCGCGCCAGTCACCATCACCACTCTTCCCCGAATGCGCTCCCGAATGCTGTCCTGGTCCAGCCGGACCGGCCTTCTGCCCAGCAGATCTTCCACTGCCACATCCCGTATCTGCTGACCCAATTCCGTGCCCTGGATGAGATCCCCCAAACCAGGCACCATCTTGTATTCCACTTCAGCATCGAGCGCGAACTTCAAAATCCGCACCATCTGCGGCCCGGTCGCGGTGGGGATCGCAATCAGTACTCTCTTGATGGCGTTCGCTCGCACCATCTCCCAAGGCTATCGCCGGTTCCCAGCACCGGCTTTCCCTGCAGGATCAAGTGCGCTTTGGATGGATCGTCATCGATCAGACCCACGACTTCGCACATCAGAGTGCGGGTTTTGGTGAAGCTCCCACAACAGTGCCAGCCCTGCTCTGCCTGCTCCATAGATGAGTGTTCTCGTCCGCTCACCTTCAGATGGTTGCGCCTTCCGGGTGGTAATCACAACACGGACGGCCAGCCTTCCTCCCAGGGTCAGCAAGCAGGAAACCAGCCAATCGAGAATATAAACAGAGCGCGGAATTCCCCATAGGCGCGGGCAGAAAAAATATCACTACTCCGCCCAGCATCGATCCCGCCAAATTTGCCAGAACGATACGTACCGCATCGTAAGCGGAGGTATACCGCCAGTTCCCCCGGTCCAGCTTGGCAACCACGAAGGCAGCCGACTTGGCCACTACCCAGATGCACAGAACCACCTCCATCGGATGCAGGTAGTTCGCTGGCAGGCGCCGTCAAACCTCAATTCAAATGCAAGCAGGCCGGAAAGGGCAAATGCGCACCAATCCAGATAAATATGCCACCAGGCGATGCCGGATGAGTTTTAAATTATAGTGTCGGCTTGAAAATAATCTGTAGCGGCATATACTTCTCCAGGCTTCACGATCCGATTTGTACTGGTGTGATGCTTCTGCTTAGGTAATTGGTTGATTTCTGTTCGGCTATAAGCTGCCGGAAAACTCCAGTCGGAACTCACTCCGCGTTATTTCGCGTGCGGCCGCATCGAGCGATTGCTTGCAGATAACCGGTTCCTCTGGCGCAGCTTGTTCATGAATTGTAAATCCTGCGTAGGCATCGAACATTCGTCAGGGCTCAGTCCTTCGCCCACAAAGACCCGCTGCAGGGAATTGTGGCTGATCAAGATTCCGATCAGCGTAAGAATAGCGGTCTTTGCATTGGCACACCGCAATTCGCCTCTCTTGATCCAGGGCTCAAGATAGCGGGCAAGCACTTCTACCAGTTCGCCAAGATGCCTGCGCACCAGAGGGTCGAAGTTCTCATTCAGATCGAGAGCACTATATTGCAACAGCCTCAATATTTCCGGTTTGTGCATCAAGGTCTTCGCCAGCAGCTCAAACGTGCGTTCCAGCACCGTTCGCCCATCGGAGGCTTCAGCAATTCGGGCCAGCAAGTCGCCACGGAAATAAACCTGTTGCAACTCCGATTCAAGCACCGCTATATAGAGATCGTGCTTGCGCGGATAATGCCGGTAAATTGTCACTTCGTTGACTTGAGCCGCGGAAGCAATATCCCGCGTGCTGACTCCGTTGTAGCCAAAGCGGGCAAACAGATCGGTCGCCGTCGACAGTATGCGTACTCCCGCGCTACTTCCTCTTGAAAGGTTCGCTCCTGACGCATGCCTCTCGACCCAAGCCGCCGGGATGTGAGTAGCCTTAGACATAAATTTGAACTCCGGTGCTCAACGACCCTGGTTCGTCCCTGGCAACTTCAGATGCATATCTGTTGATACTCAGGTCCATCGTGCAGACTGCACAAAAGCTTTAATATCGAACACACCATTTCACTTCCCCGCCGACGCGTCAAAACCGGGAGAGGAACTATCTACTGCCTTCGCAGAAAGGGGTTAAATTAGGTACGAAGTTTATCTCCGCTGTATGGTTTGAATCGCGGCTGATTATTTGTGAGGTGGATTGAGGGAGCCGTTTTCTTGCGAGGCTTCGCCATCCTCACTTGGGTGGGTCTTGTTAAGGACTTTTCTTTGCAACGTCAGTTGAGGTCAGAAACACAGACATGCTTTCAAATGTAGGTGAGTGCCTTCATGCTCTGCACTCTTCCCGCGAGAGCCCGTACACAGACTAGCCCCACAATAACATGAGTGCTCGGATGACGATTAGCTTTTTCTTAGATGTGCAAGCATCTCTGTGCTCGATTGCGATTACATTGTGTCCTGTAATGGATGATTCCCACCCGGAGTAAAGTTCCAAGACTTCGTTTTAGCGCGGTCTTCTCCCGATGGAGACACATATGGGTCGGTTGCAAATACCGCGTCATGCGGTGACAGCAAGACAATTCGATTCGCGAACACGATCTGCATTATTAACATTATTGATTATGAAATAGTTTAGTATTCATTTATTTAACCAGGTCGGCCCTTACGACGGATGAGCTGCCCAGGTTATGCCAGAATTACCTCCACTCCATTACGCCGCAGCAGGTCGACGTATTCTGGCGTCAGATCCCTGTCGGAGACCACGATATCGGCGGCATTCAGCGGGGCCACTGGGAACATTCCGCCGCGGCCAAACTTGGTGTGATCGGCAACGATAATCACTCTGTCGGCAATCTCCACCATCTTCTTCTCCGAGCCCACAACCAGCGTATTATTGTTGCTGAATCCGGCTTCAGAGATGCTGCCGATTCCCATGATCACCGCATCGGCGCGAATCGCGCTCAACATCTGCTCGCAAAATATTCCCAACATCACGCGGCGGCGCGGATCGAGATAACCGCCGGTCAACGTCAACTCAATATTGCGAACCGATTCCAGTCCTTCCGCAATGGGCAGCGAGTTGGTAACAATGTGCAGGGTCTTTGCCGCCAATTCCCGCGCCACCGCGGCAACCGTCGAGCCGCCATCCAGAATCACCGTCTGTCCATCTTCAATCAGCCCCGCCGCAAGCCTCGCGATGCGGCTCTTTTCGTCGCTCAGGCGCGCACTCTCCTCCGCATAATCGAAGGCATTGATCTCCGGGGACTGCACGGGAACAGCGCCTCCATAAACACGCCTCAGTACCCGCTCTGCTTCCAGAATGTCCAGATCGCGGCGCACGCTGGACTCCGAAGCATCCAGCTCGCGGCACAGAGTCTCCAGTTCAATGAAGTCTTTCGACTCCAGCATCTGACGAATTCTAAGTTGCCGCTCGGTAGCCTTCATCGTGCTTCAATCTGGCGGAGCCATGCTGGCATCTGATCCGGCAGCACGCGGCCTTCCCCGCCGAACATATTCCTCTAAGAGCCGATTGCTCCCATCACCGCATCCGTAACGGACTTCACCAGCACTTCAAGATCCGCATCCGTACGTTTGCCAGTATTGCCGTCGCAGGGCGTTGGAACCAGTGCGATCGAGTCCGGCACCTCAAGATCAGAAAGTTGGCACTCTTTCATCCTTGAAGTGTCGAAGCGAATGTCGGGCAGCCCCAGCCGTCTTCTTGATCTCCAGCAGATCGGCGCCTTGCTGCTCAGAAATATATGAGATCGGAGCGCCCAGTTGCGCAGCCAGCATCAGCGTCCAACAGTAGGTGTCCAGCACCTCCGCATACCACTCGGCGTGCGTCACCGTGTCCGCCCAGCAGATGATTCCGTGATTCGCCAGCAGCACCGTATTGTGCTCCTTGACGAAGGGAATCACGGTCTGGGCAAAGGCAGCCGTGCCCGGCGTTTCATAAGGCGAAATCGCAACCTTGCCGATAAAAACTTCAAACTCTGGAATCACCAGATTGGGAGGCACGCGCCCGGTGATCGCGTAAGCCGTTGCATGCGGCGGATGGCAGTGAACACAGGACTTCGCCGCCGGTACCGCTTTGTAGATTTCCAGGTGCAGCAGGATCTCGCTGGTGCGCGCCTTGGTTCCCGCAATCTGATTCCCTTCCAGATCGACCATGCTCAGGTCTTCCGGCGTCAGGTCGTACTTGCTCACCAGTGTCGGCGTGCAGATAACTTCGTTGGGCCCGATCCGGTAAGAAATATTGCCCCCGTTGCCGTCAACAAATTGCCGCATCCAGAGCTTCCGTCCCACGGCGCAAATTTCCTTCTTGATGGCTTCTGCTTCAGGCGTAAAAAACAACCGCGGATTCGGCGCTCCCGGCTTTAGCGAAGCGCCGAAGTTACCGCTCTTCTCGCGCGCTGCCGGCGCCGCTGCCGGTTCCTGGTTGGCGGCCGCTGACTTTCCGTTCTTATCGGCCACCAGAGCGATATTGTGCTGCGCCAGGAAGTCGCGAGCGGAAGGCGTCACCACGCAGTTCTCTCCGATAAACACGCGGCCTGCGCCTGCCGCAAGAGCGCTCTGCGCATCGCGCATCGTCACAACCTTCTGCCCGGAAATATCTACGCTCTTCACTTCGCTCCTCACTCCCGCACCTCAAAACTCTTCACGAAACTGTCGATCTGCTAGAAGCTGATCGAATCCACAATCAGCGAACAATACGCATCCACCGGAACCGCGTCGGGCCAATATGGATTGGCCGCTTCCCGCCCTTCAGTAAACGCCACCATCTGCCCTTCGGCTGCACCCAGCGCATCGATTGCAATCAGCGCCTTGCCTCCGCCCAGTCCATTGCCCGCGCGCAGGTTCTCCATCGTAACCGGCTCCAGAACCACCAGCGTCTTGCCGCGAAACGCCGGCGACCGCCAGGTTCAGGGTCAAATGCCCGCGCACAATGCCCAGTCTCATGCGTCACTCCGCTTCATACTTCTCTGCCCCTGCGCACGATCCACGATTCCCACCACCACCATGCGAGCCGGCGTATTGTTGCCGAGCTTTGCCCGCGCAATATCGCCATCGGTCGAGACCATCACCGTCGAGCCCTTTCCCGCGCCCAGCCAATCCACCACCACAATCGGCTCCGCTCCCGCGCTGCCATCGGCTTCCAGCCGCTGCGCCAGCAAAAACCGGCAGCCCTCCAAAGTAGGATGCTTCACCGCCGAAACTACCGTACCCTCAATCCGCGCCAGAAACATGGTTATATGATCCGCAGTGCGTTGCCGATCGATCATCTGCCGCTCGCGCGTAAAGGTGAGCGGAGTGGTAATGCCTTCGCCTGTCGGAGTCGCAATGGTGTGGCTGAAATATCCCGGACCGCCAACCCCCAGCGATGCAGGCGACGCAGCGTTCTGGATAAAAAGCGTCGTGTTCATTGCGCGCGCCATGCGCGTTGCAGTCTCCGAGTTTTGCGTGTGAATGATAGCCGTATGCCGATAGCCATGTTCAGCTTTGACTGCTGCGCGAATGGCCGCGTCCACATCCCTCACGCGCACCACCGGGATAAAGGGCATCATCTGTTCTTCCACCACAAAGGGGTGATCCTCGTTCGTTTCTCCAAACAGAAGTTGCGTATTCGCCGGCACGCGCACTCCGGCTGCCGATGCCAGCACCGCAACGTCCTTACCCACGAATTCCTTTTTCACGTGCGCCCGTGCGCATCCCTTGCCGCCGCCGTCGAAGGTAAACGCGGCTTGCGAAAGCCTCTCAATCGCCGCGCGCATCCAACTGAAATGCTCCGGCACGCCGCATGGCATCAATGAATCGATCCGCGACCGAAGCCACAACGAAAATTTCCTTTTCGCCGATGCAGAGCAGATTGTTATCGAAGGCCGCCGCCGTCAATGATGCATCGCGCAGCTCGATCCAGATCGGCCGTCTCGTCGACGACGACGGGTGGATTGCCCGGACCGCCGGCAATCACGCGCTTGCCCGATTTGGCTGCAGCCTTGGCTACCGCTGCGCCGCCCGTGACGCAAATCAGAGCAATCCTGGGATGATTGAAGATCTGCTCGGCGTTCTCGATGGTGGGATCAATCGCGGTGGTAAATACATTGGCGACGCCAAGTTCGCGCTCGATCTCGCGATTCCACAGTTGCAGAGCATATTGCGCCACCTTCGCGCCCGACGGGTGCGGCCCAAAGACCGCGGTGTTCCCGGCAGCAACAATATTGATAGCGTTTGAAGCCATAGTGGGCACGGAGTGAGTCACTGGCAGCATCATGCCGATCACGCCCCAGGGCGCGTGCTCAATAATGCACAGGCCGCTCTGATTGCTGCGCGCCTCGGTGTGCAATGCGTCGACGCCGAGCACAAAGCGCATGTTCGTCAACTTGAGGATCTTGTGATCGAGCCGGCCGACTTTAGTCTCGTCCAACTCCATGCGGCCCAACTCCTCGCGCCGGTCGTTGCAAATGCGGCAAATGATTTCGATGATTTGCCCGCGCTCTTCGAGAGTCATCGCCGCGACTTTTTTTTGCGCCTCATAGGCCGCGCTGACAGCATCATCGACAGTCGCGAAAACTCCATCTCGCGCAGCCGGCACATTTCTTGCCGGAGCCGCGGGCGTTTGCGGCTGCATCTGCATGCGCAACCGCGCAACGACCTCTTTCGCGATTTCCTCAACCAACTCCGCCTGAATAGGCATTTATGGCTTCTCCAATACCTTGCCTTCAACTTCGACCGCATCCACAATGCCGACGATTACAGCGTCAACCGGCGCGTCTTTGGTCGTCGTCGTCAGCCGTGCAGAACTGCCTTGCGTAAACAGCACACACTCGCCCTCACCCGCTCCCACGCTGTCCACTGCAACCACTGAACTGCCTGAAATCTGCAGCTTCCCGTCCCTGCTGATGTATGGCTGGATCAACAGCAGCTTCATTCCCAGAAACTTCTCGCACTTCTGGGTAGCGACAACATTACCGATGACTTTGGCAATAAACATGCCGGCTCACCTCGTCGATCAGGGCAGAAGACCCTCTGCCGTTAACGGTTATTTCGGCAATACGGTTCCCAGGTTCCATGGGGCCGCGCAATCACATGCACGCTCTGCACTTCGCCTGCCGCGCGGGCAGCGCTTGCTCCGGCGTCAACAGCTGCACGCACCGAACCCACATCGCCCTGAACAAACACCGAGCACAGACCGCCGCCAATCTTGTTCCAGCCCACAAACTTCACGCTGGCCGCCTTCAGCATCGCGTCCGTCGCCTGCACCAGGGCCACCAGGCCCTTGGTTTCGATCATTCCAATCGCTTCATTGGCCATTTGCCTTCTCCTAGTTCTTCGTTACTTCAACATGCTTTCGACCAGCGCATCGTGCGGCCGCGCAATCACGTGCGCCGACACCAACTCGCCCACAGTCTTCGCCGCCGCCGAGCCAGCGTCAACCGCGGCCCGCACGCTACCTACATCGCCGCGGACAATCGCTGTTACGAATCCGCCGCCGATCTGCACGGTCTTTACCAGTTCCACGCTGGCCGCTTTCACCATCGCGTCGCATGCCTCGACAAGTCCGACGAGGCCCTTCGTTTCAATCAATCCAATTGCTTCACTCATCTCGTCTCCTCCGCCTACTTCGCGGCCTTCTGGGCCTTCTTGTCCTGTTGCACAAAACTCGGCAGTTCGTCGTGGGGGCGGCTGATCACCTGAACGCTGATCACCTCGCCAATTCTCGACGCCGCTTCTGCGCCCGCATCGGTGGCTGCTTTCACAGCGGCCACGTCTCCTTCAACGAAGGCGGTCACCAGTCCCGAACCAACAGACTGCCAGCCGGCGAACGTCACATTTGCTGATTTGAGCATGGCGTCGGTCGCCTCAAACAGCGCAACCAGCCCCTTGGTCTCAATCATTCCTAGCGCTTGTTTCATCGCTTCCTCTCTTCTTCATTGGATTACTTGAAAAGTTCATAGTCCTTGGTCAGATGCAAACCGCACGCGTTCGCCTCATCGGTGTCCATGTGCACGTTCAGCCGTGCTTTAGGGTCAATGCGCACGTGAACATTGTTAAAAGTCACCCCTGCCATGCCGCCTATCCGCAGCTTCAACTTGTCGCCCTTCGCCACGCCGAAATACGCCGCCTCATCCGGATTCATATGCACGTGAATCGCGGCGCGAATCACGCCTTCCTTCAGCTCCACCACGCCCTTGGGCCCGATGATCACAGCCCCCGGCGTCCCGGCAATATCTCCCGAAAGCCGCACCGGAATATCGGAGAACCCAAGCATGATGGCGTCGGTAAAAGCCAGCTCCACCTGGGACTTCTTGCGCATCGGCCCCAGTATCCGCAAATTCGAAATCAGCCGGCTCCGCGGCCCCACAATCGTCACAGTCTCCTTGGCCGCAAAGTTGCCCTCCTGGTAGAGTGCCCGATCAAAGGTCAACTCCGTGCCCGGTCCAAACAGCACGTCCATATCCTCGCGGCAGACATGCATATGCCGCGACGAAGTCTGCACCGTCAGCACCGGCGCCGTCCCGTTCTTCTCCCGTCCCAGATACTCCAGAGCAACCTGCCGCACAATCCGTTCCACCATCGCTCTATCGATGGACCCAGCCGAATTTGCCACTGCCGAACTACTCATAAAAATCGTGATCGTTTTCCTTACCTTGCTTGTCCCGCCATTGCTTGTTTCGCGGCCAGCGCGCGGCTCACTACCGCTGCTGTCTCCCGCGCCACAATCATCTCTTCGTTAGCCGGAACCACCAAAACCTTCACTGTCGAACCGTCGGCAGAAATCGCGCCTTCACCCTTGATCGCTCGATTCCTTTCCTCATCCAACTCCACTCCAAACCCTGAGAGATCCTTCAATACCGCTCCGCGAATCTCCGCGCTGTTCTCCCCAATCCCGCCCGAAAACGTGATCACATCAATTCCGCCCAGCTCCACCATTAGCGCACCTAAATAATGCCGAATCGCGCGCACATAAACGTCCAGCGCCAGCCGAGCCCGCTCATCTCCCTCCGCGGCTGCCTCGTTCAGATCGCGAAGATCCCCGCTAGTTCCACTAATCCCCGCCAGCCCCGACCGGCTTCCGAGGATCGCAGCCATCTCGTCAGCATCCACCCGTAGCTTCTTCATCATGTGCAGCACAGCGAAAGCGTCGATGTCGCCCACCCGGTTATTCTGTGGCAGCCCCGATTGCGGAGAAGCACCCATGCTCGTCCCAACCGGCAGACCATCGCGAAACGCCGCCACGCTCGAACTACCTCCCAAATGGCAGGAAATGTGGCGCAGCTTCGTCCGTCCCATCAGCGCCAATGCCCGCTCGCTGGCAGCCCGGTGGCTCGCCCCGTGAAACCCATACCGGCGAATCCCAAAATCCCGCCGCCACTCATACGGCACCGCATAGGTAGTCGCCGCCTCGTTCATGAATCGGTAGGGCCCCGTCTCGATCACCGCAACCAGCGGCACTCCCGGCAATTCCTGCCGGAACGCCTTGATCGCCGCAATGTAAGCAGGATTGTGCGCCGGCGCGAGAAAAGTAAACTCCTCCATCGCTGCCAGAAGCTCATCTCCAATCAACTGCGGTTGGCTCAGCGGCCCCGCGTGAACCACCTTGAACCCTACCGCATCGATCTCCGACAGATTTTTGAGCGCCTTACCTGGGCCGGCAATCCCCGCCAGGCACTTGCCAATAGCCGCTGGGTAATCGGGGCATTCGCCACCCGGCTGCCCGATCCGTTCCACGCGCCCCTCCGCCAAAACCGCCTCTTCCGGCATCTGCAGGACCCGGTACTTGAACGAAGTGCTACCGATATTTGGAATCAAGCATTTCATTGTTGACAGATCTTGAGTGAAGTTGAATGATAGTATACATTATCTGTCAGAGTCAATCATTATTTTGACGGATTCCGGAAGTGCCAGTTTAATTCTCTTTTTGGCCAGCCAAATGACGGCAATTCCCGATAGGTCGCAACTTCAGCCAAAAGCCGGCTCACCCCACCCCCCCTCCATTGAGCGGATTGAGGAGTTGGGGATTGTGGGGGCGGGCGGGGGCGGCTTCCCTTCTCATGTGAAGTTCTCGGCTCGGGTCTCGATGCTGATTGCCAATGCCGCCGAGTGCGAGCCGCTGCTGCATAAGGACAAGGAGCTGCTTCATCACCACTCCGAGCCGTTCCTGCGGGGGATGCGGATTGCCATGGAGTTCGTCGGCGCGGCTGAAGGCGTGATCGGCATCAAAGAGAAGTACCACGAAATCATCGAGGCGCTGGAACAGCAGGCGCCCCAGGGTATTCGCGTGGTTCCGCTGCCGGATACTTATCCAGCGGGCGACGAGTTCATCCTGGTGCACCTGGTTACTGGGCGCGTCATTCCGCCGGGCGGACTCCCCAAGGACGTGGATACTGTCGTCGCCAACGTCGAGACCCTGATGAATATCGGGCTCGACGGGGCGGTCACGCATAAATATCTCACTGTCGCTGGGGCGGTGGAGACGCCTGTCACGCTTCGCGTTCCGGTGGGGATTTCGATTGGAGAGGTCATTGAGGCGGCCGGTGGAACTACTGTGGCGGACTTCGGCGTGCTGCTGGGCGGCGTGATGATGGCCAAGCCCGCAGCCAGCCTGGATGAGCCGGTGACCAAGACTACCGGCGGAATCATCGTGCTGCCGGCTACGCATAGCCTCATCCAGCGGCACAACGCGCCGTGGCATCACGTGGCCAAGATCGGCCGCTCGGCTTGCGATCAGTGCCGCTTCTGCACGGAGTTCTGCCCACGCTTCCTGCTCGGGCATCCAATCGAGCCCCATCGCGCCATGCAGTCGCTCGGATTCGCCACGGGCAACGACGCCATGGCTGCCACGCTCTACTGCTGCGAGTGCAATCTCTGCACTCTGTACGCCTGCCCGGAGGATCTCGATCCCAAGACCGTCTGCGTGCAGAACAAGCCGCTGGCCCGCGAGCGCGACCTCACCTTCAAGGGAGCGCCGGAATCCATCACACCGCATCCCATGGCCGAGTTCCGCCGCGTGCCAATGCGCAGGCTCATTGCCAGGTTGGGATTGGGAGAGTTCAACAATGTTGGGCCGCTCACCGAGCACAGCTTCTCGCCGCGCAAGGTCAACCTGCCGCTCAATCAACACGCCGGAGCTCCGGCGGTTCCCGTGGTCAAGTGCGGCGATCGGGTTCGCGTGGGCGATCTGCTGGCGGTGCCGCAGCAAGGCAAACTGGGCGCACGAATCCATGCCAGCATCGACGGAGTGGTTACGGTAACTGCCGATGCGGTTGTCATTGATGCGTAGTTTTGAAAGTGCACGACTTTAGTCGTGCCAATAAGAACCGAATAAACAGCGGGCTTTAGCCCCTGAGGGAATGCTGAGTTGACCAGCGAACTAAATCCGAGCGCGCAACTATAAGGAGTACATCCGTGGCTGAAATCGTCTCTATCGGACTTATCGAGTTATCGAGCATCGCCACCGGCTTTGCCGTTGAAGACGCCATGCTCAAGGCGGCAACGGTTCAAATCCTCATGGCGCGTAGCATCTGCTCGGGGAAATACCTCATCGTCATCGCCGGCGACGTCGCCTCGGTCACCACAGCGGTTCAGGCCGGCGCGGTTGTCGCCGGACCCTCGCTGATTGAGCGGCGGCAGATCGCGCAGGTCGACAAATCGGTTCTCGCGGCCATCTCCAACGCCGTCGATATCGACCCCAAAGAGCTGCGCTCCATCGGCGTCATCGAGACCTTCTCCGCCGCCAGCATCATCGCCGTCGCCGACGAGTGCGTCAAATCGGCCAACGTGACGCTGCTTCGGGTTCACCTGGCGATGGCTCTCGGCGGCAAGGGATTCGTGCTCATGGCTGGAGATGTTTCCAGCGTCCAGGCAGCCGTAGCCGCAGGCTCCAAAGTTGCCGCCGAAGACGGAATGCTCGTCGGCCGCGGCGTGATTGCAGCGCCTTCAGCGGAATTGTTCCGCGATTATGTTTAGAGATCAGAGAACAGGATCAGGGATCAGGGATCAGGGGTCAGGGGTCGGGGTCAGAGATCAGAGATCAGGGGTCAGGGATCAGGGGTCGGTAAAGCCCGGCGGAGGTCGGAGGTCAGGGTCGGCGCTCGTGAGACATTTTCCTTCCTCTCCGGGCCACCCCCCCCCTACCGATTTTTGCAAAATCCTCATTCTAATGTAGTTGTTTTTATAATATAGATAACATACGAATTATGGGCGGTTGCAGGTGTTCACATGGGCTGCATTCGGTGTAGTGAGATGATTGTGCGCTTCCGCGGGCATAAATTATGCAAAGCAGTGGTTAGGGGTTAGCTGGTCGGTAGAGCGACGCTTTCCCGATTCATTTATTGTGCGCCGCTGAGGGTTATTTTCTGCAAAGTGCGCGATTTTTGGCAATCCCTACCGTCCGCGAAAACTGCGGAGGTGTGGGCCCGGCTTCAAGCCAAAGGGAAGCATCAAGCGGCCCTGGCGGCAGATAGTATAATAGCTCGAAATCGTCACGCTCAGAAGAGGGCAAATGGGCAGTTGTTCTGTGTGTGGTTCTCCGATCTCCGCAGTTACCGACAGATGCTTCACCTGCGGAGCGGATATCGGGGCACCAAACGTCCGGGAGGTCGGTTCTCCTCAAGAGGTCGCGGCCTTAGGGACCCGTTATGGTGACGCAATTGCACGGTCCAGTGCGCGCGGTACAAAACGAGAGACTGACGACTTCATGCACGCTCTTGAACGGTCTTCAGCCGTAATCAACTGTCAGCTTCCATTCCTTAGAGACTTCATAACACGCCAAATCCCACTTTACGCGAACTACCATCGGGGAGTGCTCGCAGGGACGAGAAAGGCCGCTGAGGGACAATTGGACCGAGATAGGACGATTGTGGATGCCTGTATGTTTGGCAGCTATGCCGGTCAAATTACGATGGCTGCGCTTTCTTTAACGGACACAGGCCTAACGTCCTACGGTTCCTACTCAATGAAATTGAGAAATGTAGCAGTAGCGAGCAGATCAACATTGCTTGAGGAGAATTCTTACTCCTTCGTCCCGCGTCACGGATTGACAATCAAAGTTCCTATTCCACCAGGATATCGGAGTACTTGGGCGGATCGAGCGAAACTCGCAGCTGCCAAATTGGCTGATTTTATTAAAATAGGAATGGGCGAGAACGATTTTCAGAGCCTGCTGCTCGTGAACAGTGGAAGCCGCGATTCTGACAGCTTCATCGAGGTCCACATTTTTGGTGCTTTCGACAGGGAAGCAATCCACACCGTGTCCGGCCCAAAACTCAAGAAGAGAGATCGAGACAGTGCAATTTGGGAAGTTGTAAAGGACAACATGAGGGCTCTGAAGAAGAGTTGCTACGAGCTATGAGCACGCAAGCGTTTATATCCGGCCGCCTCGGTAAAGCCCTAGCTTTGGGTCCCGACTATAAATGGGTCATTGCTCAGGACATGCCACAGCGTTTGCCTACTCAAAGCGACATCAGTGATATGTTTTCAATTGCTGCTGAGGTAAAGATTGTCTCGGTAAGCTCAATTGAATCGGTTCGGACTCTTCTCGACGAGGAGATACTGTTCCAGGATTCCCTTTTTCTTTTCCTAAGCTGCTGTGATCCGGATTTGTCCCTGAGCACGCGGATCATGTGTGGGCAAGAGTTGGAACCTCTTCTTGCAAATAATTCCCTGGCGGAAAGATTGTCAGTTAGACTGCTCTCGATGCCGATGCCCATCGCCATTCGGGTGGCCCGGCGGGAGACAATTTCCCTATTTTCTTCATTCGATCTTCTTGCGCCTTTTCTTAAGCGTGTATTTGGTTTACAAGAATGCTGCGACGAGGTACATGCCGCATGGAGGGAAGTTTCAACAACCCTTCCCACTGATATTGCGTCAGAGCTTGAAGCCGAGTTTGTGGAAGACGGAACTGTTGCTGCAATAGTTGATTCCCTTTCCAATAAGGACTTACATTCTTTTAATGCCGAATTCGTTTCACAATCCATCCGGCATCGAGATCCTCTCATTGATTATGTGGCAAAAGACACCCTCTTAAGAATAGTCGAGTCTCTACGCCCGCATCTTTTGAAAAGACCAGAAAGTCAACGATCTCTGCCTTTAAAAAGGAAGCGCCAGCGTGTAAACAAGAGTATAGACATTATCGATGAAGCATTGCAAAGAGGTGCGGAGGTAGAGAATTCGCAGAGGCTTTCTTCTGCCGAGGCAAAGACAAGAGTTGATAAACAAATAGCTGGAATCACCAGCGAATTCTTCAACGGCCGCGAAGATTTAGCGGAGAAGTACATTGCAGACCTAGTCGATTTCCAGCTTTCGCACAGCGAACAGGAGCATCTCGCAAAATCTCTATGCAATTTGGCGGCGCTTGCACTTGATGCGAATAGACTTGAAATGGCCGACAGACTTTCCCGTTATGCGGTTGATCTTAAGATCGACGATCCAGTAGTTTTCACAACTCGGGCAGAGGTACTCAAGAATTTAGGATATTTTGCGGCATCGCTTGAGGCATTCAAGGAAGCAAGGATAAGATTTCCGCAATCTGAATATGCGTGGGTGGGTATTGCTGACGTACTCAAGGAAATCGGGTCGTATGATTTATCTCTTGCTGCCTACGAAGAAGCCCAAAAAATCTTCCCAGGCAGTCCCGTCGCATTCAATGGATATGTCTCTGTTCTTAGGTTTAAAGGAGATCGCAAGGCAGCGGTTGAATACGCCCTTACGGTCGTTCAAAACTTTCCAGACGATGCAGTTTCAAGATCTGGCTTGGCGGCGGCGTTACGTGATCTTGGTAAATATTCCGATGCAATGCGACAATATCAAGCATCCCTCCGTATTGATGGAGGAGACACGAGAACGATCCTCGGTTATGCTGCCACACTCTGCTTAACAAGCGCAGGCACTCGTGGATCAATTGATTATTTAAACGATAGATTGAAAATGATGCCTGATAATGCAAGTTTATTGAATGCTAAAGCAATTTATCTTAGAAGAGCGGGTCAATTGTCAGAATCCTTAGCTGTCGCAGAGAAATTAATGGCGGACTATGCAACTTATACACCCGCACAATTTAGTTGCGCTGGCACTCTAGTCGCAATGGGAAGAATTGAAGATGCACGTAGGATACTTCCCGAAACTCAATACCTCCGATCAGAATTAGATTGGTCAGGCCCCCGGATTTCCTCAATTGCACTTGTTGCGGAAGGACACTTTCAAGAAGCTAATGAAATACTAGAATCGGCCCTCAAAGCCTGCCCATGGCGAAAGGAGCAAATGAAAATACATACAACCCTTGGATATATCCAAATTAGGCTTGGAAAGATTGCGGATTCGGTCAGGACATTGGAACGTGACCTTCTGAGACTCGATGAAGGTACCAAACAAGTAAGATTGGTATTGTTAGGTAAGGCCCAAGCTGCACAAGGAAATTATCCGATCGCCAGCACCCTGTTAGGCAATGTAGTGAGTACCAAAGACCAGCTACTGGATCCGCTGCGGCAGATTTATCTCACATCGATTCGTGATTCACGCATGGGTCTCATGGAGAATTCGGATCGTGCCGAGATTCAGTTATTACTCGCGGCATAACCAGATGGCCTCAGAATTTCGGATCCCGGTAATCAGAGCGCTAGGTAAAAGAAATTCAATCTGAGTTGCGCTCCGCGGTACTCGGTCAGCGGGGAATAGGGGAGCTTCACGAAGCAATAGTAAAAGTCTTTTGCAGACAGAGATTTGAGCGCGGCTTCGCCGCGCTGATTGATTTTCAAAAATATTTGGGCCTTTCCCAGGACTGCACTTCGTTTGTCCTCCACCCCAGCGACGAAGACCTGTCGCTGGGGACCCCGGAACCTGGGCTATTCTCATATTCTCCCTCGGGAGATTGTGGCGATTGCCATCGCCACCGGCTGGGCTATTTTCACATTCTCCCTAACGGGAGATTTGATGATTCGGTCTCCGTTTTGTTCTCTGCGAGGCGGAGGGTTCGGGTTTGAGCGCGGCTTTGCCGCGCTGATTGATTTTTAAAAAACAATTTGGGGGCGTGATTGCCGGGGTTGAAACCCCGGCCTGCCGTTCCGGCCGCATTCAGGGGCCTGGAAGGCCCCTGCTCCTTCCGTAGTGACTTCTCCGCAGGGGCTAAAGCCCAGCCATTTATTTGGGCTGCTTCGGCACGGCTTAAGCCGTGCCCTGACACAAAGCATGTCTTTTCGAATTCCCAGTTTTTCATGCGCGCAACGTGATTACGAAACGCAGATCCTTCGACTCCCCTGCGCTGCGCTTCGGGTCGCTCAGGATGACAGCAGTGAGGTGGGTGGCGGGTGGGGGTCTGGGCGCGGCTTCGCCGCGTTGATTGATTTTCAAAAAACAATTTGGGGCGTTTGCGGCACGGCTGAAGCCGTGCCCTGACACAAAGCAGATCTTTTCGAATTCGCAGTTTTTCATGCGCGCAACGTGATTACGAAACGCAGATCCTTCGGCTCCCCTGCGCTGCGCTTCGGGTCGCTCAGGATGACAGCGGTGAGGTGTTTGGCGGGCGGGGGTTTGAGCGCGGCTTCGCCGCGCTGATTGATTTCTTCAAAAAACAATTTGTGGGGCGTTTGCGGCACGGCTTAAGCCGTGCCCTTTCAAAGCTCATTCCGCCCCTACGGGGCTAATACGTTCCGATGGGTTGCTTTCCCAGGACCGCACTTCGTTTGTCCTCCACCCCAGCGACGAAGACCTGTCGCTGGGGACCCCGGAACCTGGGCTATTCTCATATTCTCCCTCCGGGAGATTGTGGCGATTGCCATCGCCACCGGCTGGGCTATTCTCACATTCTCCCTAACGGGAGATTTGATGATTCGGTCTCCTCTTTGTTCTCTGCGAGGCGGAGGATTCGGGTTTGGGCGCGGCTTCGCCGCGCTGATTGATTTCTTCAAAAAACAATTTGTGGGGCGTTTGCGGCACGGCTGAAGCCGTGCCCGGACACAAAGCATGTCTTTTCGAATTCGCAATTTTTCATGCGTGCAACGTGATTACGAAACGCAGATCCTTCGACTCCCCTGCGCTGCGCTTCGGGTCGCTCAGGATGACAGCGGTGAGGTGGGTGGCGGGCGGGGGTTTGAGCGCGGCTTCGCCGCGCTGATTGATGTTCAAAAAAATAATATGGCATTCCCAGGGTTGCGCTGCGCTTATCCTCCACCCCAGCGACCAAGACCTGTCGCCGGGGACCCCGGACCCTGGGCTATTCTCACATTCTCCCTCCGGGAGATTGTGGCGATTGCCATCGCCACCGGCTGGGCTATTCTCACATTCTCCCTGACGGGAGATTTGCCGCCCGCTATCTCCAGCGGAAGATGCGGAGGGAGATGGCGAAGGGGAGGATGAACCAGGCCAGGAGAATTGCAACGGGCGAGAGCATGTGGGCGAGGCTCTGGCCCTGAAGCATGTTTCCGCGCATGGCGTCGATGGCGGCGGTGAGCGGGAGGGCGCGGACGATGGGCTGAATTACGGCGGGGAAACGGGAGGCGGAGAAAAACACTCCCGACAGGATCCACATGGGGAGCATGACCAGGTTCATTAGGCCGGAGACGGCTTCCATGGTGCGGGCGCGCGTGGCTACGAGCAGGCCGAGGGCTGAGAATGTGAGCGAGGTGAGGACGCAGAGAAGCGCGAGTTGCCAGAGCGGGCCGCGGAAGGGGACGGCGAAGACGAGGCGGGCGAATCCGAGAAAGGCGACGACTTCGATGACCAGCATGGCGAGGCGGGAGAGCAGGAAGGAGGCCAGGTATTGCCAGCGGGGCATGGGCGAAGCAACGAGGCGCTTGAGCAGCTTTTTCTGGCGGGCTTCAACGATGGAAAAGCCGAGGCCCCACATGGCGGAGCCCATGAGGTTCATGCCGAGCAGGCCGGGGACTACGAAATCGATGTAGCGGGAGCCGGTTTCGTGGATGAGCTGGTTGGAGGCGGGGAGCGGGTCGCGGCGGCCGGCTGCGGACTGGATGGCCTGGTTGGCGAGGAGACGGGCGGTGCGGGCGTCGGGATTGGTGTCGTCGTAGAGGTAATCGAGGCTCTCGGGCCGCTGTATGACTAGGAGGAGAATGCTGCCGGTCGAGAGGGCTTGATGGCCGTCGGGCTCGCTGAGGGTTTGGGCGGTGAGGCCGGGGTCGCGGGCGAGGGATTGGGTTAGCTGCGGGGTGGTGGCGGCTACGGGAAGCACGTCGGCGGGGCGGTTGCGGAAGGCGATGCCGAGACCGACGGCGAGAAGGATGGGGAAGATGAAAATCCAGAAGATAGCCTCGGGCTCGCGCAGGATGAGGCGGAAACGGATGGAGGTTAGCTGGTAGAGGCTGCTGAACTCAAGCTTATTCATCGCGGAGATTCCTTCCTGTGAGGCGGACGAAGACGTCTTCAAGCGATGCGGAGTGGGTGCGGAACTGGCTGAGGTGAAGGCCCTGACGGCGGAGCTCGGCGAAGATGAGGGGGACGGCGGTGTGGAGCTGGGTGACGGAGAGCTGGTGGAGTGCGGCGTCGGCGCGGTGGGACTGGACGCCGGGGATTTGGGTGAGGGGCGCGGGGTCGAGCGGGGTGGGGCCGGTGACGGCGAACTCGACGATGTCTTCGCAGCCGATGGTGGAGATGAGCTGCTGCGGGGTTCCGAGAGCGATGACCTGGCCGTGGTCCATGATGGCTACGCGGTCGCAGAGCTGCTCGGCCTCTTCCATGTAGTGGGTGGTGAGGATGATGGTGCGGCCCTGAAGCTTGAGGGCGTCGACCAGGTCCCAGAGGTGACGGCGGGCCTGGGGATCGAGGCCGGTGGTTGGCTCGTCGAGGAAGAGCAGCTCGGGGTCGCCGACGAGGGCGCAGGCCATGGCTAGACGCTGCTTCTGTCCGCCGGAGAGCGTGCCGACGCGGGCGGTGCGCTTTTCTTCAAGCTGCGCGGTGCGGATGGATTCTTCAACCGGAATGCCGTGGCGGAAGAAACTGCGGAAGAGGCGGAGAGTTTCGAGGACGGTGAGTTTTTCGGGGAATTGGGTTTCCTGGAGCTGGATGCCGATGCGCTGGCGGAGCTGGCTGGCGCCGGTGCGCCAGTTGAGGCCGAGAAGCTCTACCGTGCCGGCGTCGGGGATGGTGAGGCCTTCGCAGATTTCAATGGTGGTGGTTTTGCCGGCGCCGTTGGGGCCGAGCAGGCCGAAGCACTCGCCGCGGGGGACTTCGAGGTCGAGGCCGTTGACGGCTTGCACGTCGCCGAAGGATTTTTTCAGGCCGCGCAGGAGGAGCGATGGGGTGGTTCTGGGCGTTGCTGGGGGTGGGGCGAGCGCGCTCGAATTTGCTTCCGTCATTGCGACAGATTACAGCATCCTGAATTCAGGGTGGTTAAAGGAAGGCCTCATCTCATGGAGTTTCGTCTATCTACTATTGCGGGTAAACTATAACTATGGCGGAGATTCAGCGCAGGAAAACACCTACGGTCAAGATTGGGCACGTTCGCGTCGGCTGGGAGGTCCCGGTCGTCGTGCAGTCCATGACCAATACCGATACGGCAGACGTGGCGGGGACAATTGAGCAGGTTGCGGCACTCGCGCAGGCGGGGTCGGAGATTGTTCGCGTTACGGTGAATAACGAAGAGGCCGCTGCCGCTGTTCCGCATATTGTTGAGGGGCTGGATAAGCTCGGGCTGCGCGTGCCCATTGTTGGCGATTTCCATTACAACGGGCATCTGCTGCTGAAGAAGTTTCCCGCCACGGCGCGGGCGCTGGCCAAGTACAGGATCAATCCGGGCAATGCGTCGATCGGCAAGAAGGATAACGACAATTTTCAGGTGATGGTGGAGTGCGCGGCGGAGAACCAGAAGCCGGTTCGCATTGGCGTGAACTGGGGTTCGCTCGACCAGGCGCTGCTGACGCGCATGATGGACGAGAACAGCAAGAAGGCCGAGCCGCGGCCGGCGCGCGACGTGATGATGGAGGCGATGATCGTTAGCGCGCTCGACTCAGCCAAGGCCGCCGAACGCTACGGGCTGCGGCACGATCAGATTATTCTTTCCGCTAAAGTCTCCGGCGTGCGCGACCTGGTGGAACTTTATACGGCGCTGGCCGCGCGCTGCGATTATGCGCTGCATTTGGGATTGACGGAAGCGGGGATGGGGGCGAAGGGGCTGATTGCATCGACGGCTGGGCTGGCGCCGCTGCTGCTGGCCGGCATTGGCGACACGATTCGCGTCAGCCTGACGCCAAAGCCGAACGGCGACCGGACGGAAGAGGTGCAGGCGGCGCAACAGATTCTGCAGTCGCTCGGGATTCGCAGCTTTATGCCGCAGGTGACGAGCTGCCCTGGGTGCGGGCGGACTACGAGCACGTATTTTCAGGAGCTTGCGGAGCAGATTCAGAGCTATCTGAGGGCGCAGATGCCTGAGTGGCGGAAGAAATATCCCGGCGTGGAAGAGCTGAAGCTGGCGGTGATGGGCTGCGTGGTCAACGGGCCCGGCGAATCGAAGCACGCGAATCTTGGGATTAGCTTGCCCGGGACTTTTGAGGAGCCGAAGGCGCCGGTTTATATCGATGGGAAGTTATCGACTACGCTGCGCGGAGATACGATTGTGGCGGAGTTCAAGCAGATTCTGGATAACTATGTGGTGAGCCACTACGGGCAAGGCGCGAAGAGCGAAGAGCTCATAACCGCACGGTAGCCACACCGGCTATTCATTCAAGAGTGATTCAGTGACCCGATCCATGATCGCTTTCCCCCACTCATATCTAGCCCACGCTCTTCTGGGGCTGTGGAATTCATCGTACACCCCGTCGATGGAATTTGGATTATCCAACGTATTTATTACTTCAAGTTGCGACCCTCAGGGGTTAAAACCCCTCATTTTTCATGCCCTTTTCGGCACGACTGAAGTCGTGCCCTGACACAAAGCGAGTTTATTGAACACAAAGCTAGTTTATGAAACACGCTAAAGTCGATTTTGGATGAGCCGCACAAACGCATCTTGGTTTCGCTTGGTATGAGTCTTGAGTAGCAATTTTGATTCATATGGCTGTTTACGGAGGGAGCAGCGGTCTTCAGACCGCTGAATGAGTGGCATGGTTTGAGCGGCCTTCAGGCCCGGGCCTATTTTCGGCTACGAATATAAGGACCGGGGCTAAAGCCCATCGTTTTTTTGTACCTATTTTCAGGGGTCTGAAGACCCCTGCTCCCTCCGCAAGAATAAGTAAGAGTAACGGCGCTGTTCGACCGAAAGATTGCCGGGAAAATAAGATGGGTTTGCCTATTTGGATCAGCTACGCGCTTCACAATCCTTTCATTTCGCGCTAACATTCTCCCATTCCCCGGAAAAGAGTTCTTCATGGCACTGCGTCCGTTGCATTGGGCCGTTTTGTTTGTTCTGGCGGTGCCTTTGGCTGCTGTGGCCGCGAAACCTAAGCCATGCATCACGGCTGACGAGGCTACCAAGCTGATCAATAAAGACGTTTGTGTTTCGGCGCATGTTTATGACGTGGTGCAACTGCCGGACGGGACTCGATACCTCGACGTCTGTACGCCGGAGACTACCGATGAGGCTTGCCGGTTCACCATCATCAGTTTGTGGGAGGATCACGATGAGGTGGGGGAACTCAGGAAGTATCGGGATATGAATGTGCAGGTGCGGGGGATTGTGCAGCCTATGCATGGGCGGGCGGGGATGCTGCTGAGCCATGCTCGGCAATTTTATGGCGGGCCGCCGAAGTTCAAGCCGAATCCCAAGCTGGCGCGCGGGTTTAATGCCGACCAGAGCCGGCCTCCGATCAACGATCCTAATCTGCGCTCGCAGGGCGGACGGCGGGGGTTTATGAACTCGCGGGATCAGGAGACGCGGACGGGGAAGTGATCGAGGGTAGAGGGTTGTGGTATCCCACCCATTCCGTAGAAAAAACGGAATGGATGGGGCACGGAGTTTTGTGGGATTGGTGGTTGTTCCGATTTCCGGTTCGGTGCTTTTGTGGTGTCCCAGGTCTCAAAATCGAGACCTGGGGCAACCGCACAGATGATGTTATTCCCTATTCCCTATTCCCTATTCCCTATTCCCTATTCCCTATTCCCTATTTTTCTTCAAGCGGCGGCGCGAAGCGGGCTCCGGTGCGCAGGATTATGCCGGAGATTACCAGGAAGATCAGGGTTGCGCCGAGGCCTATGCTCAGGTTGGTGCGGTCGGAGATGGCGCCGATGATGGTGGGCGAGAAGGTGTCGCCGAAGAAGTGGATGCAGAAGAGGTTGAAGGAGATGGCCGTGGCGCGGACCGGGGCGGAGACCGAGTTGACGATGGCGGCGTTGAGCGGGCCGGTGTTAAGGAAGAGGAAGAACTCGGCTGCGAAGAGAGCGGGAACGGCCCATGCGCGGGGACCGAAGAAGACCATCGCTCCGCAGGGTAGGGTGAGGGCTACGCTCCAGAAGGAGAGCAGGTAGAGGGCGCGGTAGTTGGTGCGCAGCCAGCGCTGGGCAAGCCAGCCGCCCGCGAGTGTGCCGGCGATGCCGTCCACTACCGTGATAGCGCCGACGACCATGCTGGAGTCGCCGACGGAGAGGCCGTCGGAACGATGCAGAAAGGTGGGCACCCAGGCCGAGATGCCGCCCATGGCGAAGGTTAGAGTTGCGAGGCCGAAGGTTGCGGTTAGAAAAGCCGGGTTGCGGAAGAGGCCAAGCACCGTGGCGCGATCGGCGGTGGGGCGGACGTGGTCGCTGGCTCCGCGCTGGGGTTCGCGGCCGATCCAGCCATAGAGAGCGGCGATGATCAGGCCGGGAATTGCGCAAAGAAAGAACGGCTGACGCCAGCCCCAGAGCGAGCCCAGTTCCCCGCCCGCAAGGTAGCCTAGCGCGGCGCCCACCGGAATAGCCAGATAGAAGATGGAGAGGATGCGGTTGCGATCGCGCTCGGGATAGAAGTCGGCAAGCACGGCGGGGGCGAAGATGCCGAAGGTTGCTTCGCCTACGCCGACAATGGCATGGCGGATGAAGAGGGTGCGGTAGTCATGGACCCAGGCTGTGCCCAATGTGGCTACGCTCCACAAAACCGCGCCGGCGATGATGAGAGGCTTGCGGCGGAAATGGTCTCCCAGCCAGCCGGTGAGCGGGGCGGCGAGCATGTAAAAGACAAACAGCGCCGTGGTCAGCGCGCCCATCTGCTGATCGGTGGAGTGGAACTCGCGCTGGATGAGCGAGACCTCGCCGGGAAGAATGTAGCGATCAATGTAGTTGAAGAGGTTGAGGCCGATGAGCAGCAGCAGCGTCCCGAGGGCGGGGCTGATGCGGAGGCGAAGAGCGTGGGGCGAAGTGGGCACGAGAGGTGGATACCGCAGGAATTTACAGGAATATCACATGGGGGTGGCCGAGGCCATGGTTTTCGAAAGCTGGTGGTGTCCTAATTTGCTTTTTGTTGGCCGCTGTTGGATTGGAGTTTGGACTGTTCGTCTGGAACTTCCAGCATCTCGCGCGTAAGAAGGGGGGTGACTTTCTTCCCGATTACGATGCTTATTTTCGCATCATGCGTCCGCTTATTTGGCATGGAGGGATCGAGATTCGAGAACTTTGTGCATGTCACAGGAAAGAGATTAGGCTCGATCACAGGCCATACTCCGATTTCAGCCGGTAGGGATTTAACGACTCGCTCGGCGATCCGTTTATCCTCAGGATCGTTTCCTTCTATGCCGACAACGAGATTAGAAGCCCCGGAATTTTGGCATGACTCTAGCAGCCACCCCTCCGCATCGAGACCCGCAAGCCGCAGCGTATGCACAAAAGCGATTCCTAGATTCGAGTCATCACTGAATTCGGTGCGATTGTATGGGTTGTCAAGTTTAAAGACATACACATCGATCTTTTTGCCCTTGAGCCCGACCAGCCCTTTTACAGTTTGCACCGATTGCTCTGGAGTCAACCTGCGCGGGCCAAATATATCCGCGATTCTGTTTTGGAGTATGAGGCGTTTGAGGTCTGCTTGGGCAGCGCGATCATTTGCCGTTGCCAAATCAACCTTGAACTGCTCCAAAGCACTGGCCTGCCTATCGGTCAGTATTTTCCCCGTAATTAGTGCGCCAGCGCCTGCAATAATGCTCAAACCGACCAATACAACGGCAGCCCAATCGAATGCTGCTTTCCAGAATTCCATGGACATTAGATGGCTTCTCCGTATTTGACACATCATGCCGCGGGCCGGGGCCAGCGAGCCTCTACTGTGGTTCCGATGCCCCCGCGGGGGCGGAACTCGCCGCGGACCACGGCCCAGACCGGGTTGCAGGCTTTTACTACGTCTTCAAGCACCTGGTTGACAATGTTTTCCTGGAAGATGCCCAGGTTGCGGTAGCTGAAGAGATACTCCTTCAGCGATTTCAGCTCCAGGCAGCGGTCGCGGGGCATATAGCGGATGGTGAGCTGGCCGAAGTCGGGCAGGCCGGTCTTGGGGCAGACGGAGGTCAGCTCCGGATCGTCGATGAGGATCTCGTAGCCGGGGAACTGGTTCTGCCACGTCTCGATGGGGGGAAAGGCGAAATCGAGGCCGGCCTTGGCGTGTTCGTCTGTATATCGCGGTTGCTGGGCCATCTCCTTATTGTACGAGCCGGAAGATGGACCGGCCAGCCCCGTCCCGAGCCATATTTTTGCTTCTAAAGCTCGGCATTTGAGTCCTATATACTGACTCTGGTTACCGGAATGACTGAAGATAGAAAGCAATCGGACCGTCGCCGGCTCTGGTTTTGGCGTGGCGCGGCCATCCTTACCGTTATCGTGTTCTTTACGGCGCGCTTCCTGATGCGCGATCAGTTGCCGGTGCATGCGACCAAGGCGGTCCGCCAAGTGCTGATGAACACCATCAGCACCAATGGCCGCGTGGAGCCGGAGGACAACCATGAATTCTATAGCCCCATCTCCACTACGGTGAAGGCTGTCTATGTGCAGCCCGGCGACCTGGTGCCGGCCGGCAAGCTGCTGCTGGTGCTGGACGATGTGCAGGCGCGTGCCCGGCTGGCAACTGCCGAGAGCGGCGTGAAATCGGCTCAGGCGGCGGTGGAGGCGGCTACGCACAACGGAAGCCAGCAGGAGCGCCAGGCAGCGGAAGCAGAGACTGCCCGCGACCGGCTGAACCGCGATCAGGCCCGCCACGATCTGGATGCGCTCATCAAACTGAAGAACACGGGCGCGGCTTCAGCCAGCGAGGTATCAGACGCGCAGCAGCGGCTGGATGCGGCTGTGGCGAGCCTGCATGCATCTGAAGAGAGCGCCAAAAACCGCTATTCGCCGGCAGAGGTGGAGCGGGCCCGGGCTGGGTTGACCGACGCGGAGACCAATCTGGAGGCGGCTCGCCAGGTGATGGCGC
The DNA here is from genome assembly GCA_963839225.1 of uncultured Acidobacteriaceae bacterium. Classification (GTDB taxonomy): domain Bacteria; phylum Acidobacteriota; class Terriglobia; order Terriglobales; family Acidobacteriaceae; genus Telmatobacter. The sequence continues at coordinate 65,488 of CAWIVA010000055.1, forward strand.
AAACCTCAATCCGTGCGCCAATTGCCGGAACGGTCTACAGCCTCAATGCCAGTCCCACGGATTTTGTTGAGCAGGGGAAGCTGTTGCTCCAGTTGGCCGACCTGCGCCGTGAGCGCGTGCGCGCCTATTTCGATGAGCCGGAGATCGGCCGCCTGGCCGTCGGCCAGCCGATAGAGATCAAGTGGGACGCCAAGCCTGCCCGGCGGTGGCACGGGCACATTGTGCGCGTGCCCGTTGCCGTGGTTGCGTTCGGCACGCGCAACGTAGGCGAAGTGCTGGTCCAGATAGACGATGCGGACCGCGATCTGCTGCCGGATACCAACGTCACCGTCACGGTAACCACTTCAAGCGAACCAAACACCCTGAGCGTTCCCCGCGAAGCGCTGCATTCTGAGAATGGCCAGCCCTACGTCTACAAGGTGGTCAAGGACAGGCTGGTGCGAACCTCAGTCACCGTCGGAACCATCAACCTTACCCAGGTGGCCATTCTCTCCGGACTCAATGACGGAGAAATGGTGGCAACCGGGACAGCCAATGGACTCCCCCTTCAGGAGGGCGTTCCGATCAAGGTTGTGCGGTGACGGCGCTCACGAGAGCGGCTACGTTGCTACCGTCAGTTGTTCTGGCGGCGGCCGTGACGGTTTCTGCCAATGCGCAGGAGTTGCTTGCCCGGGCAAGAGCGGCTTTGCAGGCCGGCGAGGCGGACCACGCACTGGCTCTGCTCAATTCCCTGCCCTCGTCCGGCGCGGGCCAGGCCGAGGCCCACAACCTCCAATGCCGCGTGCGCTACACACTGGAGCAGTGGAATGAGGCCGTCGACCAGTGCGAGCAGGCGGTCCGGCTGGACGGGCAGAACTCGGATTATCATCTGTGGCTGGGACGAGCGCTGGGCGAGAAAGCTGACCGGGCCTCGTTCATGAAAGCATATTCGATTGCCAGGCGAGTGCCGGCAGAGTTTGAAGAGTCGGTCAGGCTGAATCCCCGCAATGTGGAAGCACTGTTTGATCTGGGCGAGTTTTACCGGCAGGCGCCCGGAGTGGTGGGCGGCGGCATGGATAAGGCGGAAGGCATAGCCGCAAAGCTGGACAAAGTGGATCCATCGCGCGCGCATGAACTGCGCGGCAACATGGCCGAAGGCCGCAAGGATTATGACGCGGCCGAGCACGAGTTCAAGCAGGCCATTGCGTCAGGTGCGCATCCGGCCCTTCAATGGATGAACCTGGCGGCCTTCTATTTCCGCCGCCAGCGCTGGACGGAGATGGAGTCGGCGCTGCATAGCGGACTGGCAGCCGCGCGAGGCGATAAGCACGCAGCCGTTGCGCTCTTTGACGGTGCAGGCGTGCTGATAGATTCCAAGCGTGAGCCTGAGATGGCTGCCAAAATGCTGGAAGATTACCTGGCCAGCCCAGGAAAAACGGAGGAAGGACCGGCATTTGTGGCTCACTATCGGCTGGCCGGCCTCAACGATCAGCTCGGAGACCCCGCGGCAGCAAAGCGGGAACGCGCGGCGGCCCTGACCCTGGCTCATGAATACAAACCGGCTCAGGGCGCAAGCTCGCACGGAACCAGGAATTGACTGGAAATATTCAGGTGAAGATCGCTCACAATTCGCGCGCGGCGTGGCTCATGATGTTGGGGCTCGCAGCAGCGCCTACTCTGCTGCAGGCGCAGGTCTCGCTGGGCACGGTGGTGGATTTGGCGCAGCGTAATTCGACCGCCGTCAGGCTGGCCGTGGCTGACGTGGAAAAGGCCCAGTCAATTCTGTCGCAAACTCATGATGCGTATGTTCCCAGCCTGGTCTTCGGCTCGGGGCTTCCCGCTGTGCCCTCTGTCGGCTTCACCGGGGGCATCCCCTCGATCTTTGAGGCAACCGCCCAGTCGCTGGTCTTCAGTATTCCTCAAAAACACTATATTTCCGCGGCACGCGCAGGCCTTAAGGCCGCCACCCTCAATCTCCACGATGCGCGCGAGCAGGCAGCGCTCGATGCCTCGACAGCCTATATTGAACTCGACACCGTTGACACCGAACTTGAAATCGCCCACCAGGAGGAGAGTTTTGCTGGGCGGTTGGTTGAGATCGAGCAACAGCGAGCGGAGGCTGGGGTCGATTCCCTGAGCGATCTGCTGGATGCCCGCCTCACCGCGGCCCAGCTCAAGCTTAAACGTATCCATCTCGAGGCCCGAGCCGCAACGCTTTCCAAGCAGCTCGCAACGCTTACAGGCCTGCCTGTGGGTTCTATCACGCCCGATCATGCCAGCATCCCCGAGATTCCGGCTGTGAAGGCGGAAGATACTGAGCGGAAAACTGGCGCCATTGAATCGGCCCAGATGCTCGCAATCTCCAGGCAAGAGACGGCAAAGGGAGACACGCTGTATGGATTTCTTCCGCAGGTCGGTTTTGCAGCGCAGTATCTCCGCAGCACCAAGCTTTTGAATAACGCCGACACGTATTACAAGAACAACCTGCCACCCAACAATTTCAGTTCGGGATTTTCGATTCAACTTCCCCTCTTCGACTGGGGCCAACACGCCAGGGCAAAACAGTCGGCGGCTGAGGCGCTGCGAGCTACCATCGAAGCCGAACAGGCCCAGCATCAAAACGAGGTTCAAATCGCGGAAATCACCGGCAACCTGCGCGAGCTGGATACGCAAGCTGAAATTGCGAGCCTCAAACAGCAGATCGCCAAAGAGCAGTTGCAGTCCGTGCTGGCCCAACTGGAACTGGGCAACGGCACCGAAAGCGGTCCCGCGGCCCAACCGCAGCTGACCCCCAAAGCCGAACAGTTGGCCCGCATTGACGAGCGCCAGAAGTATGGGGACTCACTGGATGCCGGATTCGATCTGGCCAAGGCGCGGCTCAGCCTGCTTCGTGCACTGGGCCACATGGAAGACTGGCTGAACGAACTGCACGCAACAAAATAGCGAGTGGTGAGTAGGACGCCAATGATAGCTCTAAAAATTGCCTTGCTGGCCGTGCTGCTTTTTGTGGGGAGAGCCTTCGGCCAGGTCGAGGAGAAGGAGCCGGCGGCCATTCTCGAAATCGGCGGCGCCGGAGAGTGGGCTCTTAACCACGGCACTCCCGCCTACGGCCCCAATTTCGCGGTCGAGGTAACTCCTGTCAAGGAATGGCTGGAGATCGAAGCGGGGGTAACGCCCTTTTTCAGCCGGGGCCAGAAGGAATGGGACACAGACCTGCTTTTCAAGAAACCCTATACTCTTTCCAAAACTGCTGAATTCATGTTTGGCGCCGGCCCGGAATGGGCACACGCGATGAAAGGCGGCAAGAGCACAGATTCCATTGGAGCGGAAGGACTCTCGATTTCATGTTTTAGCCCTGGGCAAAACGAAGATTTGGCTGGTACCTGGAACCAAGCTATGGATACGACTTCGGCAGCGGGCATCAGCAATCCATGAGTCTTTCCGCAGGTCTGCTGATCGCAATTCGATAGAGCGGTTGTGGTTGGCTTGAGGCACATTCCCTGCCCAGTTCTACGATGACCCTTAGATTCAACCACCTACGGGAAACCGAAACGAAACGGCTCAAAACCCGTCAAAATGTTAGAATTGTAATGATGTCACCCATGCCCCTGAAAACACTCCTTCTGAATCCGCCTTCGTTTGAGAACTTTGACGGTGGCGCAAGCTCGCGCTGGCCCGCAACGCGCGAAATTGAGTCTTACTGGTACCCCGTCTGGCTTACGTACCCGGCCGGTTTGCTCGAGGGCTCGCGCCTGCTCGATGCCCCTCCGCACCACGTCTCCGCGGAAGAGACCATCAAGATCAGCAAGGACTACGAGTTCCTGGTGCTCTTCACTTCAACAGTAGGCTGGGAGGGCGACCAGCGCCTCGCCGAGGCTATCAAGGCCGCAAACCCCTCCATTCGCATCGCCTTTGTCGGCCCCCCGGTGACCACGGACCCGGACCGCGCCCTCAACGAATGCTCTGCGCTGGACTTCATCTGCCGCCGCGAGTTCGACTACTCCGTGGTAGAGTTTGCCCAGGGAAAACCCCTCAACGAGATTCTCGGCATCAGCTACAAGCGGGACGGCAAGATCGTCCATAATCCCGACCGGCCCCAGGTGGAAGACCTGGACGCAATGCCGTGGGCCACGAAAATCTACAAGCGCGATATGGACGTTACGCGCTATAACGTTCCCTTCCTGCTCCATCCCTTCATCGCGCTCTACTCCACGCGCGGCTGCCCTGCGCAGTGCACCTTCTGCCTGTGGCCGCAGACTCTGAGCGGTCACGCCTGGCGCAAGCGGTCCTCGGACGACGTTGCTGCTGAACTGGCCTGGGCCAAGGAAAACTTCCCCGACGTCAAGGAGTTCTTCTTTGATGACGATACTTTCAATATCCAAAAAGTCCGCACCATCGAGCTGTGCGAAAAGCTCAAGCCGCTGGGACTGACCTGGAGCTGCACCTCCCGCGTAACCACCGACTACGACACTCTCAAAGCCATGCGCGAGGCCGGCTGCAGGCTGCTGATCGTGGGCTTCGAGTCTGGAGACCCGCAGATCCTGAAGAACATCAAGAAGGGCGCAACGGTGGAGCGCGCCCGCGACTTTGCGCGCGACTGCCACAAGCTCGGACTCACCATCCACGCCGACTTCATCCTGGGCCTTCCCGGCGAAACTAAAGAGTCCATCCGCAACACCATCAACTTCGCCAAGACCCTGGATTGCGAAACCATCCAGGTCTCCATCGCCCACGCCTATCCCGGCACCGAATTTTACGATTACGCCAAGGCCAACGGCTTTATCAAGAATTCCACGGCCATGATGGATGAGGGCGGCCACCAGATGGCGCACATTGAATATCCCGGCCTGCCTACCGACTACGTGCTGGAGATGGTTCACCGCTTCTATGACGAGTATTACTTCCGTCCCAAGGCTGCATTCCGCGTGGTATGGAAGGCGTTTGTGAATCGCGATCTGCCCCGGCTCTATGTCGAAGCCAAAGCCTTCCTCAAACTTCGCGCACAGCGCAACAAGATGGTAAAAACCGCCCGCAATCAGCCGCCTGTCGAGCCGCCGGCGCCTGTAAAAGCCGGCGCCTAAAGAAATTCTCCCTCTGCCGTAGAAGAGCTTGGCAAATTGTTGAACGGGAGCGTGGGGCTTTAGCCCCGCGAAGCTCGGTCGCAAAACTCAATGGCCTTCAGGCCCGGGGCTAAAGCCCCCGTAATCTCCCCGCCCGGTTCAGGGGCTTGCAGGCCCCTGCTCCCTCCGTTCGAAGCGTACCCCACATCATCTCTGTGTGCCCTGACGGCCTAACTTGAAGCGTTCGCGAATCCCGTAGCGAGCGCCGCCGGGCGAAAGATGGCTTTCGTAGAGAAGAAATTCTTCAGCGACGAATGGTGTGAAGGCGTGCCGGCGCTGAATTCGGGCCTTCAGTTCGCGGAGTTCCCGGCCTTCGCCTTTGCAGCGTGCCAGCGTGATGTGCGGATGGTAAGGCCGCGCTTCGCGCACGAATCCGCAAAGTCCAGTCGCGCCGGCCACGCGCTTTTCGAGAGTAAGCAGTTCGGGAGTGAGTCCCACACCGGCAAAGAAAACTCCAGCGCGCTCAAAGAAGCCTAACTCCTCAAGCCGCACCTGAACCGGCGGCGAATGCACCTCAAGAAGATGCTCGACCAGGCTCGCGTATTGCTCCTCGCCGGTATTGCCCAGAAACTGCAGCGTAACGTGCCACGATCCCGGCGCCGTCCAGCGCAGGCCATCCTCTTTGGACCTGAGCCGCGCCGAGACCGCCGCAAGCTCGCCGACAACCGCTGCCGCCAGAGGGATTCCGACAAAAAGACGCATACGAAGGTAGTTTAGAGCGGCAGGCTCTTGATCTCAATCTGGGATGACTGGATGTTCACTCCATAAAGAAGCCCCCGGCGGGCTCGCCAGGGGCGCTTAGGTTTTGTGGAATCCCAGGTCCCAAAAGCAGAACCTGGGGCACCCGGATGTGTGGATGAGCCGGCCTCAATTGCTGAAGAGTAGAATGCCGGCGGGTTTTTCTTCGCTGACGCTCTCATCCGCGCTGACCGGCCGGTAGAAGAGCTGGTTGGAATCGAGATAGACCTCGAGGAAAGCCGGGCGCTCAACGATCTTTCCGGCGATCAATGCTTCAGACAATGGGTCCTCGACGTAGCGCTGCAGAGCGCGGCGCAAGGGGCGTGCGCCGTAACTGCGGTCAGTGAGGGTCTTATCGAGAATCCACTTCTTGGCCTCTTCTGTGACCGAGATCGTAATCGACTTCTGCGCCAGGTTGGCGTTCAACTGTTGCACAAGCAGTTCGACGATCTGGATCAGGTCGCTGTCAGACAAGGACTGGAAGAGAATGATCTCGTCGAGGCGGTTGAGGAACTCGGGGTTGAAGGTCTTCTTAACTTCGCCTTTGACCAACTCCTCCACTTTCTCGCTGACCAGGTCTTCGCGCTCGCTCTGGAAGCCGAGTCCCTGTTTCTTTTGCAGGTGCCGCGCGCCGATGTTCGAGGTCATGATGAGGATCACGTTCTTGAAGTCGACCGTGTTGCCAAGCCCGTCAGTCAACTGGCCGTCCTCAAAGACCTGAAGCAGAATATTGAACACATCGGGATGTGCCTTCTCAATTTCGTCGAGAAGAACTACCGAGTATGGCGAGCGCTTGACGCGTTCCGTCAACTGGCCGCCCTCCTCGTAGCCCACGTAGCCCGGAGGCGATCCGATGAGCTTGGAGACTGAATGTTTCTCCATGAACTCTGACATATCGAAGCGGATGAGCGCTTTATCGGAGCCGAAGAGGAAGTTGGCCAGGGTGCGCGCCATCTCCGTTTTGCCTACGCCGGTGGGGCCGAGGAAGAGGAAACTTCCGATCGGCCGGTGCGGAGATTTGAGACCGGCGCGAGAACGCCGTATAGCCCGCGCCAGTGCGCCGATGGCCTTCTCCTGCGAGATGATGCGCTTGTGAAGTTCTTCTTCCACGCGCAGCAGTTTTTGCGTCTCTTCTTCCTTGATGCTGGTAACGGGCACGCCGGTCCAGCGGCTGACCACATCTTCAATATCTTCGCGGCCCACGATGCCGGCGGCTGAGTCGTCGAGGTGATACTTGTCGCGCAGGGCGCGCAGGCTCTCGCGCTCCTTGCGCTCCTCATCGGAATAGAATCGCGCCTTCTCGAATTCGTGGTTAGCGATGGCCGAGTCCATGCGATGCACGATGAACTTGATGCGCTTCTGCACCTCGGTGATCTCCTCGGGCAGCGAGGTCTGGCGCAACTTTACGCGCGCGCCGGCCTCATCGATCAGGTCGATGGCCTTATCGGGCAGGAATCGGTCGGGGATATAGCGATTCGAATGCGAGACGGCAAACTCGACTGCGTCATCCGTATAGCTGACCGCGTGGAATTTTTCATAGCGGTCCTTGATGCCGTGGATGATCTTGATGGCGTCGGCCTCGTTGGGCGGCGGCACCTTGACAGCCTGGAAACGGCGCTCCAGCGAGCGGTCTTTCTCGATCGATTTACGGTACTCGGCCGGGGTGGTGGCGCCGATGCATTGAATCTCTCCGCGGCTTAGCGCCGGCTTGAGGATGTTGGCCGCGTCCAGCGAGCCCTCGGCTGAGCCCGCGCCAACGAGTGTGTGCAATTCGTCAATGAAGACGATGGAGTTCTGATTTTCCATCAGCTCTTTCATGATGGTCTTTAGCCGCTCTTCAAATTGGCCGCGGTACTTGGTTCCGGCCACGATCAACGAAAGGTCCAGGCCGAGGACGCGCTTGTCGGCGAGGAAGCTGGGAACCTCGCCGTCGGCGATGCGCTGCGCAAGGCCTTCGACAATCGCCGTCTTGCCCACGCCCGGCTCTCCGATCAGCACCGGATTATTCTTGGTGCGGCGGCAGAGAATCTGCACCACGCGCTCCAGTTCCCCGTCGCGGCCCACCAGGGGATCGAGCTGCCCATCCATCGCAGCCTGAGTAAGGTCGCGGCTGAACTCGGCCAGTAAACTCGACTCGCGCTGGCGCTGCTGCGGCGGCGCTTTCTCTTGAGTCACGCGGGCCAGCTCGTCGCGGATTTGCGCCAGCTTCAGTCCGCGCTCCTGCAAGATCTCAGCAGCAAAGCACTTTTCTTCACGCAACAGACCCAGGAGCAAATGTTCGGTGCCGATATGCTTGTGACCCAGCCGCTCAGCTTCTTCCGCCGCATAGGCCAGTACTCGCTTGCACTCGTTTGAAAGCGGGAGGTCAACAGAGGTGGAGACCTTTTCGCGAATTGTGGTGTGCGCCTCAATCTGCTTGCGGATCGACTCCACTGAAGCATGCGAGCGCAAAAAACGGTTGGTTAACGCCTTGTCCTCGCGCAGCAGGCCGAGCAGCAGGTGCTCAGTCTCGATATAGGGCGAGCCGAACTGGCTGGCCTCATATCGCGCGAAGAAGATCACTCGCCGTGCCTTCTCCGTATAGCGTTCGAACATTTTTGATCTCCCCTGAACAAAGCCATCGGCTGGAGTGGCTGTCCGGTGAACTTGCCGGCTTCAGCCCAACCCGCGGGTGCTTTCTTTGAACTACGCCATCGGAGGCGGCTTGGAAAATGCACATTCGCCCCGAATGGCCCTTTTAGGATGGCTGCCGCGATCTGGCTTCCCGGCAAATCTCCGGCGTTCAGCTGCTGGGGATACGTCCATCCTGCCCTGGCAGCCCGGCTGGATAAAAACTGGACCGGACTGCTTACTTACTAAGACTCAAAAAACGCTGGAATGGTGCATTTTCTGTCAAAGGCCGCCATCTTGCAATCCCACTTGAGGTTTGGCTGCCAAAGGTGTGAGCCGGCCGCCTTCAAGACGCAAAACCCGCGTACAGCGCGCCGCCAGATCGGTGTTGTGCGTTACCAAAATAGAAGTGAGGCCGTGGCTCGCGTGAAGGCGTTCAATCAGGTCGAAGACCATGCCGGCGGTTGCTTCGTCCAGGTCGCCGGTAGGCTCATCGGCCAGCAACAGGCGGGGATTATTGACCAGCGCCCGCGCCAGCGCCACGCGTTGCTGCTCGCCGCCGCTCAACTCGCCCGGCCGATGCGTGCTGCGATCTTCCAAGCCGACCTCCCTCAGCCAGTTCGCCGCTTTCTCCCTGGCTTCGGAGTGGTGCATACCGCTGGCTAAGAGCGGCATGGCCACATTTTCCAGCGCCGTAAACTCCGGCAGCAGGTAGTGGAACTGCCAAACATAGCCGATCTCCCGATTGCGAAAAGCCGCGGCCTGGCGTGGGGAAAGCTTGGCCACATCGGTTGAGGCGCAGTATACAGTTCCCGCGGAGGGAGCATCAAGCGCTCCCAAAATGTGCAAAAGCGTGCTTTTTCCAGCGCCTGACTGGCCCACAATGGCCACCATCTCGCCGGCCTCGATTTCGAGGTGGAGCTGCTCAAAGAGGTTCAGCGTGCCGCGGACGGTCTGGTAGGTCTTTTTGAGGCCTTCAACCTGAACGACGGGTGCCCGAAACTCCGGCTCCCGCTCGGTGCGGGATGCCTGCTGTGGCAGCGCTGGGGAAGTTTGAGCCATTCGATTGACTCTATTTTACCGCGCCGGGGGCTGGGGACGTGCATGCGGCCCGCGGACCGGGCACCTGAAATACACAAGGCAGCGTTACAGACGGGGCATGCCTAACATTTCTTCAGGAAATCAGGTCGCGTGGCTCGCATTACAGGGTTGCGGTTTGCCGTTTTCGGCGGGCTTTCGTGGTGTAAAGTAGGGGCCTGGAGATGCCAAATAAGAAATTCCGGTTTATGGCTCAATTCACATTTCGGAGCACCGGACTGAAACCGTTCAGAAAGCGAGGAAAAATCTGATGAAAGGAACGAGACGGCAATTTCTTACTTCAGCGGGAGTGGTAGCGGCGGCGCTCAAAATGGGATACGGAGTGCCGCGCGGCCCTGAGCTGAGCCTGATCGAGCCGAAACGCCCTCTCGCGCCGGAGCAGGAACTCAAGGTGACCGAAAGCGCCAATTCGGTGATGATCTCCGGCGAGACCTTTTCGTACATTGTCAACAAGGAAAACGGGCTTATTGGCTCTGTAAAAGTGACTGGCCGGGAGATCACTGACGGCACACCGATCCCAGACCTCTTTGTGGCCGAACAGTTGAATCCGGATTACTCTCCTTACACAGCGAGTCGCGAGAAGCACGCTCGTGTCACGATCTCTTCGGCGGATCCGTCCCGAGTCGTGATAGCCGCGGAAGGCCAGTACACTTCGGCGGACGGACAACGTTTTCCGCTCCGCTACTCGATCACTTACGATTTCTCTATCGACGGAGTCGTTCTGGTGACGGTGAACAATGCCGCGCTGGACGACTGCTCATTTCGCTGGCTTACGCTTTCCGGAGGCGCAGTCCGATCTGAACTGGCGAAATTCCTCAACTGGATGCCGGAGCAATCGACCTCACAAATCACGGATTACGAGTTTCGTGCCCTCTCTGAGCTAACCCAGGAGAATGTCCTTGCAGGAACCTGGATTCCGTGGATCTGGCTCGGCGATCAGAGTGTAGGCCTGGAAGTCACCACCTGGGACGTCAGCTCACAGACTTTCAACCGGTTGGATAGCACGGGCCGCACGGACGAGCCCGATATGTTCACGGTTAGGCGCCGTGCCGGAGGAGTGCGCTGGGAGAATTTTCTCATCCGCAGAACCAGAGTCTTCGCCAAACCAGGCTGGACCGGAGGTGGGCAGTTCGCGCTGGCGGTGACGCCTTCGAAGAAATTCGACCCCTACTATGCGATGCTCAAGAGCGAGAATCTGGGGCCTTGGCAACACGTTCAGCATCTCACGCTACCAGACGAACAACAGATTCGTGTCCTGGCGCAGAACGGCTACAACCTAATCTTCGGCATAGCCAACTGGCGATCCGGCGACTATATTCCGTTGAACGAAGCCGACCTGCGGCGGACCATCGAGCTTTGTCATAAGTACGGGATAAAGATCATTCCCTACATAACCCTGGTGGACCTCTCGCACGCAACACAAGCATGGCGAGATCACGGAGAGGAGTGGGCCATCGAGCCGACTACCGAGTATGCCTCCAGGGCTGGCGTGCGGGCGGACCTCCGGGTGGAGATGAGCTACCGCAACGACTCGGAACAGGAGACCACGCTGATGTGCCCTGGCGCCGAGGGGTGGCGCACGTTCTGGAAGCAGCAGGTCGGCCGCGTCATCCGGGACTACGACTTTGACGGTATCTACTTCGACTTTTGGTACCAGCGGATGGTCTGCGAGAACACCCGGCACGGCTGCGGCGGGCGCTTCCGCAAGGCGACCGTCCTGGGTTCCCGGGACATGTTGATTTACGCTCACAACTTGCTGAAGGCGAAGAACCCGCACGCCATCATCAAGTCCAACACCAACATCCTGGCGACCGCACTCATCACCAGTCTGGTAGACATCCGCCTGGTCGGGGAGAGCACGGATGCTACCGGGCTGGCCCCCTCCAAGCGGCAGTGGCTCTACACCTCTTACCGTCTTGGGGAGCCGACGGAAATCCTGTGGGAAGATACGCATTGGAACGCGGCACAGAAGGCGTCGTTCGCGACGTTAATCAATTTCCTACCGCAGTACCACGGAGATGAAGACATACTGAATGGTGACCTCATGAATGGTGACCTCCGCCTTCAGCGGCCGGACTACGAGCCGCGGAAGGCGTTCGACGACTTCGACGTGTTCCGCTCCTTCGACGATGGCACGGCCTCCTGGAATCTCGGCATCAATGGGCAGGAGCGGCTCAAGGTCAGTCCGCCGGAAGTTGTGACCAATGTGGTCGAGCGGGACGGCCGGATACTTGCCACTCTGATCAACACCAGCAACTCAGCGGTGACTGCGGAAGTGCCGGTTGTTCAGGGCGGCCTGGCCTGGGACCCGCTGGCCCAGCAGTTGCTGGATACGGGCACAGGCACTTTGAAAATCGGGCTTGGAGGAGGCGCTTACCGGCACGTCGTTCTGGCTCAGAAGGAGGAAGGACCGCGAGTCCTGTCGGCGCTCGGAACGCGAAGGCCGGTTGTGGAAGACTTCGACAAGGCCACAGAGCGATTGCTGCTCTCGGCGGAAGCCGCCGAAGGAACTCTGATCCGCTTTGTGGTCTTCAGCCCGAAGCCAGTCAAGAAGGTGACCAATGGCCGGGGTGAGATCGTCCCATTTCAATGGGCGCCGGACACAGCGCTGGCGAAGTTTGAGGCAACCCACGTCCCGGGCCAAAGGTTGGAGGTCAGATTTTGAGGGCAGCCCACCAAGCCGAGGCGTAAAACAGGGAGATAATTAAGGCCGATATAAACGAAAATCGAATCCGCCATGGAAGGGCGCGGGAGTAGCGGGACACCATGCAACGACGAACATTCTTGGCCACAGCGGCGGGCGCGACTTTGGCGGCGAATCCCCTGGCAGTTGCCAAGGATTGGAGTCTGCCCAAGGCCGCTAGGTGTCCCGACCCGGCGATTGAAATTCTTCATCCGAGTATTGCCAAATACCGGCACGGGAATTTCGCCATCGAGCGCCTCTACATCGGCACGCGCTGGGCGGAGGGTCCAGTGTGGTTTGGCGATGGAGGTTACCTGCTGCTCGGCGACATCCCCAACAACCGCATGTTGCGCTGAGCGGAAGAGTCCGGCGAAGTGCGCGTTTTTCGTTTTAGAGCGCCTCCGCGAATCCGGGCCGCGCAGACGGGTCAGCGGGCGTTCTATCCGAAGTACTCAAGGCAGCGTTACAGACGGGGCATGCTTTCTTCTCCTGTAGGGAGCGCCACCTGCGGTGGGGTCAACTGCGCTTCGCGCGGGGCTATGGTTTGGGTAGGGCGGCAGCATTGAGGTGAGCGATGCGGCCGTTTGGGCCGACGACGAAGGGCAGAGAGAGAGCGTTCCAGTTGCCGTCGTCGAGCGGCTGCCAGGTTTTGCCGTCATTGCGGCTGAGGTCGGAGCCGTTGGTGCCTACGGTGATCCAGAGTTTGAGGGACTCACTCCATTGGGCGGCGGAGCGGTAGCCGTGGGGAGACTTTATTGAGGGGGTCCAATGCTGGCCGCCATCAGTTGTCTTAGCAGCAGTACCTCTACTTTCATTTGGTTTGTTGTAATCGCCACCGACAGCGATGCCAACTTTTAGACTCTTAAAAAACACAGAGAAGACTCCAGAGGAATCCGTGCCACCTGCCATCGGAACCGGGATTCGCTTGCATGGGCCTGCTCCGTCACCTGAATAGAGCAATGCAGAAATATGTATTGCTGCTCCAAGCCTGCCGCCAGTGCCGAGAATGTACCTTCTGTTTCCGAACTCAAATGCAGATGAGTTGCTGGCTGCGAAAGCGGCTTCACCCGCGTCGGACTTGCAACCAGCTGTATCAAGAAACCACCCGTAACCTAACATCATTGCATTTGTTTTGAATTGACCTTCGACCGGATCGCCGATGAGGACACCAGTGTTGGGGCCTGCGATTGCAAAACCGAAGTCCGAGTGGACAAATTGTACAACGTCCAAAAATCCCTTTGGATCATCATTTCGAAAATTTTCAGACCATGTTTTGCACCCATCCTTCGTCTTATACAGCCTGCTTTTTTCTCCCGGCCCACTCGCCATCACAATCGCCGTCGTCGCGTCCCACGCCTGCACGCCGCGAAAGTCCAGCGTTGCACCATCTTTATCCGCATCCGGCACGGCACACTTCTGCCAATGTGCTCCGCCATCGGTGGTTTTGAGCACCGTTCCGCCGGTGCCGCTTGCCCAGGCTACTTTGCCGTCTACTGAATCGATGCCGCGCAGGCCCGCAGTTGTGCCGGAATCCTGCATCTGCCAGACCGGGCTCACAGGGCGCTCTGTCGCGGGCGGCATCTGCACCGGCGCGGGAGTGCTGGATTGGGCTGCGGCTATTGCGGAGGCGGCGATAAGCAGTGTGAACCGTATTACTTGCATGGGTGGAAGTATAGTTGCGCGGATTGCGGCGGCACTAGTGACCTTTTGGAGAATTACCTTCGGGCTACATATTGTGTCAGGGCACGACTTTAGTCGTGCGGTAAAGAGCCAAATTTAGATACTGGCTTTAGCCGTTGCGGAATAGCAAATCGCGGAAAGCAAAAATCGCAGAGGCTAAAGCCCAACATGATTTTGTTGCTCTTCCGGCACGACTAAAGACGTGTCCTGACGCATTTTGCAGTCTCAACGGAATTTTGCAAGAGACTCAAGTGTCATGGATCACTTGCAGCAAAAGCGAAAACGTCTATAAATGAATTCGACTCATGAGCGGAGTAAGAACCATCTCAACGTTGGCCGTTTCGGCGGCCTTCATGGCGGGCGCTTGTGCGGCACAGGTGCAGCAATCGTTCTACCAGCGGTTCAGGGCGCACAATGCGCAAATGGCCGCGATGCAGCCGGCTATGGTGACGCCAATGGTGGAGGCCGATCCGCGGCTCATTCAATTTGTTCGGGCGGCATTCTCAAACGAGTACACCGCCGCAGGCACTGAGACGGTGAGTTATGGAAACGGGCGCGGACTGGGTGTCATGCCGGCCGTCGCTTCGAGTTCGACTACATGCCGCCCTCCTACATCCAGCACAACACGCCCACGGAAGAAGACGGTCTGGGCGATACCTCCTTGGTGGCGAAGCTTCGCATCGCCTCAGGCAATGCGCAGCACGGCAACTTCGCCGTTGCGGCGCTGCTGAGCCATAGCTTTGCCACCGGAACTTACAGAAACGGCGCCTACACCGGCACCTGGAATCCGACGCTGGTTGGGTGCCGCGCGTTTGGGCGTTTCAACGCGCAGTCCTCGCTGGGCGGCACCATGCCCACGGGCAAGATCGCCACGCAGGGCCGCACCATCGCGTGGAATGCGCTGATGCAGACGCACGCCACGACACATGCGTGGTTCGAGCTTGAAAACAACGCTACTTTTTATTTCGAGGGCAGCCACGATGGACACATGCAGAACTTTGTTACCCCTGGGGCCTTCTACGTTGTGCGAAGCAAGAACTGGAAGCCGGAACACGCCTACCTGGTCTTTGCCGGCGGCATGCAGATTGCTACCTCCGGCTTTCATACCTGCAATCACAACCTGATCTCCGAACTCCGGATCCTTTTCTAGCGCCTTGTCAGGCGAGAATTCTTGTGCCCTGCCGCTGGCGATCGAAAGCCGCTTACGTGTCCTGAATCACGTGTTACCGGCGTAAGAACTGATATAAAGTAATACGACCCGTGGATAAACATAAAAGATTGTTGACCTTGGCGCTTTCAGCCGTCATCCTGACTGGAGCCTGTGCCGCACCGGCGCAGCAATCTTTCTATGCCCGTTTCAGGGCGCACAACGATCGCATGACGGCTGTGCAGCCATTGTGGATGAGCCCGCTCTACCAGCCCGACTCGCGGCTTACGCAGTCGGTGCGGCTTTCGTTTGCAAACTCCTACACTTCTGCCGGCACGCAGACGGTGAACTACGGCAATAGCCACACCATCGGCGTGATCGCCGGAAGTCGCTTTCAGTTCAATTTCATGGCGCCGCCTTACATCCAGAACAACTCCGCTACGGCGCAGGACGGCTTTGGCGACACTCAAGTCGAAGGCAAGTTTCGCATCGCATCCGGCAACGCCCAGCATGGCAACTACGCGCTGACGGCGCTTCTGGCCTACTCGGCGCCTACCGGGAGCCATCAGAATGGCGCGCTTACCTCGGTTTACTGGCCCAATCTGGCCGCGGGCCGCGCATGGGGACGGTTCAATGTGCAGTCCACGCTGGGCGGCCAGTTGCCTTCAGGCAAAATAGCGGCCCAGGGCCGTCAAATCCAATGGAACGTGACCCCGCAATGGCATGCCACAGCGCATTTGTGGCTTGATATCGAAGACAACGCAATCTATAACTACGGCGGGCCGTTCGATCGCAGGACGACGAATTACATCACTCCGGCGGCCTACTATGTAGTGAGGCGCAAAGACTGGAAACCCACGCACGCTTTTCTGGTTTTCGATAGCGGCATGCAGATCGCCACATCCAGCTTCCACCCCTCGAACCACATTCTGATCTCCGAGATGCGAATCGCTTTCTAGAATTTGTTTTGAAAGAACAGCGGCAGAGCAGGCCGGCAACGGAAGACCGCGCGCGTCGACGCGCTGACCGATTGGAATCAGCGCTTCAGTACTTAACCTTGGTGTCCGAAGCGATCCATGCCGCGAAGCTTTCCCAGGCTTCGTCACCCAGCAACTGCGTAGTGGGAAGCGTGCGCGCTGAGGGCTCCTTGCGGATCTCATCGTAGAGAAACACATCGTCAAAGCCGGCACGGGCCGCGTCGGCAGAACTGGCAGCGTAGAAGATTTGGTCGATGTGCGCCCAGTAAGCCGCGGCCAGGCACATGGGGCATGGCTGACAACTGCTGTAAAGTTCGCATCCGGCCAGCGTGAAGTTGTTCAGTGTTTTTGCGGCGGCGCGAATGGCGTTCACTTCGCCGTGGGCCGTGGGGTCATGGCTTGCGGTCACAGTATTGATGCCTTCGCCCACGATCCTGCCGTCGCGCACAACGAGAGCAGCGAACGGTCCGCCGGCTGCTGTGGCCACGCTCTGCGTGGCCAGCCAAATGGCGCGCCGCATAAAGTCGGGATTGCCTTTACCAGTCATGATTTCAAGTATATGCAGTTTTTTTGAGAGCATCAGGCAGCTGAATGCTGTTCTGCCTGCGAAAGTCTTATTCCGTCCGGTTTTTGCACATCTGGCCCGCAATTTGCAACCGAAATTCCATGAATATCCGGTTGAATTCCGTGCAGCAGCGTTTATCCTATTTGCATTCTGCGGTTCAGGAAATACCAATTCAACAGTCAAGTAGCGCTGCAGGGACCCGGCTTTTAAAAGGGCTTGACCCAGGAGCGCGGGAACCGGCAATTAGGCTCAGTGTCTCTCGATCGCCATCGAGAAACCCATTGGGAAAAACTCTTTCTACGAGGCCTGCAAAGTGACCAATTCCATACGTACTTCTTCTTTTCCCGTCTCCTGGCTGCCGGCTGTTGCTGCGGCCGTTGCGCTGTGCTGCTCTCCGCTGTTTGCACAGCAAACGCTGGGCGGCATTACCGGCCAGATAACCGACGCCAAAGGCGGCATGATTCCCAACGCCGCCGTCACGCTGGTGGACGAGCAGACCTCGCTGAAGCGCGCGGTGAAAACCAACGGCGCCGGCGAGTATACGTTTGTGAATCTTCCCATCGGCACTTACACGCTCACCTATACAGCCAATGGTTTCGAAGCGCAGAAGACGCAGCACATCGCTGTGCAGGCCGATCGCACCACCACGGTGAATGCGCAGCTCAAGGTAGGCCAGGCCAGCGAGACCGTTGAGGTGCAGGCCACGCCGGTGCTGAATGCCGTGGATACCACCAACGGCTACGTGCTCGACAACGCGAAGATCGAAATGGCGCCGCTTGCGACCGGCAGCTTCACCGGACTGGCCATTCAATCCACGGGCGTCAGCGCGGAGCTGCCCGGCGGCACCGGCGTGAACTCCGGCCTGGGCAACGCTCCCATCTGGGCCAACGGACAGCGCGATACTTCGAATACATTTCTGCTCAACGGCGTGGACGCCAGCAATCTCTTCAACGGCAAGAGCACCAGCCAGGTGCCCTCGTTCCGCGTTACAGACAATACCGGCGTGGGCAACAGCACCGCCGGCGGCATCATTCAGAGCAGCGCCTCCATCTATCTCTCCATCGGCAACTCCATCCCCAGCCCCGCTCCCGAGACGCTTGAAGAAGTGCGCGTGAACGCATCGATGTACGACGCGCAGCAAGGCGCAACCGCGGGCGCGCACATTGATATGAGCACCAAGTCCGGAACCAACGCGTTCCACGGCAACGCCTACATTCATCGCGGCACTAACTGGATCAATGCGGCGCCGTTCTTCTTCAATAACGATCCCGACATTCCCGCCGACCAGAAGGTTCCCCAGCTGCATCGCTACACCGCGGGCGGGACGGTGGGTGGTCCCATCATCAAGAACAAGCTCTTCGGTTTCTTGAGCTATCAGCATCTGCACGTCTCCGATCAGGAGATCGGCTACTCGCGATTTTCTGTTCCCGTGGGACTGACAGACGACCGCAGCGCCGACGGATTGGCTGCCGTGGCGAATGCCGGATGGTGCCCATCCGTTTCATACTGCCCAATGGGATCCACATTGACCGGAGCCCAACTGAATAACAACACTGTGAATCCGGGCAGCAGTGTGGCTTACAGCTTGTTCAACGAACCGGCCGCGAAGGGCGAGCCGGGTAAGTGGCTCATACCCAACCCCAGCAGCATTCCGTCAGTGACTCAACCCTGGGACGTCTCGCTTCCCGGAACGGCCTATTTTCTCGGCGATCAGGCGGTAGCCAATCTGGATTGGAATGCAAGCGCCAAGGACACGCTGGCCCTGAAGTACTACTACCAGCACGATCCCACCATTGCTCCCTATGCCTACTCGAATGTGCCGGGTTTCGACCAGCATCTGGATGCGGGTAGCCAGGTCTTCTCAGTTAACAACGTGAATGTGCTCAAGACCAACCTGAGCGTGACCGAAACGCTTGGTTATATTCGCGAGAAGATCTACTCGACCAACCTGCAACCCTTTAGCCCTGAAAGCCTGGGGGTAAACAACCTGGGCTCACCCTATTACGCCGGAGTCACCATTGTTGACATTCTGGGCATCAACACCCCCACCAGTGCGCTTGAAAATCTCTACATCGGCCCCGGATCGAACCAGGGCTCTTTCACCGGCATCTTTCAAAATCGCTGGATGCCCTCGGGCAATGCCACCTGGATTCTGGGAAAACATACTCTGAACTTTGGCGGAAGCTGGTCGCACACGCAGTTGAATCCCCGCGATCGGCGTCCCGGAACCGCGGGCACCACCTCTTCAGCAGATTTCGGACAGTTCGTTCAGGGCCTCGTCACCACCAACTACGACTTCCTGACCAGCACCTTTCTCCAGGGTGACGGCGACCGCTACTATCGCGCCAACCAAACCGGCCTCTATCTCCAGGACAAATACCAGCTGCGTCCCAATCTGAGCGTGACGGCCGGCCTCCGTTACGACCTGAACGGAGGATTCAGCGAGAAATACAATCGCCTGTTTAACTTCGATCCCAGCCTCTTCGATGCAGGCACTGCAGATGACCCAACGAATCCCAATGGGACCATCACCAACAACGGCTACGTCATTGCAAAGAACAGTCACGACACCACTCTCACCGGCCGTCAATGGGGTATCGCCCCGCGGCTGGGCTTTGCCTGGACGCCTACGCGCTTCAACAACAAGGTAGTGGTTCGCACAGGCTCCGGCTTCTATTACGACCGCGGAGAAATGTTTACTTATTTCTCTCCCGGCTACGCAGCCGGCCTGGTCGAAGGCGGACCCTTCGGCGTGACCCAGGCTCCGCCCTTCGTCAATTCGCAGGTTTGCAATACTGCCGACCTCAGCTATTACCAGGGCTACATTCCCACCTGCAATCCCGCCGACGCCAATCTCGCTCAACCCTGGGGCGCAACGCTGGGACCGGCGCCCACAGGCAAAGCCTCAGACATCACACAATTCCTACCCAACGCCTATAACATTCTCAACTACGGCGCGGAACCTTTCTCCATGGGCAGATACGACCGCAAGAACAAGTTGCCCTATTCCATCAATTACACCCTCGACGTGCAGTGGCAGCCGCGCAACGACCTCGTCTTCGATATCAGCTACGTAGGCAACGTGGGCCGCCACCAGGTGATTCCCACACCCTTCAATCAGCCCGGGATCGCCACCACAACGAACCCAATCCGCGATCAGAACTACACCTACGGATACACGGTGGAGAATTCAGGAGTGCCCATCAATCTCCCGGACAACACCCCTTACCTGGCCACTTACGAAGGCGGCAATACCGACCTGCGCGTGCCCTTTATCGGATATTCAGCGGAATCAATCGACTACAAGGCGGCGGGCATCTCGATGTACAACGCGGGACAGATTCACGTGGAAAAGCGCATTAGCCACGGATTTACGGCGAGCGCGTCTTATACCTTTTCTCACACCACCGATGAACAGAGCGCCCTGGGCTTGTTCTATACCGGCGACAATCCCGATAACCTGCGCTCGGGTTACGGGCTGGCCGACTTCGACCGCAAGCACGTGCTCAACTTCACCTACACCTACCAACTGCACAACTTTGAGCCCGAAGGCTCTCGTAAAGGCTGGTTCACCAACGGCTGGAGCTTGAACGGCCTAACCGTTCTGCAGAGCGGGCAGCCTTTCAGCGTCATCGATTTCAGCGGCGCTGTAGGCAGCATCTATTACAGCGTCACCGACGGCATCAACGATCCCATCGTGCCGCTGGCTCCCGGCTGCACTGCAAAGAGCGCCTCCACCGGCAAATCCGGCGCATGGGGTGTCAGCAGTGCCGCGCTCAACCTGAACTGTTTTACCGTCCCCCTGTTGAATCCCGGAGACCTGGGCGGCGCCATCCCTTCCACCGATCCGTATGAGACCACCTTCGTCTCGCATGGAGAACGCAACATCTTCCGCCAGGCGCCGCAAAAACGCGCCGATGCCTCCCTGGTGAAACTCACATCCATCGGAAACCGGACCAAGCTGCGCTACTCTCTTGACGTCTTCAACCTGACCAACACCACCAGCTTCGACGTAACTGGGGACCAGGTAGAGCAAAACAAAAACTACGACGGTTATCCGGTGCAAGGCACAACGCCATTGCCTACGGGGTGTGATGTCAATGGCAACCAAACAAACACTTCGTTCTATAACTGTCCGGCCGGTTTGGGCATCACGCTGCATACCATCGGCAGCCCGCGCCAGGTGCAAATGTCGCTGCGCCTGGATTTCTAAAGCGGCTTGATCTAACGACACAAAGGGCGCCCGCTCTACGCGGACGCCCTTTGTGTCTGGGTTCGTTTCGCTCGAAAACATCGAATACAAACTTATCCCGCCGCGCGCATCTTCCCGCCCGGCAGGAGCTCGAAGACCCGCCCCCGCCAGAGAATCCGGCTGCCCAAATAGCTGGCAGCCCAGAAGCCGATCCCCATCAGATCGCGTACCGGGTAAAGCGCGAGCAATCCAAACCAGCTTTTATCGCGCACCACGAAACGGCCCACCGCAACCGAGAGCGCCAGGCGTGTGGCCACGCTCCAGCCAAAAAGCGCCAAACCCCACCACGGAGCCCCAAGCAGAATCGCCGTTCCCCACGCCAGCAGCCCAAATGGAAGGCTGAACGTCAACGCCGTGCCGAAGTGCCCCTTGGGCCGCGAAAACCGAGTGGATTTCATCCAACGCACCTGGTGCCTCATTGAAGCCGCAAAGCTCGAATTGATCACCATGTGGTCGATGACGTGATGGCTCAGCGCCACCTTCTGGCCTAACTTGTAGGCCTCATTGCCCAGCACGAAATCGTCCGCGCAGTAGTCGGCCGTTACACGGAACCCGCCCATCCGCCGTATCACATCGCGTCGAAAGGCCATCGTCGGACCCAGCACAAACTGCATCCCCTCCATCCCCCGCGCCACCAGCACGCCGGAGGTCATCTCCACGCTCATGCCCACGGCTTCAATCCGCGCCCAGAGGCCGCCTTCAGCCGCCACGCCGCGATAAATGCAGCACATTCCGCCCACCCGCGGGTCGGCAAAGGGAAGCGCCACAGCGCGCAGATAATCCGGCGTCACGCGCACGTCGCTGTCGCTGATCACCAGAATTTCGTGCGCCGCCTCAACCTCCATCCGCTCCATCGAGGCTACTTTGGCATTGATGTAATCTGGCTGGCCGCCGGTCGAAAGAAACTTCACCGGGATCTTTGGATATCGCGCCGCTACTCTGCGCGCTGTCTCCAAACCGGCATCCTCGGCCGAGCGCGTGCAGAACAAAATTTCGTACTGGGGATAATCCTGCTCAAAAAATGTAGCCAGGTGCGCCTCAAGACTGGGCTCGTCCCCATGCAGCGGCTTTAGCAGGGTCAGCGGCGGCGTAAACCCAGGCCGTGCCTCAAGCTCGATCAAGGCTCGCCGCCGCTCGCGCAGGTAGCCCGGCACAGCCCACAGCACCATGCCCGCAAACACCGTGGAAGTAATCAGGCCGAATACGGCCAATCCGAGAAGGACGTACAACATACAGGTACAAGAATACCGGTTCAGGGCGAACCGAGAAGATTCTGCGTGCTTCTATTGAAAATACAAACCAGGAGGGCCGGCGCGGAGAGATTCTACGGCTTGCGCGGCGAGGCAGTCCTGGCCACAACTGTTGGCTTGCGCATGGGCACGATCGCGCCCGAGCCCGGCGCCGCAGCTTGAAACCGCGCCAGCATCTCCGTGCGAACGTACTCGACAAAGCCCTGCATCTGCCGGTTCATCTCCTCCATTCGCTCCCGCATCTGCAGGATGATGGCGATGCCCGCGATGTTCACTCCCAGATCCCGCGCCAGGTTGAGGATGAACTCCAGCCGCTCCAGGTCCTCATCTGTATAAAGCCGCGTATTGCCTTCCGTGCGCGACGGCTTCAGCAGCCCCTCGCGCTCATAGAGACGCAGCGTCTGCGGATGAATCTCGTACATCTCAGCCACCGCCGAGATCATGTATGCGCCTTTCGACTTACGTTTTGCAGTCATGTCTTATCTCGAATCAGCCTATCGTAATTCGTGTCGTCAGAAATGTGACACTTAACTGAATTCCCTGGTCCCTCAGTCCCTAGTCCCTGCCTTTTTCAAACAGCGCCGCCCGCGGGTCCTGGGGATTCAGCTTGGCCAGCTCGCGCATGATCTCCTTGCTGCGTTCGTCCTGCAAGTGCGGCACCACCACTTCCACAATCACGATCTGGTCGCCGCGCTGGCCCGGCCGCTGCGCGTTCTCCACGCCCCGCTCCCGCATGCGCAGCTTTTGCCCGCTCTGGGTACCGGGAGGAATCTTCAACTGCGCGCGCCCATCGATCGTCGGCACGTCGACCTTCGCCCCCAGCGAGGCCTCAGCAATTGTGACCGGCACAGTCAACTGAATATCGTCGCCCACGCGCGTAAACACCGGGTTGGTCCCGGTGCGGACGATGATATAGAGGTCGCCCGCCGGGCCGCCATTTAACCCCGCATTCCCCTTGCCCGGCAGCCGTATGCGCTGCCCGTCGCGCGTTCCCGGCTTCATGCGAAAATCGACCGTCTCGGTCTTGTTCACCACTCCCTCGCCCTGGCAGGTGGAGCAATCGTTGGTAGCCCGTCCTGTCCCATTGCAGCGCGGGCAGGTGATGTTGAACTTCATCCGCCCGCCCATCTGCGAAACCTGCCCGGTGCCGTTGCACTCCGGGCATTGCATCTGCCCGCCGGTGTGCGCCTGCCCATGGCAAGTGGGGCACGTCTCCTGGCGGTTCACCTGGATGCGCGCCTGCCCGCCGCGAATCGCCGTCCAGAAGTCCACCGTGGCCTGGTACTCGAGATCCGTCCCCGGCTGCGGGCCGCGCGGCCGCTCCGGCTGCTGGGCCCCGGAAAATATCCCGGAAAAAATATCCTTGAAGCTGCCCCACGACTGCGAGCCCGCACCCGTCTGCTGCGCCGTCTGGTGCCCCGGACCGCCGAATCCGGAGAAGTCGAAGCCCTCGAAGTCCACCGGAGGCCGCCCGCCCGCGCCCTGCTGTTGCTGCCGCGCATAGGCCTCGGCCGTCGCCGGGTCGATCTGGTCGGAGTAGAACCCCACCTGGTCGTAGACCTTTCGCTTCTTCTCGTCGCTCAGAACGTCGTTAGCCTCGGAGATCTCCTTGAACTTCTCCTCCGCCTTCTTGTCGCCGGGGTTCACGTCCGGATGATATTTGCGCGCAGCTTTCCTGAACGCCTTGCGGATCTCGTCGGAAGTCGCCGTTTTCTTCACGCCTAGCGTGGCGTAATAATCCTTGTTTTGGGTCGTCGCCATAGTGCTTTCTTAAGTCAAATCAAGGTACAAACCACGATTGCCTTCCCTGCACACACCCTGCCAGAGCCCGAGAACGTTAATATGCAAAGCCTCATGCGGTTGCGCTCAGAATACCTGCTTCAATTCAACCATAAGAAACTGGGGTGGACGATGTTTCATCGCCCACCCCTAAGTCTTCCGCCGGTTGCGCGGCTGACGCACGCAGGTGCTTACTTCTTGTCGTCCACGTCCACGTACTCGGCGTCGATCACGCCTTCGTCTTTCTTCTGCTCGCTTGCGCCTGCACTGGCGCTCTCCGAAGGTCCGCCCTGCGCAGCAGTAGCCGAAGCCGCATTCGCCTTGTAGAGCACCTCGGCCAGTTTGTGGCTGGCGTGGGTGAGCTTTTCGTGGGCGTCCTTCAGCTCCTTCGAAGACGGCGTACCTTCCAGAGTCTTTTTTGCCTCTGCCAGCACCGACTCGACTTCGCCCTTCTCCGGACCCTGGATCTTGTCGCCGCTCTCCTTCAACATCTTTTCGATGTTGTAGACCAGTCCGTCCAGTTGATTGCGAGCCTCGATCTCGTCGCGCTTCTCCTTGTCCTCGGCAGAGTGCGCCTCGGCGTCCTTGGCCATGCGCTCGACCTCGTCTTTCGAAAGACCAGAGCTCGATGTAATCGTGATGCGCGTGTCCTTGCCGGTGGCGTTGTCCTTGGCCGTCACGTTCAGGATGCCGTTGGCGTCGATGTCAAATGTGACCTCGATCTGCGGAACCCCGCGCGGCGCCGGCGGAATGCCCGCCAGCTTGAACTTGCCCAGCGTGCGGTTCTGCGCGGCCAGCGGCCGCTCGCCCTGCAGCACGTGGACCTCAACCTCGGTCTGCGAGTCGGCAGCGGTTGAAAACGTCTCCGTCTTCTTGGTCGGAATGGTGGTGTTGCGCGGAATCATCGGCGTCGCCACTCCGCCCAGCGTTTCGATAGCCAGGGTCAGCGGCGTCACGTCCAGGAGGAGAAGGTCTTTGACCTCGCCGGCCAGCACGCCCGCCTGCACCGCCGCGCCGATCGCAACCACCTCATCGGGGTTGACGCTGTGATTCGGCTCGCGGCCAAAAAGTTTTTTGACCATCTCCTGAATCCTGGGCATGCGCGTCTGGCCGCCCACCAGGACCACTTCGTCGATGTCTTTGGCGGTAACGCCGGCGTCCGCCATTGCCTTCTTGCATGGCTCCAGGGACTTATCCAGCAGATCCTCAACTAACTGTTCGAGCTTGGCGCGCGTCAGCTTGCGCACCAGGTGCTTGGGCCCGGTGGCGTCCGCGGTCACAAAGGGCAGATTAATCTCCGTTTCGATGGTTGTGGAAAGCTCGATCTTGGCCTTCTCCGCGGCATCTCTCAGCCGCTGCAAGGCCATTTCATTGCCCTTTGAGGAGAGATCAAGCCCCTGCTCCTGCTTGAACTCGGCAATCAGCCAATCCACGATGCGCTGGTCAAGGTTGTCGCCGCCCAGGTGGGTATCGCCGTTGGTCGATTTGACTTCGATCACGCCCTCGCCTACCTCCAGAATGGAGATATCGAAGGTGCCGCCGCCAAAGTCGTAGACAGCGATGGTCTCGTCCTTTTTCTTGTCGAGCCCGTAGGCCAGAGCGGCCGCGGTGGGCTCGTTGACGATGCGCTTTACGTCGAGGCCGGCGATCTTTCCCGCGTCCTTGGTGGCCTGGCGCTGCGCGTCATTGAAGTAGGCCGGCACGGTGATGACTGCCTCGGTCACCGTCCCGCCCAGGTAGGCCTCGGCGCTCTTCTTCAGCTTTTGCAGAATCATGGCGGAAATCTCGGGCGGGGTGTACTCCTTGCCCTGCGCCAAAATTCCTACGTGGTCGCCCTGCTGGACCACTTTGAAGGGCACCATTTTCATCTCGTCGCTCACTTCGTTGTAGCGGCGGCCCATGAAGCGCTTGATGGAGAAGATAGTGTTCTCAGGATTGGTGATGGCCTGCCGTTTGGCAACCTGTCCCACCAGCCGCTCGCCATTTTTGGTAAACGCCACAACAGAGGGCGTGGTACGCGAACCCTCTTCGTTGGGAATCACTTTGGGCTCTCCGCCCTCCAGTACCGCGACACACGAGTTGGTGGTGCCGAGGTCAATGCCAATAATCTTTGCCATGTTTGTCCCTGCCTATTTGTTTGAGAATTTCTGACTCTTATAAGATGCGCCATTGAGTGAGATAGTGTCAACTTTATTTGAGGGCATCTCCATAAACCTGTTGCTAACTCCTAATTTTGCATGCACTATCCATTTATGTGCCTTCAAGTCATGTATTTACAGCGCTTTAAAACTAAAGCTTGCCAAATCCGGCTCTCTTGGCCAATGATGATGCGTACCAAAGGCTGATGCGGGCAGGAAAGGCATCGGGCGGGAGGTTTGGGACCATGGGGAGCGGCAGGTCCAATCTTTGGTCGAAATTGCCTGTTTCGCTCAGAGCCGTGGTCTCCGGGCTGCTGATCGGGATGGTTGGAGCCAACATTTGGTTCGTTTTGCTGCAAAACCTGAACGTGCAGCTGGCAGCTATCACTGAGGCGGCATTCCTCGTCCTTTACCTTTGGTGGGCGGCTGGCGATGGTCCGCCGCGCCGAACGGAGACTGCCCGCGCTGCCGCCTTTCGCCGTGGCCCGCTCTCGCCAAATCAATGGTTCTGGGGCGTTCTCGCCGCGCTCTTATTCGCAGTCACGGTGCACTCGTCCATTGTGCTGCTGTTCCGCTTTGTACCCTTTCCACTGGCTGCATTCCGGCAGGGCTACGATCTTTCCTTCATCCCCACCGCGCCCTTGAAGTGGCTGGCCGTAGTCGTATCTGCGATATCGTCGGGCATCTGCGAAGAGACAGGGTTTCGCGGTTATATGCAACGTCCCATCGAACAGCGCCACGGAGCGCCGATTGCAATTTTGATCTCCTCGCTTTCCTTTACCGCGGTGCACATGACCAAGGCGTGGGCGTTGCTGGGGATGGTGCCCATCGTTTCGGGAGCCGGCGCAATGCTGGGACTTCTAGCCTGGTCATCCAGATCGCTCATTCAGGGCATCATTGGTCATGTGGTCATGGACCTAGGACTGTTCGCTTATTGGTGGTCCGGCATCGCCGGAAGCTTTAGAGAGCTGCCAATCTCCCAGACCGGTATTGACCAGCCTTTCCTCATCGCCGGCGGTGTCTTTGTTCTTTCGCTCCTTGCTGTGCTGCTCGCCATCAAGAAACTGCGGCAAATCAGTGCGTCCCGGGACTGATCCTGAGCAATGAAGATTTCAGAGCGATACTAAAATAGCAGACGTGCAGTCCGTCTTATCTACTGCTCCTGCCGGACCTCACAGACGGCCAGCCCTCCAATCGTTTACCCTCAAAAAAGCCTCCAAATCAATGCCGACCGCCGCCGCTCAAGCCCGTTATCCCCTCACGCAGGGAGTCAACCCCTGGCTGGTCACAGCTTCGGTGATGCTGCCTACTTTTATGGAGGTGCTGGATACCGCCATCGCCTCGGTGGCGCTGCCTTATATCGCCGGCTCGCTTTCGGCTTCAAACTCTGAGGCCACATGGGTGCTGACCAGCTACCTGGTGGCCAACGCCGTCATCCTTCCGGCCTCCAACTGGTTCGCCCGCCGCTTTGGACGCAAGCGGTTTCTGCTCACCTGCGTAATCATCTTCACCGTAGCTTCCTTCTTCTGCGGAGCCGCCCCGTCGTTGGGCGTCATCCTGCTGGCGCGCGTAATGCAGGGAGCGGGCGGCGGCGCTTTGCAGCCTCTCTCGCAATCCATCCTGCTGGAGAGCTTTCCGGTCGCGCAGCGCTCCATGTCCATGGCCGCTTATGGGCTGGGCATCGTGGTGGCCCCGGTCATCGGTCCCACACTGGGCGGCTGGCTTACTGACACCTTCAGCTGGCGCTACGCCTTCTACATCAACATTCCCGTCGGCCTGCTGGCGGTCTTCATGGTCAGCCGCTTCGTTCACGACCCGCCCTACATCAAGAATGCCAAGGTTGGACCCTTCGACAACATCGGCTTCGGACTGCTGATGGTCTGGACCGGCGCTCTGCAAATCGTTCTCGATAAAGGCCAGGAAGACGACTGGTTCGCGGGCTCTCTGGGTTCGCTGGGCCGTTACAGCCCTGGTCGTCGCGCTGCTTCTTTGGATTTGGCGCTCCTGGACAAATCCGAAGGGACTGGTCGACCTGCACGTGCTCAAGGACCGCAACTTCCGCACCGGATGCATCCTCATCACCATGCTAGGCATGTGCATCTACATCACTATCGCCATTCTGCCTCTCTACTATCAGGAGATCCTCGGCTATACCGCATTCACTGCCGGCCTGGTCGTGGGTCCGCGCGGAATCGGTTCCTTTATCGGCTCACCCGTCATCGGCATTCTCGGATCTCGCATCGATAACCGCAAGCTGCTCACGGCGGGCTTTCTCGGCTTCGCCACCTGCGCTTTCATCTTCGGCACAGTTGACCTCGATATCGGCCCTTATACGCTGCTGATCCCCATCACACTTACCGGCTTTGCGCTCAGCTTTGTCTTTGTTCCGTTGTCGACCATGATGATGGCCACAATTCCCAACAAGAATATGGGCAGCGCCACCGGCCTGGCCAACATGCTGCGCAACATCGGAGGATCGATTGGGATTTCCATGGCCACTACAGCCCTGATTCGCCGTGCAGCACTGCACCAGACTTACCTGGGCGCCAACCTCACATCATCCACAGCGGTGCTGCAACAAAAGTCCACCGCCATCGCCGGTTATCTTGCACACCACGTCGGCCCCGCCCAGGCACGGCCCGGATCTTTTGGATTTCTCTACGGGCTGATGGAACAGCAGTCCGCGATGATGGCCTACGTGGATGTTTTCCGCTGGACTGCAGTGCTGGCTCTCATCTGCGCAGCCGCTGCATGGCTCTTCAAAAAGCCCGTCAGGCCCGCCGCTCCGCCGCCGGGGGTGCATTGAGAGGCGGTGCTATATTCAACTCATTCGGACTCTGAGCATGAAGATGACGCTTTGCATTTTCCTTCTACTCCTCACCGCTTCGAACTTTTACAGCCAATCTGGCAAGGCTCCCGCCGCACCTGATTTGAGCAAGCGCTCTTCGGACCAACTGAAAACCTGCCTCCAGGACAAGGCTATTTGCGGTACGGCCGACATCTACGCCATCTCCGGCGAACTTACAAAGAGGCTTCCAGCATTCTCCACCAATCAACTCGTCGATTGCTTTGCGGATTGGAAGATATGTGGTGTAGAGAATGACATTGAAACAGGTTGGGCGGTTTCAGCAGAACTTGAGCGTCGCGGCAATCCACACAGGCTGCTCGTACGTTACCGGACGGAGCCGGACGAACTTGTCCGCGACGGCATTATCCATGTCGCCTGCCATTTCAAAACGCCTGAGGTAACTGCGTTTATGAAGGAAGTTCTCGCGGCCGGGCGAGGAGATGAGGACTCTCTCTATTGGCCCGCGAACTATCTTGCGAAGCGATGCGACCCCGACGGCCTCAAGTGGCTCAGCATGCGCGTAGGAAGGCCTGAAGGGTGCATAATATGGGCACCCACTGTTGCTTTATTTGGCAAATGCCATTACCGCCCGGCCGTTCCCTATCTGTTTGCCAACTCGCTGCATGACGCATGTCTCAATATCGTGGAAGCCGCTGAAAGGGATTTGCGCGCGATTTATCCTCACAGCCCGACGGATTTCAGGAGCATTGGGATAATGCGAAAGTATTATTGCAACCGCGCACAGCTAGATGGGTTCAACGTGGATTGCAGTTCAGAATGACGCGTGATACCCTCTAGGCCGGATCGCCAAACACCCGCCCGCCCGCAGCCCTGGTGGCCTCAGCCAGCTTCCGGTCGAACGTAGCCAACACCGCCCCTTGTCGCATGACCAGTTCCAGGTAGGTCGCGTCGTACGCTGTCAGTCCATAGCTCCGAGCCATGGCCACCACCGTCGATTGACGGGTCCGTGGAGACTCCTCATCAATCACAATATCCGCTTGAGCCAGCTCATTAAGGAAGTACGCAGTCTCAGCAGGTTGGATTGCTCCCTGGCGTTCGCCGCGCAGAACTCCATTTGCAATTTCCGAATACCAAATCGCCGGAACCACGGCCTGAACATTATCGAGTTCCCGAAGCGCCTGCTCCGCTAGCAGGATTTCCATCGGGTCTACCCGCTTGAACTTCCACGCCAAAGCCATTGACGCATCCAGAACCAGGCTCACTTGCGTCCCTCTTCAATCCAAGCCTTCACCGTCTCAGGAGGAATGCCCTCAATCCGTGGCATGGCCAGCAGCCGCCGCACAGCCTCAGACGCACGGCGCCGGTTCCGCACCTGGCTTGGCACAACATCGGCCACAGCCTTGCCGCGCCGGGTGATGGTAAATCGCTCTCCCTGCTCGACTTTGCGCAGAATCTCAGAGAGCTTGGTCTTGGCGTCAAAAGCTCCAACTTCTGTATAAGCGCTATCTACAGCAGGCATAGAACCTCCAAAATCAACCCTTGATGTATCAACCAGTTTACTAAACTAGTTTATATGATTCTGCTCTTTTCAGCAACTATTTTGTGTCATCCTTAACAATCACCCCACCAGCGCCACAAACCGCCCCGTCCCCTCGTCGTACTCCTCGATCCGCCCGCTCAAAATGTCGTAGTACCAGCCATGCACCGTCAGCGTTCCCAATGCAGCCTCCCGCGCGACGGCAGGTTGCGCTTGCAGATTTTTGAGTTGCGCCACCACGTTGCCGCGAATCAGCGATGCCAGCTCCGCGCTCTCGCCGTCTGCCGGGTTCAACGGCTGGCGGTATTGAAAGGCCGCTTCCACGTGGTGCAGCCAGCGTTTGGCCTTGGGCAGTCCTTCCAGGCTTTTGCGGTCCAGGGCCGCCTTCATTGCGCCGCAATCCGAGTGCCCGCACAAGATGGCGTGCTTCACCTTCAGCACTTCGACGGCATATTCGATGGTCGCCGTTACTCCATCCGCATCCTGGCTGGTGACCGGCACCACGTTGCCCGCGTTGCGCGTAATAAACAGATCCCCCGGCCCGGTGCCCAAAAACAGGTCCGGAACCACGCGCGAATCAGAACAGGTAATGAACAGCCACTCCGGCGCCTGTGACTCCGCAAGCAGGTGAAACTGGCTCCGCCTCAGGGGAAACACCTCCGCCAGAAACCTTCTGTGCCCCTCGATCAACCGCTCCATCCGACCTCCCGGAATTTCTCAATGATCGGCGCCCATCGTGCAGTCCGCCTCAGTCAGCCTACCGCATCGCGCGCCGGGCTGTTACCTTAATCGGTGGCGGCAAGATGAGCGCAATCATACGGTGAGGTTAGTTCTTGATCAGAAAGAAGAAGATGCAACTCGGTTTGGCGGTAGTCATGATCCTGCTGGCAGCAGTCGCGCAGGCGCAGACGGTTAACACGTTCGACCCGGCCCTGCAGAATCGCGTCGACCGCATTGCCCAGCAGGTTCTCGACCAGACCGGCGTTCCCTCCGCATCGCTGTCCGTGGTCCAGGGCGGCAAGCTGGTCTACACGCACGCTTACGGCAGCGCTCGCCTCGCCACAGCAACCACCCCCGCCCTCGCAGCCACGCCCGAGATGCGCTACTCCATTGGCTCCATCTCCAAGCAGTTCACCGCGACGGCGATCCTGCTGCTTCAGGAAGAAGGCAAACTCACGCTCGACGATCCGGTGGGCAAATATATCCCCGGCCTGACCCGCGGCGACGAAGTGACCATTCGGCACCCCCGGATCATGCGATTCCAGCAGCGGCGTAAACTTCGGATCCCATTGCGACATGAAATACAGCCCACGCTCCTGCACCCATCCTGCGAAATCTTTCTGCGTGATCTCGTTGGGAGAATGAAAAATCGCGTTCCCCGGATCCAGCATCACCACCGGTGCATCCTCCACCGAAACCCGCGCCCGGCTCAGAGTTGCCGGATACGGCGTGAATTTTCCAGAGTTGAAATCCCCCGCCGCCGGCGTGTATCCGAGGGTGTCTGTATTGCACCACCAACCGTCCGCCCGCTTGCACAAAGTCGAGCAGCCGTTTGTTGTTGGCAATCACATCCTTCTGGGTAT